>JBJMGP010000164.1:0-2548 GCA_045807865.1 Pyrinomonadaceae bacterium
CGGCATCGGGCAGATCGAGCGCAGCGGGCTGGTGGTGAAGAAGGAGCAGGGCGGTTACTACGACCGCTTCCGCGGCCGCCTGATCTTCCCCGTGACGGACGCGCAGGGGCGTCCCGTCGCCTTCGGCGCGCGCGCGATGCGGCCGGGCGACGAGCCGAAGTACCTCAACTCGCCGGAGACGGCGGCCTATACGAAGGGGCGTCACCTCTTCGGACTTTCCGTCACGCGCGAGGAGATTCGGAGGAAGAAATTCGCAATCCTCGTCGAGGGTTACCTGGACTTAATCGTCCCCTTCCAGCACGGCGTGCGCAACGTCGTGGCGAGTCTGGGAACCGCTCTGACGAACGAGCAGGCGAAGCTTCTAAACCGGTTTGCGCGCAAAGTGGTCGTCAATTATGATGGTGACCGCGCCGGAATCAACGCGGCGAAACGCGCCATCGAGGTTCTTCTGCCGGAAGACTTTGAAGTCAAGGTGCTCGTCCTCCCCGAAGGCGCCGACCCGGACGAGTTCGTCCGCGCGCACGGCGCCGACGAGTACAACCAGCGCCGCGGGGAGGCCGCCCCGCACATGCAGTTCGTGCTCGAACAGGCCATGCACGACCGCAACCTTCATAACCCGCCCGAGAAGTCAGACGCCGTCGCCGAGGTGCTGCCCTTCGTCCGCGCCGTCCGCAACACGATTCAGAAGCGCGAGTACTTCGACATCATGATGGACTCGCTCCGCGTCGAAGACCTGAGCTTAAGACAAGACCTCTGGAAGACCGTCAGCGCGCGCGACCCCCTGGCGGCCAACGCCGAGGAGGTCAGGAAGAAGGTCGTGCGCGCCTCGGTCGGCGCGCCGACCGTCGCCGAGAAGCGTCTGCTCGAACTGCTCCTGCACGACGCGGACTTGCGGGGCTACGTCCTCCCGCAGGTGCACGAGAGCGATTACGAGGGCCTGGCGACCGCCGCCATCTTCGAGGCGCTGCGGGGCGCCGACGCCGGGGGCGTCGAGGTCGGGTTCGACTCTTTGAACGAGTTGATGGGCGGCGACCCCGCGCAGGCTTTCCTGCCCGAGTTGTGGATGCACGAGCCGGAGCGCGCCGAGGGCGAGGCCGTGGACGTCTTCCTCTCGGAGGCCGAAGGGTGCCTGACGACGCTGCGGCTGATGAGCTACGAGCGGCGCATCAGGGAACTGGCCGCGGAGATCGCCGCCGCGGGCCGCGCGGGCGACGAGGCGCGGCACGGCTCACTCCTGATGAAAAAGTTCGAGCTTGAGAAGCAGCTCTCTGCCCTGCGGCCTCGGGCCGGCGGCCCCACATCACCCTCCACGACCTGAACCGACCGACCAGCCGAACAGCCGGCCGAGAACGTGACCCCTTTGCGAGCGACCCCGAGGTGGATATCGAAAGATGAGCATGGAAGAGAAAGACCAGGAAGACGTGATGCAGCGCCTGCTCGAACTCGGCGGCGACAAGAAGTTCCTCACGTTCGACGACCTCAACCGCGAGCTGCCCGACAACATCGTCTCGCCCGACGACATCGAGGACGTGCTCCAGAAGCTCGAAGGCTCGAACATCATGGTCACCGACTCCGACGAGCGGGTGATCGAAGTCTCGGCCGTCTCGGCGGTCGCGCCCGAGGATCTGGACGGCGAGTTGGACGAGGACATCGAGTTAGACCTCTCGGCCGGCGTCCTTGAGAAGACGAACGATCCCGTCCGCCTCTACCTGCGCGAGATGGGCATCGTGCCGCTCCTGACGCGCGAGGGCGAGGTCTCCATCGCCAAGCGGATCGAGCGCGGGCAGATCAAGACGCAGAAGGCCATCTCGCGCTCGCCCATCGCGGTGAAGGAGCTGTGCAAGGTCGGGGAAGAACTTGAAGCCGGGCGCCTGAGCATCAGGGACTACGTCACCTTCTCGGAGCAGGCCGAGCTGACGGGGCAGGAGGACAAGGCCGACGAGTACCTGCGCTGGACGCTGGAAGGCGTCGAGAACATCCGGCGCATCTTCAAGGCGGGCCTGAAGGAGTGGGAGAAGCTGCGCGCCGAGCAGAAGCTTTTTAAGGGCAAGAAGTCGAAGAAGCTCCTGCGCCTCAGGCGCAAGGTCGCGCGCATGCGCTTAGAGATCGCGCAGGAGATGAAGCAGCTCAACCTGACCGAGCACGCGCGCCAGCGCCTCATCAACTCCATCCGCAAAGTCCACAAAGAGATTCGCATCGCCGAGAACGAGGCCGCCAGCTACACAGAGAAGTTGAACCGCAAGCGGCTGCGCCCCGACGAGGAGAAGGACTTCAAGCGCCACGTCGCCAACGCGCGCAAGCGCCTGCAACAGATCGAGGAAGAGCACCAGATCGCGCCCGTCGAGATCAAGCGCTCGCTCCAGGCAATCGTCACCGGCGAGACCGAGACCGCGCAGGCCAAGCGCGAGCTGATCGAGGCGAACCTGCGCCTCGTCGTCTCGATTGCCAAGAAGTACACGAACCGCGGGTTGCAGTTCCTCGACCTGATTCAGGAGGGCAACATCGGCCTGATGAAGGCCGTGGACAAGTTCGAGTGGCGCCGCGGCTA
>JBJMGP010000165.1:0-47062 GCA_045807865.1 Pyrinomonadaceae bacterium
CGGCCAGTAGATAAGAGGCGGGGATGGGCAGTAACAGTTGAAGGCAGCCGAGCGTTAACGCTCGGCTGCCTTCAACTGTTACTGCCCATCCCCGCCTCTTATCTACTGGCCGTTAACATTGGGGCACCCTCACCGAGTTCATCCCGCGCAGCAGCACGCGCTGGCGGCGCTGGACGCGGCGGGCGTTCTTCTGCGGGTTGAAGATGTTGAGCGGGGAGGGAATCATCGCGGCGAGGTAGGCCGCCTCCTGCGGCGTGAGATTGGCGGCGGGCTTGTGAAAGTAGGTCTGCGCCGCGGCCTCCGCCCCGTAGATGCCGTCGCCCCACTCGATGACGTTGAGGTAGATTTCGAGGATCCGGCACTTCGTCAGCGAGCGTTCGAGGAAGTAGGTGATGGCCGCCTCCTTCACCTTGCGCGCGGCCGTGCGCTCCGAGGAGAGGTAGAGGTTCTTCGCCAACTGCTGCGAGATGGTCGAGCCGCCGCGCCTGAACTTGCTCAGGTCCGGAATCCAGTCCGAGGGGTCGTCGTCGCCCTCCTGCTTGGCCTCCTTCTCGGCCTCCTTCTGCCCCGACTCCCACGCCTTCTGGATGGCCTCGTAGTCGAAGCCGTGGTGCGCGACGAAGTTCGTGTCCTCGCCCGCGAGCACCGCGCGCCAGAGGTTCGGCGAGATGCGCGAGAGCGCCACCCACTGCTGCACGCGCCGCGGTTCGCGCCCGTCGTCGCGCGCCTCCTTCAGTCGCGTCTCGATCATGCTGGTCGTCTCCGGATTCTTCGTCTGGAGGTCGGACACGCGCGGGAAGGTGAAGACCTCGTAGACGATGAACAGCGTGACGAGCGCCAGCACCACGAGCGCGCCCTTCTTAAAGATGTTCCAGGTTACTCTCCACATGCGGGAGCGGATTATAAGTTGTTCAGTACCGGATTGAAAATCTCTTTAGCCGCGCGGATGGTGTTGCAGTGTATCTCGACGGTGTCGTCGATGTCGGCGGCATAGCCGCCCGACATGACGGTGGCGACGGGCACGCCCCGGCGGCGGCACTCGCGCAAGACCGTCTCGTCGCGCGCGCGCAAGCCAGCGAAGGTGAGCGAGAGGCGGCCGAGCTTGTCGCCGGCGAAAGGGTCTGCGCCGCCGAGATAGAAGACGAGGTCGGGGCCTTGCCCGAAGACGCGGGGTAGATGCCGTGTGAGCGTGTCGAGATACTCTTCGTCCCCGGTGCCGTCCGCCAACTCCACGTCGAGCGTGGAGCGGAGCTTGAAGAGAGGGTAGTTCTTCGCGCCGTGCATCGAGAAGGTGTAGACCGTCGGGTCTTCCGCGAAGATGTGCGCCGTCCCATTCCCCTGATGAACGTCGAGGTCGACGACGGCGAAACGTCGCGCCAGCCCGTCCCGCTGCAACACGCGCACGGCGACGGCCACGTCGTTCAGCACGCAGAAGCCCTCGCCGTGGTCGGGGAAGGCGTGGTGCGTGCCGCCCGCGAGGTTGGCCCCGATTCCTTCGTCGAGGGCGAACCGCGCCGCCGCGCACGTCCCCGCCGTCGCCAGGAACGAGCGCCGCACGAGCGCCTTCGACCAGGGCAGCCCCAAACGCCTGACCTCCCTCTGCGTCAGAGAGCCCGCGCGCAGGCGCGTCACGTAATCGTCCGTGTGCACCAGCAGCACGTCCGCGAGCGGAGCCTCGCGCGGCTCGTAAATCTCGGCGGGCGTGAGCGTCCCTTCGGCGATGAGGCGGTCGCGCACCAGCTCGAACTTGCGGATGGGGAAGACGTGCCCCTCGCCGATGTCCGCGTAGTAACGCGGGGTGTAGCAGACGCGCATGAGAGGTCGATGATAGCGCGCGGGCCGGCGCGGGAGGAAGCGCGCGTTCGGCTCAGGTCGTGCCGCCGCCGGGTCGCGGCGAGGTCGCGTCGCCCTCTTCCCCGGACGCCTCCTCGGCCTTGATGAAGTAGAGCAGCGGGTCGTCAAAGTTGAGCGACTCCAGGCCGGCGGGGAGCGGGCGCGGGACGGGCAGTTCGATGGAGAGCGGGTCGAAGGCGGGCGGGTTCCACTCGTCGCTACCTTTGCGCGCGAGCGCGTACGCGATCTCTTTGCCGACCTCCTCCGAGCACATGGCCGACGTAGACCAGAAGAGGACGAAGAGGTCGCACTTGTCGAGGTTCTTCTGAATCTCTGCGCGCCACGCAGCGCCCGCCGCGATGTCCTTCCGGTCGAAGAAGTCGGTGATGCCTGCCTTCCGCCACTCCGTACGCTTCCCCAGGTAGATCGGCAGCACCTTGTCTCGATCTTTCGAGCAGTAAGAGATGAAGGCGTGCGTGTATCTCTTCAACGTCTGCGGCGGCGGGGAAGGGAGGTTAGCCGACGCAGCGGGCGCCGAGGTCGCGGCGACATCGAGCATGAACATGATGTGGCCGACCGGCGCCCTCGCCTCGCCGCTGTAGATTCTCACCGTGCAGCGCGTCGGCTTCGCCGCCGCGTGCTCCTCAGGCACGTCCACGGCGAACTGGACGGACTCGGGCTCGCCGCGCCAGACGAGCGTCTCCCCTTGTCGATGAACCTCATCGACCTTGAGGCCCGGCGCCTCCAGCGTAAAGGTCAACAGAGTCCCGCGCTCGACCTCCCCCTGCAAAGGCTTTGAGCCGTGGTCGCGCGCGGTCGCGTCTGCCCTGGCGGCCTGCTCGGCCAGCCGCTTCGCCTGCTTCGCGAGGTGCGCGAAGACCTGCACGATGAACATATCGCCCGGCGCGACCCGCGGCGGTGCGTACACCGTGCAATGCACCACGTCCGCCTTCTGCTTCAGCCCGCCGTAGACGACCGCCGCCGCCCCTTCACGCTTGAACTGGCCCGCCGTCGAGCCGCTGAAAGTGCTTTTGAGGAAGTCTCCCAGTTGGGACGAGAAGAGCTTCGCCGCGATAAACGCGCCCGCGCCCAAAGCGGCGATGATGGCAAGCGGGATGAGCCAGCGCCCGCCGAAGCGCGTCTCCGGTGCATTGGGCGTGGCGGAGGGGGCGGGTGTCGGCGTCGGCGAGGTCGTCTCCGGCGTGACACCCGCGACCACGACGGGGATGGGGGACGGCGATGGCGAAACCGTCGGCGTCACCGAAGGAGACGGGGTAGGCGTAAGAGTTGGCGTTGGGCGCGGTATCGGCGTGGGTGTCTGTGTCGGCGTGGGTGTCTGTGTCGGCGTGAGCGTCGGCGTCGGCGTCGGGGACTCGGTAACGGGCTGTGGCTGTACGACCATCACACAGGAGGCCGGGCACTTCAGTCCGTAGACGCCTAGGACTAAGGTGGCCCTTATTCTCTTTCCACTCAGCCCGGTCGTATCCACTTCCGGGTTAGGGGTGTTCATGCTACCGATGGGTTTGCCGGCGGAGAAAGACCACGCGTATGTTCGGGAGACATTTTCCGGAATATTGGTCTTCTTTACCGAGAACTTCACAGTCTGCCCGTCATAGACAGGACTCGGGCACCCGACGCTGACGTTTACGTTCCGGCAGGAGGGCGTCTCCTTGGGAGGTTGTTCGGGGGTCTGCCGCGGCGGAATCTGCTCCGATGGTAAAGGCGTCCGCTTGGTTGGGACTTGCGTGAAAGAGGTTTGGGCTGCGGGCGCAGGGGCACCGGCGAAGGTTAACGTGATGGCTCCGAGTGCGACGGCGCACGCTTTGACGAACACGCGCGGGACTATCGAGACGCGGTGGGCCGGCGTGATTTCGATTTCGGAGCGAGGTCGGGATTCGCGCGCAGGGGACATGGCGTAAGGTCTCCGCGGTCGGTCGAAACTCCTGACTTGAACGTCAGACGGCTGGTTCGACAGGCGGATTGTAGTTGAGCGATGCGCGGTCGTAAAGACTATTTTAAAGCCCGCGGCGGCGGTCAGCGCTTGCGCTGGCGCGGGTCGAGGTACTCGCGCAGGCCGTCGCCGAGGAAGTTGAAGGCGAGGACGGTGAGCGCGATGGCCAAGCCCGGCGCGAGCATCGCGTGCGGCGCGCGGCTGAGGGTGGCGAGGTCGCGCGCCTCTTCGAGCATCACGCCCCACGAAGGCGCCGGCGGCGGCACGCCCAGACCGAGGAACGAGAGCGAAGCCTCAGAGAGCACGGCGCCGGCCATGCCGAGGCTCGCCTGCACGATGAGCGGCTGCACCGCGTTCGGCAGCACGTGGAAGAGCAGGATGCGCCAGTCGCGCGCGCCCAGGGCTCGCGCGGCCTGCACGAAGTCGTACTCGCGCACCTTCAAGACCTGCCCGCGCATCACGCGCGCGTACCCGACCCAGCCGATGACGCACAGCGCGAGGATGAGCTTGTTGAGCCCCGCGCCGAGGAACGCCACCATCGCGATGGCGAGCAGCAGCCCGGGGAAGGCGAGGAAGACGTTGAGGAGGTAGCCCGACACGATGCGGTCGATCCAGCCGCCGTAGTAGCCCGCCAGCGCGCCGATGAGCGTCCCCACCGCGGCCGACACCGTTACCACCACCAGCCCCACCTGCAAAGAGATGCGCGCCCCGAACACCACCCTTGAGAACACGTCGCGCCCGGTCGCGTCCGTCCCCAGCCAGTGTTCGGCGGAAGGCCCCTTGTACCGCGCCAGCAGATCGACCGCGCCCACGTCGTGCGTCGCGATCCACGGCGCGAACAGCGCCACCAACACCAGCAGCACGATGAAGACGAGTCCGAAGTAGGCCAGTCGGTTCATGAGACTCTGATTCGCGGGTCGAGACGACGGTAGAGGAGGTCGGTCAGCGTGTTGGCCAGAATGTACGTGACGCTGATGACGAGGACGCAGCCCTGCACCAGACGGTAGTCGCGCTTGTTGATGCCCTCTTCAACCAGGAGCAGGCCGATGCCGGGCCAGTTAAAAATCTTCTCGGTGATGATGGCGCCGGCCAAGAGGACGCCGAGCTGTAGGCCCAACACCGTGACGACGGGAATGAGCCCGTTCTTGAGGACGTGCTTGTAGACGACCGTGCGTTCGCCCAGGCCCTTCGCGCGCGCCGTGCGGACGTAGTCCTCGCCCATCTCTTCAATCACCGAAGAGCGCACCATGCGTGTGAGGAGCGCCGAGAGCGCCGCGCCGAGCGTGATGGCCGGCAGGATGATGCTCGACCAGCCAAAGCGACCCGAGGGGTCGAGCCAGCCGAGCCACACGGCGAAGACGTAGATGAGCAGCGGCCCGACGACGAAGCTCGGCAGGCTGATGCCGACGAGCGCGACGACCGAGAGCGCGTTGTCGAGTAAGTTCCCGCGGTTCGTCCCGGCCACCACGCCCAAGGGCACCGCGATGGCGACGGCGACGAGCAGGGCGGCGACGGCGAGTTGGATCGTCGCGCCGTAACGCGAGAGGATCAGCTCGCGCACGGGGCGGTCGGTGCGGAACGAGTTGCCCATGTCGCCGTGCAGAATCCCACGCCAGTAATCGACGTAGCGGTTGTCGGCGCCGTTCCACTTGAAGCGGCGCGGGCCGCCCTCCTCGTCCGCCGTGTAGGAGAAGAAGAAGGCCGGGCGGTCGAGCCCGTGCTTCTGCCGGAACTGCGCGAGCGCCTCGGGCGTCGCCTGGTCGCCGAGGATGGCGGTCGCGGGATCGCCCGGGACGAGCTCGATCAGGATCGTCACCAGGCTCACGACCGTCCACACCACGAGCAGCAGGATGAGCAGACGGCGCGCGATGTCGAGCAGCTTGCGCTTCATCGAAAGCAACTTTGAAGGGAAATCGGATTGCGGAGCGATAATAGCATGAAGAACAGTAGACCGTAGACAGTAGTCGGTAGTCAGTAGAAAAAAGAGAAACGGCGCGTCTCAGCCTTCAGACCGAGCGCGCCGCTTTCTCTTCCTGCTGTCTACTCCAGATAAACCTAGCCCGACGAATTCAGATCCTCGACGGCGGCCCCGACAACCACCAAAGAGGCAGAATTCGCCGGGCTAGTTCAGCGGCCGCGAAAGCGAGGTGCGGCCAAGCCCTTAAACTTTCAGCCGGCGCGGGCGCCCGTGTGGAGCGCGGCGATCCCGCCCGTCAGATTCTTATAACCGACCCCTTCAAAGCCCTCCTCGCGCATCATCTCGGCCAGACGCTTCTGGTCGGGGAAGCGCGACACAGAGTCGGGCAGATACTCATATGCCCCGCGCGAGCCGCTCACCCAACCGCCGATGCGGGGCAGCACGCGCTTGAAGTAGAAGCGGAACAGCGCGCGGAAGCCCGGGACGACGGGGCTCGAAAATTCGAGAACGGCCAGGCGGCCCCCCGTCTTCAAGACCCTCCGCAACTCGCGCAAGCCCTCGCGCACGCCCGCAAGATTCCGCAGGCCGAAGGCGATAGTAACGGCGTCGAACGTCCCGTCAGCGAACGGGAGGCCCAGCGCGTCGCCCTCGACGAAGGGAACCGTGCGGGAGTCTTCGGCGGCCTTGCGCCACGCGACCTCAAGCATCGGGCGGCAGAAGTCCAACCCGACCACACTCCCCGCGCCCGCCTCTGCGAGCACGAACGAGAGATCGCCTGTCCCGCAGGCGACATCGAGGACACGCGCTTCGCCGTTGAGCGAAGAACGTAAACTGCGCGCGACCTCGCGCCGCCAACGTTTGTCAACGTTCCCCGAAAGCAGGTGATTCAGAAGGTCGTAGCGGCCGGCAATCCCGGCAAACATCGCCCGCACACGCCGCGCGTGCTCGGCCTTCAGATTCACTGTTTCAGGGGCATTACTCGACAAGGTTAAGTGAAGGCGTGCGGCCTTTGGTTGCAGTTAACTTGCGGTTTCTTTGCGAGTTGAGGGCGATTGGTATCCCCACTTTCAAGGCCGCTTCAACTGAAGCGTGGGCTGTTGCGGCTTGGGCGTGGGCTGCGTCTGCGCTGGCTTCGCGGCGGCCTCGCCGAAGACCTCGACGGCGCCGACGCGCGCCAGCTCAGTCCTCAGCTGTGCGGCGTCGCCGAGCGCGACCGTGGCAACAGGCGTGTGCAGGAAGAGGCGCGCGGCGACGCGTTGCGCCTCGCCGGTCGAGAGCGCCTGCGCCGCACGTGCGAGAGCCTGCGCGGTCACGGCCGAGTTCTTGTAAGTGTGCTCGTCGAGCCAGGCGTTCGCGACGGCCTCATCGTTTGAGACGTTGGCGCCGAAGGCGGGCGCGGCCTTCTGCTTCGCCGTGTCGAGTTCGGCCGCAGTCGGCGCGTTGGTCGAGAGGTCGCCGAGAACCTTGCGTGCGGCTTCGAGCGCCTTCGCCGCTTCGGCCGGCGTCGTGAGCGTCGCGCCCAGGCGAAAGATGCCGTTCTCTCTGTAAGAGTCGTGGCGGACGTAAGCGGAGCGCTCCTTCAACTCGGGCATGGCGGCGAGCCAGCGCTCACGCACGACCTGCGCGATGACCTGCGCGGCGGGCGAGTCGATGTCCGTGCGCGCGAAGCCGCGCAGCGCGAGTCGCAGCTCGACGGCCGCCGGATCCATCCGGTTGATGACCAGCGTGCGCTCGTCGGGCGGGTCGGGAAGTTTGAAGGTCGCCGGGATGGGGCGGTCGCTCTTACGCCAGCCGCCGAACGACTCGCGCATCGAGCGCATCACGCTCTTCGGCTCAAAGCCGCCGACGATGACGAGGGTCGTGTTGTCCGGGTTGAGAAAACGTTCGCGCAGGAGCAGCAGGTCTGAGCGCTCGCCGCGCGAGAGCGAGTCGGGCGTACCCGAGGTGACGCGGCCATAAGGGTAGGTGCCGAAGAGTCGCGCGGCGGCGGCGCGGTCGGCGGCCTCGGCCGCGGCCGTCGGAGTCTCGCGCAGGGACTTGAGGCGCGCCGCGCGGACGCGCTCGAAGTTCTCGGGCGTGAGCTGTGGGTTGGTGACGGCGTTGCGCGCGAGTTCGAGCAGGCGGTTGAAGTCTGTGGCGCGCCCGGCCAGTGTGATGTCGATGGTGTCGTAGCCGAGTATAACGTCGAGGCGCCCGCCCAGCTCCTCGGTCACGTAGTCGCGCGTCTGCTGGTCGAACATCATGTCCACCAGGGTCGCCATCAAGCCCTCTTTGCCGGCGAGGTCGAAGGAGGCGCCGCTGTGCACGCGCAGCTTGATGAGCACGTTCTGGTCGGCCGGGCGGCTCCAGAGCAGAATCCTCAGTCCGTTCAGAAGCTGTTCGCGGCGCGGCTCGGGGGTGGACTGTGCCGGGGCGACGACCCACCCGGCGCAGAGCAGGACGAGTGCGGTCAGGGCGCGCAGCGGCAGTTGGCGCCGGCCGCTTTTCGAACTCTTTATGCTTTTCATCGTGCTTTTCGTGGCCTCGAAGACGGCCGCCGGGCGAACTCGAACCCGGAAGGTACACGGCAACGGGGAGTAGGTCTCGGAAATCTTAGATGCAGGCGCCGGAGGCGTCAAATGCCTCGGCGGACGCTCGGCGGGCTGTCTTTTTTCCGGGCGGCGGCGGCCGACGTGGCAGCGATTCCTGCGGGCGGGGCATCAAAAGCTGTTCAGAGAGCACCTTGCGGACGACCCGCCGGCACGCAAGGCTCCGCTCCGGGGCTTGAATGGTTCGGAAAAAGTTTGTAACTTGGGTACAGCACGGGCTACCCTTTCCCCGCGTGGTTCGACGGGAGGTTCCTTAGAAAATGAAACAGTGTCCTACGTGCCAAGAGGAGTTCGCCGATAAGTTCGGTTTCTGCCCGGTGGATGGTACACCCCTGGGCGCCCCCGGCGAGCGACCCGCGGCCCCCCAGGCGTCGGACGAGTCGGTCGTCACAGAGGCCCCGGCCCCCGCCTACTCGGCCTCCTCCGCGGAAGCGGACGGCGACGGCGTTGACGAGGCGACCGTAGCCGGCGGCATCCCGCCGACCCCGAACGGCCGCGAGCTGTACCACCTGACGATGCTCGAAGACGAGGGGCTGACGCGCCGCCTCGTCAAAGAGCTGAAGTCTGTCGGGCACGACGCGGAGCTGACCTGGCCCGAGTTCAAGCGCGACCCCGCGGGCTTCTCCAAGAGGATGCTCGTCGCGTACGGCGGGGCGGCCCAGAAGTTCGTCAAACAGGACAACACTGTCCCGGCCCTCGTCGCCCCGTTCATCGTCGCGCTCATCATAGCCGGCGCGTGGGCGGGCGTCGTCTTCCGTTGCAACTTCATGCGCGTGCTCGGGAGGCAGTGCGTCGAGGTGGCGAGCGCCAACCCGTACGAGAACCTTGAGCTGGTCGGCTACGTCGAGAACGAGATTCCGAAGGAGCAGCCGACGCCGGACAAGGGCACCGCGGGCACGAACGAGGGGAAGGGCGGCGGCTCGAAGCCGAAGTACGAGAAGCCCGCGGGCGGCGGCGGCGGCGGACGCCAGGAGCAGACACCGGCCTCGGCCGGCAAGCTCCCGTCGGCCGACATGAACCCGCCAATCGTGACGGCCGCGCCGAAGCCTCCTCCGCCGAACCCACACCTGGCGGTGCTGCCGACGATGCAGGTCGATCCGATGCTCGTGAAGGCTGACCCGCGCGACATTCCTTACGGCCTGCCCAACTCGACGGCGACCGTGCCCTCCTCCGGCCCCGGCCGGGGCGGCGGCATGGGCGACGGCTCGGGCGGCGGCATGGGCACGGGCGACGGCACGGGCCTCGGGCCGGGCCGTGGCTCTAACACGGGCGGCGGCGACACGAACTACGGCGGCGGCGGCCCCGGAGGCGGTGGCGGCGGTGGCGGCGTTGACTACTCGCGCCCGTTCCGCCAGAACGAGGTGACGCGCAAGGCGCTCATCACCTTCAAGCCCGAGCCGGGCTTCACCGAAGAGGCGCGCAAGAACAACGTGACGGGCGTCGTGCGGCTCCGCGCGATCCTCCACGCCTCGGGCGGCATCCAGAGCATCAGCGTCGTCAAGGGTCTGCCCGACGGCCTGACCGAGAAGGCCATCGCCGCCGCGCGCCAGATCAAGTTCACCCCGGCTGAGAAGGACGGCCGCGCCGTCTCGCAGTACGTGGTGCTGGAGTACAACTTCAACATCTACTGATGAGGAGTAGACGGTAGTCAGTAGCCGTTAGAAAGATAAAGCGGCGCGCTCGGCTTGAAGGCTGAGACGCGCCGCTTCTTTTGTTATACTCTTCGGTGAAAGTCTCAACCTACAACGAAGGAGTCCCGGGTGGCTGAAGCGTCCCAGAGGGCGGTGAAGGTCGTCTGCGTGGCGAGCTACTTCAAGGGCGCGGACTTCCTGCGCGAGTGCAAGCGGCAGGGGGCGCGCGTCGAGCTGCTGACGCGCGGGCGCACGCGGCGCGAGCCCTGGCCGCACGACTCGCTCGACGCCGTCCATCACCTGCCCGACGACGCGGGCGCCGAGCTCTTCGTCCATGCGGCCGCGCACCTCGCGCGCGAGCAGAAGATAGACGCACTCGTCGCGCTCGAAGAGTTCGACGTGGTCACGACGGCGCTCGCGCGCGAGCACCTGCGCCTGCCGGGCTTCGACAGCTCGCGTGCGCGCCTGTTCCGCGACAAGCTCGCCATGCGACAGCGCGCGCGCGAAGCCTCACTGCGCGTCCCGGACTTCGTGCCGCTCTTCAACTACCAGGAGGTCGGCGAGTACATGGAGCGCGTGCCGCCGCCGTGGGTCGTCAAGCCGCGCTCGGACGTTTCGTCCTCCGGCATCCGCCGTCTGGAAGAGTCCGAGCAGGTCTGGCGCGCCATCGAAGCGCTCGACGCGCGCGAGGCTTTGCAGGACAAGTCCTCTTACTACCTGCTGGAGAAGTTCGTGGCCGGCGAGGTCTTCCACGTCGATTCGGTCGTGGAAGAGGGTGAAGTCATCTTCTCGGGCGCGAGCCGCTACGGCCGCCCGCCGCTCGAAGTAGCGCAGGGCGGCGGCGTCTTCACGACCCACACGCTCGACTACGACTCGCAGGAGTTTCAAGAGCTGACGCGGCTCAACGCGGAACTGCTCCGCGCGCTCGGACTCAAACGCGGGGCGGCGCACGCCGAGTTCATCAGGGGCGCGGCGGACGGCGAATTCTACTTCCTCGAAGTGGCCGCGCGCGTCGGCGGCGCGTACATCGCCGAGACCCTTGAGGCCGCGACCGGCCACAACCTTTGGCGCGAGTGGGCGCGCGTCGAGGTGGCGCATGCGCGAGGCGAGCGCGTCGGCCGTCTTGAGCCGCGGCGCGAGTACGGCGGCATCGCCCTCTCGCTCGCGCGGCAGGAGCGCCCCGACACGTCCGACTACGCCGACCCCGAGATCGTCTTCCGCGTGGACAAGCCGCACCACGTCGGCCTCGTCGTCCGCTCCCCAGACCTCGCGCGCGTGCGCGGGCTGCTCGACGACTACTCGGAGCGCTTCGCCCGAGACTTCAGCGCCACCGTCCCGCCGCCCGAGCGCCGCGGGGTTAACCTATGAGTCCGGAGGAAACTGAATGACTGAGCCCCATGTCGCACCTTACGGTTCGTGGAAGTCGCCGATCACGTCCGACCTCATCGTGTCGGCGACGGTCGGGCTTGGGCAGGTCGCGCTCGACGGTGCGGACACCTACTGGGTCGAGCTGCGGCCGTCGGAGGGCGGGCGCAACTGTATCGTGCGCCGGACGCCGGACGGCGGCGTGACCGACGTGACGCCGCCGGGCTTCAACGCGCGCACGCGCGTGCACGAGTACGGCGGGGGCGACTTCGCCGTCCGCGACGGCGCGGTCTACTTCACCAACTTCGCCGACCAGCGCGTCTACCGCCAGCGGACGGAGACCGCGCCGCACCCGCTCACGCCCGAGGGCAAGTTCCGCTATAGCGACCTGGTCGTGGACAGCGTGCGAGGCCGCCTCTACGCCGTGCGCGAAGACCACACGGACGAGACCCGCGAGGCCGTCAACACCATCGTCTCGCTCGGCGCGGAGGGCGCGGCGGGCGAGGACGGCGGGCACGTCATCGTGTCTGGGAACGACTTCTATTCGACGCCGCGCCTGAGCCCGGACGGGACGCGGCTCGCGTGGCTCACCTGGAACCACCCGAACATGCCCTGGGACGGCACGGAGCTCTGGGTGGGCGAGTTGAACTCGGACGGCACGCTGGGCGAGTCGCGCCGCGTGGCGGGCGGGGTGGAGGAGTCGATCTTCCAGCCGGAGTGGTCGCCGGCCGGGAGGCTCTACTTCGTCTCCGACCGGAACAACTGGTGGAACATCTACCGCCTGGGCGAAGACGGCGAGGCGGAAGCGGTCTACGAGGCGGAGGCCGAGTTCGGGCTGCCGCAGTGGCTCTTCGCCATGTCCACCTACGCCTTCGCCTCGGACGAGCTGATCGTCTGCGCCTACGCGCGCCACGGCGACTGGAGCCTCGGCCTGCTCGACACGCGCCGCAGGTCTCTGGAGCGCGTCGAGCTGCCCTACACGGACATCACATACGTCCGCGCCGACCACCTGCGCGCCGTCTTCCGCGCCGGCTCGCCGACCGTCCGCGCGGCCCTCGTCGAAATTGATTTGGAGACGCGCGAGACAAACGTCCTGCGCCGCGCGAGCGAGGTCGCCGTAGACCCCGCCTACCTCTCGGCGCCGCGCGCCGTCGAATTCCTGACCGAGGGCGGGCGCACCGCGCACGCCTTCTACTACCCGCCGCAGAACGCCGACTTCAACGCGCCCGAGGGCGAGCGTCCGCCGCTGCTGGTCAAGTGCCACGGCGGCCCGACCTCTTCGGCCTCCTCGACCCTGCGTTTGGAGACGCAGTACTGGACGAGTCGAGGCATCGCCGTCCTCGACGTGAACTACGGCGGGAGCACCGGCTACGGGCGCGAGTACCGGCAGAGGCTCAACGGCGAGTGGGGCGTGGTGGACGTGGACGACTGCGTCAACGGCGCGAAGCACCTGATCGAGCAGGGCGAGGTTGACCCCGCGCGCTGCGTCATCACGGGCGGGAGCGCCGGCGGCTACACGACCCTCAACGCGCTCACCTTCCGCGACACCTTCCGCGCGGGCGCGAGCCACTTCGGCGTGAGCGACCTGACGGTCTTCGTCGGCGACACGCACAAGTTCGAGTCGCGCTACCTCGAACGGCTCATCGGCCCCTACCCGGAGCGCGCAGACCTCTACCGCGAGCGCTCGTCCATCAACTTCACCGAGCAGCTCTCGTGCCCGGTCATCTTCTTCCAGGGGCTCGAAGACAAGATCGTGCCGCCGAACCAGGCCGAGCTGATGGTCGAGGCGCTGAGGAGGAAACGGCTGCCCGTCGCCTACGTCGCCTTCAAGGGCGAACAGCACGGCTTCCGCAAGGCCGAGAACATCAAGCGCGCGCTCGACGGCGAACTCTACTTCTACTCGCGCGTCTTCGACTTCCCGCTGGCGGACAAGGTGGAGCCGGTCGAGATCGAGAACCTGTAAGAGCCGTAAACCGTAAGCCGTGAACCGTGACAAGAAGGAAAATCTTCTTGTCACGGTTCACGGCTTACGGTTTAGGTGCTTTCGCTGTTTAGCTGCGCGGGCGCATCGGGCGCGCCTTGCGCTTGTTGCGTTTGCGGGCGAGGGCGGACTTGAGCTTGGCCTTCTGGCCGCGGGACATGAAGAAGGCGTGCTTCTTCGCGTCCTTGATGATCTCCTCGGACATCACCTTGCGCTTGAAGCGGCGCAGCGCGCTCTCGATGGACTCGCCCTGGTTAACGACGACTGTGGCCATTACATCTCTCCGTTCAAAAACTGATGGAACACGCGCCCGGCGACCCGCACCGGGCGCACAACTTGGAACTCTCTGCTTGTCTGGTTCTTAAACTCTATCGGTTAAATCCGCAACACCCGCCTCTCGGTCGCGAATAGCGACGACAAAAGCAACGGCTATTTTGCCTGCCGAATCGCTTTCTGGCAAGCGGCCGGCACCTAGAACCCGGCACCCGCTTTCACGGCCGGATCGGTAATGATGACGAAGTCGCCGAGGCGGCCCTGGGTCGCGGCGTCGAAGTTGGGGAAGGTGTCGGCGGGGACGATGGTGACGACGACGGCGCGCGCTTTGGAGCGGTAGCGGGCGAGTTGTTCGGGGACGCCCATGCGCTCCTCGCTGTGGAAGGTGCCGTTGACCTGCACGACCAGCGGGTCGCGCCCCTGTTTCAGATACTCCGAGATTGAATAGGCCATCGAGGCGTCACGCAAGGTCTGCGCTTCGAGCAGGTGGAGGCCGCCGTGCGGGCTCGGCTGGGCTGGCGTGTTCGTCCCGGCCGGGGCCGGGGGCGCGGCGCCGCCCATGAAGCGGTTGAACTTCGCCGCGTAAGGTTCGGACGCCGCGGGGAAGGGCAGCGGCGGCAGCCAGGACTTGACGGCGACCTGCGGAAGCGACTTCAAAGAGTCCGGCCCCTGGCTCGACACGCGCGACACGTAGCGCGCGGGCGCGTTGGCCGCGATGACGGGCAGGTGGTGCGCGCGCGCGTACTCGACGAGCGGCTTGTAGTCCGTCTCGTAGTTGCTCCAGGGCCGGCTGCTCAGGAGAAAGTGGCGCTCCGTGATGAGCCCGGCGAGGTACTCGTCCAGGACCGTCTGTACGTCGCGCTCGAACATCTCAAGCGAGAGCGCGAGGGGGCGCCGCTTGGGCGACGCGGGGCCGTAAGCCTCATCGGCGCGGCGCAACAGTTCGGCTTCCAACAGGTGTGCGACCGGGTTGTCGTGTGTCTCGCCGACGAAGAGCACGTCGGCGCGTTCGAGCGAATCGACAATCGCCTGGAGTGAGACGGCGTTGCCCTTCGCGTCGAAGGCACGGTAGTGCGGCGCGGGCGCCTGCGCCCCCGCGGCGAGTTGTGCCGCGAGCGCGGTGAAAAGTAGTATGCTCAAGAGGCGCCGCACCCTGTACTTCATCATCTTTGACCTTTTAGCACGCCGCCCCGCGCGGCAGCAACGACCGCGGCCGCGCGCCGCGGTGACGGCGGTCACGTGCACGCCGACCTTAACGAACCCGAGGAGGGAACCGCTTTGGAAATTTACGTCAGCACGGACGTGGAGACGGATGGGCCGATCCCCGGCGTCTACTCGATGCTGAGCATCGGGTCGGCGGCCTACCTGCCGGACAAGACGCTGCACGGCGGGTTCACCGCGAACCTGGAGACGCTGCCCGGAGCGTCGCAGCACCCCGACACGATGTAGTGGTGGAAGACGCAGCCCGAGGCCTGGGCCGCCTGCCGCCAGGACGTGCGGACGCCGGAGGAGGCGATGCGCCGCTACCTCGACTGGCTGAAGGCGTTGCCGGGCGAGCCGGTCTTCGTCGCCTACCCCGCGGCCTTCGACTTCATGTTCGTCTGCTGGTACCTGAACCGCTTCGCCGGCGAGAACCCCTTCGGCTGGCACGCCCTCGACATCAAGACCTTCGCGATGGCTTTGACGGGCCGCGACTTCCTCAGCACGGTCAAGCGCAACATGCCGCGCGACTGGTTCGACGACCTGCCCTACACGCACAAGGCGCTCGACGACGCCGTCTCGCAGGGCGCGCTCTTCTGCAACATGCTCGCCGAGCACAAGCGCCGGCTTAAGTCCGGCGGCTGAGCGCGGGGCTCTCCCGAAAAAGTTCGTTGACAGCGGCGTCGTGCGTTACTATCTTTTCCGCACCAGCCCGTTGCCGGAGGCGAACCATGAGAACACTCCTGCTCCTGCCGTTCCTGTTAGCTCCCGTCTCCCCTCTCCAGAGTAGCGCGGGCGGCGGCGCGCCGCTCACGGTCGTCAGCGCCCGTTGGACGAAGACGCAGCAGAAGGTCGAGCACCCCGACGCGGGGGGGCCCGGCCCCGCGCCGGCCATGATCCCCGCCAACAAGAACTTCGAGCGCAACCGCCGCCTGAACGAGCCGGCCGGCGTGCGCGACCCCAACGCCGACACCATCGACGGCCGCAGCGCCGCGCTCGATAAGGCCGTCCGCGAGGCGCGCGCGCCCGAGTCCGAGACGGTCGAGGGCTACGCCTACCGCGTCAAGGTGCAGAACCCGGCGCCGAAGGCCGTCGAAGTCATCTACTGGGAGTACCAGTTCGAAGAGACGGCCAACCCCTCGAACCTCACGCGCCGGCAGTTCCTCTGCGGCGTCCAGCTCAAGGGCGGCAAGGAGAAGGAGCTGCAAGCCTTCGGCGGCTCCGGCCCGGCCGGCGCCATCAGCGCCGAGAGCCTCGCCAACAAGGCGGCCAACCCCTTCGCCGAGCACGTCGTCATTAACCGCGTCGAGTACGCCGACGGCTCCATCTGGCAGCGCAAGGACTGGAACTACGGCGAGGTGCGCGCCTCCATCCAGCGCGCCGTCTCCACGCCCTGGGGCGCCGAGATGTGCCGCGCCCTCTGAGCTTATTTACCGGTAAAAATTTTTCGATTGACGCGGGGCGCGCTGTCGCGTAGAAGTGTATCTCGTCGTATGCGCGTGCGGCCGAGCCGTCCGGCGCCACCTTCCACAACCGAAATCATTACAACGAGCGCGCCGCCGCGAACAGACACGGCCGAGGCGTGTGCGCACTGCATCCCGACAGAGCATGCACGTCACCACCACGACGCCACAGACGCCTTGCATCATTCCGCCGCCGCCCGAGCACCAGTTCCGCAAGCACGCGGGGTTCCGCTCGAAGTTTCTGCCGACCGCGCGTGACGTGCTCGTCTACCTGCCGCCCGGCTACGAGGGCGACGCCCCTCGGCGCTACCCTGTGCTCTACCTGCACGACGGGCAGAATCTTTTCGACGGCGCGACCGCATACATTCCGGGGCAGGACTGGCGCGTCGGGCAGACGGCCGGCGCGCTCATCCGCCGGCAGGCCATCGAGCCCGTCATCGTCGTCGGCATCTACAACACGGGGCGCGAGCGCGTCGAGGAGTACACGCCGAGCGCGTGCCCGCGACTCAAGGCCGGCGGCAAAGCAGACCTCTACGGGCGTTTGATAGTCGAGGAGCTGAAGCCCTTCATCGACGCGCACTACCGCACGCGCGCGGGGGCCGGTGATACGGGGCTGGGCGGTTCGAGCCTGGGGGGCTTGGTGACGGCCTACCTGGGGCTGCGACACCCGGGCGTCTTCGGCAAGCTGGCCGTCGTCTCGCCCTCGGTCTGGTGGGACGGCCGGCGCATCCTCGGCGACGTGGCGGCCTTGCAGTCCAAGACGGACGCGCGCATCTGGCTCGACATGGGGACGGAGGAAGGCCCGCGCGCCATCACGGAAGCGCGCCTGCTGCGCGACGCGCTCCTCGCCAAGGGCTGGAACCTCGACCAGGACTTGCACTACTTTGAAGCCCACGGCGCCCGGCACACAGAGACCGCCTGGGCGCAGCGCGTCGAGCCGATACTCCGGTACCTGTACCCGCGGCAGTGAGTAGCGAAGAGTTATTTTCAACAAAGAGGGCGCCGAGGAAACTTTGAATTCCTCAGCGCCCTCTGCGCCTCCGCGTCCTCTTCGTTAAATCCGATCATAGAGCTTACTTCTTCTTACCCTTCTTCGACGAAGCCCGCTTCCGTTTCGACCGCCGGAACTGCTTCATCCCTTCCTCGACCAACTCCCGCGCGCGCACGGGGCCGGAGCGTGTGAGGGGCCGAAACTTTTTGCCCTTGATCTGGTTGTAGGAGACGAAGAAGTGCTCGATCTCTTCCAGCAGGGCCGCGCCCAGGTCTTCGAGTGTGCGGACGCGTGTGTGCAGGCGCGAGTCGGCGGCGACGCCGACCAGGCGGTCGTTGCGCGTGGTCTCGCCGTCGCGCTCGGTCTGCTCGGCCTCGATGACGCCGACGAGGCGCGTGCGGACGAGGCAGCCTGCGAACGCCGGCTCGTCCATCAGCACGAGCACGTCGAGCGGATCGCCGTCGCCGCCCAACGTCGAGGGCACGAAGCCGAAGTCGAACGGGAACGACGCCCCCGCCGTGAGCAC
Source organism: Pyrinomonadaceae bacterium (assembly GCA_045807865.1). GTDB lineage: Bacteria > Acidobacteriota > Blastocatellia > Pyrinomonadales > Pyrinomonadaceae > QHXN01. The sequence goes on from JBJMGP010000165.1 coordinate 17,721, forward strand.
GCCGCCCAGCTTGAAGAGCCCCAGCTCCCCGTCGTAGCTGTACTTGTTGCGGCTCCCCTTCGGCGTCTCGATGAGGACGTTCAGCTCCCCGTCGTCGTGGACGGCTTCGAGGTTTAGAAGATTGGTTCCTGTCATGGGTAAAGGAATTCACATGGATGGACAGGATGAACAGGATAAGCAGTTAAGAATTGAAATCCTATTATCCTGCTCATCCTGTCCATCCATGTGAATTGTCTTAAGTCTTACTTCACCAGCCCCTCTGAATCTCCCAGCGGTCAACCACGCGCGAGCCTTCGAGCACGTGGTAGTGCGTGTGTTGCGCGGCCGAGAGGCACGAGTGGTTGGCGAGCACGCGGACGCGCGCGCCGACGCGGAGCGCGTCGAGCAGCCTTTCATCCTCCACCGACACCTCGCCGTGCTCCTGCGAGAGCGCGCCGACGCGCAGGCCGGTCTCCGCGCCTTCGAGGTCGAGCACGCGGCCGTAGCCGCACGTTGGGTCTAACTCCAGGGGGCCTCTGTCCTTCGAGAGTGCGATGGCGCCCGCGTCGAGCACGACCTTGCGCCGCGCGCGGTCGCGGTGGACGACCGCCGAGAGCACCGTCAGCGCACAGTCCGCGAACGCGCAACTGCCGAGCGTGGCCTGGAAGGCGTCGAAGAAGATGTAGTTGCCGGGGCGCGCCTCGTCCACGCCTTCGAGGTGGTCGTAGTGCGTCGCGGTCGGGGTCGAGCCGACGCTGACCACGGGTACTTCGACGCCGTCCGAGCGCAGGCGCGCGGCGAACTCGGTCATCACGTCGCGCTCGTGCCGCGCGAGTGCGAGAAGCTCTGCTTGCGAGCGCGCGTGGTAGGAGTGGCCGGCGTGCGTGAGGATGCCGGCGAAGCGGAGGTTCAGGGCGTCGCCGATGCGGCGGGGGATTTCGAGAGCCTCGGGCCTCTCGGGCTCGACGCCGCAGCGGTGGTAGCCGCAATCGACCTTCAGGAAGAGGTCGAGCGTCACGCCCGCGCGCCGCGCCGCCTCGTCGAGCTGCCCGGGGATGTCAACTTCGTCCGTGATGAGCGCGAAGCGTTCGCAGAGCTTCGACAACTCTATTACCTCTTCGAACTTCCCCGGCTCGATGGGAACCGCGTACGTGATGTCTTGAAAACCGTGCGCGGCGAAAGCGCGGGCCTCGGCGAGGGTTGAGACGGTGATGCCGCCCGCACCTCCCTCGGTTTGGATGCGCGCCACCTCGACGCACTTGTGCGTTTTGACGTGCGGGCGCAAAGCGGCGCCGAGCCCCTCGATGCGCTCGGACATCCTCTCCGCGTTCCGCCGCACGCGCTCCACGTCGAGGACGAGGGAGGGCGTCTTGATGGTGTGTAAGTCCATGTCTGTTTGAAGTGAAGGGGACTATAACATTATCCGGATGCTGGGTGGAGTGTCAGGCGTTCAACACAGAGACACGGAGACACAGCTTGATGAGGAATAACTCAAGAAGCCGTGTCGCTGTGTCTCTGTGTTGAAAAAGTTACCCCATCACTGCTGCACAGTGATGAAGACGCCTGAGCGGCTGGTGGCGCCGCTGGCGGTGGTGACGAGGACGGCGGCCGGGCCGCTGACGCCGTCGGGAATCACCGCATCGATCTGGTCGAGGCCGTTGAAGCCGCCCGAGGCGCCGGCGTAGTTGACTTTGGCTGTCTTGCCGCCGATCTGCACCGTGACGGGCAGCGAATTGCGCCAGCCCGTGCCGAAGAGTGCAAGCTCGGACGCCGTCGTGCCCGTGCGCGCGGGGAAGGGCGCGCGCGCGTGGAGCATGAGCAGGTCGGAGACGAGCAGCGCGACCGCTTCACCCGTTCCCGTCTGCGGGACGGTGAAGAGGCCGGGGTTCGCGTTAACAAAGTTCGCGTCGTCGGCCGCCGTCACGTTGCCGCCGACGTTGACGACAACCGAGCCGACGCCCGTGCCGAGCGCCTGCGGGACGTACACGTGAAGCTTCGTGTCGTCAAAGGAGAGGACGGGAGCTTCCAGTCCTTCTATCGTCACGCGGACGCCGCGCGCGTTGGCCTCGGCCTGCGTCGCACCGCTCTGGCCGCGCGTTAGCCCCGTGCCCGTGATGGTCGCTAGGCCCCTGGTGGGGGCGTCTCCTTGCAGGCTCGCGCTGTTGGTCGCCGAGAGGCGCGCGACAGGTGAGAGCACGGTCTCGACGCCGAAGGAGAGCCCCGAGTAGGCTTGCGTGAACTCGTCGTCGGCGAGGACGAAGGCGTCGCCGTCGCGCAGCAGGCCGTTGAGCGCGGGGTCTGGGAAGGCGTAGACGTGCGGGATGCCGCCGTTGCCGCCGTCGGCCGGCAGGTCGCTTTCGCCCAACGCATCCTGGATGACGTAGACCGTCCCCTCGCGCGAGACCGTCAGGCCGTGGAGGACGAAGTTGTCGTCTATCGAGAGACCTTCGACGCAGACCTCGTCCGCGTCGGCGTAGCCGTCGCCGTTCCGGTCGTAGACGGCGAGCATGTACGTGTCGTTCCCCGTCGAGTGTGTGAAGACGACGCCGCGCTGGTTGGCCGCCACGTCGAGCGGCGCGTCGGTGTCGAATTGGAACGAGTAATAAGGCTTCGTGTCGAGCGTGTCGGGCACGCCGTCTTCGTTCGTGTCGCGGACGACGCGCAGCTCGTCCGACTGAAAGTCCGCAATCAGAAGATTGCCGCTGGGGAGGAGTGCGAGTCCGTTGGCGTTGAAGAGTTGGTTGTCGCCGACCGCGACGAGCGCGCGCGAGCGCGAGTTGTCGAAGCCGCCGGTCGAGGGGTCGCGCACCAGCAGGACGACGCCGGGTGAGTCCTCGTTGTTCGGGTCGTTCGGGTCTTCGGTGTTGTAGTAGCCGCTCGAAGAGACGACGACGAACTCGCGCCCCGCCTTCGAGGTGCCGGAGACGACCGCGACGGCCGAGGGCAGACCGAAGTCGTGTCCGAGGTCAAAGGTCGTGGAGGCGTCGCGCACGTAGTCGCCGTTGGCGTCTGTGGCGAGGACAAGGATGCCGGTCGCCACGTCGTCCGAGGTGTTCGAGGTGCCGCGGTCGTCGAGGGCGGTGAAGACTTCGTAGCGCGTGCCGGTGCGGCCGACGGCGATGTCGTAGGAGCCGCCGCTCGCGTCGAAGGTGGAGCGGTCGTCGGCCTGTAGGTCGCCGTCTTTGTCAAAGAACTCCTCGTGCGTGCCGTCGGCGCTGACGAGGCTGAACTGCGAGACGTGGAGCACGCGGCTCAAAGGCGTGCCCGGTGCGATGGCGGCGGACGGAGACGGGCGCGCCGTCTGAGTCGAAGCCTGTGCCTTGTCTCGCTCGACGCTCTTTGTGACGGGTGTGGGGCGTGCGGGCCGACGTGGTCTTGCTGTGTTCAGGTTCAAAGGTCTCGTGCGCGTCCGTTTGTCCGTGCGCTTGCGCCGGGGGGTGTAGGCGTCGGGGTGCGTGGGTGTGACACCCGTGTGCGTGCGCGCGTTGAGCGCGCGGCGGTCGGGTCTGTAGCTCTTCGCGGAAGGGCCTTGCGCACGGCCCGCGCGCGGGAGCGGGGTGACGAACGCTAAGAGTGTCAGGGCAGAGACGAGTGCGAAGAGGTGTGAGCGGGCGCGCATCGAAAATCCTTTCGGAGAGGCAGTAGGCAGTAGGCAGACGGCAGTCGGCAGTTAGAGGGCCTGCGGTTGGTAATCCTGAGTTGACCCTTCAACCTCCGTCGCGCGTGGCGACTGCCGTCTGCCGTCTGCCTACTGCCTACTATTTCTGCGGCGACCGTAGCGTCGAGCGACGAGTTGCGTCGGTCGTGTCCGCGCGGCGCTGCGGCCGCCGCCAAGCGGAGGTGCAAGGCCCCGTCTCGCGCCTCCGACTTTCAGGTCAGCGGTTGTCGGACTGCTTGCGACGCGGCGCTTCGGGGTCGCGCTGGCGCGGAGCCTCCTGGCGCGGTGCCTCATGCCGTGGCGGCTCGTGGCGTGGAGCCTCCTGTCGGGGCGCCTCGGGTCGAGGTTCCGGCCGGGGGGCTTCCTGCCGCGGCTGTTCGTGTCGCGGCTCAGAGCGTGGCTGCTCGGAGCGCGGCGATTCGTGTCGCGGCTCGGGTGCTTCTCGGCGCGGGGCGGGGGATTCGCGCGGCGCGCTCGGCTCGGGGTTGTAAGAGGGCGGCGCCTCGCGGCGCGGCGCAGGCTCCTCCCGTCGCGACGGGGCGGAGTTGCTGTCGCCGTCCTCGCGGGGCCGTACGCGCGGCTCGTAACGCGGGCGGTAGACGGGGCTTGAGTTGTCTTCACGCGGGCGCGCCTCGCGCGTCGGCTCCGAGGCCGGCTGTTCCGAGGTCGGCTGTTCTGAAGAGGGTCGCGCCGGCCGGGCGCGTGGCTCGCCGTCGTCTCCGCCGCCCGTGTCACGCCCGCGACGCTTGGGCGACATGGCGTCGTCGCCGGTCGGGTTGCCGCCGGGCGCTGTCTCGGTGGGCACGTCGGGTCGCGTGGGTCGCGCGCGCACGGGCCGCGCGGTGTCGCCGCCCAGGGTCGTGGACGGAGTGCCGAAGGTGCGCGGTCGCTCGACAGCGCCGGTGCCCGCGCCCGCGTCGCGGCTGCCGATGGCACCGGAGCCCTGTGAGTTGTTGCCGGCGGGTGCGTCAGGCGCCGAAGGCAGGCGCGGCTCGCGGTTGTTGAAGACGCGCGTGCGGCGCAGCTCGCCTTCGAGCGGGGCGCCGGGCGTGCGCGCGGCGGCGCCGGTCGGGCGGTCGCTCAAGGCGCGCGGCGGCATGATCGGAGTCGGCCGGTTGATAGACAGAGTGTCGCGGCCGTTAGCGCCCGTCGGCCTCGCGCCTCCCGCGTTCACGCGGGGGGCGCCGCGCATGGAGTCTGCGCGTGCGATGGGCAATTGCCCGCGCACGGGCTCGCTCGTCAGTGCGTGCGCGGCGAGGTCGCCGGCCGCGGGTCTCGCACGCAAAGCCCGGTCGCCGAACTCTCGCGCCGGCACGGTCGAGACGGCGCGCAACCAGTACGGGTTTTGACGCCGCAGGTGTTCGATGTCGCGGCCGCGCAAGGGCGACAGGCGGTCGAGGTTGCGCGACCAGTGGCGGCCGCGCGGGTCACGCTGGCCGTAGGTGAGCGGGTACCAGCAGTAGTGCCGGTCGTGCCCGTAGTCGAGCGCGATGAAGGTGACGAGCGCGGGCCGCCACCAGGCGCGCCGGTAACGGTAGCCGTAGCCGCGCGGCGCCCAGCACCACTGGCTGTTGACGTAGACCCAGCGGCCGTAGTGGTACGGCGCCCAGCCCCAGGGCTCGTCCGCCACCCACGTCCAGCCGTAAGGCTGGCACCAGACCCAACGCCCGTAGCGGTAAGGCGCCCAGTCGTTGTAGATGTTGACGGCAGTTGTCTGCGGGCGCCAGATGTAGCCGTAATCCTTCGTATAGACCCAGTCGCCGTATGCGTCCAGCTCCTCGGCGCCGTACACGTCCGTGTCGTAGTAGCGCTCGCGCCCCTCGTAGTTGAGGTGCTCGGCGAGATAGCGCTCGCGCTCGTCGTTCCAGTCGTCCCACTCGTCGAAGCCGGCGGCGGCCATGAACTCCCAGTCGGCCTCGCCCGAGCCGTCGGGCGCGAGCCGCGCCGTCCGATTGTCGCGCAGCACGAAGCCCGAGTTCTGCGAGTAGATGCGCGCGCGGCCGTCCCCGCGGACGGTGACGCGCACCGCGCCGTCGCGCTCCACGTCAACGCGATACTGACCGACCCGCTCGGCGGCGACGGTCGTGCCCGGGGCGTCCAGCTCGAAGTACTCCTTCGCCTTGTCGAAGTGCGCGAGGTGGAAGGTGGCCGTGCCTTCGGAGAGGCTCAACGCGATGCCCTCGTCGCGCAGCGTGATGATCTTGACGACGGAGTCGGGGCCGACGCGGACGAAGTTGCGCGCGTCGGCCTGCATCTCTAAGCGCGAGTCGCGGCCCGTCGCGAGCACGTCGCCTTCGACGAGCGGCGCGTTCAGGCGCGCCTCCTCCCACTCGTCGCTGCCGGCGCGCTTGAGGTTGACCTCACCTTTGAGGAGGCTCACGCGCAGGACGCGCGCCTGCTCCTCGTACTCGTTGTCGTCTTCGTAAGTGTCATCCGCGGCGCGCGCGGCGGGCGTCAAGAGAAGTATTGCGGAGAGTAGAAAGAGGAGAGCGGTCGGCGCAGAGAGACGAGAACGCATACTGGACGCTCCTTCGTTCGCGAATCAAACGGGCTCTGCTTGGGGGCAGAAGCGGGGCGGACGAAACCTTGCTTCCCCGGCAGGGAAGAGAACTCGCTGGGGCTTTCGTCCTTTGCCCGCGGCCGGTGCAAAGCCCGTGCCCGTGGGAGCGGGGCGAGGGCTCGAAGAAAGTAGCCCAAGGAATTCCAAGCGTAAGTGACGGCCAACACGCACGCGCCTATGCCAGATGGTGCAGGCCGGGCACTATTTGGTGTGAGTGCGTGTGAAAACTTGCCCCCATTGATGCCGTCTCACAGGCATGAAGGGCCACGTTTGACAAGCGACCGCGCCGGGTATAGAGTCCCGGCGTCTTTCAAACAGGTGGTATCCCATCCACTCTGTTTCAATCCGCACAGCTAACCGAAAAGCTGCTGAACCGATCCGACTCCCCTGACTATCCACTCACAGAAAGGATTCATGAATCATGAAGGAGAAGTCCCCCGAAACCTCCCCGGCACGTAGAAAGTTCCTTGGGCAGGCGGGCGCCGTCGCGCTCGCCGCCGGCGCCATCGGCCTCAAGCCCGCGCTCCGCGGCAAAGAGTCGGTCGCCGAGGCCGCGCAGGGAAACGGCAACGGCAACTCGGCCGCCGCCAACCGCGCCAACGACAGCTTCAACTACCGCATGAAGATGGCGCAGGATCAGAAGATCAACGCCGGCCCGCAGGCCGACAACGGCGACGCGGCGCGCTTCACGGACTTCAGTTGCAGCTACAGCAAGGCCCTCCTGCACGACAACCTCGGCATCCCGAATGCCGCCGCCATGCTCAGCCTCAAGAAAGCCTTCGCGGGCGGCAGCGCGGCGGACTTCGCGAACATCCTTGTGGGCACGCCCATCGGCGGCGGCGGCAACTCGAAGCTGAACGGCCCGCAGGTCGCCCTGGCCTTCGACCTCGAAGGGCTCGACTCGCACGCTACCGTCATCCCGCCCGCGCCGTCGGTCGCCAGCGCGCAGACGGCCGCCGAGCAGGTCGAGCACTACTGGGGCGCGCTGCTTCGCGACGTACCGTTCACGGAGTACACGGCGTCGAATTCGCTGGTCGCGGCGGCCGTCGCCGACATGAACCACATGTCGTATCTGGCGAGCGCCGCGAACAAAGAGTTCCCGCACCCGGTCACGCCTGAGAACCTCTTCCGCGGGCAGTTCCTCCCCGGCGACGGCAACGTCAAGGGGCCGTACGTCTCGCAGTTCATGCTCCAGCCGACCTACTTCGGCGCGCAGCCCCTCGACCAGAGGTATCAGACGTACGTGCCGGGGCAGGAGTTCATGACCACGCCCTACGAGTACCAACTCGTCCAGAACGGCGGCGACTCGGGGCTGCAAATAAACCCCGACCCCGTCGCGCGCTACATACGCAACGGCCGGGACCTCGCCGCCTACACGCGCGTCGACGTGCTCTACCAAGGATACTTCACGGCCTTCCTGCTGCTGGCGGGGCTCGGGGCGGCGCCGAACCCCGGCAACCCCTACATCGGCTCGAAGACGCAGAAGGCGTTCGCGACGCTGGGCGGGCCGGACGCCGCCGGGACCATCGCCGAGATGGCCACGCGCGCCCTGAAGGCCGCGTGGTTCCACAAGTGGATCAAAGACCTGCGCATGCGGCCCGAGGAGTACGGGGCGCTCGTCCACGCGCGCAAGACCGGCGCGAGCCCGATGCCGCAGGCGGCCATGGCGCTACACGACGACGTGCTGAACTCGGATGCGCTTACCCGCATCAACTCGATGTACCACAGCTACCTCCTGCCGCAGCCGTTCCCCGAGGGCTCGCCGACGCACCCCTGCTACCCGACGGGCCACGGCACGGTCGGCGGCGCGTGCGTCACCGCGCTCAAGTTCTTCTTCAAAGGAAGCCAGAAGATTCGGCCGCTCCTGACGGGCCACGGGCTTGAGGTATCTCAGGCGGGGCCGGATGGCACGTCCCTCGAAGCTTACACGGGCGCGGACAGGGATGACCTCGACCTCAACGGCGAGCTGAACAAGCTCGCCTACAACGTCACGTTCGGCCACGGGATTCACGCCGGGATACACTTCCGCAGCTCGTCCTACTGGTCGATCCTGCTCGGCGAGCAGGTCGCGCTCAGCGTCCTGCGCGACCGCGCCAGGAGCTACAACGAACCCTTCTCCATCAGCATTACGAAGTTCGACGGCACGAACGCGACCATCACCAATCAGTAACGCCGAAGTAAGGCGTGAAAAGAGCCGAGAGTGACTGATGCGCCCTCGGCTCTTTTCACGCCGCCCTCGGCTTAGTTCGTCTTCCTCGCCTTCGTCCCTTTCTCTATCTCGGAGAAGCTCTGGTTCAGAATCGGGTACTGGCGCCAGTCTTTAAAGTCGTAGTGCCACCACTCGGGCTCGTATGGGGTGAAGCCTTCGGCCTCCATCGCGGCGCGGAGCAGGTCGCGGAGGCGGCGCTGCTCGGGCGTGCCGCCCGCGTAGTTGATGTGCGAGCGCTCCGACATCTCGTCGTACTCGCCGGGCATCGAGACCTCGCGGCCCGACTTCAGCTCGTAGAGCGTTAGGTCTACGGCGCAGCCGCGGTTGTGGCGCGAGCCTTTCGCCGGGTCTGCCACGAACTGCTTCTTGTCCGCGGGCGTGATCTCCCAGAAGAGCTTCGTCACCGACCACGGCCGGTAGCCGTCGAAGACCGTGAGCCCGTAGCCCTTCTTCCTCAGCGCGCGGCTCACGCGCACGAGCGCCTCCGCGGCCGGCCTTTGGAGGAAGGCCCGCGCCTCCGTGTAGACCGCCCGCCCCGCGAAGTTGTTCGCCGTCGCGTACCGCACGTCGAGCTTGATCGTGCGGTCGAGTTTAATCAACTCTACGAGGTCGGGCGCGCGGAACGTGCCCGCCTCTTTGGGCGGCCCCTCCGCAACCTGCGCCTGTCGCCCGAACGTGTGCGCGTGCGCAGAAAGGAGAGCCAGCGCGCACAACAGCACAGACCACGTCCGCCGTGCGCGCCTGAGGTTCGCCGTATGTCTCATCGACCTTCTCACTGCGACCAGGGCCTGGGCTTGCGCTCCCAGCGGTGTGCGCGCAGCTCTTCGAGCAGTTCAGACGGGAGCGGGCCGGCGTCGCTCGCGGCGGCGTTCGACTCGACGTTCTTGAGCTTGCGCATGCCGGGGATGATGGTCGAGACCGTCGGGTCCGAGAGGATGAAGCGCAGAGCCATCTCCGGCATCGTCAGCCCCGCGCGCTCGGCGATGGGTTTGAGCGCGTCGGCGCGCTCGACGCTCGGGATGAGGTTCTCGGGGACAAAGTACGTGTTGCGCCAGTCGCCCTCGGGCCAGGTGCTCTCTTTGGTGAGCGTGCCGGTCAGAGTCCCCTCGTCGAACGGCACGCGCGCGATGACGGCCACGTCGTGCTTGCGGCAGGCGGGGAACAGCTCGTCCTCCGGGTTCTGGTCGAAGATGTTGTAGATGACCTGCACGGCGTCGATGAGTCCCGTCTCGACGGCGCGCACGCCGTTCCAGGGCTCCCAGCGGTTGATGCTGATGCCGACCGCGCCGACGAGCCCTTGCGAACGCAGCTCGTCCAGCTTCTTCGACCAGCGCTCGTCTTCGAGCCAGTCGTCCTCCCACACGTGGAACTGCATCAGGTCTACACGTTCGAGCCCGAGGTTCTTCAAGCTCAGGTGGACGTACTCCTCGACGTAGTCGGGCGGGAAGGTCTCTTCGAGAGTGGAGCCGCGTTGGCTCGGCCACTTCCGGTTTTTGGGCGGCACCTTCGACGCCGTGTAGAGCCGCCGACCGGCATTGGCGCGCACGAGCCGCCCCAACAGACCCTCGCTATGGCCGTCGCCGTAGACAAAGGCCGTGTCGAAGAAGTTGACGCCGAGGTCAACGGCGCGTTGCAAAGAGCGCAGAGACTCCTCGTCGTCCGAGCCGCTCCAACCGCCCATGCCCCACATGCCGTAGCCGAGCTCGCTCACCTCCCAGCCCGTCCGTCCGAATCTTCTGTACCTCATCGTCCCTCCGTGGATGATCTAATCCGTCATTTCGTCCCCGCCACAGGCCGGTTCGTCACGCGAAGCGCGGCACCCGTCCCCGGCGTGGACATTTCGTCACAAATGCGTTGAGCCTTTGATCCAGAAGGCCGCATCCTTACGCGTTAATAAGGTCGGGTGTGCGCCCCTTAAAAAAAGGAACCAGCCCCGAAGATTTTTTGAAACCTACAGTCGGGCCAAGCCACTAACAGTGGCGAGAACGGCCGAAGCCCGAGCGTCGCCAGACGCGTAAACGAATCGAGGGGGCGGCCCGCGCGTGTAAAGCCATGAACTCTTATTGGTGAGCGCCGGGCGACATTGTAAGCCAAAAAAAGTTGCCACGAAATCCGGGCGGGTGGTGTTTCGGAAATAGTTGGAGCCGTTAGCAGGTTGTCTTAAAGAGCAAAGGTCGGCGGGCCGACGGGGCTCGCGCGGAAAAGGCGGGTAGGGTTATGAAGCACAGATCGGTCATCGCGTTCGTCATCGTCACCGCGGCGCTCTTCTCGCTGCCGCAGCTTTCGCACGACCTCCGCGAACTCAAGGGCGCGGTCGGCATGCGTCTGCACCGCGAACTCCTGCACGCATTCCTGAATCTGCCGGCCGGCGAGCCGACCGCCGTCGCCGCCCCCGCCGCGCGCCCGGCCGAGAGCCTGCTCGCCTCCTGCCCGAAGGCGCGTTCGGGCGCGACCGGCGCGAAGGCCGGTAAGGTCGAAGCGAGCAGCCGCGTCGAAGGGCGCACGACCGGGAAGGGCTTCGAGCAGAGCGCGATGATCGGCGACCCCGCGAACGACCCGATCAACAATGTGGCGAGCGTCAAAATCAAAGAGGCCGCCGCGACGCCGTCCGAGGTGAAGGTCGAGCCCGAGGTCGCCATGATTATCCCGCCCGAGGCCGGCATCGACCCGCGCGGTCTCGTCTCCGCCCTCACTTCGCGTGACGTGGCGCGCGCCGAGGCGAACCAGCTGCGCATCCAGGCTCAGGGCCTGCGCGTGGCCTACGACGCGGCGGCACGGTTCGAGACGCAGGGCCCCGAGTGGCAGAAGGCCACCGAGGAGGCCGTGCGCAAGCTCAACACGCTGCCCGGTAACTACGAGTTCCGCGTTCTGCGCGACGGCGCGAAGGTGAAGGTGATCAAGTTCAAGTGCGGCGACTGCCCCGCGACTGCGCCTCGCCAGCCGCGCGCACCGCGCCGGGCGCCCGCGCCGCTGCCGGTCACGTTCACGTCGGCCGAGTGGGCGGGCGAGTAGTCCTTTGCTCGGGTGAGGCGGTCGGTCGCCTTACCTCCCGACAAATCTTTGCCGGCGCCGCTCAAGCGCCGCGTGGGCTTTCGGGGCGAGGCGTCACAACCTTCTCCCCCGAACAGGCGGGACGCCAGGCCGGGACGAAGAGACCCCTCCGCAACACTCCCGGACGCTAAAGAATAATTCGAAAGGCAGATGCCGCCGCGACGGCGCGGGCGGAGTCAGCAGCCCCCTGCGTGTGAGGCGCGCGCCGAAGTGTGCCGCGCGCCACGCCTGCCGGAGCCGGGACGAGACCCATGAACAACTTTCAAAGAGTCGTGCTGCTTTGCGCCGTCGTCTTCACCCTGACAGCCATGGCTGCGGCACAGTCTGCCGGCGCCGCCCCGACGCCGCAACTGGCAAAGGCCGTCACGCCGACGCCCGCCCCCGCCCCGTCCCCAAAGGTTTCGACGACGCCCGCGGCGGCGCCCGCGGCCTCCAACGCGGCACCGGCCCCGAAGCCTGCGCCCAAGGGCGTGCCCGCGCTGCCGCCCGAGAAGTCGGCGCCCGTCCGCGCCGTGCGTTTCGACAAGGCGCCCGTCATCGACGGCAAGCTCGACGACGACATCTGGAAGACGGCGGCCGTGCTCAGGGACTTCTACCAGATCAACCCGGGCGACAACATCGCGCCGTCGAAGCCGACCGAGACGTTGATCGGCTTCGACTCGAAGTTCCTTTACATCGCCTTCCACTGCTACGACGAGCCGGACAAGGTGCGCGCCACCGTGCCCAAGCGCGACGACGTGATGAACAACGACGACAGCGTCCGCATCCTGCTCGACACCTTCAACGACCAGCGCAAGGCGTACGTGCTCGCTTTCAACCCGCTCGGCGTGCAGCAGGACGGCATACGCACCGAGGGGACGGGCGCCGACTTCAGCGTGGACATCGTGATGGAGTCGAAGGGCTCGATCACCTCGGACGGTTACGTCGTCGAGGTGGCCGTGCCGTTCAAGTCTCTACGCTACGAGGCGGGCAAGGAGAAACTCTGGGGCGTGCAGGTCTTCCGCATCATCCAGCGCCTGAACGGCGAGCAGGACTCCTGGATGCCCATCTCGCGCGACGTGGACGGACTGCTCAACCAGGCGGGCCACATCACGGGCCTCGAAGGCATCTCGACCGAGCGCACGTTGGAGCTGATCCCGAGCTTCATCGTCTCCGAGACGGGCCGGCAGGTTCGCTCGCTGAGCCGCGCGCAGGCCAGGGTGCTGCCGCCGGGTGTCTTCGACAACGGCACGTTCGTCAACCAGCCCGTCCTCTTCGAGCCGGGGCTGACGGCCAAGTTCGTCGCCTCGTCGGCGCTCACCTTAGACCTCGCCGTCAACCCCGACTTCGCGCAGGTCGAGGCCGACGCGCCCGTCAGCTTTGCCAACCAGCGCTTCCCCATCTTCTTCGAAGAGAAGCGCCCGTTCTTCCTCGAAGGCATCGAAATCTTCCGCACGCAGATCGCGGCCGTCCACACGCGCACCATCTCCGACCCGGACATCGCGGCGAAGGTGACGGGGCGCAGCGGCAAGTACACGTACGGCGTGCTCTACGCCTCGGACAACGCGCCCGGCAACTACGAGGACGACATCCGCTACGACCCCGAGCGGCTGCCCTCGGCCTTCGCCCGGCTGAACGACCAGAACTCGAAGGTCGGCATCTTCCGCGTCAAGCGCGACATCGGCAAGGAGAGCTTTATCGGCTTCCTCGGCACGTCCTACAACTTCGCCGACAAGAACAACTACGTCGGCGGCTTCGACGGCCGCTTCAAGTTCGACAAGCAGACCTCGCTCGACTTCCAGGTGCTCGGCACCAACGCGAAGTTCTGCCAGCTCGCCAAGGAGCAGGCCGGCGACCAGTGCAGGACGCAGAACGGCTTCGTCTACGCCTACAACTTCAGCAAGAACGCCCGCCACCATTACTACAACGTCAACGGCGTCGGGCGCACCGAGGGGTACGTCGCGCTCGTCGGCTTCACGCGGCGCGTCAACACGAACGCCGTCAACACGAACTTCGGCTACTTCACCGAGCCGAAGCCGAAGGCCAAGATTACTTCGTGGGAGACGAGCCACTACGCGGGCGGCAGCTTCGACTGGCAGGGGCGCTCGCAGAACTGGACGTACGAGGGGCAGGTCGGGCCGAACCTCCAGCGCCAGACCTTCGTCCGCGTCGGCTACAACACGGGCTACGAGCGCGTCTTCGCCTACGAGTTCGACTCCTCCCAGTTCTACAACGGGCGGCCGGAGGTCTCGGAGATGTCGAAGAACGTCTTCGCCTACGCCGGCTCGCAGCCGACCAAGCGGCTCAACTTCTTCTACTTCTTCGGCTACCGCTGGGGGCAGCTCGACTACGACTTCGGGGCGGGGCGCCGCTTCCCGCGCGTGAGCCCCTCGGCCCTCGCGCAGCGCCGGGCCATCGCCGACGGCCTCTGCACGGACGACGGGAGTGCGCCGCCCGAGTGCGCCGGTCTGCCCGACCCGGGCGCCGGCGACTACCTCTACACGAACGGCAACGTCACCTACAAGGCGACGAAAGACCTGAACATGACGCTCAACTTCTCGAAGAACCGGCTGGTGCGCGACGACACCGGGCTGGTCGCCTTCGACACGAACATCTACAGCCTGAAGACGACCTACCAGTTCACGCGCTTCGCCTTCACGCGCGCGCGCATCGACTACGACTCGACCACTTCGCACTACAGCGGGCAGTTCCTCTTCGGCTGGGCGCCCAACCCGGGCACGGCCTTCTACGTCGGCTACAACGACGACATCAACCGCAACTACTACAACCGCTACTCCCAGCAGCCCTATCAGGGCCTCAATCGCAACAGCCGCAGCTTCTTCATCAAAGCCTCCTACCTCTTCCGCCGGAGCTTCTGAAGTAAGGCGTGAACCGTAAACCGTAAACCGCGACAAGTGGAGAACGGTCTTCCACTTGTCACGGTTTACGGTTTACGGTTCATGGCTCCTGGATGTATGATTCGTCGCCCGACGTTTTGCGGGGGCGGCCTCGCCTAAATCTTGAGCCGCCCCGCAACCTTCTGACCGTTTTTTCGTATAACATCGACGGAACAACGCCGCGGTCGTCGGCTCAGGGGGAGCCAAAAAGTTTTCAATTGCCGGCCGCGGGTTCAGGCGTTAAAAGTGGGCGCCATTCTCATCATCTCAGTCTTCCTGCTCTTCGTAGCCTCCTTCGCAATCCTCCGCACGAAACGCTCTTCGTCCAGGGATGCCGCGCACGAACTCCCGCCCGGCGTGAGCGCGCGCGGGCTCTTCGACGCGCCCGCCCGGGACGAAGAGACTCCCGGGGAGAGTCCCGAACAGACCCGACGCGGCGAGCTGCGTGAGCGCGCGGAGCGCGGCGACCTCTCGGTGCTGGTCGAGGCGCGCGACTCCTTCGACGCGGCGCTCTACCGCTTCGTCCTCGACGGACTGGTCGGCCGCGCGTCCGGCGACCCCGCGCGCGTGCGCGAGCTGGCCGCACACGTCTCGGGCGGCCGTGACCTGCGCGCCTCGACCGAGCTGGCCGAGATGCTGCTCGGCGTGTGGCGCGACGGGCCGACGCCCGCCTCGACGGCCGAGCTGCTCCGCGTCTCGGCTCTCTCGGACGACGCCGGCACGTACGGGCGCGCCGTCACCGAAGTCTTGGAGGTCTGGGAGGCCGGCGTGCTGGACAAGTTCGGCGCGGAGGATTTGCGCTCGCTCTTCGAGGCGGAGTACTGGCTGCTCTCGTCGGAGGCCAAGCGCTCGGGGGCGGGCTTCGTCCTCAAGCAGAAGTTGGCCGACGTGCGCCGCAGGCTCGCCGCCGGCGGGCGCAGGGGCGTGCGTGCGGGCGCAGCCGAGCGAGCCCTGGAAGATGAGCGGCCGCCGCCTTAGGGGCAGTCGCGAACCCTCTAACCCGTGTCGCGGTCAACGTCTACTGGCAAACGGTCGGGAGAACCCGAAGGACTGGAGTCCACATGAACAACAACGATTTAATCAACTACGTCCCACTCCTCGTGCTGGTCGGCATCGCGCTGATCGTCCTGCTCGTCATCCTGGGCAAGGTGCTCGTCAACGTCGGCGCGCGCGAGATCGCCATCAAGGAGCGGCGCTACTTCGGCCACAAGATGCCCCCGGGCCGCGTCGTCGCCACCGAGGGTGAGGTCGGCATCCAGGCCGACGTGCTCAAGCCGGGCCTCCACCTCGTCAAGTGGCCCTTCGAGAAGGTCGTGCGTAAGGTGCCGCTCATCGAGATCGGGGCGGACGAGCTGGGCATCATCGAGGCCATCGACGGCGAGCCGATGGCGACGGGGCGCATCTTCGCGCCCGACCGCGCGCAGAACGCGCACAACAACTTCCAGGACCCCATCGCCTTCATCAAGCGCGGCGGCGTCAAGGGCATGCAGCTTCGCACGCTCCCGCCGGGGCTGTGGCCCATCCACCCGTACCTCTTCCGCGTCTCCATCTCGAAGGTGACCACCATCCCGCCGGGCAAAGTCGGCATCACCACCGCCTCGGACGGCGACCCGCTCGACCCGGGCCGGCTGCACGGCAAGGCCATCAACGGCCACCACAACTTCCAGGACGCCGAGCAGTTCGTCTCCAGCGGCGGCCAGAAAGGCCCGCAGGTCGAGATCCTGACGCCGGGCACCTACCGCATCCTGACGCAGAGCGTCCCGCTCGAAGGCGGCGACCCGAAGCCGGGCCTCTTCTTCATCCGCCTCTTCGACGCGACGGTGATTAACGAGAATCAGGTGGGCCTGGTCGAGGCGCTCGACGGCGCCCCGCTCGACCCGCGCGACTACGTCGCCACGCCCGTCGAGGGGCACGACAACTTCTCCGACAGCAACGAGTTCATCCGCCGCGGCGGCCAGCGCGGGCCGCAGAAGGACATCCTCCTGCCCGGCACCTACTACATCAACCCGCTGATGTTCAAGGTCATCCCCGAGCCGGCGCGCGAGGTCAAGCCGGGCGAGGTGGCGGTCATCGTCTCGAACGTCGGCAAAGACCCGGGCGAGGAGGTGCGCCGCCAGATGGCGGACAAGGTGCGCACGCGCATGGAGCGCGAGGAGCAGCAGCACGTCTCGGAGGCCGCCGCGCGCCTCGACAAGCTCCAAGACGAGAACCGCACAGAGGCCGAGATCAAAGAAGACCTGATGATGACCGACCCGGCCGACCGCCGCCTCGACGAGGGCGCGCACGAGGCGTACGTCGTCCCCGAGGGCTACCGCGGCATCCAGGAGTCGGTCGTCGGCCCCGGCCGCTACTACGTCAACACGCTGGCCGTCTCGCCCATCATCATCCCGACGACCAACCAGACCGTCGAGTGGACGGCCGGGGACACGTCGAACACGTTCGACCCCTTCGAGGTCATCTCGAAAGACGGCTTCACGATGCAGCTCGAAGTGCGCGTCGTCTTCCGCGTCAAGCCGGAGGACGCGCCCTTCATGGTCGCCAAGATCGGCGGCATCGAGCGGCTCATCCAGAACGTGATGCACCCGCTCATCGACTCGATCTTCCGCAACCAGGCGTCCGAGTCGTCCGCGATGGCCTACCTCCAGAACCGCCACGAGGAGCAGGAGCGGGCCGAGGCCCGCGTCCGCGCGCACCTCTTGAAGTATCACGTCGATGTCGTCAACGTCCTCATCTGCCACATTCATCTGCCGGAAGAGCTGATGAAGACGCAGACCGAGAAGATTCTCGCTGAGCAGCGCCAGAACATGTTCAACGCGCAGCGCGAGGCCGAGGAGAAGCGCATCCAGCTGGAGAAGACCCGCGCCCACGCCGACAACCAGAAAGACCTGATGGCGGCGACGGTCGGCGTCGAAATCTCCACGCGCCGCTCCGAGCAGCGCAAGGCCGAGGCCGAGGGCGAGGCGCACTACATCCTCGCCACGGGTAAGGCCGAGGCCGAGAAGGTCAGGCTGATGGGCGAGGCGCAGGGCGTCGCCTACCACGAGCAGGTCAACGCGCTCGGCGCGCAGGGCGTCGCGCTCGTCGAGACCCTCAAGGTCATCGGCGACAAGAACGTCCGCATCACCCCCGACATCCTCGCCTCCGGCGGCAACGGCTCCGGTGACGGCGGCAGCGGCATCGGCACACTCCTCCTGCTCAGCCTCTTCAAAGACCGCCTCGGCATCGACGGCACCGCGGGGAACGGCGCCGCCGGCAACGGCGTGAAGACGGTGAAGTAAAAGGTTGTTTAGAGACCGGCTGTTCTAAGTAGGGCAGCCGGTCTCACCTTTCAGTTGAATGAATATGAAAAACGCGAAGCGATTTGTAATGCCGCTTATCTTGCTCTTCTCAGTAGTATGGGCATTTGTATTCCCGGTGTTATTCAAAGACCCAATTTATGCTCAGACCGTTGTGTTGACTCTGACATTAGTCGCAGTCGGTTTTTACACATGGAAAACTAGTGAGATGCAACGAGCAGTTCAAGAGCAAGCGGAGGTATCTGCAAGGCAAGCGGAGATAGCTACACGTCAAATTGAGGAGATTACCGCTCAAACACAAGCGATAAAATACCAATCAGAGAAATCTTCAAGGCAAGTAGAAGAGACGGCTAAACAAACTAATGAGTTGATTCTTCAACGGAAGCTATCGTTACTACCAAAGTTTAGCGTCAGGTTGATGGATGGACTAGTTGTGGACATGTATAAGAAGCCTCAAGACCGCATCCAATTAACGAATATAGGCAATGGCACTGCTCAAAATATTTCCATAGACGATGTACCACTCACTTTCCATAATGATGAGGTAGCACATATTTCATTCGGAAAACTGCTTTACCTTGAACCCACAAAAAGCAATTCTGGAACGGATAAGCACCCTTATTTGCCTATAACTATTAATTACGCGGGGGGTGATCCTGATGCGATGATGTTCGCAAGTATATACAACGAAGAACCTCTCAAATTCTTCCATAAGCATGGTGGTGGACAACCTATTACCTTAACAATTAAGTTTCAAGATATTTACGGCAATAACTATTCAGAGCGCGTTTTGCTAAAGATAAGTGGGGAGAAATATTCGACATCTGCATTAGGAATTCCTTTGGAGATTTAGACCTTCTTTACAGAAGATGTCCTCTTGGCGGCCACTCGGAAGCGGGCGGCCGAATTTTTTTGAAACTTCGACTTGACCCGCCCCGTACTGTGTGTCACTGTATTAGTTGACCGATACAGTGACGGTCTGGGGGCAGGGTTGTTCATAAACATCGACCCGTCGAGCGGTCTGCCGATTTACATACAGATCGCTCAGCAGATAAAGACGGCCGTGGCGATGGGGCGGCTTCAGCCGGAGGAGCCCTTGCCGTCGGTCAGGCAGCTCGCCGTCGAGCTGGCGGTCAACCCGAACACGGTGGCGCGCGCCTACCTCGACCTTGAGATCGAGGGCGTCATCTACAAGCGGCAGGGCGCGGGCACGTTCGTCTCGGGGCAGGGCGTCGAGATGTCGAAGGGCGAGCGGCGGCGGGTCTTGAACGAGCTGCTGGAGAAGGCCCTGGTCGAGGGCATCAACCTCGGGCTCCCGGAGCGCGAGCTGCGCGATGCGTTCGAGCGCACGCTTGAGAAGATCATGCAGGCGCGCGCGCCCGAGGCGGTCGGCAAGTGAAACGGCCGGAGCGAAACAAGAGTGAGCCATGAGTCCAGACTTCGATAACATCATCGACGCCATCGAGACGCGGAACCTCGGGCGCAAGTTCGGGAAGTTCGAGGCCGTGAAGGACGTGAGCCTGCGGGTCCCGAGGGGCACGGTCTTCGGACTGCTCGGCGTGAACGGGGCGGGGAAGTCCACCATCATCAAGATGATCATGGGGCACCTGCGGCCGACCGCCGGGGAGATACGCGTGCTCGGGCGCGCACTCGGCGAAGACCTGATCGACATCAGGCGCCGCGTCGCCTACGTCTCGGAGAATCGCTACCTCTACGAGTGGATGACGGTCGAGGAGAGCATCAGCTTCACGCGCGCCTTCCACGAGACGTGGGACGACCGGAAGGCCGCAGACCTCTTAAAGAGGTTCAGCCTGCCCCCCGAGAAGAAGGTGCGCCAGCTCTCGCGCGGCAACCGCGCGCGGCTGTGTCTGCTGCTCGCGCTCTCTTTCAACCCCGAGCTGATCATCCTCGACGAGCCGACCTCGGGGCTCGACCCTATCGTCCGCCGCGACTTCATCGAGAACATCGTCGCCGAGATTGCCGAGGAGGGGAAGACCGTCCTCTTCTCCTCGCACATCGTCGAAGAGGTCGAGCGCGTCGCGGACTACGTCGGCATCATCAACGAGGGCGAGCTGCTCCTCGTCTCCACCCTCGACGACATCAAGTCCACCTACAAGCGCGTCCGCTACGCGACGAACGGGACGCGCCCGGAGGTGGCCGGCGTGCCGGGCGTGCTGGCGGTCGAGAACGGCCGGCACGAGCAGATCCTGACGGTGAGCGCGTGGGGCGACGAGACGCTGCGCAGCTTGGGCGAGCGCGGCGTGAAGAACCCGGAGGTGCTGCCCATCTCCCTGGAGGACATCTTCGTGAACACAGTGCGCGCGGAGCGCGAGCGGAGGGCGAACCGGTGACGAAGTCGATCATGAAGGCGATGCTCTGGAAGGAGTGGCGCGAGACGCGCTGGAAGTGGCTGGCGTTCGCCTGCGCGTTCCACATCCCGCTCTGCATCGCGGGGCTGACCATCGGGCTGAGGGAGAGCGCGCGCTTCGACCTCTACGCGCTGTCGGACTCGGTCGCGGTGCAGGTCTTAGAGTTCGCGCTCGTCTTCCAGTCGGGCTTTCTCATCACGGCGGGGCTGTTCCTGCTCGCCTTCTTCGCGGTCGGCTCCATCGGCGCGGAGTTGGACAACCGCAGCATGTTCTTCCTCTTCGAGCGCCCCGTGCGGCGCTGGCAGGTTCTGCTCTTCAAGTATCTCGTGGGCGCGGTGCAGACGACGACCTGCGTCGGACTCTCTCTGCTGACGACGCTGACGGTCGTCTACTTCGTGATGGCCGCGGCGGCGACGAACGTCAGCCTGGCGGGCTCGTGGAGCTCGTTCGCGCTCGTCGTGGCGAACGGCATGCGCGGGGCGGTGTGGACGACGGTCATCGCGCTGATGGTCTACTCGGCGACGTTCCTCTTCTCGGTCTGGTTCGAGAAGTGGTGGATCGCGGTCGTCGCCGGCGCGGTCTCGCTCGTCCTGATGTTCTACTACTTCGGCAGCAACCTGATCGACTGGGTCATCAGCAAGGCCTCGCGCCAGTCCGGCGGCGACGGCGTCAACCTGGAGTTATACAGCCGGCTCGAACTGGTGCCGATCCTCGCCATCCTGTTGATTTCGGCCGGCCTCTACCTCGCGTCGCAGTACGTCTTCGCGCGGAAGGAAATGAGATAGGACTGAGTGCTGAGTACTGAGGAGAGAGTGCAAGCCCGTCCTCACTCAGTATTCAGTACTCAGTACTCAGCACTGGGTTTCATACGGAGGTTCATCGTGGAAAGACTGAAAAGCAAGAGTTTCATCCTGTTCGCGGCGGCGGTGCTCGTGCTGGCCGGGGTGGCCGCGGCGGCGGAGTTCGCGCGGCCGACGAAGGCGCAGAACCCGCGGCTGGAGCGCCTGCTCCCGGCCGACACGGTCGGGTTCGTCGAGGTCAACGACCTGCGCGCGCAGGCGCTCAAGATCATCGAGTCTGAGGCGTGGCGCGAGTTCTCGAAGGAGAACTCGGCGGCCAGCTCGCTCTTCATGATCGGCGCGAACCACGCGGGCGCGCTCGACGCGAGCTACGCCGTGGCGCTGCTCGGCGTGCAGAACACCGAAGACGGCAAGCCCGAGCCGCAGTTCGTCATCGTCGCGCAGTTCAGCGACTGGGAGGCGCGCTACACGTTCGAGAGGCGCGTGCTGAACGTCGTGCGCGGGGAGGCGAAGGGCATCCAGACGGAGACCGAGGATTACGGCAAGGTGAAGCTCAACGTCGTGACGAAGCAGGGTAAGCGCGCCTTCGCCTACGCGTACGCGAACGAGCTGCTCGTCGTCTCGAACACGGCCGACGCCGTCAAGCGCGTGCTCGACGTGCGCGCCGGCACGCAGCCCTCGCTCGAAACGAGTCAGACCTTCGTCCGCGCCCGCGCCGCCTCGCCGGGTGTGGACGGCATGTTCGGCTTCCTCGACGGCGCGGCCCTGACGCGCATCGTAGACGGCGCGCAGGTGGCGGGCGCGGACGAAAAGCTCGCGGCCTTCCGTCAGTTGTTCCACGGCCTCGGCGCGGCGAGCGTCCAGTCGGCCTCGTTCACCTCGACGTTCGAGGACGGCCGCGTCGTCGAGCGCGTCGGCGTGGTCGCGCCCCAGCGCGAGGGCGTGCTGGCCACGGTCGCGTCGAACCCGCCGACCGAAGGGAAGCTGCTCGCGCTCGTGCCCGAGACGGCGGTGCAGGCGTTCGACGCCTCGGTCGCCAACGCGCCGCAGACCTTCGACCAGATGTTCGCGCTCGCCTCGCAGCTCTCGAACCAGGCGGGCAAGAAGGGGCCGGAAGAGGGACTGGCGCAGTTCACGGAGAAGACCGGCGTTGATCTCCGCAACGAGATCGTCGGCGCGGTCGGCACCGAAGTCTGTGCGGCGCAGTTGAGCACGGACAGTTCCGAAGAGGGGCACAGCGGCGTCATCCTCGTCAACCTGAAGGACGAGGCGGTGTTCGCGGGCGCGCTCACGAAGTTCGCCGAGAAGAACCAGCGCGAGACGACCGAGCGCGAGTACAAGGGCGTGAAGGTGCGCCGCATCTCGGGCCCGGAGGGGCGCGGGCTTGAGTACGCTTTCATCAACGGCAACTTCGTCGCGAGCGGCCGGCCCGAGGCGGTCGAGAGCGTCATCGACACGGTACAGGGCGGGCGCTCGCTGAAGGGGAGCGCGGCCTACCAGTCGGCCGCGGCGCAGTTGCAGGGGCCGGCGCAGTTCGTCTACTTCAACACGAACGCGGACTACCTCAACCGCCTCGGGCGCACGCTCTCCGGCGGCGAGCAGTCGTTTAAGACCGAGGGGCAGCGCGCGAGCCTCCGGCCCAGCTTCGCCTTCGGCGTCACGCGCGCGGACGGCTTCTACGTCGAGAGCCGCACGCCGCTCGGCACCTTCCCGCGGATGCTGACGGCCATCTCCTCCAAGCTCGGCGGCGAGAAGAAGGACGGCGGCGCGGAGTGAGCAAGTCCTGCGGGCGGTTCGCATCGCGGTAAGAACTATTAACAGGGATGGGCAGGATGGATAGGATAAGGGTTTAAATCTTTATCCTGCATATCCTGTCCATCCCTGTTAATTCATTCCCACTTCGTCCAGCCCCGAGGTTCCACCCTACCCAATCCAACCCTCCCGGCCTTCCCCCTCATCTGAGCAGAAAATTTCTGCGGCCCGTGCCAACCGAATCCGGCGCCGCGGTGTCTTTTCCTGTGAGCCCGCAGGAGCGGGCTCGCCCGGGGACTCTAACCGTTGACCAGCGAGAACGAACTGATCCGGCGCGCGCAGGGCGGCGACCTCGATGCCTTCTGCCGCCTCGCGCGAGAGTATGAGCGGCGCGTCTACGCCCTCGCGCTCCACTACTGCCGCCGACCCGAGGACGCCGAAGACCTCTCGCAGGAGGTCTGGCTCAAGGCGTTCCGCTCGCTCAAAGGCTTCCGCTTCGAGTCGAGCTTCCAGACGTGGCTGCGGCGGATCATGGTCAACTCCTTTCTCAACCACAGGCGGGCCGAGACGGTGACGCGGGACGAGGTGAAGACGACGGTCAGGCTCGACAGCCTCGAAGAGCTGCTCGAAGAGCAGACGTTGGCGAGGGGTCTGGCCGACGAGGGAAGCGAGGACGGCTATCACAAGAAGATTATGGCCGGGCGCGTCATGCGCGCGCTCGGCGAGCTGACCGAGCAGCAGCGACTCATCTTCCTCCTCAAGCACCGCGAGGGGATGACGAGTCAGGAGATCGCCGACGCGCTGAACTGCTCGGCGGGCACGGTGAAGAAGTCTCTCTTCCGCTCGATTGAAAAGCTGCGCTCCTCGCTCGGCGTGGGCGAGGAGCTGCCGCTCGGGGCGCGCGGCCAGAGTTAGTTTTGCGATGAGACACGATTGCCAGGCGACCGAAGAGTCACTCGTCGAGCTGCTGTTCGGCGAGGTGGAGGGCGGCGCGCGCGAGGCGCTGCTCGAAGAGGTCGTGCGCTGCGAGCGCTGCGCGGCTCGGTACCGTGGGATGACCGAGACGCTGCGCGTCTTCGACGAGGCCGCCGAAACGTCTCTCCCGGCGGAAAGTTTCTGGGACGGCTACGAAGAAAGATTGAGGCGACGTATGGCACAAGAGATTCGGACAGACTTCTGGGGGCGGCCCGAGTTCGCGCGCGGCGAGTACCGCCTGACCTTCGTCGAGGACGAGGGGCTCGCGCGCCGTTTGGTTAAAGAGGTGCAGGCCGTCGGGCGCGAGGCGGGGCTCACGTTCCCCGAGTTCAAGCGCGACCCGTTCGGCTTCGTGGGGCGCTCGGTCGAGGCGTACGGGCGCGCGGGCTGGGGCTTCTTCTCGCAGCGCAACGTCGCGCTGGCGACGACGAGCGCCTTCGTCTTCGTCACGCTGCTGCTCACCGGCGTCTTCGCGCTTGAGCGCATGAGGGCCGGGCACGTCGCGGGCGTCAACCCGTACGAGAACCTTGATCTGGTCGGCTACGTGAGCAACGAGATTCCGAGGGAGCAGCCGACGCCGGACAAAGGCACCGCCGGCACGAACGAAGGGAAGGGCGGCGGCTCCAAGGCCCGTTACGAGAAGCCGGGCGGCGGCGGGGGCGGCGGGCGACAGGAGCAGGCGCCCCCGTCAGGGGGCAAGCTGCCCACGGCGCAACTCGAAGTGCCGCCCATCGTGACGGCGAACCCGAAGCCGGCGCCGCTGAACCCGCACCTGGCGATGCCGACGACGATTCAGGTAGACCCGATGCTCGTCAAGGTTGACCCGAGGGACATCCCCTACGGCGTGCCCAACTCGACGGCGACAGAACCCTCTTCAGGGCCGGGCCGCGGGGGCGGCATGGGCGACGGCTCGGGCGGCGGTGTGGGGACGGGCGACGGGACGGGCCTCGGCCCGGGGCGCGGCGGCAACGTGGGCGGCGGCGACCGACATGACGGCGGCGGCGGCCCCGGCGGCGGCGGCGGAGGGAGAAGCGGCATCGACTACACGCAGCCCTTCAGGCAGAACGACGTGTCCGTCCGCGCCCTCATCACCTTCAAGCCCGAGCCGGGGTTCACCGAAGAGGCGCGCAAGAATACCGTGACCGGTACCGTGCGGCTCCGCGCCGTCCTCAACGCCAACGGCGAGGTGTCGAACGTCAGCGTCGTCAAGGGTCTGCCCGACGGCCTGACCGAGAAGGCCATCGCCGCCGCCCGCCAGATCAAGTTCCGCCCCGCACAGAAGGACGGCCGCGCCGTCTCGCAGTACGTGGTGCTGGAGTACAACTTCAATATTTATTGAAGTAGGCAGTTTGTCTTTTGCAGGTGCGTGTAGCCGGGAGGCGCTAAACACAGAGACACAGCTTGAAGCATATAACTTCAAGCTGTGTCTCTGTGTCTCCGTGTCTCTGTGTTGGAATTGCTCCCGCTATGCGGCCTGATCGCGGGTGGCAATAACTGCCTGGTGCTACTTGCCTTCGGCATACTTCTCCGCGACGCGGCGGATGCGGCGGATGCCCTCTTCGAGTCTCTCCATCGAGGTGGCGTAGGAGATGCGGACGTAGCCTTCGGCGCCGAAGCCCGCGCCGTCGGTGACGACGGTGTGCGCCTCGCGCAGGAGGCGGTCGGCAAAATCGGCAGAGGTCTTCAGCTCGCCGCCGAGGCATCCGCTCACGCAGGGGAAGACGTAGAAGGCGCCCTCGGGCTGTGCGCAGCCGAGGCCCTGAATCTCCGCGAGGGCACCCATCAGCCAGTCGCGCCGGCGTCGGTACTCGGCCAGCATCTCGCCCACGCAGTCCTGCGACGATTCGAAGGCGGCGACGGCCGCGGCCTGCGAGATGGAGCTGGGGTTGCTCGTCGAGTGGCTCTGCACCTTCGACATCTCGCGCGTCCAGGCGGCGGGCGCTATAGTGTAGCCGATGCGCCAGCCCGTCATCGCGTAGGTCTTCGAGAAGGAGCCCGCGATGCAGAGCCGCTCGCGCAGTTCGGGCGCCAGCGTCGCCGCGCTGAAGACCTCGGCCGGCTCGTAGACGAACTTTAAATAGCACTCGTCCGAGACGGCGTAGATGCCGCGCGCGGCGACGACCCGCATGATGCGCTCGAACTCCGCGGGCGGGATGACGCGCCCCGAGGGGTTCGAAGGCGAGTTGATGATGATGAGCTTCGTGTGCGGCGTGATCGCCGCCTCGACCTGCTCGGCCGTGAGTTGGAAGCCCGTCTCTTCGGTCTCGATGTAGACGGGACGCGCGCCGGCGAAGGTGGCGATCTCGGGGAAGGTGACCCAGTAGGGCTTCGGGATGAGCACGTCGTCGCCGGCGCCGCAGAGCGTGACGACGGCGTTGAAGATGCCCTGCTTGCCGCCCGCGGTCGCCACCACCTCCGAGGGGTTGACGCGCACGCCGAACTCGCGTTCGTAGTAGGCGGCGACCGTCTCCTGAAACTTCTTCGTCCCGCCCGTCGGCGTGTACTTGGTCTGGCCGGCCTGCATGGCGCGGGCGGCGGCCTCCTTGATGTGCGCGGGCGTGTCGAAGTCGGGCTCGCCGGGGCCGAAGTCCACCACGTCGTGCCCTTCGTGGCGCAGGGCGATGGCGGCCTGCATCGCGGCGAGTGTGGACGAGGGCTGCATCCGCGCGACGTTCGGCGAGACGGGGAAGGAAGTTTTAATTGCTGTCATCCTGATGCCTGTGCTTTAGAGGCTTTGACGAACGAAGCCAGATGGTATCTGTAACGGGCGGCGCACGCAACATGACAAAGGATTAAGACGAAGACACATAAACACGGCTTATAGCGTGATAACTTCAAGCCGTGTCTATGTGTCTATGTGTTGAAAGCCGGCTCAGGTGTTAACCCTTCTTCGAGCCGCCCTTCTTACTGCCGCCTTTCTTACCGCCACCCTTTTTCGAGCCGCCCTTCTTACTACTGCCTTTCTTGCCGGCGCCCTTCTTACTTGCGCCCTTCTTCGCCCCGCCCTTCGAAGCCTTGCCGCCTTTCTGGCCGCCCTTCTTGGAAGGGGCTTTGTTCGTCTTCTTGCCGCGCCCCGAGCCGCTCTTCTTGCCGCCGCCCGAACTCTTGTTGACCGTGGCCCAGGCTCTCCGCTCGGCCTCGCCTTCGGAGACGCCGCGCTCCTCGTAGCCCTCCTCGATGTGCTCGGCCTGCCGCTTCTGCTTATCGGTGTAAGCGCCTTTGTCACCTCTCGGCATAACGCAATTCTCCCGTCTGTTCCCTAAGGGTTAAGTTGAAGGGGGGCGGATGCGCGGAGTATAGCACCAAAGCGCGGGCGGGTCTCAACTTTTGCCGAGCTTGAGGCGCATGCGCTCCTCGACCGTGGCGGGGACTAAGCCTTCGATGGTGCCGCCGAGCGAGTAGACCTCTTTGACGAGGCGCGAGCTGACGTAAGAGTAAGACTCGGCCGCCAGCATGAAGACGGTCTCGATCTTCGGCTCCTGCCTCCGGTTCATTAAAGCCATCTGCAACTCGTACTCGTAGTCGGAGATGGCGCGGATGCCGCGCACGACGGCGTCGGCCTGCTGCTCGACGGCGTAGCGCATCAGCAGTCCCTGGAAGGAGCCGACCCGCAGGCGGCAGCCGCCCGACTCGGTGAGCGTCAAGACCTCTTCGAGCATCTCGCGCCGCTCCTCGACCGTGAAGAGCGCGCGCTTCTCGGGGTTGACGAGGACGGCGATGATGATCTCGTCGAAGAGCTTCGAGCCGCGCTCGATGATGTCGAGGTGGCCGTTCGTGACGGGGTCGAAGGAGCCGGGGTAGATGGCGCGTCGCATACTGGATTCGGAAAGGGAAGAACCGGCAGGCACGTTAGCACAGCGCGGAGACGTTGGACAATATTTGAATCAAGATAGTTGCCGGGCCGAACCCATTCTTGACACAAGTGCCCCCCGATGTTTCAATACTCAGGCAAACGTGGTGAGTTAAGGCGACTTGCGGCCACGTAAAATAAACCGCTAAACAGCTCGGCGCGCCTCCCGGGGAGGCCCGTAAAAAAAAGGCTTTCGAGAGTGAGCCCCGCGTTGTTTGGCGCGGGGCTTTCTCTTGAAAGTAGCTAAAAGCCAACAGCTAACAGCTATACCACATGAGCAACTTCCTTGAGACTTTAAAAGAACGCGTCGTCATCTTCGACGGCGCGATGGGCACGAGCTTGCAGGCGCAGCACCTCTCGCTCGACGACTTCGGCGGGCCGCGCTTCGAGGGCTGCAACGAGAACCTCCTCGTCACGCGCCCCGACGCCGTCGAGCGCGTCCACAGCCTCTTCTTGGAGGCGGGCTGCGACGTGGTCGAGACCAACTCCTTCAACGGCACGCCGTTCGACTTCGAGGAGTACGGCATCGGGCACCTCGCCTACGACATGAACGTGCGCGCCGCCCGCTTGGCGAAGCGCATCGCCGCCGACTACTCGTCGAAAGAGAGGCCGCGGTGGGTCGCCGGCTCGATGGGGCCGGGGCGCAAGCTGCCGACCCTCGGGCAGGTCTCGTTCAAAGACCTCCAGGCCGCCTACGCCGAACAGGTGCGCGGGCTGCTCGACGGCGGCGCGGACATCCTCATCGTCGAGACGTGCCAGGACTTGTTGCAGACCAAGGCGGCGCTCGCCGCCATCTTCGCCGACTTCAAGCGGGCGGGGCGGCGCGTGCCGGTCATCGCGCAGGTGACGGTCGAAGTCTTCGGCACGATGCTCAACGGCACCGAGATCGGCGCGGCCCTCACCGCGCTCGAACCTTTCCCCGTTGACGTGATCGGCATGAACTGCGGCACGGGGCCGCGCAACATGGCCGAGAGCCTGCGCTACCTCTGCGAGAACACGCCGCGGCCCGTCTCCGTCTTGCCGAACGCCGGCCTGCCCGAAGTCAAAGACGGCAAGATGCACTACGACGAGACGCCCGAAAGTTTCGCCGCGCAGGTCGAACACTTCGCGAAAGACTTCGGCGCCAACGTCGTCGGCGGCTGCTGCGGCACGACGCCCGAGCACCTCAAGCTGCTGGTCGAGCGCGTCTGGGGCCTGGCGCCGAAGCGGCGCGAGGCGCGCGTGCTGCCCGCGGCCTCGTCCATCTTCATCCAGCAGCCGTACGTGCAGGACGCCTCGTTCCTCATCGTCGGCGAGCGGGTCAACGCCTCGGGCTCGAAGAAGATGCGCGACCTCTTGAACGACGAGAACTGGGACGGACTCGTCTCGCTCGCGCGCGCGCAGGAGCGCGAGGGCGCGCACGTCCTCGACGTGAACGTCGATTTCGTCGGCCGCGACGGCGTGCGCGACATGCACGCGCTGGCCTCGCGCCTCGTCACGCAGGTCAAGCTCCCCCTCATGTTCGACTCGACCGAGTGGGAGAAGATGGAGGCGGGCCTCCAGCACGCGGGCGGCAAGTCCATCCTCAACTCGACGAACTACGAGGACGGCGAGCCGCGCTTCAAGAAGGTCTTGGGCCTGGCGCAGGAGTACGGCGCGGCCGTCGTCGTCGGCACCATCGACGAGGAGGGCATGGCGCGCACGGCCGACGGCAAACTCAGGATTGCCCGGCGCGCTTACGAACAGGCGACCGAAGAACTGGGCTTCCCCGCACACGACATCTTCTTCGACCCGCTGGCGCTGCCCATCTCGACCGGCATCGAGGAAGACCGGCGCAACGCCGCCGAAACCATCGAGGCTTTAAGGAAGATTAAGGCGGAACTGCCCGGCTGCTACACCATCCTCGGCGTCTCGAACGTCTCGTTCGGCCTCAACGCCGCCTCGCGCGTCGTCTTGAACTCCGTCTTCCTGCACGAGGCGGTCGAGGC
>JBJMGP010000166.1:0-28844 GCA_045807865.1 Pyrinomonadaceae bacterium
CCGCCGCCTGGTCATTTGAGTCGGGGGTTTAAATCTCCTTACGGCTTGTCGTTTCCGTAGTGGATCGCGACGGTGACCTTGCCGTTGGGAACGTCGAAGGTTTGCGTGTTGCCGTTGATGGTGACTTCGACGCGCTTGATCTTCTTGGTGGCGTTCCAGCGCTTGTTCTTGCCGTTGGGTGTGAAGATGTCCTCATCAATGTCGATGGTGACGGAGCCGCCGCTGATGACGATCGGTGGGTCCTGGGAATTTGACATGTCGTTCTCCTTAAGGGGTTGAGGACTGTGGGGCAACGTCAGTGAGTCGTGCTCGCGACCGAGCCGTCGAGATCACCGCGGAGCCATTGCACGTCAGGGCGCGAGAGGTAGCCTTCCGCCTCTGCCCCCAGACTCTGTTCGAACTGTGCGCGTGCCGACTCGGCGCGCGACAGGTCGGCATGCGCTGCCGCCTCGTCACCGGCACGGCGGGCGGCCATGCTCGCCACGGCGAGTGCCTGCCACTCCGAGTCGGCCGTCTTGATGTTGGTAAAAATATCCACCGCACGCAGGGCCGCGGCGCGCGCGCCCGCGGCATCGCCTGCTTCGAGCAGCGCGAGCGCGTGCGTGTAATGCACATGGCCGATGGTCGCTTGGTCGCTGCTCGACTGAGCCCGGCGCAGCGCCTCTGCGCAGAACTTGCGTCCGCGCGCGAGCGAGCTGCCGTAGCTCTCGGCCACGCAGAGGTCGCTATTGACCCAGGCGAGCTGTTCGTTCGACGGGCTGCTCTGGCTCTCCAGCGCGGCGAGCGCCTGTCCGGACTTTGCGGCCGCCTCCGAGAAGCGCCGCCGGCTCAACTCCATGTCGGACTGAGAGATGTATGCCAGCACGAGCACTTCCTGGGGTGTCCCGGCGCCGACCGGCTGCGCGTCCGTCAACCGGCTAAGTGAGTCGCCCGCCTCCGCGTAGTGACCCAGCGACCAGAGCATGCTCGCCTGGCTGAGTAATGAGTAGTTGAGGAGCTGCGTGTTGCCGAGCGTCTTGGCAGCGGTGAGGCTCTCCCGGTAGTGCGCGAGCGCCTGCGGGTAGTTCTGCTGCGCGTGGAACACCGAGCCGCACTCGCGGTGGAGCAGGCCCACTTGCCCGAGGTCGCTCGCCTGCTCGGCGAGGCGGAGCTGCTCCTCCAGAATTTTGAGCGCGCCCTCGTAGTCGGCCTTCAGCCTCCGGCTCCGGCCGATGATGATGGCGCACGTATCGGCCTCACGGCGGTAGCCGGCCTGGATGTAGAAGGCGCGCGCCTCGTCGGTGTACCGCTCCGCCTCGTCGGGGCGCGAGCGCTTGGTGCTCAGACTCCCCAGGTTCGAGAGCGCCAGCGCCACGTAGCGCCGCAGCTTGTAGTTGCTCGCATAATCGAATGCCTGCCTGTATGCGGCCTCGGCCTCGTCCAGTTTGTTGAGCTTGGTGAAGAGGATGTTGCCGTGTGTGAGGTAGCCGTTCGCCACCTGGTCGTTCATGCCGTTCGACTGCGCCAGGGTGACGGCATCCGTCGCAGTCTTCTCCGCCGCCTCGCCGTCCTCCAGCGTCTGCGCGAACTGGAGAAGCGCCTGCACCTCCTGGTAGCGGTTATTCGACTCGCGGGCGAGCCGGAGCGCCTGCTCGAACTCGGCTTTCGCCTCCGGCTGCTTGCCGTTGCCGGCGAAGAGCCGCCCCCTCTGATAGCGAACGGCGGCCTCGCCCTCCTTATTGCCCCGCTCGACGTAGAGCCTCTGTGCGCGGTCAAAGGCGTCGGCCGCACCGGCCACATTCTTCTGCCGCGCGTGGAGCGTGCCGATGCGAAGGAAGGCGGCCGCGTACGACTGGTCAAGTCCGGTGGCGTCGGTGTAGCTGGCGAGTGCCTTCTCGGTCACGTAGTTCCGCTCGTAGGCGCGCCCGAGGTCGAGGTGCGACTGCGGGCGTGGGTCGAGCTTGATGATCTCCTCGTAGTCGCGGATGGCGCCCTCGTAATCTCTACTCACCGTCGAGCGGAAGGCGTCGAGGTAGAGCGCCTCTTTGCGTGGGTAGACCGTGAAGTCGGGCACGTGCTCGGTGATCGCAATCAGCTCGTCCTTGGCACGATCCGGGAAGTCCATCTCCAGCAGCGCCTCACCGAGGCGCGCGTGCGCGAGCGCGAACTTCTGGTCCTTCTCCACCGCCTGCGTGAGCAGGCGGCTCGCCCTGTAGTAGGAGCCCTCGCGCATCGCCTCCACGCCCTGCTCGTAGAGCTGCGCCACCTCCGGCGCCGGCTTATGCGCCGAGGGCTGGCGCACGTACCAGACGGCCCAGATGACGAGCGCGAGCCCCGCGAGCGAGGCCAGCAAAGTGAGCGGCGAGAACTTCGGGCGCCGCAGACCCTCGGCCATCGTGATGAGCGCGCTGGAGCGGAGGCCGCTGTCGGCGCCGGCGAGGCGCCGCGTCGTCACGGCGTCGGAGGCGGGCAGCCTCGCACCCACGCGCGCCAGCTCCGCGGCCAGCTCCGCCGCCGTCTGGAAGCGGTCCTCGGGCTTCTTGGCGAGCGCCTTGAGCGTGAGGCGGTCGAGCTCCGCGGGGACGCGCGGGTTGAGGCGCGAGGGCGGCGGCGGGTCGAAGTGGAGCACCTGCGCGCCGATCTCGATGACGTTGGCGCCGG
Organism: Pyrinomonadaceae bacterium; assembly: GCA_045807865.1. Taxonomy (GTDB): domain Bacteria; phylum Acidobacteriota; class Blastocatellia; order Pyrinomonadales; family Pyrinomonadaceae; genus QHXN01. The sequence goes on from JBJMGP010000166.1 coordinate 2,641, forward strand.
AGAAGGCGGGGCGCCCCGCCAGACATTCGTAGAGCAAAGCGCCGAGGGCGAAGAGGTCGCTGCGGCCGTCCACCTTGGCGCCGCGCGCCTGCTCGGGGCTCAGGTAGAGCGGCGTGCCGATGACCACGTCCGAGCGCGTGCGCGCGGTGAGGAGCGTCTGCGCCTCGGGGCCGCCCGCGCCGCCCGCGCCCTCCTCGTGGAGCTGCTTGGCGAGGCCGAAGTCGAGGACTTTGACGGCGCCCGTTTCGTCGATGATGATGTTCGAGGGCTTGATGTCGCGGTGGACGACCCCGAGGCGGTGCGCCTCCGCGAGGGCCTCGGCCGTCTGGCCCGCGACCTCGACGGCGCGCGCGATGCTGATGCCCGGCCCCGAGAGCATTTCGCCGAGCGTCTGCCCCGAGACCAGCTCCATCACGATGAAGGGCTGCCCCTCGTCGGTCTCGCCGAAGTCGTGGACGGCGGCGATGTTCGGGTGGCTGAGCTTCGAGACGGCGCGCGCCTCGCGCAGGAAGCGGGCGCGGTAGTGGGTCTCGTCGCGCCCCGCGTGCGGGATTTTGACGGCGACGCGGCGGCCGAGCACCGTGTCCTCGGCGACGTAGACGACACCCATCCCGCCCTCACCGGCCTGGCCGAGGATGCGATAGCGCGAGATGTTCTTGCCGATCATTGCGGGTCAGAGACGGCCGGGGGCCACCGGCGCGATGCGAAAGGGACAGAGGTTCTAAGACCGGGGCGGTTCGGCCGCCACACGCGGCCCCACGCCCCTACAACTCAAACGCGCCGCCATTCTCCTCTAAAGCCGTGCCCTTTTCAAGATAGAAGAGTGGCGAGAAAAATGGTTGCGCGGGGCGCGGGGTTTTAGGCATACTCTCCCGCATTCAGGTTCCTGCTCTCGCGCGGTCGGAGGCGGCCGCGCCTGCCCGCGACTGTTGAGGCGACGGTGTTCGGCTGAAGGAGAGTGAGGTTGGACAGTTGATTTGAAGCCGCTCTCGCTGTCAGCCAGAGCACAAGGGCCGTCGTCAAGTCGCCGCCCTCGCCGCCGCAGTGGTCAGAAGAGTTCCCGCTCCCCGCTCGCTGAAGACTTCACGCACGCGACGAGTTCCGGCCCGCGCTTCACTTCCAGAAAAGGATAGAGATCGAGATGAGCACGAGACTTTACGTCGGGAACCTTAACTTCCGCACGACCGGTGACGAGCTGCGCGAGGTCTTCTCGCAGGCCGGCGAGGTTGAGAACGCCAGCGTGGTCGAAGACCGCGACACGGGGCGCTCGCGCGGCTTCGGCTTCGTCGAGATGGCGACGGCCGAGGGCGCGGCTGCGGCCATCGAGCAGTTCAACGGCAAGGAGTTCGGCGGCCGCACGCTGACGGTCAACGAGGCGCGGCCCCGCGTCGAGCGCGGCGGCTATGGCGGCGGGGGCGGCCGTGGCGGGGGCGGCGGTCGCGACCGCGAGCCGCGCTGGTAGATAAAAGGCCGTAACCCGTAAACCGTGACAAGATGAAGAACCCTGTCTTCTCTTGTCACGGTTTACGGGTTACGGCTCTTATTTTCTCTCGGCGGGCGTGACCTTGAGCTTGAGGCGCTGGCCGTCGCGGAGGAGCTCGACCTCGTACTCCTGACCGGCCTTCATCTCGGAGAGCGCCTGCGTATAGTCGTAGACGTTGCGCACGTCGCGCCCGGCGAGCTTCACGATCTTGTCGCCGGCCTTTAAGCCCGCCGCCGCCGCGGGCGAGCCCTCGCGCACGGCGTCGAGCTTGAGGCCGTCGGTCGATTCGCCGTAGGAGGGCACGGTGCCGAGCGAGACGCGGAAGGTCGTACGCGTGTTGGCCTCGGCCTTCGCCACGGCGTAGTTCGGGCGCGCGTCCGTCTCTTGCAGGCGGTAGACGATGTCGCGCACGAGTTGGAGGACTTGTGCCTCGCCCTCGTAGTTGATGCGGTCGGCCGTGTCTGAAGGCTTGTGGTAGTCCTCGTGCGAGCCCGTGAAGAAGAAGAGGACTGGGACGCGGCGCGCGTAGAAGGAGGAATGGTCACTCGGCCCGAAGCCGTCCTCGCTCAGACGCAGCGCGAAGCGCTCGGCCGCGGGTTGGGGCGCGGACTTGTCGCCCCTGTTCAGCTCTTCGACCACCGCGCGAAACTCCCCGGCCGTGCCGACGCCGCCGACGTTGAGCGCGCCGCCACGCAGCCGCCCGATCATGTCCATGTTGAGCATCGCCACGGTCTGCCCGAGCGGGTACGCGGGGTTCTGCACGTAGTAGCTGGAACCGATGAGCCCCTCCTCCTCGCCGCCGAAGGCGACGAAGACGACGGTGCGCCGCAGAGGCTTCCTGTCCGCGGCAAAGAGGCGCGCCAGCTCAAGCAGCCCGGCCGTGCCCGAGGCGTTGTCGTCGGCGCCGTGGTGCACCTCGCCCTCGCGCGCCGCGAGGCTCCCCTCGCCGCCGAGACCCAGGTGGTCGTAGTGCGCGCCGATGACGATGACCTCCGACTTCAGCCTCGGGTCTGAGCCCTCCAACACCCCGACCACGTTCGCGGCCGGCGCGTTCTGACGCGTCACGTCGGTCGAGAGATTGAGCACCACACCTCTGCCCGGCTCGGCGTCCTGCACGACGGCGACCGGGCCGCCGCCTCCGCCGCCGCGCAGAGACTTCTCGAACTCCGCGAGCAGCGGCGGGCCGGCCAGCCCGAGCACCTCCGCCGCCGACGGCCGCGAGATGACGGCGACGGGCAGGCCGGCGTCCCCGCCCGCGTTGTCGTAACGCAGGCGCGCGAGCCTGTCGTTCCTGAAGTTCTCGTCCGTTGCGATGACGACGAGCGCCTTCGCCCCGGCGGCGCGCGCGGCCGCGGCCTTGAAGCGCAGCTCGCCGGCTCGCGTGAACCTTCCGTGCGGGTTGTCGCCGTCGGGCGTGCCCGCGAAGGCGAGCGCGACCTTGCCCGCGGCGCCCGCGCCCTTGTAGTCGTCGTAGTTCTGTTCGGCGGCCGTGATGCCGTAGCCGACGAAGACGACCGGCCCCTCGACCTTGCCGTTGAAGCCGAAGCCGACCGGCATCCACTCTTCTCCGACCTTGAAGTCTATCGCCATCGGCGCGCCCGCGTCCGCGCGCCGCGTGGCCGTCAGAGCGTTCCCCCGACCCAGTTCGACGCCCGAGACGTAGGGGAACTCCTGCATGTAACAGCTGTCGTTCTGTCCGTCGCAGTTGACGCGGAAGCCGGGCTGCACGCCGTCGCGCGCGAGTTCGCGCGCGACGTAGCGCGCCGCCTCCTGTGCTCCGCCCGTGCCTGTGCGCCGGCCTTCGAGCTTGTCGGAGGCGAGATACGTCACGTGCGCGCGCAGGCGCTCCGCGTCCGGCGCCGCCGCGGGCTTCGCCGCACTCTGCGCGAACGCGTTTGACGAAAGGAGCAGCAGCGCGAGGAGGAGTCGAAGAGTCTTCTGGTACCGCATAGCTTTCAAGCTCAACTCAGAGGCTTTGGATTGCGGGCGAATGAATTCACAGGGATGGGCAGGATGGGCAGGATAAAGCAATGTCAAATCTTTAATCCCTATCCTGTTCATCCCGTCCATCCATGTGAATACCCTTCTCGCCTACTCGACCCAGTCGGCGATGAAGACGTTGGTGTCGCCGCGCGCGGCGGCGTGGCGGTTCGAGGCGAAGACGAGCCGCCGCCCGTCGGGCGAGAACATCGGGAAGCCGTCGAAGGTGTCGTTGAAGGTGACCTGTTCCAGCCCCGTCCCGTCAACGTTAACGACGTAGAGGTTGAAGTCGCGGCTGCGGATGTTCGGGTAGTTCGAAGAGAAGATGATGCGCCTGCCGTCGGGCAGGAAGTAGGGCGCGAAGCTGGCGACGCCTAAGGAGGTCACCTGCCGCTTGCCCGTCCCGTCCGAGTTCATCACCCAGATTTCGAGCGCGTTCGGCTCGATGAGATGCTCGGCCAGGAGCTTCTTATAACGCTCGACCTGCTCGGGCGTCTGCGGGTGGTTGGCGCGGTAGACGATCATCCGTCCGTCGCGCGAGAAGAAAGGCCCGCCGTCGTAACCCAGTTCGTCCGTCAGACGCTTCACGTGCTTCCCGTCGGCGTCCATCGTGTAGATGTCGAGGTCGCCGTCGCGCATCGACGTGAAGACGATCCGCCTGCCGTCCACGGACATCGTCGCCTCGGCGTCGTACCCCGGCGACTTCGTCAACTGCCTCACGTCCGAGCCGTCCTCGCGCGCCGTGTAGATGTCGTAAGCAGGGTAGACGGCCCACACGTACCCGCGCGAGTAGTCGGGCGGCGCCGGGCACTTCGCGTCGGCGAGATGTGTTGAAGAGTAGAGGATGCGCCCGCCCCGCGGGAAGAAGTACGAGCAGGTCGTCCGCCCCTTCCCCGTCGAGACCATCCTTACGTCCGACCCGTCCACGCGCATCGTGTAAATCTGGTCGCACTCCGCCCCGCCGCGCTTCGACTGAAAGATGAGCCGCTCGCCCCCGCCCGAGAAGTACGCCTCCGCGTTCTCCCCGCCGTCCGTCAACTGCCTCACGTTGCGCAGATGTTTTTCCGACGGAAGCTCAACCGGCGACCGACTGTTCGCAGGACTCTGGCCCACGGAGAAGACCGCGGCCGAGATGCTCAAGCAGAGTGCAAGGGGGAACAGTTTTTTCGTACTCATCTATCTACAGGGGGAAAGCGCCCACGGCGCCAAACGGGAGATTTTATAGCGCGCCTACTTTAAACCCCACCCGCCCCCCTGCCAAGCACACGCCCCGCCAAAGAGTCCGCCCCTTCGGTGTTAGCCGTTGGTGCGTTCGAATTCGCGCATGAAGTGGGCGAGGGCGTCGCAGCCGGCGGGGGGGAAGGCGTTGTAGATGGAGGCGCGGATGCCGCCGACGGAGCGGTGGCCTTTGAGGCCGTCGAGGCCGGCGGCGGTCGCTTCGGACGCGAACTTCTTTTCGAGGTCTTCGCTAGGCAAGCGGAAGGTGACGTTCATGATGGAGCGGGCTTCCCGTACGGCGTGGCCGCGGTAGAAGTCGGTCGCGTCGATGGCATCGTAAATCTTCTGCGCCTTCTCGACGTTCTTCTGGTACATCCCTTCGAGGCCGCCCTGCTCCTTCACCCACTCGCAGACCAGGTTGAGGATGTAGATGCCCCACGTGTTCGGCGTGTTGTAGAGCGAGCCGTTCTCGGCGTGCGTGCGGTAGTCGAGCATCGTCGCCAGGCCGTCGCGCCCCTTAGACAAAAAGTCTTCGCGGATGATGACGACCGTCACGCCCGAGGGGCCGAGGTTCTTCTGCGCGCCCGCGTAGATGAGCGCGTACTTGCCGACATCAACCGGCCGCGAGCAGATGTCGGACGAAGCGTCGCAGACGAGCGGCACGCCGCCCACGTCGGGGTCTGTCTGCCACTCGACGCCCTCGATGGTCTCGTTCGAGGTGACGTGGACGTAGGCCGCGCCCGCGTCGAGCTTCAACTCGTCCTGCGCCGGGACGCGGTTGTAGCCGGAGTCGGCCATGTCCGCGGCGACACTTGTTCCGCCGACGCGCTTCGCCTCCTTGACGGCCTTCTTGCCCCAGCTCCCCGTGACGATGTAGTCGGCGCTCCCGCCCTCGGGCAGAAAGTTCATCGGCACCATCGAGAACTGCAAGCTCGCGCCCCCTTGCAGGAAGAGCACGCGGTAGCCCTCGGGTATCCCGAGCAGGCCGCGCAGGCCCGCCTCGGCCCCGTCGATGATGGCCTGGAAAGGCTTCGAGCGGTGGCTGATCTCCATTACGCTCATCCCGACGCCGGGCAGGGAGAGCATCTCCTCCCGCGCACGCTCAAGCACCGGCACCGGCAGCACCGCCGGCCCCGCGCTGAAGTTAAAGATTCTCTCGGTCATGTCTCTTTCCTTTATCTGATTTCCAAAAGGCTCAACTCGATGATGTCCGCGTTGTCGGCCTTTAGCCTTTCGAGCACTTCGGCCGCGAGGCCGCCTTCGAGGTTGATGCGGGCGACGGCGGCCTCCGAGCCCTCGAAGATGACGTTCTCCATCTCCTGCACGTTGATCGACTCGGCGCGGACGCGGTCGAGGACGGAGGCGAGGACGCCGGGGCGGTCGCGGTGGCGCACGACGAGCGTGTGCGTCGAGGGCGTGCGGCGCGCGAGGTTGACGACGTTCGGGACGCGCCCCGTCTCCTTGAAGGTGCGGATGATGCGGACGGTCTCGGCGGCGATGGCCTCCTGCGCCTGGTCGGTCGAGGCGCCGATGTGGTGCGTGCCGTAGAGGTTCGGCTCGTGCGCGATCTCGTCCGCGAACTCCGCGACGGCGCTCGTCGGCTCTTTGGCGAACACGTCGAGGCCCGCGCGTATCCCCTTCTCGCGCAGCGCGCGGCCGAGCGCCTCCTGATCGACGACCTCGCCGCGCGCGGTGTTGACGAAGTAGGCGCCCTCCTTCATCGCGCCGAAGAAGTCCGGGCCGATGAGGCCGCGCGTCTCCGGGTTGAGGGCGACATGGACGCTGACGATGTCCGCCTCACGCGCCACGTCCAAAAGGCTCCCGCGCCGCTCGACACCCAGCTCGGCCGCCGACTCGTCCGTCAGGCTCCGGCTCCACGCGATGACGTTCAGGCCGAAGGCGCGCGCACGCGAGATGACCTCGCGCCCGATCTGCCCCGTGCCGACCAGCCCCAGCGTCCGGCCCAGCAGGCCGCGCGCCTTCGAGAACTCCTTCTTGTTCCACTTCCCTTCGCGGAGCTGGATGACGTTGTCGGCGACGCGGCGGTCTAAGGCGAGGATGAGCGCCATGGCGAGCTCGGCCACGGCCACGGCGTTCTTGCCCGGGCAGTTCGAGACGTAGACGCCGCGGCGCGAGGCGGCCGCCACGTCGATGGTGTTGTAGCCGGCGCCCGCGCGCACGATGAGCTTGAGCGCGCCCGCGTCGAGCATCGGCTCGGTCACCTTCGTCCCGCGCACGACGAGCACGTCCGGCGCGTAAGACCGGATGGCCTCGACCAGCGCCTCGTCCTTCACGTCGGGCTGGTACGAGAACTCGCACCCCGCGGCTTCGAGCCCGTCGCGCCCCGACTGTTCGAACTTGTCTGCGATGAGTACGCGCATATGTTTTTGAGAATTCAGCAGTCGGCAGTCAGGAGCCAGAATGATAAGGCGGAAGCCGCTTTTATTCTGACTCCTGACTGCCGACTGCTGGCCCCTTTCAAATAGTGTGAATCACGACCGCGTCGCGGAGCTTCGGCTCGAACCAGGTGGACTTGGGCGGCATACGGCCGCCGGCGTCCGAGACGCGCAAAAGCTCTTCGATGGAGGTCGCGTAGAGCGCGAAGGCCACCTGCGCCCGCCCCTCGTCCACCAGCCTCTCCAGCTCGGGCGTGCCGCGGATGCCCCCGACGAAGTCTATGCGCTTGTCGGTGCGCGGGTCTGTGACGCCGAGCACGGGGTCGAGCAGGTTGTTCTGCAAGAGGCTCACGTCGAGCGCCATGGTCGGGTCGTCCGAGAGCGTCAGCGCCGCCTCGTCGCGCAAGGAGAGCCCGTACCACTTGCCGCCGAGGTACATGTGCCAGTGCCCGGCCGTGCCCGGCCCCTCGCGCTTCGCGTCCTCTGTGACGTTGAAGCGCGCGCGGACGGCTTCGAGGAACTCCTCCTCGCTCCGCCCGTTCAAGTCCTTCACGACGCGGTGGTAGGGGAGTATCTGCATCTGCTCGTCCGGGAAGAGGACGGCGAGGAAGCGGTTGTACTCCTCCTCGCCCGTGTGACCCGGGTTCTTCCCCTTCAGCTCCGCCCGCGCGCGCGAGGCGCCGGCGGCGCGGTGGTGTCCGTCGGCGATGTAGAGCAGAGGGACTTCCGCAAAGCAGCGCGCGAGCTGCTCGGCCGCCGACGCGCGCCAGACCGTGTGGCGCACGCCGTCGTCGGCGGTGAAGTCGTAGAGCGGCTCCCGCTTCGTCTCGGCCTCGACAAGCGCGTCGAGGCGCCGGTCGGCGCGGTAGGTGAGGAAGACCGGGCCGGTCTGCGCGCGCAGGGTGAGGATGTGGCGCGTGCGGTCGTTCTCCTTGTCGGAGCGCGTGCGCTCGTGCTTGCGGATGAGCTCCCGGTCATACTCGTCCACGGAGCAGGCGGCGGCGACGCCCACCTGCGTGTGCTCGCCCATGACCAGCCGGTAGACGTAGAGGCTCGGCGCGTCCTCTTCGACGAGCGCGCCCTCGGCCTTGAGCCTTTCAAAATTCTCCCGCGCCTTCTCGTAGACTTCGTCCGCGTAGATGTGCGTGCCCTCGGGCAGATCGATCTCGGGGCGCGAGACGTGCAGGAAGCTCAGGGGATTCCCCGCGGCGAGCGCGCGCGCCTCTTCGGTGTTGACCACGTCGTAGGGGACGGCGGCGACCTGCCCGACCTTGTCTCGGGGCGGGCGCAGCGCGCGGAAAGGGTAGATGGCAGCCACGTCTCTTCGGCGCCTCCTTCGGTGGAAGATGATTGCGTGTGTGGAACTTTAGGCTGTAAGCTTACCGACTCGACGCGCCTTTTGCCAAGCCGCGCGAGCAGACGGAGCCCGCATGCGATGAAGAGACTCACGCCAAGACATCCCGCACGTCTCTGCGCCGCGGCGCTGCTCCTCGCGGTCGCCGCGCTCTGCCGCCCGCCCGGCGCCGGCGCGCAGACTCCGCAGGCCCCGCAGACTTACTGGCTCGACGGCTACGAGGTCGCCGTCTCGCTGCACCCCGTGCGCGCGGGCTTTCTCCTCGGCGAGCCGGTCACGCTCAGCCTCGACTTCGAGAACCGCTCCGGCACAGACCTGGAACTGCTCCTGAGCGGCGAGCGGGGGCCGGGCTGGCCCGACGACTTCGAGGTGACGGTGACCGGCCCCGGCGGCGAGAAGCTCCCGCGCCCGAGCGCCGAAGAGGGCGGCGTCGAGTCCTCCTACGACAACTCGTACGTTAACGCCGCGCGCGACGGGTACATGATGCCGGCCGGCGGGATGGGCCTCCTGCTGCCGCTGTCGAGCTGGGCCAGGGTCGAGAAGCCGGGGCGCTACGTCGTCACCTGCCGGCGCGGGGTGCGGGCCGGCCCGCGCGCGCGCCGCTACCGGCTCTTCCCCGGCACGACCAAGCCCGCGGTCGAAGTCAACGTCCAGACCACGTTCGAGGTGGTCGAGGGCGGGCCGGAGGCTTTGGGCCGACTCATCGACCAGCTCGGCAACCAGGTGCTCAAGTGCGACCGCGACCTCTCCGTCAGCTCGGCCGCGCGGCTCGCCGCCATCAATGACGAACGTGTCTTGAAGTACATCGTCGGGGCCGTGGCGAAGTGCAAAAACCCGAGCGTCAGGTATCAGGTGCTGAACGCGCTTTCGAAATTCCCGACCGACGAGGCGCTCGAAGGTCTGCGGCTCGCGACCTCCGACGCCGACGAGGACTTCCGCACGGTCGCGGCGCAGCAGCTCTCGCAGAGCAAACACCCGAAGGCACGCGGCCTGCTGCTCTCGCTCCGGACAGACCCTTACTACGGCGTCCGCCTGATGGTGCTCAACGCGCTCGAAGCGTGGGACACGGCGAACGCGCGCCGCCTCATCTGGGGCATGACCAACGACGAGCACCCTTCGGTGCGGGACGAAGCCCTGCGCTTCCTACAGGAGCGCGCCGGCCACCCGCCGCAACGTTGAGGGCGGCAGGCGAGAGGAGGTTTAAGGATGGAGAGTCTGACAAGCAAACACTGTGTGCCGTGCCACGGCGGCGTGCCGCGTCTGGAAGGTGAAGAGGTCGAGTCGCTGCTGGCGCAGCTCGAAGGCTGGCAGTCGGTCGATGAGCACCACCTTTTGAAGGAGTACAAGTTCGCGAACTTCGCCGACGCGCTCGACTTCGTCAACCGCGTCGGGCGCGTCGCCGAAGGCGAGGGCCATCACCCTGACATCGAGTTCGGCTGGGGTTACGCGCGGCTCAAAATCTACACGCACGCCATCGACGGCCTGAGCGAGAGCGACTTCATCCTCGCCGCACGCCTCGACGCCGGCGCCGCTTCTTAAATAGGCACGGCGCCGTGTATGCTATCGGGCGCAGGGCGCCCGACCTCCCGCTGACCCTCCCGCGAAATAAGAGGACGAAGTCGATGCAGTCCGAAAACAGTCTCCACCCCGAGAGTCTTGAGCCGCGCGGCGCGCTCTGCGTCGAGTGCCTCGGCGACCTGAGCGCGAACGCGCCGGTGCTCGACCGCACGGGCGCGGCACTCTGCCGCGAGTGCGCCGCGGCGTTCTACACGGCCTGCGCCGGCTGCGGCGGGCTCATCCCCACGGACGAGGCGCTCGCGCGCCGAGACACGGGCGACCTCAACTGCTTCGAGTGCTTCGGCCGCGCCGCCTCGCCGGACGGCACCGAGGCGCTCTCGGACGCGGAGGTTGCACGACTCGTCGCCGAGTACGTCGCGCTGCACGAGGAGCTGAAACGCCTGGAAGGGCGCGCGAGTGAGATTAAAGAAGAGTTGAAGCGCGTGGCGACGGCGCGGCCCCGCGTCTCGAACGCGGTCTTGCTGCGCGCGGAGGGGGCCGGGGTGCGTTGCAGCTACACGTCGAAGGCCACTTACGACGCCGGGAGGCTCGCGGCGGCCGAGGCGCTGCTCGGCGCCGAAGAGTTCGCCGCGCTCTTCGAGCGCAAGGTCACCTTCTCCGCCGTCAGGAATCGACTGGAAGAGTTTCTCTCCTCCGAAGACGAGGCGACGGCTGCCGCCCGCGAGGCCGTCCGTGCCGCCGAGACCCGCACGGAGGTCGCCACCCTCACCGTCGTGGCTCAGAGGAAGAAGTAGTAGTCCCTGTTCCCTCAACATGCTTGTTGCGCGGATGTCTAAAAGCCCCACCGACACCTCTTCGACCTTTCAGACCGAACGCCCGCTCACGGCGCAGAGGCTCGCGCAGTACGTGGCGCGCGGCCGCTGCGAGCGGCACATGCGCTACACGCTCTTCCCTTCGGAGGCGAAGTCTAAGCTCGCGCGCTACCGTCTGGAGTTCGAGCCGCTCTCGCCGCTCCTCTCGGGCGAGGGCCAGCGGTTCGAGCGCGAGATGGTCGAGGAGCTGGCCGCGCGCGGCGTCGAAGTCCGCGACCTGACGAACGCGGACGCCGCGCACTTCGCCGCGGAGGTGGCGCGGCAGGAGGGCGGGCGCGTCTGCTACTACCAGCCGACCCTGCGCGGGCGCGTCGGCGGCTGGCAGTGTGAGGGGCGCGCCGACTTGATCGAAGTCGTGCGTGAAGGGTCGTTAACCTCTGCGACGGTCGTAGACTTCAAGGCGAGTGCGCGCGAGACGGTCGGCTTCCGCCTCCAGGTCGCCTTCTACGCGCGGCTGCTCGCGGAGACTGTGCGCGAGGCGGGCTTCGGCGAGGTGCCGGTGCACGGCGCCATCGTCGCGCGCGACACGGCGCTCCCCGCGGAGGGCGCGTGGGAGACCTTCGACCTCGCGCTCTACGACGACGAGATCGAGCGGCTGGTGGCCGCGGAGGATTCGGACGTGGCACGCGCCGTCCGCGCCGGCAGTGCGTCCCGCTACCACCTGCGCCCGGCGTGCGACGGCTGCCCTTATAACGCGCTCTGCTTCGCGGACACGGCCGAGCGCGCAGACCTCTCGCTCGTCCCTTTGCTCAGCGCGTCGGAGAAACGCGCGCTGCTCTCCGAGGGCGTCGCGTCGGCGCGCGACCTCGCGTCGCTCTTCGAGTACGGCCGCAAGGAGATGGAGCCCGCCGCCGGGAAGGAAGAGTTCGCGCGGCGCGTCTCTGCGCGCTGGCCGCTCGCGGGGCGTCTGCCCTTGCTCGCCCAGCGCGCGCGCGCGGCGGTGCGGCGGCTCGAACGTTCGGTCGAGTCGCGCCCTTACCTCCTCGGCGCGGACTTCGGCTCGCTGCCCGACCCGGCCGAGCACCCGGGCCTCGTGCGCGTCTTCATCGACGCGCAGCGCGACTACATACAGGACAGGCTCTACCTGCTGGCCGCGCGCGTCGCCGGCCCGCGCGAGACGTTCGAGCTGGCCGAGATGGCGGACGCTCCGCCCGACACCGGCGCCGAGCGCGAGCTGCTCGTCCGCTTCGTGCAGAAGCTTCTGCCGGCCGTCGCGCGGGCGGCCGGGGCAGAGACCGCGCCGCTGCACTTCTACACCTACGCGCCGCGCGGCGAGCGCGCACTGCTCGACGCGCTCGCGCGCCACTTCGACGCGCTCTGCGCCGTCCCTGCCTTCTACGACCTTCTGACCTCTTCCCCGGCGCTCACGCAGCCGATGGTCTCGCTCCTCTCCGAAGAGGTGCGCGCGCGCCTCAACCTCGCACCCGTCTGCCAGAACCTCTACGAGACGGCCGCAGCGCTCGGCTTCCGCTGGGAGGACGCGCGCACAGACTTCCGCCGCACCTTCCGCGCGCGCGTCTTCGACAACCGCCGCACCTTCGTGCGCGACGCGGCCTCGGGCGAACTCCGCACGGACTTCTCGAAAGCCGAAGGGGATGAGGTGGATGAGGACGCGCCGCCGCCCTTCGTGCGCGTCGAGTCGGCGTCGCGCTTCGGCGCGGAGATACCGCTCGAATACGCGTACGCCGTGTGGGGACTGCTGCGCGAGGAGGCGGACGACCGTCTGCGTGCGCGCTCTCAGGTGCGCGGCTTCCTCGGCGTCACGTCGGAGCAGATACGCGACTTCGCGCGCGCACGCGTCCGCGCCATGCAGCACGTCGAGGAGAGCTTTGCTTACAAGAACCGGAGGGTCGAGAAGGAGCCGCTCGACCTCTCACGCCTCGGCGAGGTCGAGGCAGACCCCTCGGAAGTTCCCCTGAGCCGCTCGCTCGAAGACTTCCTCCTGCTCGAACACCACGCTTCTTTTCAGGAGAGACTGCTGCACCTCTCGCTGCCGCCCCGCGAGCGCGCTGAGACGGGCCGCACGGCCGTCCTGCGCTGCGAGCGTTACGAGAAGGACGACGAGCGTGTCGAGCGCGCGCGGTTCCGCTTCGCCAACGCGGACGGCGCGTTGGCCGTCGCGCAAGACTCTTCGCCGCTGCGCCTGCGCGTCGGCGACTGGGTCGTGCTCAACGCTTTAACCGATGGCGAAGGCCGCGCGCTCACCGGTCTCAAACTCGTGCGCGGCCGTCTCGCGCTGGTCGAGGAGTTGGACGAGCGCGGGACGACCCTGCGCCTTCTGCCTTTGAGCTTCAAGAACTCGCCCTTCCGCTACCGGCATCAGTTGTTCGTGCCGGAGGCGGGCACGCTCTACACGGCCGACGAGATGGCCGACGACCTCAACTCCGACAAGTTCCTCGAAGCCTGCCGCCACGCGCGCCACAACCACCTCTACGCATGGCTGAGCGACGCGGCGGAGGGTAGACGGCCCCGCGCCGTCCGGCCCAGACGCCTGCGGGACGCGGAGGAGTTCGCGCGCCTCGCCGCACGCGCGCAGGAGCCGCACGGGCTGACCAGGGCGCAGGCCGAGGTCATCGGCTCGCATCTCGAAGAGCGCGTGCTCGTCCTGCAAGGCCCGCCCGGCACGGGCAAGAGCCACACGCTCGGCTTCGCCGTCCTCTCGCGCATGCTCGCGCAGGCCACCCCCGCGCGCCCCTTCCGCGTCGCCGTCCTCGCCAGGACGCACGCCGCCGTCTCGGTCGCCCTGGAGTCGGTCGCGAAGCGCAGGACTCAACTCCTCGGCCTTGATTGCGGATTGGAGACCGGCGGCGCTCTCATCAGTCCGCCCTCCGAATTCCGCAATCCGCAGTGGGACGCATCGCTCGCGCGACTCAAACTCGTCAAGGTCTGCAACGATGCGGGCGACACGGTCCCCGCGGGGTGCGGGCGCGTGCTGCCCGAAGGGGACGCGGAGTTGACGGCGCTCGGGCAGTGGGAGAGTCTTCTGACGGAGCCGCTCCTCGTCGTCGGCGGCACGCCGGGCGGGCTGTATCGCTTAGTGAAGCAGGGCGCGTCGAGGGGGCGCGCGGTGGACTGGTCGGGCGAGCACTTCGACCTCGTCGTCGTGGACGAGGCTTCGCAGATGGGTCTGGCCGAGGCCCTGACGGCCGCGGCCTTCCTGCGCGCCGACGGGCAGTTCATCGCCGTCGGCGACCACCGGCAGATGCCCCCGATTCTCGCGCACGCCTGGGACGCCGAAGAGCGGCGCGACCTCAAACGCGCGCGCGTCTTCCTCTCCGTCTTCGAGTACCTGCAAGAGCTCGGCTTCCCGCGCGTCGCGCTCGACCAGTCTTTCCGCATCCCGGAGGAGATCGCAGACTTCCTGCGCCGGCACGTCTACGCCGCCGACCAGATCGACTTCCGCTCCGCCAACCGCACGCGCCTTGCGGCGTGTGCAGGGCTGGACGAAGAGTGGCTGCGCGCCGCGCTCGCGCCCGAACACGCGCTCGTCGTCGTCGAGCACGGAGAGGAGGGCTCGCAGCAGTCGAACGAGTTCGAGGCCGCGCTCGTCGAACGTATCGCGCGCGCCGCGTCGGAGGGGTTGGGGCTCGACGCGCGCACAGGCATCGGCGTCGTCGTCCCGCACCGCGCGCAGAAGGCTCTGCTCGCCGCGCGCCTGCCGCACCTGGCGGAGTCCATCGACACGGTCGAGCGTTTTCAGGGCGGCGAGCGCGACCTCGTCGTCGTCTCGGCCACGGTCTCCGACCGCGAGTTCGCAGACTCGGAGAGCGACTTCATTCTGGAGCCGCGCCGCCTCACCGTCGCCGTCTCCCGGCCGCGCCGCAAGCTCGTCGTCGTCGCCTCGCGCGCCGTCTTCGACCTCATCCCGCAAGACCTCGACGCCTACGAGCGCGGCTCGCTCTGGAAGCGCCTGCGCCGCGAGGCCGCGCGCATCCTCTTCGACGGCGAAGTCTCGGGCCACCACGTCACCGTCCGCGGTCTGTAGACGGAAGAATGAATTAACAGGGATGGACAGGATGGTCGGGATAAAGATTTAAACTCTTATCCTGCACACCCTATCCATCCCTGTTAATTCAGCACCCGCAGTTCGCCTCTTACCTGTAACTTCGTTCCTCTCCCTACTGCTTTGGCCCGACCGCGGGGCCGTCGCCGACGAGGAAGTAGCCGGCGGGCGGGTTGTTGCCGTTCGAGACGAAGGCCGCGACCGCGGCGGCGGCCTGCGCGTTGACGGAGTTGAGGTCGGCCTTGCCCTGGCTGTGCGGCACGACCACGGTGCAGTAGCTGTAGCTCACGTTGTTCGAGGTGTCGGTGGCCTTGATGCGGATGACGTAGACGCGGCCGTCGGCATCGCCCCTGCGCTCGGCGCGCAGCCGCAAGCTGCCGGCGGCCACGTCCTTCGCGTCGGGCGACATGCCGCCTACCTGCTCCGCGTCATCCTCGTCGCTGAACACGTCGATGGAGACGGCCGGCGCCTCGCCGTCGTTGTCGGTCGCCGTCACCGAGAGCCCGACGTTGACGAGGTCGGAGTTGGGCGGCCACAGGAGCGCCCGCGACACGCTACAGGAGACGGAGGGCGCCTGCGTGTCTTCGACGTTGATGGTGACGGTGGCGACGTTGGAGTCTTCCGTCCCGTCGTTGACGTGGTAGTTGAAGGTGTCGATGCCCGTGAACCCGGGCGCGGGCGTGTAGCTGAAGGAGCCGTCGGGGTTGAAGTTGAAGGCGGCGAAATGTGCCGGGTTGGAGTCGAGCACCGCCGTCTGCGAAGGGCCGTCGATGTCCGTGTCGTTGGCGAGCACGCCGGGCGCGTCCACGGTCAGCGTCGTGTCCTGGTTCATGTTGTGGTTGTCGTTGTTCGCCACCGGCGCGTCGTTGACGCTCGCGACGTTGACCGTGACGGTCGCGGTGTCGTTGCCGGTGACGTTGTCGGTGATGGTGTAGGTGAAGGAGTCCGGGCCGAAGTAGTTCGCGTCCGGGGTGTAGCTCACGGAGTTGCCGTTGTTGGTGACGGAGCCGTGTGCGCCCTGCGTGACGTTGACGACGGCGAGCGGGTCGCCGTCCGCGTCCGTGTCGTTGGCGAGCACATTGACGACGTTGGCGCCGCTGTCCTCGTTGACGTTGGCGACATCGTCCACGGCGTCGGGCGGCTGTTGCGCGGCAACGCAGATGCCCTGCACCTCGAAGGCCCCGGCGTCACCGCCGTCGCCGCCCGCGGCGTTAGCGACCGCGGCGAGGTCACACGGGCGCGTGAGCCCGCGCTGGTCGGCCGTCGCGCCGCTCGAATGGCCCTTGTCAATCGCGACGCTGCCGGCCCCGAGCGCGTGCGTCGGCGTCGGGCCGCCGTTGTTCTGGAGCGGGCCGAGGTCGGCCTGCGCGGGCGTGACGCCGGTCTGGTCGGTGGCCTGCGCGTTGAAGGTGCCGTTGTTGGGCGGCGTGCCGGCGTCGCCGATGACGTTGTAGCCCGCGCTTTCGAGCACGCCGCTGAAGTTCGGGACGGCGTTGACGATGGAGCCGTTCGTGTTGCCGACGAGGACGCTGCTCCGCAGGGTCGTCGTCCCGGCGGGGGCGTTGATGCCGCCGGTGAGGCCCGTGTTGCTGGAGTTGGCGGTGATCGTCGAGTTGGTGATGGTGGCCGTGCCGCTGCTGATCTGGATGGCCCCGGCGATGTCGTCGGCGACGTTGCCGCTGACGGTCGAGTTCGACATGTTGAGCACGCCGCCCGCGGTCACTTCGATGCCGCCGCCGGGTCCCATGAAGGCGTAGTTGTTCGAGACGGTGCAGTTCTCAAGCACGAGCGTCCCGCCCTCGACGAGGATGCCGCCGCCGTCGGGCCAACGCCCGTTGGTGATGTGGATGTTGCGCAGCGTGAGCGTGACGCCGGGGTGGACGTGGAAGACGCGGTCGAGGTCGTTGCCGTCGATGGTCGTGCCGTCGGGGTGGCCGGTGATGGTGAGGTTGTCGGTCACGTCGAGGTCGCCGGTCTCGCCGCCCTCCTCGTTCGCGCCCGCGAGCGCGAAGACGATGGGGCCGGAGACGTTGAAGACGATGGTGTCCACCACGGGACTCGCCTCGCCCGCCTGGCACTGCGGGTAGGTGGCGAGGTTGTCGTTCGCGTTGTTGACGGCCTTGCGGAGCGTGCAGACGTTCGAGAGCGGCGCGGGCGGCTGCGCCAGGCTGTCGTACGCGACCTCGACCTGTATCTCGACGGCGCGGGCCGCGGGCGCGAGCGCGCAGAGGCAGGCGGCGAAAGAGAGTGCGACGACAAAGCGCGCGGCGGCGCGGAGGGGCACAGTAGGTAGGTTCATGGAAGTCTCCTCATTGTAAAGGTAGGTTCTCGGGTGATCTCTGGACTCTGGATGCGTCCCGGAGAAGCGGCCCGGCAGCGCCGCCTTCGGAAGCCGGGAGCGGAATGGAGAGCCCGACGCGGCCGTGCGGCCACGCCGAAGCTGCTTGAACTGACCGCGCGCACCGACACCGCGACGCGCGCGTAGGGTGAGTGAAGGGGCTCTAAACTTGTCCGACCAACGGGGGAGCGTCGCGCAAACTACCACACCACCCCGCGCACGGTCAACGATTTCCCCCGCGCCCCTCACAGCAAATTCTTACGCATCAAGCGTGAGGTTTGAGACCTGACAACTATAGCGATTTGCACTTGGATGCGACTGGTGCGGAAGGCGGCAAGTCAGTACCGCCTGCGGGAGCGGGCGGGTAGCGCGCACGAGACCCGCCCGCTACCGCAGGCGGTACTGACTCATCCGCGGTCGCACTCAAGCGCAAGCCGCTATAAACTCTCAACGCGCCCCGGCCTTCTCGCACGCGCGCGGTCAACCTTTCGGTAAAAACTTACTTCGCTCAACGGATAAGCGGCCGGTAGTTAGACCGCGAAGAGCAGCCGGCTCTCCCTGACACTCCCGCTCCGTTATAAGTTGTCCACCTGAGCTTTACTCTTTACCGTACATTCCCACTCTGCTATAAGTCATGCACTCTCCGTCCCCGTGACAACCCCCATTACCCCCGTCGATGCTAGAGCGAAACTTTCCGGGCGAGACAAAATGGATAATCTAACCGTCCTGTTGGTGGATGACGACGACGACTGCCGCCTACCGCTCCGGCTGATACTGGAGCGGCGGGGCGTCCGCGTCGTCGAGGCGTCCGGCGGCGCGGAGGCGGTGGAGGTGGCCCGACGCGAACGCCCCCCACTCATCTTCATAGACCTGCTCATGCCGGATTTGAACGGGCGTGAGGTGGCGCGGAGGATACGGGAGTCGGGAGGCGTATGCGACGACGCGGTGCTCGTCGCATACAGCGCCTTAGCCAATTCAGATGTGAAGTCGGAGATGTTGGAAGGTGGTCTCTTCAACCGCTACATCGATAAGGTGTGCATCCTCGACGAGTTGGACGACCTCCTGCGCCCCTTCCGGCCGACGCCGTGAGATAAGCAGGTTATTGCCCAATTCAACCTTATGCCCCATTCCGTTGAGTGGGGCATTTTTGCGGTTGCCGGGGGCGTGGGGATGTTATATGTCGGGTCACTTATAGCGGCTTGCGCTTGAGTGCGACCGCGGATGAGTCAGTACCGCCTGCGGTAGCGGGCGGGTCACGTGCGCGCTACCCGCCCGCTCCCGCAGGCGGTACTGACTTGCCGCCTTCCGCACCAGTCGCATCCAAGTGCAAATCGCTATAAGGGAAGTTTTTTGTGGGTAGTGGCCGGCGCGTGTTGAGATGAGTTTCGTACGGGCGGGGAGGCAGAGCGTGACGCTGGGAGAGTCTCTGTGCGGTTGCTGAAGCCGTCTGAGCGCTTGTCGAGATGGGTGTCGCCCGTGCCGGAACCGCCTCTGTCGGTGTGGGGAGGAATTCTCCTGAACTATTTTTGTTCGTGGTTGCCGCCGGAATGGCTTAGACAGTTGCCGGGGCCGGCTACACAGACGCCGAAACGATCTCTACACGTGTGGAGATAGATTTTGCATAAATGCGATTCATCTCTACAAGCTCGCGTATGAATTGAACTGGCTAACAACTCGGCTCTACACGTGTGCAAACCGATTTTGTATAAATGCGATTTATCTAAACGGGTGTGCGTATAAATTCAACTAGCGTGCAGGTCTGCTCGACAGGAGTGCGCGTCATCTCTCCGGGCTGAAAGCTCCGCTCGACACGCTCCGGTGTTCCCTCGACACGCCGAAATGTCATCTCTACGAGTGAGGACGGCATCTCTACGGGCTGAAAGCTCCGCTCCACACACGGCGGCGCTATCTCTACACTTGGCGAAGTAATCTCGGCCGCAGGCGCTTGACGGCGGGCGGTTGTCAGGGTCGGCTGCGGGGTGGTATATCTCAGGTTCACTCAAGGAAGACTATTTGTGAGTTGTGGCCGGCGCGAATCCCAAGCGCGGACGGCGCGTTCTTGTTGTTAATCTCAAGGCGGAAAGCGGAAAGGCAGAGACAGGGAACATGGCGGAAAAAACTCCCATTACGGTTGCGCGCGGCGACGGCATCGGGCCGGAGATTATGGATGCGACGTTGAGCATTCTGAAGGGTGCGGGCGCGCGGCTCGACATTGAAGAGATTGAGATCGGCGAGAGGGTCTATCTCGCGGGGAACCCGGCGGGCGTGGCGCCGGAGGCGTTCGACAGTTTGCGACGGACGAAGGTCTTCTTGAAAGCGCCGATTACGACGCCGCAGGGCGGGGGCTATAAGAGTCTGAACGTGACGGTGCGGAAGACGTTCGGGCTCTACGCCAACGTGCGGCCGTGCGTCTCGTACCACCCGTTCGTGGAGACGAAGCACCCCGTGATGGACGTGGTCATCGTCCGCGAGAACGAGGAGGATGTCTACGGCGGCATCGAGTACAGGCAGACCGGTCAGGTCACGCAGTGTCTGAAACTCATCTCGCGCCCGGGCACCGAGAAGATCGTCCGCTACGCCTTCGAGTACGCGCGGCGCAACAACCGGAAGAAGGTGACGTGCTTCACCAAAGATAACATCATGAAGATCACGGACGGACTCTTCCATAAAATCTTCGAGGAGATCGCGCCCGAGTACCCGGACATCGAGAACGAGCACTGGATCGTGGACATCGGCGCGGCCAAACTGGCCGACGCGCCCGAGAACTTCGACGTGCTGGTGCTGCCGAACCTCTACGGCGACGTGCTCTCGGACGTGGCGGCGCAGATCGCCGGCTCGGTGGGCTTGGCCGGCTCGGCCAACATCGGCGAGCACATCGCGATGTTCGAGGCCATCCACGGCTCCGCGCCGCGACGCGCCGGGCAGAACCTCGCCAACCCTTCGGGACTCTTTTTAGGCGCGGTGATGATGCTCGTCCACGTCGGGCAGACGGACGTGGCGGAGTCGGCGCACAACGCCTGGCTCCGGACGATGGAGGACGGCGTCCACACGTACGACATCTATAAAGAGGGCGTGAGCAAGGAGAAGGTCGGGACGCGCGAGTTCGCGGAGGCCGTCGTGGCGCGCATCGGGCAGAAGCCGGAGACGCTGAAGGCCGTGACCTACAAGGCGGGCGAGGGCGGCGGGGGCTCTCTCTCGGGCCGGACGGCGCGCGAGGCGGCCGCGGAGAACTAGGAGCTGGCCGGCGTGGACGTTTACCTCGACTGGACGGACGGTTCCGCGGACGACCTCGGCGCGGCCGTCGAGAAGCTTTCGGGCGAGGGCTTCAAGCTCTCGTCGATTGCCAACCGCGGCGTCAAAGTCTACCCGGGCGGCGCGACCGAGACGTTCTGCTCCGACCACTGGCGCTGCCGCTTCCTCCCCGAGGGCGGCCGCGAGGTCGGGAACGCGCAGATCGCCTCGCTCCTCTCGCGCTTCGCGGGGGCCGGGCTCGACTTTATCAAGACCGAGAACCTCTACAACTTCGACGGCCAGCCCGGCTACTCGCACGCGCAGGAGTAGGTAATGGTAAAAACAATTAACAGGGATGGACAGGATGGATAGGATGATTTCAAATTTGAAATTTCAAATCCTATTCATCCTGTCCACCCCTGTTAAGTCATTCTTCCGCCAGACGACCCGCTCGCTTAACGCTCGCGGTACTGTTTGCTTCCCACTGCGCTTAAGGAGTGAATAAGATGTCAGCGACGGCCCCCTTGAGACCCGAGGCGCACGAGTACGCGCCCTACTACGAAAGATACGTCTCGCTCGTGCCCGACGCCGACCTGGTCGAGACCTTAGAGCGGCAGGGCGCGGAGACGCGCGCGCTGTTGCGCGGGCTCTCGGAGGAGCAGGGCGCGCACAGGTACGAGCCCGGCAAGTGGAGCGTCAAGCAGCTGGTCGGCCACGTCAACGACGGCGAGCGCGTCTTCTCCTACCGCGCGCTGGCCATCGCGCGCGGCGAGACGCAGCCCCTGCCCGGCATGGAGCAGGACGAATACATGGCCGGCGTGGACTTCGACGCGCGCACGCTCGCCAGTCTGGCCGACGAGTTCGAGGCGGTGCGCACGGCGACCCTCCACCTGCTCCGCCACCTCTCGCCCGAGGCATGGGCGCGGCGCGGCACCGCCAGCGACAACGAGGTCACCGTGCGCGCCCTCGCCTACATCATCGCCGGCCACGAGGCGCACCACGTCCGCATATTGCGCGAGCGCTACCTCTAAGCTCGGAGTCGAGGCAATGCCGAAAGCCCTCAAGCGTCTGGCGCTCGCGCTGCTCACGGCCACGCTCTGCGCGCAGGCGGCGGCGGCGCAGGGGACGCCCGCCGTTCAAACTCCGGCCCTGACCCCGCCGCCCGAGTGGGTCAATGTCTCGCCCGCGGGCGAAGCCTTCACCGCGCTGATGCCGAAGCAACCCTCTGCGGCCGAGCAGAAGAGTGTGCGGGCGGGCGGGATGGAAGCCTCCGGCCGGCGCTACACGGCCGGCGCCGGCGGGGCGACCTTCACCGTCTGGTCTCTGAGCGACGCGCGGGGCGAGGGACTGCGTCTGAGCGCCGCCGGGGTGGAAGGGTCCGGCGTCGGCGTCGAGTCGCTCTATCTCGACCGGGTCGCGCAGGTCGCGTGGCAACTCATCATCGCCCCCGAGCTTGAAAGGCTCAGGAGTAAGTTCGGCATCTCGCGGGACTCCCGGGAGGTCATCCTGGAGACGGGGCCCGTCGCTATCGTCTACGCGCGCGACTTTGAACTGAGCGGCCGGCCGGCGCGTGAGTATCACGTCAGCATCGAGAGGGAACGCGGCCGCGTCTACGTCTGTGCCGACGGCGCACGCTTCTACGTCGTCGCGGCCATCGGCCCCAAAGGGGGCGACCCCCGCCTGAGGTCTTTCCCTGACTCGTTCAGCCTCGGGCTGAAAGGTTCCGCGGGAGGGAGCGAGCCCTCCGCCCCGTTGGTCCTGAAGGCGGGCTCGCCTGAGCCGCCGCGTGCGGACGCCGGCAGCGGCGAAACGACCGCCGACGCGGGCGGGCCGTCCAAGCACGACGACGGGATGAAGAGGGCGCTCATCACCTTCAAGCCCGACCCGGGCTTCACCGAGGAGGCGCGCTGGTTCAACGTGGCCGGCGTCGTGCGGATCAGGGCGATACTCGCGTCCGACGGTCAGGTCAAGATCGTCTCGGTCGTCAAGCCGCTCCCGCACGGCCTGACCCGCAGGGCGCTCGGCGCGGCGAGACTCATCAAATTCGAGCCGGCGCGGAAGGACGACAGGCCGGTGTCGCAGTACGTCGTTTTCGAATACAACTTCAACATTTACTGAGTGAGGTTAAAGGAAGCCGGTGTCCATCAGGCTGAAGCCCTTGAAGGGAGACGCGAGCGTGGAGTCCGAAGAGAGTTCGTCTGATGAAGGCGCCGGCGCGGTCGTCTCGCCGCTCGTGGCCGTCGTCATGGGCAGCACGTCGGACTGGGAGACGATGCGCCACGCGGCCGAAGTCCTGAAGCAGTTCGGCGTGCCGCACGAGTGCGCGGTCGTCTCGGCGCACCGCACGCCGCGCCGGATGTCGGAGTTCGCCGAAGGCGCCGAAGCGCGCGGGCTCGAAGTCATCATCGCGGGCGCGGGCGGCGCCGCGCACCTGCCCGGCATGGTCGCCGCGCAGACGACCGTGCCCGTCCTCGGCGTCCCCGTCAAGAGCAAGGCCCTGAAGGGTCTCGACTCGCTCCTCTCCATCGTGCAGATGCCGGCGGGCGTCCCCGTCGGCACGCTCGCCATCGGGCCGAGCGGGGCGACGAACGCCGCGCTGCTCGCCGTCGCCATCCTCGCCAACACGCGCCCGGAGTTAAGAGCTAAGCTGCGCCGCTTTCGAGAGGAGCAGACCGCCCGGGTGCTTGAAGCAACTCTCCCCACATGAAAGCGATCCTGCCCGGGGCCACCGTCGGCGTTCTGGGGAGCGGCCAGCTCGGCCGCATGTTCGCCATTGCCGCGCGCCGGATGGGCTACCGCGTCCACACCTACTCGCCCGACTCCGACACGCCCACGGGGCAGGTCTCGGACAGGGAGTACGAACACCCTTACGACGACCTCGACGCGGTGCGCGAGTTCGCGCGCGGAGTCGAAGTCGTGACCTTCGAGTTCGAGAACGTGCCGTCCGCGACGGTCGAAGCGGCCGAGGGGCTCGCGCCCGTCCGCCCCTCCGGCTCCGTGCTCTACACGACGCAGCACCGCCTGCGCGAGAAGACCTTCCTCTCCGCGCACGGCTTCCCCGTCGCGCCCTTCCGCCACGTGCGCACGCCCGAAGACTTGAGCAACGCGCTCGCAGAGATCGGCCTCCCCGCCGTGCTCAAGACCGCTGGCTTCGGCTACGACGGCAAGGGGCAGACGCGCATCGACTCGGCCCGGGATGCGCCGGGCGCGTTCGAGGCCCTGCGCGGGCAGGAGGGGGTCGTCGAAGCCTTCGTCGATTTCGAGCGCGAGGTCTCGGTCGTCGCCGCGCGCGGCGCGGGCGGTGAGTTCGCGCACTACGGCGTCGTCGAGAACACGCACAGCCGACACATCCTCGACCTCTCCGTCGCGCCCGCGCGCGTGGACGCGAGTGTCGAGCGCGAGGCGGTCGAGATCGCGCGCGCCGTGCTCGAACAGCTCGGGGTGGTCGGCGTCACCTGCGTCGAGTTCTTCCTCACGCGCTCGGGCCGGCTGCTCGTCAACGAGCTGGCGCCGCGCCCGCACAACTCCGGCCACTTCACCTTCGACGCGTCGTTGACCAGCCAGTTCGAGCAGCAGTTGCGCGCCGTCTGCAACCTCCCGCTCGGCTCGACCGAGCTTCTGCGGCCGGCGGCGATGGCGAACCTGCTCGGCGACCTCTGGCAGGCGGGCGAGCCCCTCTGGCGCGCGGCCGCCGCCTTCCCCAACGTCAAGCTGCACCTCTACGGCAAGACCGAGGCGCGCCCGGGGCGCAAGATGGGCCACCTCACGGCGCTCGGCCTCACGCCCGAGGAGGCCGCGCGCGACGCGCTCGCCGCCCGCGCCGCACTCACACGCGCCGGCTTGTGAGCGGCGCCCCGCACGGTGACTGTGGATGGAATCCGGGCTGAACGTCTACTCCGTCTTGAGCCTGCTCGGCGCGGGGCAGGCATTGCTGCTCGCGTTCGCGCTCGTCACGGTGCGACGGGGAGAGCGTGCGCGAAACCTCCTGCTCGCCGCGCTGGCCGCCACGACCTCTCTGCTGCTCGCCTGGGTGGTCTTCAACGACACGCACTACTACCTGCGCTTCCCGCACCTGCTCAGGGTCAACCACCCGTTCGACTTCGTCATCGCGCAGCTCTTCTACCTCTACGTCCGCTCGCTCACCGAGGAGAACCCCGGGCTGCGGCGAAGGGACTGGCTGCACTTCATCCCTGCCGCCCTCTGCGTGATCTATCTCGCCCCGTACTACTTCGCGGGCGCGGACTATAAGCTCGCCCTCCAGCAGACTGTTGAGGCGACGCGCTGGTATTACGCGCGCACGGCGCTCTCCATCCCGTTGGCGCTCGCCTACGTGTTGCTCGCGGGCCGGCGCGTCGTGCGCTACTTCCGCGAGGCGCGCCGGGGGCGAGGCGTGCCGGATCGCCACGCTTCGGTGCAGTTGAAGTTCCTCGTCTATTTCGTCTCCGGCATGTGGCTGGTCGCGCTGCTCCGCTTCGCGCTCGATTTCTCCTATCCGTTCTTCTCCACCTATACGAACCTGGTGCTCCCGCTCGGCGCGACCGTCTTCGTCTACGGCCTCGCGTTCCTCGCGCTGCGCGGGCCGCAGGGGCTCGCGGGGTCTTCGGAGGAGAAGGGCGGCGGCGCGGCGGCGGGGCGCAAGTACGAGCGGTCGGCGCTCACGCCCGAGCGGGCCGACGCCTTCCTCAAGCGTCTCCTCGACTTGATGGAGTCCGAGAAGCCTTACACCGACGGCGAGCTGACGCTGCCGAAACTGGCCGCGCGCCTCTCGGTCTCCACCCACCACCTCTCGCAGGTCATCAACGAGCGGCTCGGCCAGAGCTTCAACGACTTCGTCAACTCCCAACGCGTCGAGGAGGCCAAGCGGAAACTCTCCGACCCGGCGAGCGGCCACTACTCCCTGCTCGCCATCGCCGAGGAGGTCGGTTTCAACTCCAAGTCCGCCTTCAACACGGCCTTCAAGAAGCAGACGGGCATGACCCCCTCCGAGTTCCGCAAGGGGATAAACGGCGGGGGCTGAAGCGGCCCCGCCCACCGGCGCCGCGCAAAATCCAACAAAACGAACGCGAAGCGTCCCGGCCGATAGGTCAGGACGCTTTTCTTATAGGCGGGGGCGACTCGGCCCCGGCGCCTCACGTTCAATGGCGTGGGCCGGGCGGCGCACGCACGCGTCGCCCCACACACGACAGTTCAAAGGAGAGAAGAGATGAGAAAAGTAATCTGTGCGGTCTGCCTGTTGCTGCTCGCGGCCCTGTCCGCCTCGGCACAGGAAGAGGTTCCGAAGGCGGAGGTGTTCGGCGGCTACTCCTGGGCCGGCGGCGACTTTCACGGGTGGAACGCGTCCGTGACGGGGAACGTCAACCGCTGGTTCGGGCTCACGGCGGACTTCGACGGCCACTACAGCGACGGCGAGCCGGGCGTCGTGCGCGAACGACAGCGCGCCCACTCCATCCTCGTCGGCCCCCGCTTCTCGCTGCGCCGGAAGCGCGCCACGCCATTCGCCTACGCGCTCTTCGGGGGGATTCGTTTCAGGAGCGAGGTGAGCGCGCCAGCCTTCAACTTCTTCGCGTCGGACGCGGACACAGGCTTTAACATGGCGCTCGGGGGCGGGCTCGACGTTCGCTTGAGCAGGCGCGTCGCGGTGCGCGCCTTCCAGCTCGACTACATGCGCCCGAACTTCTTTGGGGAGGCGCACGACCGCGGGCGTCTCGCCTTCGGCCTCGTCCTCCGTCTCGGGAGTAAGTGAGCGGAAACTTCTCTCCCCGCTCACTTACTCCCGCGTGGCGGCGCGGCAGCCCCGGTGGGGCTGCCGCG
>JBJMGP010000167.1:0-8922 GCA_045807865.1 Pyrinomonadaceae bacterium
ACACTCTAACACAAAAATACCAACTACCGATCTCGCCCTTTTCACGTCCCGTAGAGTTGAGCCACAGGAACACACTGCGGCGCCAGCCTCAGGCGTTGGCGAAGCGGGCCTTATGCTCGTTGTAGAAAGCCTGCATAGTCGCGTTCGCCTGTACGGTCGTGTCGAGGGCCTTGAGGAATTCGGACAAGCTCTTGCCGGGCAGCGCCACCAGCATCCGGTCGTCGCTGACCTCCGTGAACGTCCTCATCCCCGCGCAACCCATCGAGAGCTGCGGCTGCGACTTGTCGAGCGCCGCCGGAATCGCCCCACACGCGGGTCGGCCCAAAGCGTGGGGCGAGGCGTCAGCCTTCCAGCGGGAGTTGCCCACCGCCTCGTTGTAGATCATCGCTTGGCGCGGCGTCAGCCAGAGCAGCACGACATCGGGCTCGGTGGGCAGTTGGCCCAGCGGCCCGTATACGATGCCGCTCTTCTTCGACTTCACCGTCGGGATGTGGGCCGGCTCCTCGGGCGTGATGTAGCCGCTGCCGGTCATCATCTGGACGAAGCCCATGAGGTTCTGCTGCACCTCCTGAG
The DNA here is from genome assembly GCA_045807865.1 of Pyrinomonadaceae bacterium. Taxonomy (GTDB): domain Bacteria; phylum Acidobacteriota; class Blastocatellia; order Pyrinomonadales; family Pyrinomonadaceae; genus QHXN01. Next base: position 574 of record JBJMGP010000167.1, read on the forward strand.
GCATGTCGAAGCCCATCGTCATCGTGCCGATTGGGCAGTTGAAGTGTTTCTCGGCCGAGGCGTAAAAGACGCCGGACTCGGCCTTGCGCCAGAACGAACAGGCGGAGGGGGCCTCCCCGTCGAAAGTTTGCAGCCCCTCGGGCGCGGCCTCAACGAAGGAGAGGGCGACCGGGGGAGAGGAGAGGCCGAGCTTGGACGTGAGTTCCTCCGCAGCGTGTGCGTAGTTCATTGCGAATGATGACCTCCGTTCAGTTTTAGAAGGGTACAGGAGCTAACTGCTCCTCGGTAGGCTCCGCTCAACAGAACCACGGCTCGCTCATATGCGGCGGAATGGGCGCGAGCGGTAAGCCGTGGTTGAGTTCCCAGAATTTCGCCGCAGGGGCCCCAGTTGCCTGGCGCGCGAGGCTTAAAACCTGGCCGAAGATGGCATGGCGTGATTCCCTCTTGGCCCCGGCGCGCTGCACGACCTTCATAACCTGCCTCTGCAATTCGTCGACGCGAGGGTCGGGATGCGACCAGCGGTAGCAGAGCGCCTGTTCGTCGAAGTCCTGTGCGAGCCGCCGCACTTCGGGCAGTTCGAGCAGCCTCGAACTCGCCGGGATGAGAAGCCGGATGGCGTACTGGATCGGCGCGACGTGATCAACGAGTCCCAATTCGCCCGTCACCTCAAGCAGGTCAAGGTAGCCTTCGAGCGTGATCCACGGGTTGAAAGCGACGAAGGTCGGGTTAAGCGTCAACCCGACGTTTTTGAGGAGGGCTACCGCCTCGAAGAAATCCGCGCGCGTGTGCCCCTTGTCGAAGTATTGCAGGATGTTGTTATCGACAGCCTCCACCGCACTGACAACGAAGAGGCAGCCGGTGTCGCGCAGCGTTGGCAGGTGCCGCGCGTGCTTCAGGAGGTGCTCGATCTTAATCGTTACGTCGTAGGTCAGTTCTGGGTAGAGGCGGTGAAGCGACTCGACGATGGGGACGGCGTGGCCGACCCCGTTGAAGAAGTCCGGGTCGCCGAAGGTGATGTGCCGAGCCCCGGCCTCCACCTGACTCTTAATGTCCTCCAAGACGACCTCACGCTGAACCACACGGAACATCCCGTTATAGACGGGGACGATGGGACAGTGGCGGCACAGGTGCTTGCACCCACGGCTCGCCTCAGTGTAGCCAGCGACGCGGATGCTCCCGTCCCCCATGTCGAGGTGGGCGTACTTGGAGAGGCGTGGCAGGCCGCTCCGATCCGGTGCCAGAAATTGTTGCCGGGAGAGGGTGATGAGGGCTTGCGGCTGCGGGCCCAGCTTCAGGTCGCCGGCGTGCTCACGGAGCCTGCCGTAGAGGGCGACGAGTTCCTGTTCGAATTCCCCGCCGATGATCGTGTCGGCCCCGCTCGTCCTGAGTAGTCCCTCGTTCAGCGGCGCGTACAGGCCGTAGAAGCACAGGTGGGCGTTCGGATTAATCTCTCTGATCTTGGGGAGCAGCGTCACGGCGATGCGTGTGGCCGTGTGCATCGGCAGGTAGAAGGCAATCAGGTGCGCTGATCTGATCGGCCCCTCGGACAGATTCTCAACGGCGAGGTCGAGGCAGGCGACCGAGGCCCCTACCTCCTTGAGCCAAGCGGCGGGTGAGGCTAGGCCGAAGGGCTGATGTCCTAATTCATAAGTCGAAATTAGAACGACGTTCATTGAGTTTCCTCTGACACCCTCGGTTCTTTGAGGAGGGGAAACGAATATGAAGAGCTGATGATTCAGACTGGGAGCCCGAATTAATTTAACGCTTGAAATTGTTTGGCGAAACCGGCTCCTACGTCAGGGGCCGGAAGGCACGGGCCGAAAGGTGGACAAACTCTAGCATAAAGCCCCGCACCGCACAAGAAATGCCCGCGGGCTGCCGGCATGAACCTTTAGCGGGAGTATGGCCTCTCTGAATAATACTTGAGGCACACGTTCGAACTAAAAGGGGGGAGGAGGAGACAGCGCACGTCTCCTTCCCCCTTCATGACGGATATTAATCCGATGTAACGTACAAGCGGCCCCGCCCGCCCGTACGTACTCGGGCGGGGTAAACTCTAGTTGACGGCCCCAGTCGAGGGATTCAGGGTGGCGCGTGCGCCACTGTCACCGCGCTGTTTTCGCCGGGCTACACAAAACTGCCTACCTGCGCAGAACGGGCGCTTCGCGCAAGGAACTCTGACGAACGTGCCCCACGCTAGACGCTGACCGGGGTCAGTTGTGTCGAGGCGACCTGCCAGCCCTCGCCTTGCTTCACCCAGACGTTCGTCACGCGGAAAGTCCGGTTGAACGACTCCGACCTCGCCTCCGCCTTGTTACTGACGGAGACGTTGTCAGAGTAAAGCATCGTCTCGATGGCCACGCCCTCGTAGACGCGAGTCTGCACGTCGTTGAGAGTAAATGCTTTCACCTTGAGCACGGTGTCTTCCGGGCTCGGTTTGCTGACCATCGATTGCAGGCTCGTGAAACACTGCGCCCTGAGGCCCACGAATCCGCGGTCGTCGATGAAAGAGAAGTCTTTGGTCGTGAGACGGGCGATGTCTTCGAAGTTGCCGCGCCGCGCCAACTCGAAGAACTTCTGGGTCTGGCTGTTTAACTGCTTCGCAAGAGCCCGAGGGCTCGATGCGTCTGCAACCGTGTTCGGTTGTGCTTTGACTTTGGTGGGTTTCGATGACATAGATCCTCCGTTCGGTGTGAATGGACTGTGGAAAACAGCGAGGTGCAGTGTACGGGGCTGGACATAGACTGTATACCTATACTCCACGTGCGACAAATATACAATGACTGAGTGAACAAGTGGCGAGATGACTGTTCGGGCGCCGGCGACGAAGGGGGCCGGCAAGCGGAATGTGAGGCGTGGAACGCCGCAGGTATTACGTCGCTTGGGAATCGACGTCGAGACCGCGGATGTCGATAAAGCGTCCGTCCAGCAGACGCCTGATCTCAAGGGAGGCGCTCTGGCCCGCGAGATCCGATAGGTCGCCGCCTAAACAGTCGCGAAACGACTTGCGGCCGTCGGCGTTTTTCAGTGCGTGATACATTTCGGCCGACAGCGGCATGGAGCGCCCTTTGGAATAGGTGAATGCGATCTTTCGTCCCACATCATCGCCGGGGAAAGGCATCGCCAAGCGGCTTTCGGAAAGCTCCACGTTAACATTCAAGGCAGGAACCAACTCCAAAAGTTTATCCTCGCCGAACCGCCGCCTCCTGACAACCCAATCGTCGATGAACAGGTAGTCTAAGTCCGTAGTTAAAAAGCAGAGCAGCGCCTCCCCCGCGGTCCTGACGATCGGCTCGACGGAAGTGTTGAAGGACGTGTTCAGCACCACCGCCACCCCGGTAATCTGCCCGAACCTTTCGATCAACCTCCAGAAGCGCGGGTTCTGGTCTCTACTCACGGTCTGGATGCGCGCCGAGCCGTCGACGTGCGTGACGGCCCCTAGCAGTTCACGCTTGTCGGGCTGCACCGGGACCGTGATGCTCATGAAGGGGAACTCGCTCACCGTCGGCGGAAGCTCGAAGTAACGATGCGCCTCCTCCGCCACTACGGCGGGTGCGAACGGTCGGTAGCCCTCGCGCTTCTTGACCGCCGCGTTGATACGATCTCTGTTCTCAATCGGTCGTGGGTCAGCCAGAATACTACGATTGCCTAATGCCCTCGGCCCGAACTCCATCCGCCCCTGAGCCCAGCCGAGCACCGCCCCGTCGGCGATGAGTCGCGCGGCTTCCGCCGGCGCGTCCGCGCACCGCCTGAACTCGAAGAAGTCGGACCATCGAGTGAGTAGCGCCTCCTGCTGCGCAGGCGTCCCGAGGTCTGAGCCCCAGTACGCGCTTCGCAGCGCCTTGGGCTTGAAGTTGCTCGGCGCTTCGATTCTTGATACCTCCAGCGCGGCGCCGACGGCGGAGCCGCCGTCGTGGACACCGGGGTGCACGAAAATTCTCTCGAACGGGCCGTTCCGCGCTAGCAGTCCGTTGAGCCGGGAGTTGTTCGCGACACCTCCGGCCAGGCATAGATTCTGCTGGCCCGTCTCCCTGGCCCAGAACGAGATGACGTGGCCGGCAATCACCTCAAGAGTCTCCTGAAGTGCGGCGGCGAAATTCGCGTGTGACTCGTCGAACGGCTGCCCCCTCCGTCGGGGGACGAAACGGCGCCGCAAGAAATGCGACCTGACCCTTTCGACGTTGAGTTCGTAATCTCCCCCCGCCCCTAAAGAATAGAGTGAGCGGAACTGGTCACGGTAAACGGCGGGGTCGCCGTACGGGGCCAGGCCCATCACCTTGTACTCGTCAAAGAGGCTGTAGCCGAGTAGCTCAATAGACGAGGAGTAGAAATGGCCGAGCGACTTCTCCGTCGGGTACGTTGCCGAAAGAGTCATCTCCTTGCCGTCGGTCGAGTAAATCGAGATTGATTCGTCTTCGCCGTTCCCGTCGAGGATCGCGATCAAGGACGCCTCGAAGCCAGAGTGGAAGAACGCGGCGGTCGCGTGGCACTGGTGGTGCCGCACGAACCGCAGCTTTTCCAAGGGGACGGTGATGCCGAAGAATTCACTCAGCCTCTCGGAGAGCAGCTCGCGGGCGTGCCGGAGGGGCAACTCAGGGTGCTGAATGTATTGTAAGTCCAGTTCGTTATCCGCATACTCTTCTCGGAAAAAATATGCGATGAGGTCGATGGCGGCCGGGCTTACTCCCGAAATCTTCAGGCATTCACCCGCTGCCCCGGCGGGCAACATGTTGGTATGCTTGATCCGGTTAACCCGCTCCTCTTCGACGGCCGTCAGGACATGACCGTCGCGCACGAGGCAGGCCGCCGAGTCGTGAAAGAACCACACCGGCAGGTTCGGGATGAACCTCTCCCCCGGTAAGCCAAAGCCGCCGCTCAATCCTAAGACCAGCACTTCATCCTCCGTCGTTCCCCGGTTCGACTCACACCCGACTACAGGTCACGGCCTCTCGCTTGAAGTGTAGACAGGTTGTGCGGGTGGCGCATACGGTATTTCCCCTATTGCGCCCAAGTCATCGGTTCGACCGATTCGAAAGGGGTTTCGATGCGGTGATACGACTCCCGCCCTCTCGCATCCGAGACCGCGAGAGTGGCTTCGAGAATATGAAGGGCACGGTCGCCGCTCAGCCGCGACCGCTCGCCGGCACGAACCGCCTCCGCCAGCTCGGCCACCCCGCGCATCCAGTCAATGTTATGCGAATCATAGTAGCGGAACTTGCGTTCCGGGCCGCGGGACACCGGGTAGACGGTTCGTGTCCCCAGGTAATTGCTCGGGTTGGCGGCGTCCGGCATGACCCCGCGGCGGATGAACACGGGCGAGTCGAAGTCCCAAATATCTTCCACCTCAAGGACGCCCTCGTCCCCCACTATCATCAACCTGTGGTCAGGGGGCGCTATTATGCTGAAGGTGATGCGCGCCGTCACGCCGTTCGCGAATCGCAGGACGGTGCAGGAAAAATCCGGGCCGAGGCCCGCGCCCGCGCGTTTGTCTGGAACCATGACCTGAGAGCTGGCCGTCAAATCCTCGATCCCGCCGAAGAAGGCCGTCAGCCATGAAATGATGTAACCGCCGTGCTCAAGCACGCAGCCCGTTTGGAACTCATCACGGTAAGGCCAGACGGCGCCGGAAGCGCTGACCCACCGCTCGTGGAGCATCTTGTGAATCATCCCCTCGTGCAACTCGACCATAGCCAAGAGCGGGCGGCCCGCCTCGCCCTTTCTCAGCGCCGCCCAGACCGTCTGGGCGTGGTCGCCGAGGAGTGAGCACGGAGCCGACGCCAACTGGACGCCTTTCCGCCGGGCCACGTCGATAAGACGGCGCCCCTCCTCCAGGTTCAGGGCAAAGGGCTTCTCGCTATAAACGTGACGCCCGGCCTCAAGGGCGGCGAGTGACACGGGATAATGCTGAGAAGGGTTGGTAAGGTTGACGACTAATTCGACCCCGGCATCGTTGATGAGATTAGCGAGTGAGTCGAAAGGCCGGACGGAGTGTTTGGCGCAAAAAGCTTTCAACCGGTCATCGTTTTTGTCATATACCCCGGCCAGGTTAAGCTGCGGGTGGTTTGGCAGGTGCGCCATGTAGAAGTCCGCGGCGTACCCGCAACCTACCATCGCGATTCCCATCTGCATCCTGTTTCACCCCATAGTTTAAATATTAGCTTGATCAGTCAGGTTAGGTATGGAGAAGTCCCACTTTGCAGCGACCTAAAGCCGGGGCCGCCGCTAAATATATGGTCGGCCGTTACGAGAGATACGTGAACCTCGATAGAGGATTACGCTGAAAGGCTAGAAGAACATCTCAGGGCAGAAGGGCGCGCAACCGGTGAGGTCGGGCATTCGGCACGACCGGTTGTCGGCACGCGCCACCCGGCCAGTTAAGCTTCGCCATAGCACGCGAGCGAGACCGTAGCGCGCAAGCCTTCGTCGTTCATAGCCCTTCCAGCGAGACGACGGCCAGAGGGTCTTTACCAGTTATGCCCTCTGCGTGCTGGCGCAGCAGGCGAGCCAGCGCCGCATAGCCCTGTCGGTTAATGGTGACCGCGAGCCGTCGGTAGAATGCGGTGGCGAGTCTCGCGACCTCCGCGGGCAAGAGGTCGCCACGTTCCAGCGCGAGGGCGACCGCCTGGTTAAAACCCTCGATATCGTACTTGGCCTTCAACATCAGGGTGCGCGAATCACGGGCGTTATACCCGAGGTCTGAACAATACCCCCCCTCCATCCGGTACTTCGTCGGGATCTCCGGGGCGAAGGCGAAACGCGTCCCCGACGCCGACATGCGCATCCAGGCGTGCGAGTCTTCAGAGAAGACCGACTCGGGGAAGGGGATGGCCAGGGCAACGTCGGTGCGCACCGACACGGTGGAGGTCGTGGCGATGAAGCCTGTGACAGTTGCGATCTTGATCCAAGCGCGGTCCCCCTCGACGACATCTGTTTCGACGGCTTCTAAAACCTCTAACATGTCGAGTCGGACGAGTTCACGGGGCACCACCCGGTCGTAGTGGTCTATGGGTATGAAGCCTGAGTAAATGAAACCCACGTCCGGCCTCTCGCCGAAGAGGCGGCGCGTCACCTCTACCCTGCGCGGGTTGGCTAGGTCGTCATCGTCTTGGAACATGACGAAAGGGGCGCCCGCCGCGCCCGCGTTTTTCACGGCCACGTTGCGGGCGTAACCCGTGCCGAAGTGTTGCGGCAGCGTTATCACGGACACCCGTTCGGGGTGCTTTTGCGTCAACTCGGAAAATAGAGATTCGCAGCCGGGGTTGGTGCAGCCGTCATTGATGATCACCAGCCTCCAGCGCGGATCAGTCTGTTCAAGCAGGCTCTCAAAAGTGCGTGGGAAGAAGGTCAGGCACATGCCGTCCGGGCGGTAATGGGGCATGACGAATACTGGTGGGGCGCTCGTTGACATAAGTGATATAACTCTTTTAGATAGACGGTGCCGACCTAAGAGGTTGGGGATTATAGCCGAGGCCAAGAATTTTACCAACGAAAGTTTCGGCGGGCCCGCGCCGACTCAATCAACCCGCCTTCCGACCCATAGACCGTTTCGCCGGAGTCACCCGGCGCGATCAAACACTGGCCGTCCACAAAGAAGACCTATGAGTAAAAATGTTTCCGACAAACGCCACGTCTCGCAGAGGGCGGCCCGCTTCACCGAGTCGGTCATCCGCGAGATGACCCGCGAGGCCGCGGAATACGAAGCCGTCAACCTCTCGCAGGGCTATCCGGACTTCCCCGCGCCCCAAGACCTGAAGCGCGCCGCCGTGAAGGCTATCGAAGACGAATTCAACCAATATTCGATTACTTGGGGCGCGAAGGACTTTCGCGAGGCTATCAGTGACAAGACGCGCTGGTTCCTCGGGCTCGACTACGACCCCGAGCGCGAGATCACCGTCACCTGCGGCTCGACCGAGGGCATGATCGCCGCGATGATGGCGACGGTCGATCCCGGCGAAGAAGTGATCGTCTTTGAGCCTTTTTACGAGAACTATGCGCCTGACGCGATTCTTTCGGATGCGCATCCGCGGTACGTCCCACTGCGCGCGCCTGACTGGAGCTTCGATCGAGACGAGCTGCGCGCGACGTTCAATAAAAACACGAAGGCCATCATCGTCTGCAATCCAAATAATCCGACAGGCAAGGTGTTTAGCCGTGACGAGATGGAGTTCATCGCCGGACTTTGCCAGGAGTTTGACGCGCTTTGCTTCACTGACGAGATCTACGAGCATATCCTCTATCCACGTGAAGGCGCGGATATCAAGCACATCTCGATGGCCCAACTCGACGGCATGCGAGAACGAACAGTCGTCGTCAACTCGATGTCGAAAACTTACTCGGTGACTGGCTGGC
>JBJMGP010000168.1:0-10063 GCA_045807865.1 Pyrinomonadaceae bacterium
CGCGACGCGGCACTCATAACATTCGATGTCCCGGCCTTGAAAGGCCGGGCTAAACTCACGCGCCGCTGACGCGGCGACTGCCTCTGCTCCCCACTTGACCAGCCACGGGCGCGGGTGCGACCCTTGCCGTCAAACATAATGTCAGAAAGCAAATCTACGACATGGAGCCCGCTGCGGCTCCCGCTCTTCCGTGCGCTGTGGCTGGCGGCCGTCGCGTCGAACGTCGGGACGTGGATGCACAACGTCGGCGCCGAGTGGCTGATGACGACGCTCGCGCCGACGCCCTTCGTCGTCGCGCTGATGCAGACGGCCGAGACGGCGCCCACCTTCCTGCTCGCGCTCCCCGCCGGCGCGCTCGCGGACATCGTAGACCGCAGGCGTCTCCTGATCTTCTCGCAGGCGTGGATGCTCGTCGCGGCGGTCGCGCTCGCGGGCGCGACGCTCGCCGGCGTGACGACGCCGTCCGTGCTGCTGGTGCTCACCTTCGCGCTCGGCCTGGGCGCGGCCATGAACGCGCCCGCGTGGCAGGCCATCGTGCCCGAACTCGTCCCGCGCGGGGAGCTGACCTCGGCCGTCTCGCTCAACAGCGTCGCCTTCAACATCGCGCGCGCCGTCGGCCCCGCGCTCGGCGGCATCATCGTCGCCGCGGCCGGCCCGTGGGCAGTCTTCCTCCTCAACTCGTGCTCGTTCGTCGGCGTCATCTTCGTGCTCTACCGCTGGCGGCGCGAGGCTTTGGAGAGCATCTCGCCGGCCGAGCGCGTCTTGGGCGCGATGCGTGCGGGCTTGCGCTACGCTCGGCACGCGCCGGAGTTGAAGAGCGTGCTCGTGCGGACGGGCGTCTTCGCGCTGTGCGCGAGCGCGCTGTGGGCGATGATGCCGCTCGTGGCGCGGACGGAGTTGAAGCTCAACGCGTTCCAGTACGGAGTGCTGCTCGGGTGCCTCGGCGCGGGCGCCATCGGGGGTGCGCTCGCCCTCTCGTGGGCGAGGCGTAACATCTCGATCAACCTGCTGGTCCTGTTCGGGACTGTCGTCTTCGCGGGGGCCACGGCCGCGCTCGGCTATCTGACGAACTACGCGCTGCTCTGCGTCGCGCTGCTCGCGGGCGGGGTGGCGTGGATGACGACGATGTCGAGCTTCAACATCAGCGTGCAGACGGTCGTGCCCGAGTGGGTGCGCGCGCGCGCGCTGGCGCTCTACCTGCTGGTCTTCTTCGGCTCGCTCGCGGTGGGCGCGGCCACGTGGGGCGCTTTGGCCGAGCGCGTCGGCCTGCATGTGACGCTCTACACGGCGGCGACGGCGATGCTGGTCGGGCTCGCGGCGACGCCCTTCTTCCCCATGCGCGGCGGCGAGGGTTTAGACCTCAACCCTTCGCTCCACTGGACGGAGCCGACCTTCATACAGGAGCCGCACCCGGAGCACGGCCCCGTCCTGGTGACGGTCGAATATCTCATCGACCCGGCACGCGCGGAAGAGTTCGCGCGCGTGATGCAGGACGTTAAGCGCATCGCGCGGCGCGACGGCGCGACGCGCTGGGGCCTCTTCGCAGACACGGCGCGCCCCGGCCGCTACCTCGAAACCTTCCTCGTCGAGTCCTGGGCCGAGCACATGCGCCAGCACGCCCGCGTCACCAACGAAGACCGAACCATCCAGGCACAGGCACGCGCCTTCCACGTCGGCGACACCCCACCCGTCGTCACGCACCTTCTCGCGGAGAACGGCGGCAGGCAGTAGGCAGATGGCAGCAGGCAGTTCGGGTTAAGCCCCGCCGCCAAGCGAATCGGCATCGTCGCGATGTCGGTCGGCATCGTGACGATGCTGACTGACATCGCCTCAATGTCAATCGACATTGAGGCGATGCGGACTCACATTGCGTCGATGTCAATCGACATTGAGGCGATGTCGATTAACATTGCGACGATGTCAATCGACATCGTCACAATGCTGACTGACATTGCGACGATGTCAATCGACATTGCGACGATGCTGACTGACATCGTCGTAATGTCAATCGACATTGCGACGATGCGGACTCACATTGCGACGATGTCAGTCAGCATCGTCGCAATGTGAGTCTGTTTTATGACGAGGCGAGTCCGTCCCGTCGCGGTGTCAGCAGGGATAAGGGCTGTGTCTACAAAGGTTTAGGGAAGGGTGTCCGGAAAACGGTCTACAGCCGGCCGCCTACTGCCGGCCGTCGTTCTCATCCGCTTCCCGCCGCTTGTCCAGCTCGGCGACGCGGGCGTCGAAGCGCTGCTGCTGTTCGGCGGTGAGCAGGGCGCGGATGCGCGTGCGGGCGGACTGGCGGATGGCGTCGAAGCGCGGGCGCGCCTCGGAGCGCAGGGAGCGGTACTCGTTGCGCGTCTCGTCGAGTATCTTGCGCACCTCGGCCGACTGGCGGTCGTCGAGGTTGAGGTCTTGCCGCATCTTCTCGAACATGTGGTTGGGGTCGCGCTTGCCGCCGCGCGCCTCGTTGTGTGCCGCGCCCGCGCGCAGCCGGTAGGCGCTGTCTAAGAACGCCCCCGTCGCGCACCCGAGCGCGAAGACGACCGCGACCGCGAGCCAGAGCTTGAGCGTGGCGATGCCCTTCATCTCGAATTCTCCCCCTCGCCGATGATGGTCGAGAGCACCTCGTCCTCGTTCGCGGGCGTGCGCGTGTCGGCCAGCACGACCTGCTCGAAGTCTCCCTCGCGCTCGCCGAGCAGCGCCTCGGCGCCCAGGCCGAAGCCCGGCGTCAACTCGCCCACGTCCGACGTGATGAAGAGCGCGAGCGCCATCACCGCAACGAGCGCCATTGCCGGCACCGCGCGCCAGGCCACCCCGAGGAGTGCCAGCCAGCCCTCGCCCTCCTCGCGCCGCCGCCGCTCCTCTTCGATCCGGGCGCGGACGCGCGCGTAGAGGAAGGGCGAGTCGGCGGCCGCCCGGGCTTCGCCCTCCCCCGCCGCCGCCGCGCGAACGACTTCGCGCGCGACGCTCTCAAGCTTCTCCCTGCGGCCGCCCGTGATTTTTTCGCCTCCCATCACTTTCACCTGCCTCCCGAATCCCTGCGGGCTCAAATATAAGGACGCCCGGCGCGGCCGAGCAGTTACAGAAACCTCTCCAGCACGCGGCGCAGGTGCGCCCGTGCGCGGTGCGCGCGCACCTTGACCTTCGACCCCGTCCAGTTCAGAAGGTTCGCGATCTCCGCCACCGAGAGCCCCTCCACGTCGAGCATGACGAGCACGAGCCTGTCTTCTGGGCTGAGGCGCGCGAGCAGTTTTGTGGCGAGGTCGCGCGAGACGGCCCGGCTTTCGGCGTCCGCGCCTTCGCCGCGCAGGCGCCCGGCCAGGCCGGCGACCTCCTCCTCGGTCAGCTCTTCGAGCGCGCCCTCGGGGCGCCGCTTCTGCCTCCGCAGTTCGTCGTAGCTGGCGTTGAAGGCGATGCGCGCGAGCCACGCGGCGAACGAGGCGTCGCGGCCGTTGGCAAACTCTCCGAGGGCGAAGAAGGCTTTGGTGAAACTCTCCTGGACGACCTCTTCGATCTGCTCGCGGTGTCGGAAGAAGCGCGCGGCGATGAGGGAGACCCGCCGCCGGTGGCGCCGGAACAGCTCCTCGAAGGCCGCCTCGTCGCCCTCGCGGGCGCGGGCGGCAAGCTCGGCGTCCGACCCGCCCGGCCCGGTCAGCGGCTCGTGGCCGGAGATGTCCGCCGTCTCTTCCATACTCAGCGTTAACAAATATCACACCGGCGGCGCGGAAAAGAAAGCGGCGGCCCCTCACATGAAGGGCCGCCGCCTGAAGGGCTTCGAGCGTTCGAGACGGGCGAGCTACTGGAGCTGCGTCTGCCCCTGCCCCGCGCCGCGGCGGGAGCGGAACTCCTGGCGGCGCTGCTGGCGCTGCTGGCGCGCGGCGGCGAGCTGCGCCTTCTGCTCGGGCGTGAGCACGTTGTACAGCTCGTGCATCATGCGCGCCTGCGCGACCTCGCGCTCGACCTGCTCGTTGGCGCGCGCCTGCGCGGCGGCGCGGACGGCCGCCTCGTCGAACGTCCCGCCCGAGAGGGGGTCGTAGCCCGCACGCTCGCCCCGCCGGCCGCGCCCCTCGTGCTGAGACTTGAAGGTCGCGCGGTAGCGCTCCTCGATCTGGCGCATCTGCTCCTGCTGCGCGTCGGTCAGGTTCAGCTCCGCGCCGAAGCGCCCGAAGCCGCCGCGGCGACCAACGCCCTCCTGACCCCACGGCCGCTCGGCGCGGCCGCGGCCCTCCTGCCCCTGACCCTGATCCTGCGCCGCGACGCCGACGACGCCCGTCAAAACGAACCCCGCGGCCAGAGCGAGGCCGCCCACAAACTTCCCTTTACCTTTGAGTCTCATCTTATCTTTCCTTCTCCGTGCTGAATGAATTACGGCGGGCCGCACGGGGACGCGGGGGAGATTGAACCCTCTAGTCCGGCCATTACCGGAGTTAAGACGCGGCGGGTCGCGGTTTGGTTACAGTTTTTTACGCGGCCATAGAGTCAGTACCACCTGCGGTAGCGGGTGGGTCAGACTTACGCGTCAAGGTCTCCCTGAGATGGACAGACCCACCCGCTACCGCAGGTGGTACTGACTGAATGTTAACCGTCGCATATAAAATTTCAGAGGGCGAAATTGATAAGCTGGCGCGCGGTCGTTTATACTTGGGCCTGTTCCAGAAGTTTGAAGATGAGACGGGTTGATACGTGAGAGTTCCCCTGTGACTATAGCCTCACAGCAAGAGGTGACCAGACTGCTCGTCCGGCTGACGGACGGTGACCGCGGGGTGCTCGACGACCTCCTGCCCGTCGTCTACGGCGAGCTGCGGCGACTGGCCGCGAGCTACCTGCGCAAGGAGCGTGTCGGCCACACCCTCCAGCCCACCGCGCTCGTCCACGAGGCCTACATGCGGCTCGTGGATCAGACGCAGGTGCAGTGGCAGAACCGCGCGCACTTCTTCGGCGTCGCCGCGCAGATGATGCGCCGCATCCTGGTTGACCACGCCCGCGCGCACGAGGCCGAGAAGCGCGGCGGCGAGTTCCAGAAGCTCTCGCTCGACGAGAACCTCGACGCCTCGGGCGGCGAGCGCGACGTGAACCTCGTCGCCTTAGACGACGCCTTGAACCGCCTGGCCGAGTTGGACCCGCAGAAGTCGAAGATCGTCGAGCTGCGCTTCTTCGGCGGCCTCTCCGTCGAGGAGACGGCCGAAGTCCTCGGCGTCTCGGCGCCGACGGTCAAGCGGCAGTGGCGCATGGCCAAGGCGTGGCTCTACGGGCAGGTCAAGAGCGATTGAACCGTGAACCGTAAACCGTAAACAGTTCCGCCCTCTCCCCGGACTCGGCCGCTCCTCCCGCGCAGTGCAACGCTCAGCCGCCGTTCGCTATCTAGCAGACGCAATCGACCAACTTCCTTTTCACGGTTCACGGTTTACGATTCACGGTTCCCGATGATCCCCGAGCGCTGGCGGCAGATTGAGGAGTTGTTCCAGACGGCCGTTGACCTGCCGCCGTCTGAGCGCCCGCGCTTCATCCGGCAGGCGTCGGCCGGCGACGAGACGCTCTTCGAGCAGGTCGTCGCGCTCGTCAACCAGTTCGAGGCCGCCGGCGACTTCATCGAGGAGCCCGCGCTCAACCAGTCGCAGCTCAACCCCACCGACCCCTTCGCCACCGCGCCGGTCACCGGCCCGTTCGATCTCGTCGATCCGTCCATCGGCCGCCGCATCGGCGCCTACATCCTCTCGCGTGAGGTCGGCCGGGGCGGCATGGGCGCCGTCTACGAGGCGTTCCGCGCCGACGGCGAGTTCCGCCAGCGCGTCGCCGTCAAGCTCATCAAGCGCGGGATGGACACCGACTTCATCCTCCGCCGCTTCCGCAACGAGCGCCAGATTCTCGCCACGCTCGACCACCCTTACATCGCGCGCCTGCTTGACGGCGGGACGACCGACGACGGCCTGCCCTACTTCGTCATGGAGTACATCGAGGGGCTGCCCGTCTACCGCTACTGCGACGAGCGGCAGTTGACCGTGGCGGAGCGCCTGCGCCTCTTCTCGATGGTCTGCGACGCCGTCAACTACGCGCACCAGAAGCTCGTCATCCACCGCGACATCAAGCCCTCGAACATCATGGTCACGCCGGGCGGCGTGCCGAAGCTCCTGGACTTCGGCATCGCCAAGCTCCTCAACCCCGAGTTCGCCGGCGAGATCACGCTCGACCCGACGGCGACGGCGATGCGTCTGATGACGCCCGAGTACGCCGCGCCCGAGCAGGTCAGGGGCGAGCCCGTCTCGCCCGCGACCGACGTTTACAGCCTGGGCGTCCTGCTCTATGAGCTGCTGACCGGTCATCGTCCTTACCGCCTGCGCCACCGCTCGCCGCACGAGATGGCGCGCGTCATCTGCGAGGAGGAGCCGCCGCACCCGTCCGTGCGCATCACGAGCCCCGAAGACCTCCTGCCCGCGAACCCCGCGGGCGAGCGGCGCACGGACGAGTCGGACACGCTCGGCTATCTCTACTGGTGCCGCGGCGCGACGGTCGAGACGTTAAGGCGTGAGTTGGCGGGCGACCTCGACAACATCGTGATGAAGGCGCTCCGGAAGGAGCCCGCGCAGCGCTACCGCACGGCCGACGAGCTGCGCGAGGACATCGCGCGCTACGACGAGGGGCGCCCGGTCTCCGCCCCGCCCTTCTTCCCGGGGGCAGCGGCGCGCAAGGAGTCTGCGCGCGACGAACGCCGCGGGCTCCCCGACGAGACCTCGCTCGCCGTCCTGCCTCTGAAGGTGCACGAATCGACCGGCGGCCTCGAAGCCGGCGGCGAGTACCTCGGCGTCGGACTCGCCGACGCCCTCATCACGCGCCTCGGTTCGCTCCGTCGCTTCACGCTCCGCCCGACGAGCAGCGTGCTGCGCTACCGCGGGCAGGACGCAGACCCCTTAGCCGCGGGTCGTGAACTCGGCGTCTCTTACGTGCTCGAAGGGCGCGTGCGGCGCGCGGGGCAGACCCTGCGCGTGACGATGCAACTGCTCGACGTGCGCGAGGGCTCGGCCGTCTGGGCCGGGCAGTTCGACGAGGAGACGGCCGACGTACTGCAACTCGAAGATTCCATCTCCGAGCAGGTGGCCGAGGCTCTGGTGCCGCAGCTCACGGGCGGCGAGCGCCTGCGCTTGCAGAAGCGCGGGACGGACAACGCCAGCGCCTACGAGGAGTACATGCGCGGGCGCTACCACTGGAACACCTTCAACGAGGAGGGCTTCGCGCGCGCGCTCGTCCACTACAGCCGCGCCGTCTCGCTCGACCCCGACTACGCGCTCGCCTACGCGGGCATCAGCGACTACTACAACGTGCTCGGCGTCTACGCCGTCCTCCCCTTCGCCGAGACCAGCGCGGCCGCGCTCGACGCCGCGCGCAGGGCGGTCGGCTTAGACCCTTCGTTGGCCGAAGGCTGGGCCGCGCTCGGCTTCGCCACGCTCACGCACGACCTGGACTGGGAGGAGGGCGAGCGCCACCTCCGGCGCGCGCAGGAGTTGAACCCGAACTACGTGACGGGGCGCCTGTGGCTCTCCTTCTTCCTCGGCATGGAGGGGCGCTTCGACGAGGCGCTCGGCATCGCACGCCGCGCCCTGGAGATCGCGCCGCTCACGCCGCTCGTCCGCCACACGCTCAACTGGAATCTTTATCACGCGCGCCGCTTCGACGAGGCCGCCGCCTCGGCCCGCGTGCTCATCTCGACCGAGCCCGACTACGGCCTCGGCCACCTGCTGCTGAGCCTCGCGCTCGCGCAGGTCGGCCGCTACGACGAGGCCATCGAGACGTGCGAGAAGGCCGTCGGGCTGCTCGGACGAAGCCCCTACGGGCTCTGCTTCCTCGCCGCGCTGAACGCGCACGCCGGCCGCGAACGCGAGGCGCGCGCGGGACTCGAAGAGGTCGCGCGCCTCGGCGAGTCGCGCTACGTCTCGCCCTACATGCTCGCGCTCGTCCACTGCCAACTGGCCGAGACGGAGCGCGCGCTCGAAGAGTTGCAGCGCGCCGTCGAGATCGTCGATGCGCGGCTCGCGTGGCTCGGCGTAGACCCTCTGTTCGATCCCATCCGCAGCCTGCCGCGCTTCCGCGAGCTACTGCTCAGGACGAACAACCCCGTCGCCGCGCGCCCCGCGGACTTGCACCTCTCCGAGCCGCCCACGGGCCAGAAGTCGCTCGCCGTCCTGCCGCTCAAGGTCATCGCCACGCCGGGCGCCGAAGGCACGGGCGACGAATACCTCGGCGTCGGACTCGCGGACGCACTGGTGACGCGCCTGTCGAACGTCCACCGCTTCATCATCCGACCCACGTCGAGCGTGCTGCGTTATCAGGGCGCGAACTCGGACCCGCTGGCCGCGGGGCGCGAGCTGGGCGTGGACTTCGTCGTGGACGGAACCATCCGCCGCGCGGGCCAGACGCTCAGGGTGACGGCCCAGCTCCTCGACGTGGCGGAGGGCGCGACCAAGTGGGCCGGGCGCTTCGACGAGGAGTACACGGACGTGCTTCAGCTCGAAGACATCGTCAGCGAGCAGGTCGCGGCGGCGCTCCTGCCGCACCTCTCAGGCGACGAGCGGCGGCAGCTCCAGAAGCGCGGGACGGACGACGCCGAGGCGTTCGAGGCTTACATGCGCGGCCGCTACCACTGGTACACGATGAGCGCCGACGGCTTCGCCAAGGCTTACGCCTGCTACCGTCGCGCCGTCACGCTCGACCCGCGCTTCGCCGCCGCGCACGCCGGGATTGCCGAGTACCACTGCTGGCTCGCCGTCTACGGGCTGGCGCCCCCGGCTGAGCAGCTCGCCGAAGGCCGCGAGGCCGCGCAGCTCGCCATTACACTCGACGACAACCTGGCCGAGGCGCACACCTCGCTCGGGCTCTGCCTGGTCACGCACGCGGCGCAGTGGCAGATGGCCGGCGAGCACTTCCGCCGCGCCATCGAGTTGAACCCGAACTACACGCAGTCGCACGCGCACTATGCCTGCCAGCTCGCGATGGAGGCGCGCTTCGACGAGTCGATTGCGGAGGCCCGCCGCGCCTGCGAGTTAGACCCGCTCAACCCCTTCAACTTCTACTTCCTCGCGTTCTGCCTCTACCAGGCGCGGCGCTTCGAAGAGTCCGCCGACGAGGCGCGGCGCCTGCTCCAGGGCGAGCCGCGCTACGGCTCGGCGCGCTTCGTCTTGAGCTGGAACCTGCGGCGCGCGGGCGCCTTCGAAGAGGCGGTCGCGGAGGCGCGCCGTGCCTGCGAGCTGCTCGGTGACATCCCGATGCTCTCGGCCAACCTCGCCTGCGCGTACGCCGCGGCGGGGCGCGCAGACAGGGCGCGCGCTCTGCTCTCCGCGATGCGCGCGCGCGACGAGGAGGGACACTTCGTCACGCCCTTCCACCGCGCGCTCGTGCACCTGCAACTCGGGGAGACGGCACCCGCGCTCGACCTCTTAGAGGAGGCGGTCGAGGTGCAAGACCCCTGGGTTGTCTGGCTCGGCACGGAGCCGCAGCTCGACCCTGTGCGTTCGCACCCGCGCTTCCGAGACCTGCTGGCGCGGACGAAGAACCCCGCGGCCTCGCGCCCGGCCTCCGCGTTCAGGGGGCCGGCGGCCTCCATCGGCTCGCGCCCCGTCAACACCGGCGGCGGCGCGGGAGGGCCGGGGCACGACTCGACGCCCTCAGGCCGGCAGGCGGTCGAGTCCGGCGCGCTCCACTCGTCGCGCGGCGACGAGGACGAGGCGCGCAAGCTCTACAAGGCAGGCCGCTACTTCGTCACGCGCCGCACGGCCGAGGGGCTACGCCAGGCCATCGAGCGCTTCGAGCGCGCCGTCCAGCTCGACCCTGCATACGCGCTCGCGTGGGCCGAGATGGCCGACTCCTATTCGCTTTTGAACTGGTACGTCGAGCCGCCGCCCACAGGCGCGTGGGCGAGCGCGAAGCAGTCCGCGCTGCGTGCGGTCGAGGCCGACGACGACTGCTCGGAGGCGCACGCCTCGCTCGGCTTCGTCCTCTTCAACTACGAGCGAGACTTCGCCGCGGCCGAGAGAGAGCTGCGTCGCGCGATAGAGCTGAACCTCGACAACGC
>JBJMGP010000169.1:0-16644 GCA_045807865.1 Pyrinomonadaceae bacterium
CCCGACTCGATGAGGAGGTGACTTAACATGCGCGTGACGGTCGTCTTGCCGTTCGTGCCCGTGATTGAAATGACGGGGATGCGTGACGCCGCGCCTGCCGGATAGAGCATCTCTACTATCGCCTCGCCAACGTCGCGCGGCTCGCCTTCACCCGGGAACTGGTGCATGCGCAGCCCCGGCGCGGCGTTGATCTCGATGACCCCGCCTTTGGACGAGGGCGCCGCGATCTCTTCCAGCACGAGGTCTACGCCGCACACGTCCATCCCCATGATGCGCGCGGCGCGCTCGCAGAGGCTCCTCACCGCCGGGTGGACTTCGTCGGTCACGTCCTTCGCCGTCCCGCCGGTCGAGAGGTTCATCCCGGCGCAGAGCATCACGCGCTCGCCCTCGCCGGGTACGTCCTCCATCCTCCACCCTTCCTTCTGCATGAAGGTGCGCAGGATTTCGTCGTCCTTCTTGATCTTCGTGAGCGGCTTCTCGTGCCCCTCGCCGCGCAAAGGGTTGCTGTTCTCGATGTCGATCAGCTCGGCGACCGTGTGCCGGCCGTCGCCCATGACGTGGCAGGGGATGCGCTCGCTCGCCGCGGCCATCCGGTAGCCGACGACGAGCACGCGGTAATTCTTCCCCTCGAACATCTCCTCGACCAGCACGGACGAAGAGAACTCCTGTGCGATGCGGAAGGCCGAAGCGACCTCCTCGGGGGTCGAGAGGTTCAAAGAGACGCCCTTGCCCTGCCGCCCGTCCAGAGGCTTGACGACGACGGGCGCGCCGATGGAACTCAAAGCCGCCACGGCCTCATCCTCGGTGCGAACTATCTCGCCCGCAGGGACTGGGATGGAAGCCTTCGCCAAACGCGCCTTGGTCAGGTCCTTGTCGCCCGCGACTTCGACGCCGATGGCGCTCGTGCCGTCGGTCATCGCGGCCTGTATCAGCCGGAGGTGTTTGCCGTAGCCGAGGCGGACGAGGCTCTGGTCGTTCTCGCGCGCCCAGGGGATGCCCCGCCGTTCGGCCGCGTCCACGATTGCTCGCGTCGAAGGCCCCAGCTCGGTGTCGGCGGCGATCTCCTGCGCCTCTTCGATTACTTCGTCGAGGGGAAATTCTTCGCCGCGGATGACGGCCTCGACCAGCGCGACGGCGCGCTCCAGGAGGTAGCGCGTGGCGTGCTCGGCGCAGTACTCGATGACGACGTTGTAGACGCGCCCCTCGCCCGAGTAGCGCGTCTTGCCGTGGGTGGCCTTGCAGCCCGCGAGCCCCGCCAGCTCAAGCGTGACGTGCTCGACCGTGTGGCCGAAGTAGGTGCCCTCGTCAAGCCGCTCGACGAAGCCGCCCGCGTAGCCCTTGCTGCAATGGTGCTCGGCGAGGCCGGGCAGCAAAGTGAGCAGGCGCTCGACGAAGCCTGGCAGCTCGTGGCTCTCCCGCTCGTAGAGGTCTTCGAGGTCGAGCCTCATCAGGAGGACGGGGCGGTGGCTGTAGACGTTCGGCCCGGCCAGCGTCCGTATGCTCTCTATCTTCATCCGTGTCCGAAGCCTCCCTGGTACTGGCCGGCAGTCGGGAGCGGGACAAGAAAGGGTGAGACCCCGCGCGGCGGCATCACACCCTTCGCCTCCGCCGCTCGCGGGGGCGGGCCGCCCTAGCGGTCGCTCGCGTGGGGCCGCCCGTCGCCCTGCCGATGCGCGCGGTTGTGCTCGCGCATCATGCGCGCGAAGCACGGCTGGCACATGCGCTTCGCCGCCTTCGCGGCGGCGGCGCGGATCACGCCCCCGCACCACACGCACACCACCTGCGGCCCGGCGTCGCCCCTCTGTGTCTCCGTGTCACCCGTGTATGACGCCATATAAGACTCACTTGAAGCTGACGGGCACGCGCCGGGCGTCCTCTCCCGAAGGCTGTCGCGGCATGCGCCCTGTCAGAAATTTTAAGCCACGTCGAAGATAAACGCGGCCCCGCCTTCCCTCCCGTCCGCTGCCGGACGCAGGGGGCGTAGAAAGTGTTAAAAGGTATTCACGAGGAGATGACGGTGAGTCACGCCTCCTTAAGGCCGGCCTGTCGCGCGGATTATTCGATGAGCCCGGCGGCGCGCAGCAACTCTTCTCTGTCCCGTTCCGCGAGCGCCGCGACTGCTTCACGTCGAAAGTAGAGACCACACGTCGCACCGTGGTGTTATATTCGTGGACGTTCTATCAAAAAGGTACGGGCGCGCGACATTACCCCGAGGGGGCCGACTATTAAGCTCCGCCGGGCCAGACCGGGTACTGAAGTCGCCCTGAACGGAAAGACGGATGGGAGTGAAGCGTCCTTTCGACATCGGCGAGGTGATAAGGCGCGTGCGCCGCGCCGTGCGCCCTTACCCGAAAGCCGCCCTCTTCGAGTTGACCGGGGAGGGTTTCTCTTCGCCTTTCGAGCAACTCGCCGCCTGCATCATCTCAATCCGCACGACGGACGAGGCGACGCTGCCGACCGCGCGCCGCCTGTTCGAGCACGCCCGCACGCCCCTCGAAGTGAGCCGCCTCACGCCCGCGCGGATAGACGAGTTGATCGGGACGTGCTCCTTCCACGAGCGGAAGGCGCGGCAGATTCACGAGATCGCGCGCCGCGTGGTCGAGGAGTTCGGCGGGGAGTTGCCCTGCGACTTCGAGACCCTCGTCTCGTTCACGGGCGTCGGCCCGAAGTGCGCCAACCTCGTGCTCGGCATCGCGTGCGGCGAGCCGCGCGTCGGCGTGGACATCCACGTCCACCGCGTGACGAACCGTTGGGGTTACGTGCAAACGAAGACGCCAGAGCAGACGACCGAGGCACTCACCGAAAAACTCCCGCGCCGGTATTGGGTCGAGATCAACCGCCTGCTCGTCCCCTTCGGCAAACACGTCTGCACGGGCCGGCTGCCGCATTGCTCGACCTGCCCCGTGCTCGAATTCTGCCGGCAGATCGGGGTGCGCGCACACCGCTGAATAGCATTCAGTCCACCGCCCTTTTCAGTTTGAATGTCGCGCGCACTTCACCGACACGGTCGCCGCGGTGGTTACACAGCACGGCGTTCGTGTATCGGGCGAGGGCGTCCGACTCTTCGGCGCGCAGGAGCCCTAGCTGGCGCAAAGTTTCTATAGCGGCGGCAGGGCGGGCGCGTTCCCCCTGGTCGCCGTCTTCGAGCTTTAAGGCCACGCCAAGTCCGCGCGGCCACTCTTCGCACGGCGACACGGCCGCCGTGTAAACGCCCTCCGCCCCGACCTTCGAGACAATCCGCCCCTTCGTGACCAGCATGATCTCCGTATCCATCTCGCCGGTTCCCTCGATCATTTCCGGGTGGCGCCGCATCGCCGAGACGACGCGGCCGCAAGCCTCGCGCAGCCCCGCGTCCCAACCCGCCGGCGGGGCGACGAGACGCGCCGCCATCAAGGCCATCGCACGCACGCTGACGCCGAACGCGGGCACCCCACAGCCGTCAACCCCGACCGCCATCTCTTCGAGGGCCACGCCGGAGAACTGCTCGATGACGCGGCCGACGGCGAGCTGCACGGGGCTCGAAGGCTCGTCGTACTTTTCGGCCGGCGCGCCGAGGTGCCGCGCGAGGGCGAGCATCCCGGCGTGCTTGCCCGAACAGTTGTTGTGCAGAGGCCCGGGCCGTTCGCCGCGCTCTCGCAACTTACGGGCCGTCTCCTTGCTGTACGGCTCGTGCGCGCCGCACTTGAGGGCGCTCTCGTCGAGGCCGATTTTGCGAAGCATGTGGCCGACCGTCTCCGTGTGCATCGGCTCTCCGCTGTGAGAGCCGCAGGCGATGGCGATCTCCCTCTCGTCCAGAAGGAAGCGGTCTGCCGCGCCCGATGCGACGAGCGGGATTGCCTGTTGGGGTTTGGAGGCCGAGCGCAGGTAGGTGACCTTTTCGGGCGCGCCTAAACATGCGACGACGCGTCCGTCACCGGCGACCGCGACTATGTGCCCCCGGTGACACGACTCTGTGATTGTCCCGCGCGTCACCTCGACCAGCGGCGCGGGGCCAGGAGACTCTTCAACTCTCATTCGTGCGCTCATCGGCGTTCGTTAAATGCGACGTTGGGTTATCGGCACGTCCTGCTTTATCACCCGGCGTGACGTTGGAAAACTCCGGCGCCGACGCCCGCGCGCCGCCGTTCGTTGCGACCGTTGCCCGGCGCGCTCGGGGGCTGCCCTCCGCGCGTCGCGGCCGACGGCCGGGCGGAAGCTGCCGTTACCTTCGCACGCGTCTCTAAGCCCTCAATGGTCGTCGCCGGTCGAGCGCCAAAGGTTTCGAGCACGCGCAGGAGTGGTTCGAGCTTGTCGTAGAACATGACGACGACATCGCCGCCCTGAAGTAGACCAAGCTCCTGCGAGAGGGCTTCCGTGTCGTCCAACACAATGCGGCACTCGCACTCCGGCGCTTCACTCGCCGCGGCCTCGCACAGGAGCCGCGCCACTTCGCCGGGCTCGCGCCCCCGCGTGTCCGCGTCCTCCTTGATGACGAGGCGGTGAAAGCCGCGCGCGGCGATGCGCCCGGCCTCTTCGATGAATGTGTCGTCGCGGTCGCCGGGCACCCCGATGATGCCGGTCACGCGCCGCCCCTCCCACTGCGCGGCCATCTGGCAGACGGCCGCGAAGGCGTCCGCGTTGTGGCCGTAATCGAGCATCACGTAGCCGCCCGAAGCGACGCGGAAGAGGTTGCCGCGTCCCGGGTTATGTTCGGCACTGCGGAACTCCGCGAGCGACCAGGCGATCTGTTCGACCGCGACCCCTTGCGAGCGGCAGGCGGCGACGGCTGCCACCACGTTCGACACCTGAAACTTCGCCGTCCCGCCCATCGTCGCCGGCACGGACGCGACTTCGAGCACGCGCCGCGACTCCTGCCCGTCCGCCTCGACGACCCACCCGTCTCGCACAAAATAGGCCCGGCCGCCTTCGTCGAGGCGTCGCTTAATCAAGAGATGATTTTCGTGGGCGGAGAAGTAGACGACCCTTTTCTCGCCCTCGCGGACGCGCGGAATCTCCAGCAGGCGCGCGACCTCTTCGTCGTCGGCGTTGAGGACGAGTGTCCCGCCGTCGCGCACGCGCTCAGCCACGAGCGACTTGATGTAGACGAGGTCGTCCACAGTCTCGATGCCGTCCTGGCCGATGTGGTCGGGGCGGATGTTGGTCAGCACGGCAACGTCCGACCAGTCATACCCTAAGCCGCGCCGCGTGATGCCGCCGCGTGCCGTCTCCAGCACGGCCACCTCGACCGAAGGGTCGGAGAGCACCGTGCGCGCCGACTGAGGGCCGGTCGTGTCCCCTTCGGCGACGCAGCGACCGCCGACGTAGATGCCGTCGGTCGTCGTCATCCCCGTCGTCAGGCCCGATTCGTTGAGCACATGGCCGATCATCCGCGTGACGGTCGTCTTGCCGTTCGTCCCCGTGATGGAGATGACGGGGATGCGCCCGTCCGCGCCCCGCGGGTAGAGCATCTCGACGACGGCCGCGCCCACGTCGCGGGGCCGCCCCTCGCTCGGGAAGAGGTGCATACGCAGACCCGGCGCGGCGTTGAGTTCGATGACACCGCCGCCGCTACTACCTACCGGCTCCGAGATGTCTCTCAGGACGAGATCGACGCCGCAGATGTCCATCCCGACGACGCGTGCCGCGCGCTCACACATGTCCTTAACGGTCGGGTGGACAACGTCGGTCACGTCCTTCGCCGTCCCGCCGGTCGAGAGGTTGATGCTCTCGCGCAGGTAGACCACTTCGCCCGCCCCCGGCACGTCTTCGAGGCAGCGGCCGACTTTCCCGAGACAGGCGAGCATGATTTCGTCAACGACGATCTGCGTGAGCGGCTTCTCGTGCCCTTCCCCGCGCTGGGGATCGAGGTTGGCAATGTCAATCAACTCCCTGAGCGTGTGCGCGCCGTCGCCCGTGACGGCGCAGGGCGTGCGCTCGCTCGCCGCGACCATCTCGTCCCCGACGACGAGCACGCGGTAGTTGCGCCCCTCGAACAACTCTTCGACGAGCACGTGACGCGAGTACTCGCGCGCGAGGTGGAAGCCGAGCAGAACCTCCTCGGGCGTCGAAAGATTGAGCGAGACGCCCTTGCCCTGCCGCCCGTCCAGAGGCTTGACGACTACGGGCGCGCCCAGGCTCCGCAAAGCGGCCAGCGCCTCCTCCTCGGTCGTGACGAGCGCGCCCCGCGGGACGGGGATGGAAACCTGTTCGAGCAGATTCTTCGTCAACTCCTTGTCCCCGGCGATCTCGACGCCGACGGCGCTCGTCCTGTCGCACATCGCGGCCTGTATGAAGCGGCGGTGCTTGCCGTAACCGAGCTGGACGAGATTGTCCGGCCCGAGGCGAAAGGCGGGGATGTTGCGGCGCGCGGCGGCGTCCACGATGGCGCGCGTGCTCGGCCCGAGTTCGTGCCGCGCGACGAGGCACCGTGCCTCGCGCAACTTCTCTTCGAGCGGGTAAGCCTCGCCTTTAACGAGCGCCTCGACCAGTTCGACGGCGACCCGCAGAAGGTATTCGGTCGCCGTCTCCGCCTTGTACTCGACGACGACGTTGTAGACGCCGGGCGTGCCCGCGTAGCGCGTCTTGCCGTGCGCGACGGGCGCGCCCGCCGGTGCCGTCAACTCAATGGCGACGTGTTCGACGACGTGGCCGAAGTACGTCCCCTCGTCGAGGCGTTCGACGAAGCCGCCCGGGTAGCCTTTCCCGCAGCTGTGCTCGCGGAGGCCGGGCAGCAGTTCGAGCAGGCGTTCGTTGAAGCCCGACAGCTCGCGGCTCTCCCGTTCGGCGAGGTCTTCGAGGTCGAGCCTCATCAAGAGGGCGGGGCGATAGGTGTAGACGTTCGGCCCCGCGAGGGTGCGGATTCTCTCGATTCTCATCACTTTCCCTTTGTTCGTTTCGACTGTTTACCGGCCGAGTCTGAGTTTGAACCCAGACCTTTCTTCGGAGCGTCTTCGTCGTCATCGGGGACAATCGGCGTGCGATTAGCCAGATCGAATTTGTAGCCGGCGGGGAGCACGTGGATGGTGACGCCGTAGAGCGCGAGCCCCCCGCACTCCTCGGCGTAAGGCAGGTTGGTGTAGCTCATCGCCCCGGCGTCGATGACCGTCACCGCGCCCTCGCCGATCACCTCGAACTCGGTCTTGTTGACGACGAGCGCGGTGTTCTCGTCAATGCCCAACCCGAGGTCTTGCGGGTAGTGTGCGACGGCCGTGAGCAGCCGCCCGTGGCGCCCGCGCTGCGAGAAGTGCGTGTCGATCATCGCCCCGACGAGCAGGTCCATACCCGGCCCGATGCGGACTGCCTCGACGCGCGGGTTCTCTTCGCCGCCGCCGCCGATAATCATCGAGTTCGACATCATCGCCGCGCCCGCGCTCGTCCCCCCGACGACCAGCCCCTTCGCGTGGCGTTCGTGGATGAGCTTCTGCATCTCCGTGCCGCCCATCAAGGCCGTGATGTGGAGCTGGTCGCCGCCGGTGAAGTAGAGCGCGGTCGCCTGCTCGATCTTTTCAAGCGCCTCGGGCGCGACCGCGTCTTCGCGCGACGACATGTCTACCGTCTCCGTGTCGTCCACCCCGAGACGCCTGAAGACGTTCCTGTATTCGCGCCCGACCTTATCGGGATGGTCGGTCGCCACCGTCATCACGACGACGCGCGCCTTCGCCCCCTTCGCGAGCCGGACGAACTCCTTGAGGATGACGCAGTCGCCCTCTTTGTCTTCCGCGCCGCCGATGGCGACCAGCCAGCCGCGCGCTTCGCCCAGTTTCATCACGCCTCCGATGCTCCTTCAGACCGTGACCGCTTCCGCCGCATCAGATGAAAACAGGTGCCTGAAGCACCTTCGACTACACTTCCGAAATCCCTTGGGGATTTGGAAAGCTCTTGACCAGATATTTTGCAGGGGGAGGCAACTTATAAACAGTAGCTTGCGCGACCGTCTGTACGACCGCAGACGCGTTCGCGGGGCCATCGGATATTCAAGAAATTTGTGAAGAGTAATTTAGACGGCCGTTAAATATCAACGCCCTCGCAGTCGGAGGAGGGGGCTCCCGTGACTGGCTCGCGGTTCTGGAGGTCGAAGCGGTAGCCCGCCGGCAGGACATGAATCCTGACTCCGCAGATGGCGAGCAGTTCGTCTCTTTCGAGTTCGTTAAGATTCGTGTAGGTGAGGTGGCCCGCGTCGATGATCGTCACCGTGCCCGCGCCGATGACTTCGAGGCGGTGTCCGCTGACGACGGCCGCCGTGTTCTCGTCGATGCCGAGCCCGATGTCGTGTGGGTGCTGCGCGACCGCCGAGAGGAGCCGTCGCAGTCGTCCCCGCTCCTCGAAGTGTTGGTCGATCAAAACGCCGGGGACGAACTCCATGCCGGCGCCCAGCTCGACCCCGCCCGCGCGCAGTGTGCTCATGGGCGGCCCGCCCGTTATCATCACGCTCGACATCATCGCCGCGCCCGCGCTCGTGCCCGCGAGCACGAGCCCCTCGGCGTGCCTTTTGTGAAGTATCGTGTCCAGCCTCGTGCCGCCGAGCGTGCGCGTGATGCGCACCTGATTCCCGCCCGTGAAGAAGACGCCGGTCGCGCGCTCGACGGCGGCGACCGCCTCCGCGCTGTCGGCGTCCTTGCGGCTAAAAATCTTCAGGTCGTGCGCCCGTGCCGCGCCGAGCCTTTGGAAGACCTCCGAGTAGGAGGCGGCGATCTCCGCTGCGTTCTCGGAGGCTGTCGCGACGATGCTGATACGCGCCCTTGCCCCGCCGGCGAGGCGCACGAACTCGCGTAGTATTTCGGCTTCTCCGTCCCGGTCTTCCGCCCCGCCGATGACGACAACCTGACCATGACCGTCTCCCTGTTTCATATCAGCTTCGATGCCTGATGACAGCGCGCCCAACGGTCAACCAGCAGGCCGAGCATCATCTCGGCCGCACTCTTTTCGCCGGCCATCCTCTCTCCTTCACCGATTGGGGAAGGGTTCGGTTTAATGGGAATGCTTAACGAAAGTTGTGCGCCGGGGTGTAAAAACTGAGCGAATGTCTGGCGCGTCGGACAGCACTCCGACGTGAGGGCCGCTTTTTCTTCGCTTACGTGTCAAAGACCGTACGGACGCCCGCCTATATAATTGGTTATAACAACTAAACAACTTTCGCCCCCCGACATTAACAGCGCGTACAGGCTACGAGGAGACTCGTATGAAGTGAGGTTTTACGTTTATGGCTCAGGCAGCATCCACTCTCACCCCTTACAAGAACAGGGTCAGGGCTCCGAGACTCAGGGAACTCGGCGTCTACGAGTCGCCCGACGGCAAGCAGTACGTTGTCAGCACCCTCTACTCGGACGGGTGCAGCCTCTACCCCGTGCGCGCATGGGGGAGTTACGGCAGCGCCGAATTCTGGGCGGACAAGGAGGGGCGACTCCTCCGGCGCGGAGTCCCCACGCGTTGGAACGTCCGTGACCTGCAAGACACAGGCAAGACCGTCACCTACCCCGCGCCGATCATCCTGTAACGGGCGAGGCTCTGGGATAGTTAAAGCGGCCGTTTTCGCGGCCGCTTTATAGTCTCCGTCCCCGGCGGCCCCTCCTTCGCCCTTCACCCGGGCCCTGCCTTCTTGTCAAGACGACAGAGCTACGCCTCGTCCCCACAATGAATTATGTTTTATCCTGACGCACCCAACACGGGAGATCGGTTTTCGGGGGGTTGATGACAAGCCAGAAGGAAAAGATGCGGGGCGGCGAGTTCTACGACCCGCTCGACCCCCAACTCACCGCCGAGCGCCGCCTGATGCTCGGAGGCTCTGTGGTGAGAGCCTGAGATTCGTCGTAAAATGTCTTAACCTTCCCCGGGTTCATCCGCGCAGAAGGTTCTGTGGGGTGGTTGGAAATCTTCCGGCGCGAGAGTTGGGGATTATGGCCTCAGTCCAATTCTCGGAGTCGGCGAGGGCTACCAAGCGACGAACGTGGCAAAGGTTGAGCCGGTGCGGGTTGATATGAAAGGCGGGATGAGATGAGCGAGCAGCGATTGACGTGCGCCGACTGCGGGCGCGAGTTTGCCTTCACGGCCGAGGAGCAGGCGTTCTTCCGCGAGAAGGGTTTCAACCCGCCGAAGCGGTGCAAGGAGTGCCGGCAGGCGAAGAAGGAGCAGCGCGGCGGTGAGGGCAGGGGCGGCCGCCGGTGATTCAGGGGACGTACAAGGGGGAGAAGTGAGCACGGAAGAATATCTCGCCAGGCCGGGCGATGCCATCCGCCTACGATCCGGCCCCTATGCCGGCGCCGCGGGCACGGTGGTGAGCGTGCACCCGGATGAGAACTACCCGGCGGAAAACAGCCTCGTGATGGTCAGGCTCCCGAACGGCCGCATCAATTCCTGCTACATGCGTAACCTGGAGAAGCTGCCCCCGCCCGATGACGGCGGCACACCGGGCGGGGGCGAGAAGGGCGGGGACTCGTGATCGAAGAGGTGGAGTTCCGGTCTATTTTATCTCTGGCCCGGCGCGTCCTTGATGTCTACGGCCGTGATGACGCGTCGGACTCGTCCCGCGTTAGTTACACACACGGGGACGTGAGTATCAGCAGCAGGCGCGAAGTCATAGACATCTTCTTCCGGGGCTCGCTGGTCTTTCGCCATGACCCGAAGGGGGAGATGACGGACTTCTTCGAGACGCGGGGAATCTGGATAGACAAGATGGAGCGGATGGCCCGGGCCATCCCGCCCTCGTCCTCCGGCATCGCAAGTCGAAGGGAATAAGAAGGGTCGTGTCGCGGGAAATGAGTTGAGCGGTGAAGTGTCTTGCCGAGCGTCCGCGCTGTGCGGTGATTCCGCACAGTGAGCTTTACAGAATTGGACTCTATGAAGAGCAGGGGCGAAGTTCATCAACTTCGCCCCCGCTCTTTCAACGGTCGTCGAAACGTGATGAGCCCACTTGCCACAACCTTGCTGCCCTCACGGCGTGAGCCCGGAGCGTCGCAAGAAGTTCTGGAAGCGTGGATCGCCCCGGAAATCGTCCCAGGC
Organism: Pyrinomonadaceae bacterium; assembly: GCA_045807865.1. Lineage (GTDB taxonomy): Bacteria > Acidobacteriota > Blastocatellia > Pyrinomonadales > Pyrinomonadaceae > QHXN01. The sequence goes on from JBJMGP010000169.1 coordinate 10,975, forward strand.
CGGATCACCCTTCAGGCCCAACAGGTCAAGACTCCGGGTCTCGTAGAGCTTTTCGATCAGCGCGAAGGCCCGGTCACGGTCGCCCAGCGCGGCGTAGGCCAGAGCCCGGAAATAAAGCTGATCGTTACGCCGGTCGGCACGCCTCTCCAACTCGTCGAGCATCCGCCGCGCCTCGCCCGCCCGTCCCGCCTTCGCGTAGATGTAGGCGAGTTGGTAGCTCAACGGAGGCGAACCGTCCCCTTGCGGCGCGGGGGCGGAGAGCGCCGCGGCCTTCTTCGCTTCCACGACCGCCTCGTCGTACCTGCCCACCTGCGCGTACCAGTTCGCCAGTACGTTGTGGGCGCGCGGGTAGTCCGGGTCAATCTCGATGGCCTTCCGCAGCTGCCCTATCGCCCGTTCCGTATCTCCCGACCGGAAGAAAGGGCGCGCCGCGTCGACGTTGATCGGCAGCGAGAGCGGGTCCAGTTCGAGGGCCTGCGCGAACTCGGCGTGTGCCTCCTCCGTGCGCCCCATCCTGTGTAAGAAGAATCCGTACCGGTGGTGGGCCGAGGCGTAGCTCGGGTTCAACTCGATGGCGCGCCGGTACTCGCGCTCGGCGGCCGTGAAGTCCAGCTCGTAAACTTCCTCGACCATCCCGAGCGAGGTGTGCGCCTCGGCGAGCGTGTCGTCGAGGGCGAGGGCCTGGAGCGCCGCGGCCCTCGACCGCGGGAGGAGTTCGACGCCCCCCGCCGGGTCGAGGGAGGACAGAATCCAGTAGGCGTCGGCGACGCCGCTGTAGGCCAGCGCGTACTTCGGGTCGAGCGCGATGGCCTGCTCGAAGTACTCGACGCTTCTCCTGACCGCCTCCTCCGTCCGCTTGTTCCAGAAGTAACGCCCCCGGAGGTAAAGCTGATAAGCCTCCGGGTTGTTCGTGTAGCGCTTCGCGAGTTGCCGCTCCTGCTCGCCGCTGAGCCGCAGCGCCAGCGAGCGCGTCACCTGCCCGGCGATCCGGTCCTGCACCGCGAAGATGTCCGCGAGCTTTTCGTCGTAAGTACCTGTCCACAGCGACACCCCATCGGCGACTCTCACCAGCCGCACCGTCACCCTGACGCGCTCGCCCGCGTGCTGGATGCTGCCGTCCAGCACGGCCTCGACCCCGAGTTCCCTGCCCGCCTCGGTGGGGTCTTGCTCCAGCCCCGTGTACCTGCGCGCCGCGCTGAGCGGCCTCACGGTCACCGCGCGCAGGGTGCCGAGCTTGGTGATCAAGGTGTCGGCCATCCCCAGTTCGAGCGACTCGTCCCGCGCCTCGGACGCGAGCGGCTTGAACGGCAGCACGGCGATTGTCTTGGGCGCCGTGGCCGTCCCGCCCCGCTTCGCCCTGCCCGCCAGCCAGGAGTAGGCCGCGACGCACAGGCCGACCGCCAGCAGACCGGCGACCGCGATCAGAAGCGCGGATCTGTGACGCCCGCCCCGCACAGGAAGTTTAGCGGACTGAGGCGAGTCCTCCGCGGCCTGTCTGACCGCGGCCGTCCGCAACGCCGGCGCCGACTCCGCCGCGTCCCCTTCGGTCTCCCCGTCCCGCACCTCGCTCACGCGGGCTACGAAACGGTAGCCGCGCCCCCTGACCGTCTCCACGTACTCGGGTGCCGACGCCTTCTCGCCGAGCGCCTGCCGGATGGCCGAGATGCTCTTGTCGAGGTTGTTCTCTTCGACGAAGGTGTCCGGCCACACCTCCGCCATCAACTCCTCCTTACTCGCCAGTCGCCCCCCGCGGCGCACCAGCGCCAGCAGCGTGTCGAAAGCCTTCTCCGTCAGCGGCACGCGCGCCCCCCCGCGCAGCAGCAGGCGTTCGGACGTGTCCAGACGGAACGGCCCGAACTCATACAACTGCCTGTCCTGCTTGGGCATGGCTGCTTTCAGAAAGGGGGCAGAAACAATTCAGGATTCCCGAAGGACGCGCGGGGCGCCCCCCGCGTAGTTTCGGAGCGCAACGGCGGCATTCTACCGCACAACCCGAACACGAGGAGACACAGCCATGCGAAGAATCAATCTGAGAAGGGCGACCGTCCTGACTTCCGTGACCTTAACGGTGGGGCTCGCCGCCCTGTACGTCGGAGCCCGAGTCGCTTCCTGCGGACAGAGCGATACGCAACCCGTCCACGCCCTCTTCGACCTGACGAGTCAGGCGGGCGGCCCCTTCCCCAGCGACCGCTTCACCGTCGCCGACCCCAGTCAAAACACGGGGCTGCGGGTCAACCTCCCCAGGCCCGACTGCGCGGCGCGCCCCTCGGACTGCGAAGATGTGGATGTCCTCAACACGCTCGACGGCTTCAACCTCCAGCCGCGGCTCTCGCTCCCTTTCGACGGCCCGGTTGACCCGGCGACCGTGAACGGCGACACGGTCTTCCTCATCAACCTCGGCGACGCGCTCGACCGGGGCGACCGCGGCGGCCGCCGCGTGGGTGTTAACCAGGTCGTCTGGGACGGGCTGACGAACACGCTCCACGTCCAGTCGGACGAGCTGCTGGATCAGCACACGCGCTACGCGCTGTTCGTGACGAACGGTGTGCGCGATGCGGCAGGCAGACCGGTCGCGGCGAGCGAGTCGTTCCGGCGGTTGAGGCACGACCTTGATTTCGGTCAGACGCATGACCCCGGTCTGAAGAGTTACCGGAAGGCGCTGCTCGACGCCATGAAAGCGGCGCGCGCCGTAGGGACTCAGGAGGAGAACATCGTCAGCGCCAGCGTCTTCTCGACGCAGAGCGCGACGGCGCTGCTGGAGAAGATTCGCGACCAGATCAAAGCGGCCAGTCCGGCCCCCGCCGATTTCACCCTCGGCCCCGGCGGCGCACGCACGCTCTTCCCGCTCGAACAGGTGACGGGGATGACGTGGAATCAGCAGCGGGCCGATAACCCGCCCCGGCTCACCGCCGTCGCGCTCAACCCGTCGCTGCTGCGTCTCATCCCCGGCGCGGTGGGCCGACTCGCCTTCGGGAAGTACACTTCGCCTGACTTCACCGCCCGCCCCGGCGAGTACATCCCGCCCGTCGGCACGCGCTCCGGCACTCCGCGGGTGCAGGGCTCGAACGAAGTCTACTTCAACCTCTACCTGCCTTCCGGCCCACGGCCGGCCGCCGGCTGGCCGGTGGTGATTGTCGGGCACGGCTCGGGGAGCAACAAGAACAACGTGGGGGCGAACGTCGCCGCGACCTTCGCCGCCCACGGCATCGCGACCGTCGCCATCAATCAGGCGGGGCACGGCTTCGGCCCGCTCGGCACGCTGACCGTCACACAGACCGGCGGCCGCTCGGTGACGTTCGCCGAAGGCGGGCGCGGCTTCGACCAGAACCGCGACGGCATCATCGAGAGCCGGGAGGGCGACGAGGCGGCGGCCCCGCGCACCATCCAGCTTAATCGGGACGGCTTGATTCAAACGCTCGCCGACCTGATGCAGCTCGTCCGCGTGATAGAGGTCGGCGTGGACGTTGAAGGTGACGGGTCGCGTGACCTCGACCCGTCACGCGTCTACTACTTCGGGGCGTCACTGGGCGGGATTTACGCGACGATCCTGGCGGCGGTCGAGCCGCAGGTGCGCGCGACCGCGGCCAATGTCGCCGGGGGGTCGCTCATCGAGAACAGGCGTCTCTTCACCGGCGCGGACTCCTTCAGGTCGCGGCTGGCCGGCCTCTTCGCGGCGCGCCGGCCTTCGCTCGTCAACAGCCCGGGCGTCAACCGCATCGCGGGCGTTGCGGTCTCGGGCCCCGGCTTCTTTAACGAGAACATGCCGCTCAGGGACGGCCTCCCCGTGGAGGTCGGTCTGGAGGGCGGCGCGAGCGAGGTCATACAGTCGCCCGTGGTCAACACGGTCGCGGGTGCGGCGGCGCTTCAGGAGTGGTTCGACCGCGCGGCTTGGGCGGCGCAGGCGGCCAACCCCGTGGCCTACGCCCGGCACCTGCGGAAGAGTCCGCTCGCGGGCGTGCCCCCCCGCCCCGTCCTCTTCACGTTCGCGCTGGGGGATCAGTCGATGCCCAACCCCAGCACCACGGCGATTCTCCGTGCGGGGGAGTTGGCCGACCGCGCCGTCCTCTACCGACATGACCTCGCCTACGCCGAGGCGCCCGGCTTGCCGAAAGACCCGCACATGTTCACGGTCGGCACCGGGAATCCGGCATTCAGGAGTATCGCCCTCGAAGCACAGCGGCAGGTCGCGATCTTCCTCGCCTCGGACGGCGCTCTCGTCATCCACCCGGAGCCCGCGCGATTCTTCGAGGCGCCGATCTCCTCGCCTCTCCCCGAAGGACTCAACTACATCCCTTAATGTTGACCTTTGCCGGGGGCGGGTCTTCGGATCCGCCCCCGGCCCATGCGATTGCCCCCTGCCCGACAAGCCACGTCGATGTCGCTGCGACTGGGAAAGTTAAATTACGCGTCAAGGCCTCGGCGGCAATGTCACCGACTTCATTCCTCGTCATACCCCAGGAAGTTGCTTGTCGAAGTCAAGCGTGCGGTAGTTCGTGTGCCGGGAGAGCGGGGCGCCGCGACCAGACTAAAAGAGTCGAACACCAGCGGCCTACAGTGGAAGAGTTGACGCGGCCGAGAGGTGAGAGATTTAGCCCGAGGGCGGGGCGCTAAATTATTGAGGTTAAAATGAAAATGGCGGAGAGGGTGGATTCGAACCCACGGTGGCCTTTCGACTACTCCGGTTTTCGAGACCGGTCTACACCCCACCCCAGAGAGTACGTGGTGATATCTGCCAGGATTTAAAGCAACCGGCAGCCGTCAAAGCACACCACGTACTATCAGGTACGGGCACGTCTCTACGCCATCTTTACGCCAAGTGCGGGAAGGGGTTGATTCGGGAGTGTGCACAAGCGTCTCCTTCGTGAACCCTGATTTATTAAGGGATTCTGGAAGAATGGGTGGCGAGAATGGTTATTACCATAAGTTATTTTTGAAGCCTGATGGGGAGAAATTTTTAGCCGTTGGATCGATTGTAGCGCGGCAGGAGAGCGACCTCGCGCCGCCGCTACTGATCCCCCGGGCGGGAAGTCCCTGCGCGGGCGTAGTTGTCTGCGCCAGCCGTTGGCTCTTTACAAGACGCCGGGGGCACGCTTCCCATTCACTTCTCGCACTGCTCGCTCGTACTTCAGCGCTGGCTGCGGCCGCAGTAACAACCGCGGTCCCATTCGGGCTGTGGCCGCTCTTCCTCTTCTTCCTCAAGGTGGGCTCGGTGCTTTTCGGGAGCGGCTACGTGCTGCTCGCCTTCCCGCGCGGCTGGTACTTCCCGGCCTCCGTCCGGAAGGCGATTGAGAGGCGGTTCCACCCGTTGATGGCGATGACGGCCATCGTCAGCTTGACTAACTCCTCCTCGCCGAACTGCGCGCGGGCCGCCTCGTACTCCTCGTCCGACGCGCGGGTCTGGGAGATCAGCGTCACCACCTCCGCCCAGGCCAGCGCCGCGCGCTCGCGCTCGGAGTAGTAGGGCGCCTCGCGCCACGCGCTCAGGCCGTAGAGCCTCTGCTCGGTCTCGCCCGCGGCGCGCGCCTCCTTCGTGTGCATGTCGATGCAGTAGGCGCAGCCGTTGATCTGCGAGACGCGCGTCCTTATGAGTTCGAGCAGCGGGCGCTCGAGCCCCGACTCCTCCACGTACTTCTCTAGTTTGTACATCGCCTGCACCGAGCCCGGCGCGGC
>JBJMGP010000170.1:0-10426 GCA_045807865.1 Pyrinomonadaceae bacterium
AACGCGTAGTGTCTCTGTTACAGCATACTTCGGTAGAACTCCCTTCGGGTAAGGTCGGGCAAGCCGTCGGGGACTCCGCCCGTTTGAAGGCGCGCCGGGCGCCTAAGGAGCAGGGCCGGCCCCGTGGGCCGCCGTGTCGAAGGGGATTCTAAAGACCGCTCGCTCCGCGGCGAAGGCTTTTGTGATGAACTGGTCGCGCCCAGTGATGAAGCGGCCGTTGGCCGTCCCCACGTTCGTTTCTGAGCAGGTCAGAGACTGTTACCGAGTGCGGCCTGGAGCTTCTCGCGGTAGCTGCGGCTGAGTGTGAGCTGCGTGCCGTCGTTGAGGATGACGTGATACTCGCCGTGCGACCAGGGCTGAAGTTCCTTGATGCGGTTGATGTTCGCGATGGCCGAGCGGTGGATGCGCACGAAGTCCTTCGGGTCGAGCTGCGCCTCAAGACTGGAGATGGTCTCGCGCAGCAGGTACGCCTTCTTGCCCGTGTGGATCGAGACGTAGTTGCCCTCGGCCTCGATCCAGTCGATCTCTTCGGTGTTGAGAAAGAAGACGCGCCCGCCGGTCTTGACCACCAGCCGCTCGCTGTAGCGCGTCTGCCCGCGCATCTGTTCTAAGAGCGCGATGATGCGCTCGTCCAGTGCGCCGCCGTTGTCGCGCCTGATCTGGCGCTTGGCGCGCTCCATCGCGGCGTGGAAGCGCTCGCGGTCGAAGGGCTTCAAGAGGTAGTCGAGCGCGTGGAACTCGAAGGCGCGGACGGCGTAGTGGTCGTAGGCCGTGATGAAGATGACGGGCGGCAGGCCCTCGTCCTTGAGGGCTTCGAGCACGGCGAAGCCGCCGACCTCGGGCATCTGCACGTCGAGCAGGAGGAGGTCGGGGCGGAGCGTCTGGACGGCCTCAATCGCCTCGGCGCCGTTCGTGCACTCGCCGACGACGCGCAGATCGGGGTCGTCGGCGGCCATGCCGCGAATCTTCTCGCGCGCGAGCGGCTCGTCGTCCACGACGAGCACGCGGATGGGCGCCTGTGCGGCTTCCGTCATAATGTTCGGTAAAAGGCGAAGCAGGTCAGTACCGCCCGCGGTTAGGCGTGGCACTGACCCTCGTCACTCGGAAAACACCGCGACGAAAGTGTTTGTGACAAAAAACGCCTTCGAGTTTCAGAAAAGTGTACGCGGGGACGTAGGCAGGGTTCCAAAAATCAGGCGGGTGCGCCCTTCGCGGCGGGTATCTCCAGTGTGACGAGCAGCCCGCCGCCGGGCGCGTTCTCAAGCTCGAAGCGGTGCGCGGCGCCGTAGAGCTGTTCGAGTCGCGCGCGCGTATTCGAGAGCCCGAGACCCTCCTTCAACCCGTCGTCCGGCCTTGTGATGGCTACAAGCCCCGGCCCGTTGTCCCTGACCCGTATACGCAGCGACCCGTCCTCGCGTTTCGCAGAAATCTCAACGCGGCCGGGCCCGCGCGTCTGGGCGATGCCGTGGCGGATGGCATTCTCGACGATGGGCTGAAGGATGAGGTTGGGGACGTGCGCGTCGAGGGCGTCGGGCTCGACCTCGACGCTCGTCGTGAGCCGGTCCTGGAAGCGCACGCGCTCGATTTCGAGGTAGCAGGTCAGGAAGTCAAGCTCCTTCTGGAGCGAGACCTCCTGCGCGCCGGAGTTCTCCAGGGTAAGGCGGAGGAAGTCGCCGAGCCGCGCGATCATGCGGTCGGCCGCGTCGGGGTCGCGGTGGAGGAGGGCGGAGATCGAGTGGAGCGTGTTGAAGAGGAAGTGCGGGTGGAGCTGCATCTTGAGGGCTTCGAGCTGCGCGCGCGTGAGCTGCGTCTGGAGGCGCGAGGAGCGCAGCTCGCCCTCGCGGAAGCGTCGGTAGTAGCGGAAGACCTGGTTGAGGAGCAGGAGCAGGCCGTAGATGCCGTAGTTCTCGGACGAGTTGTAGATGATCCACTGGAGCGTCGTCGCCGGGTCGTAGTGCTTGCCCGGGGTCTTGACGAGGAGAAAGAAGTAGACGATCTGAAAGAGGCCCGAGATGACGAAGACGAAGGCCGTGGCGAAGAGCAGGTGGAGCGGGACGTTGCGCCGCCAGAGGCGGCCCTCGACGGGGTAGCGGTCGGCGAGCCACAGGACGAGGCCGGTGCCCAGCGCCCACAGGTAAGGGTAGATGAACTCGGTCGAGGCGGCCTCGCGCCACGTCAGGGGCTTCTCGCTCAGCAGGCGCGTGTAGTAGAGCTGCCCGGAGAAGAAGAGGGCGATGACCGTCCAGGCGGCGAAGATGATCGCCCAGCGCGTCCAGCGCCCGTGCCACACGCGCGCGTGGGCCGCGGGCTCGAAGTCCGCGGGGAGCGTGACGCCTTCGAGTATCTCCGCTTCAGTCATCGACGTGAAAACCCCTGCCTTCCTTCTCCCCGCACACCGGCACCGGCGCCATCCCCCTTCGCCGGAGGCGCTGCTTGCGGGGCGAGGATGTCGGGTTTGACGCTTTCGGCGCGAGTCGCGCGGTCGGGCGCAGAGGGGGAGCATAAGGGCAGTCGCCCCGCCTGTGAAGCGTTGTGTGACAAACCGGACTCCGGCCGTGACGAACGGGCGCGCGTGGGGGAAAATTAACAGGGATGGACAGGATAAACAGGGTGAAGAATTTGAGATTGCTTCACCACGTCAATCCTGTCCATCCCTGTTAATTCTTTTCCGTGCTCAGGCGTTCGACGCCGAGCCTGCGGGCGAGGCCGTCAGCGCCCCAGTCCATGACCACGTCGTGGTTCCACTTGAAGACGGGGCGCGCGAAGGGCGCGAGCAGGTTCATCCAGGGCTTGGTCGTGCGGACGTTCCAGTCGTAGCGCACGTCGGTGACGCCGGCGTCGTGCGTCAGGCGCCAGCGGCCCGTGCCGTTCAGCTCGCCGACGGCCTCGCCCTCGATGAGCGAGAGCGGCTCGACGCGCGTCAGGCGCATGTGGAAGGCGAGGCGGTAGGGGAGCTTGCTCCGCCACGTGTAGAGTTGGAGCGTGCCGATGCCGTCGGCGTCGCCCTCTGCCACACGCTCGACGCGTTCGACGCCGCGCCACCAGGCGGGCCACTCCTCCGAGTGATAGATCAAGTCCCACACGGGTTCGAGCGGCGCGCGGAAACGCCAGAGGGTCACAAAGCTGTAGTCTGCCATGATGCGTTCACCGTTACGGGAAGGAGGTCGGCCCACGACTCTAATACGCGCACGCGCGCGGCGTCGGTTTTAAACGGTCTCGCCCGCAGTCCCGATTGGAGGTCATCGAAGTTGAGTCCCGACAGGCGGCGGCACAGGGGGGCGCACCCGGAGGACGCGCGGCTGTTCGCAGGGGCGCGGCTCGGAGCGCTGCGCGTGGCCGTGTCGGAGTTGTCCTGGCTGCTGAGCCGCGACTACCAGACGAAGTCCGCGCTGAAGCTCGTCGGCGACCGGCACAATCTGAGCGAGCGGCAGCGGCTCGCCGTGGCCCGGGCCGCGTGTCCTGACGAGAGCCTCGCGGGGCGGCGGGCGAGCCGCTTGAGCGAGACGGACGTGGCGGGCGAGGAGTTGATTGTTGACGGCTTCAACCTCGTCATACTGCTTGAGGCGGCGCTGTCGGGCGGCGTGCTCGTCCGCGGCCGGGACGGGTGCGTGCGCGACCTCTCCTCCGTGCATGGTTCTTACCGCGCGGTCGAGGAGACGCAGCGCGCCGTCCTGCTCGCGGGCGAGGCGCTCGCCCCGTTTAGTCCCGCGTCCGTGCTCTGGCTCTTCGACCGCCCCGTCTCGAACAGCGGGCGGCTGGCCGCGCGCGTGCGCGAGGTGGCGGCGGAGCGCGGCTGGCCGTGGGAGGTGCGCGCGGAGTTTAACCCCGACCGCGAGATCGTCAAGTCAGACCGCGTCGCCGTCACCTCCGACTCCAACGTCCTCGACGGCGTCGAGCGCTGGCTCAACCTCGGTCGCCTGATCGTCGAGAGGTATGTGGAAGGGGCCTGGGTGATTGACCTGGGCGTTGAGCGCGGGAGTTGAGGGCGGCGGAAGACCCTTTAACACAGAGACAGGGAGACGCGGAGAGACGGCTTGGGGCTTATTGCTTCAAGCCGTCTCTCCGTCTCTCCGTATCGAAATCCCGCGCGACCTTTGAGCATGCAAGTTGCAAGACTCTTAAACCGAAACTGGTTCCATCGGGGAGGCAGGCGTAGAAGAGTTAAAAACTACGCGGTGTTAAGCGTCACGCATCGCGCGGGCGGGCGAACGGCACGCGCGTGTGCGTGAACGGGTCGCATACACAGGTGTACCGACAGGCGGCAAAGAGGCTGGGTGTTGATGGGGCTTGAGACCTACCGGAAGATGCGCGACTTCAGGCGGACGCCGGAGCCGAAGGGGAGCGTGTCGCAGACGAACCGGCGCCGCTTCGTCGTGCAGGAGCACCACGCGGCGAAACTCCACTTTGACTTCCGCCTGGAGGTCGGCGGCGTCTTGAAGTCGTGGTCTGTGCCGCGCGGGCCTTCGCTCGACCCTTCGGAGAAGCGTCTGGCCGTCGAGACGGAAGACCATCCGGTCGAGTACCTCAAGTTCGAGGGGGCTATCCCTGAAGGCGAGTACGGCGCGGGCGAGCACATGCGTTGGGACGGCGGCACATACGAGACTCTGGGCGAAGGCAGCGCGGCCGAGCAGCTTGAGGCGGGGCGGCTCGACTTTGCCCTGAGGGGCGAGAAGCTGAAAGGCGCCTTCACGCTCTTGAAGATGAGGCGGCGCGAGGGCGAGTGGCTCCTCTTCAAGCGGACGGATGAGTTCGCCGAAGCGGGCTGGGAACTGCGCCTGCGCAAGCCCGTGGACGGGCAGGAGACGATTAAAGGCAAAAGTAAGAAGGCCAAAGGCAGAAGTGCGGACGGGGGCCGTCTGAAGGAGGGCGCGGGGCACGTCAGGAAGTTCGACCCGGCGGCGAAGGGCGGGAAGGCGGTGGCCGCCGGGCGGGCTTTGAAGTCGAAGACGCTCGAAGGCGATGTCAACGTGAAGGCGGGGGGCGACGTGGTGCCGCTCACGCACCTGGAGCGCGTCTACTGGCCGGGCGAGGGGTACACGAAGGGCGACCTGGTGCGTTACTACTACGAGGTCGCCGACTACATCCTGCCCCACCTGAAAGACCGGCCGCTCATCATGAAGAGATACCCGAGCGGGATCGAGGGGCCGTCCTTCCACCAGCACGACGTGCACGAGGCGCCTTCGTTCGTCCGCACCGTGCCGCTCGAAGTCGAGGACGGCGGCGGCCACGAGGTTGACTACATCGTCGGCGACAACCTGGCGACGCTGCTCTATCTGGCGAGCCTCGGAGCTATCGAGCGCCACCCGTGGCACTCGCGCATCAGCGACCTCGAACACCCCGACTGGTTCGTCTTCGACCTCGACCCCGGCGAGGGCGTCGCGTTCGAGACCATCTGCGACGTGGCCGTCACCACGCGCGACGTGCTCGCGCGGCTCGGGCTCGAATCGTATCCGAAGACCTCCGGCTCGCGCGGCATACACGTCTACGTCCCCGTCGAGCCCGTTTACGAGTACGGGCAGATTGCCAAACTGGCCGAGCAGGTGGCCGGCGTAGTCGCGCGGGAGCAGGCGGCGGTGGCGACCGTGGAGCGCTCGAAGCGCAAGCGCGGGGCGGGCATGATCTACGTAGACCACATGCAGAACGCGCGCGGCAAGTCGGTCGTCGCGCCCTACTCGGTGCGGCCGAAGCCGGGCGCGACCGTCTCGGCGCCGCTCGAATGGAAGGAGGTCGAGCGCGGGAAGGTGAAGACGGCGGACTTCCACATCAGGAACATGCTCAAGCGTCTGGAGCGCAAGGGCGACCTCTTCGATTCCGTGCTGAAGCAGAAGCAGAGGCTGGAAGGCGCCTTCGCGCGCGCGCGCGAGCTGTTCAAAGAGGGTTCTCGAAGGAAGCGGGGCGCGCGTCGTTAAGCGTGCGCGCCTCGTTCGTCGGCAAAGAGCGACTTAAGAAACAAGGAGGGTTGGCACGATGGCAGAGAAGGGTAAACGCGAGCTGATCGACACGGGCACGGACAAGCGTTACGTGCGGCGTGACGAGAAGGGGCAGTTCAAAGAGTCGGACGACGTAGGGCGCTCGCTCGCGCAGGACGTGAAGAAGCACGCGAAGACGGAGGTCAAGTCGGGGCAGGGCGACCGCGGCGACCGGAAGAAGTAGCGGCCCGGGCCGCGGGGCGGGGCTTACCCTTTAAAGCATTCATCGCATCCTCTCCCCGTGACCCCGCGCCTCACGCCGGAAGGGTTCTGTTTGACGGCTGACTATGAGAAGGAGGTTGACGATGTCATCACGTTACGGTGGACGCGGCTACGGGCGCTACGGCGACCGTGAAGACGACCGCACTGACGAGAGGGGCTACGAGCGCGAAGCCGAGAGGGGCTACGGCGCACAGGGCGGCCGCTACGAGCGTGGCTCCGAGTACGGGGGCTTACGCCGCGGCGGTTACGCAGGTGGGCGCGGCGGCTACGAGCGCGAGTATGGCCAAGGGCGCGACTACGACGCGCGCGACACGGGTTCGCGCGACTACGGCGCGCGCTATGGGAGCGAGGTGTTCGAGCGGGGCGGCTACGCGGGCTCCGGGCGGCGCCAGGAGGGCGAGGAGTACGGGCGCGCTTACGGCGTACGCTCTTACGGGCGCGACTACGCGCGCCGCGTCGAGCGCCCCTACAGGCACGACGACGACGCGGACGTGGTGCGCGACTACGACACAGATTACGGCCGCACGACGAGCCGCTTCTACGGCCGCAGCGGCTACGAGTACGGGCGTGACGACTACGACGAGCGCGCCGAGCACGAACGGCGTGCGGCCCGCGGGCGCGGCGACGAACGCGGGGGCGACGGCGGCAGTTGGCTCGACCGCGCGGCCGACCAGGTACGCTCCTGGTTCGGCGGCGATGAGGACGACCGCGAGCGCGGCCCACGCGGCGACGAACCGCGCAGGGCCTACGGCCGCGGCGAGGGCAAGTTCCGCGGGCGCGGGCCGAAGAACTACCGCCGCTCCGACGAGCGCCTGCGCGACGAGGTCTGCGACCGCCTGACCGACAACGAGTGGCTCGACGCCTCGGACGTGGAGGTCAACGTGGTGGCCGGCGAGGTCATCCTCACCGGCATTGTTGACAGCCGCTACGCCAAGCGTCTCGCCGAGAACATCGCCGAGTCGGTCTCGGGCGTCTCGAACGTGCAGAACAACCTGCGCGTGCAGGGCTACCAGGCCGTCATGGAGGCGCCGCTCGCGGGCATGGACACCCCGTTGCCGTCGGCGACCACGACGGCGATGCCGGCGGCCGACATCACGGCCACCAGCAAGACCGACGCGACCGACGTGAACGACTTCGGCCGCCCGTCGTCGCGGGCCGCGGGGCAGAGTTGAAGTGAGCGTGAACGGTGAACCGTCAACCGTGACAAGTAAGAACTGCTTTTCTCTGGTCACGGTTGACGGCTCACCGTTCACGGCTTTTGAGGTTGTTATGGCTGAGGCAAAAGCCGCGCGAGCGGGGGCAGAGGTGGTGCGCGGGGCGGCGCACTTGTTGGAGGGCGGGGCGCGCGATTACGACCCGCTGTCGGAGCTGATAGGCGAGTCGCGGTTCGCTCTGCTGGGCGAGGCTTCGCACGGGACGCACGAGTTTTACAGGGAGCGCGCAGAGGTCACGAAGCGGCTCATCGCGGAGAAGGGCTTTAAGGCCGTCGCCGTCGAGGCCGACTGGCCGGATGCATACCGCGTTAACCGCTACGTGCGCGGCGAGTCCGAGGACAGAGACGCTCGCGCGGCGCTGTCGGGCTTCAAGCGCTTTCCCGTGTGGATGTGGCGCAACACGGTCGTCGTCGAGTTCGTCGAGTGGCTGCGCGCCTATAACGACGCGCTGCCCGGGGGCGCGGCCAAAGTCGGCTTCTACGGACTCGACCTCTACAGCCTTTACACCTCCATCGAGGCCGTGCTCGGTTATCTGGATAAGGTTGACCCCGAGGCCGCGCGCCGCGCACGCCACCGCTACTCCTGCTTCGAGCACTTCGGGGAGGACACGACCTCTTACGCGTACGCCGCGGCTTACGGCGCGGCCGAGTCGTGCGAGCCGGCCGTCGTCGAGCAACTGGTCGAGCTGCGCCGCCGCGCCTCGGAGCTGGCCAACCGTGACGGGCGCGTGGCGCGCGACGAGTTCTTCTACGCCGAGCAGAACGCGCGGCTCGTCAGGAACGCCGAGGAGTACTACCGCTCGATGTTCCGCGGCCGCGTCAACTCCTGGAACATGCGCGACCGTCACATGGCCGAGACGCTCGACACCCTGGTCGCGCATCTTTCGGCGGAAGGTCAGGACGCGAAGGTCGCGGTCTGGGAGCACAACTCGCACCTCGGCGACGCGCGCGCGACCGAGATGGGACAGGGCGGCGAGTGGAACGTCGGGCAGCTCGTGCGCGAGCGCTACCCGCGCGACGCCTTCCTCGTCGGCTTCACGACGCACCGCGGCACCGTCACCGCCTCAAGCGACTGGGACGAGCCCGGCCGGCGACGCCGTGTGCGCCCCGCGCTCGAAGGCAGCTACGAGGCGCTCTTCCACGAGGCGGGCGTTGAGAAGTTCATGATCGATCTGCGCGCCGAAGGTGAGGCGCGCGAGCTGCTGCGCCTGCCCAGATTAGAGCGCGCCATCGGCGTCATCTACCGGCCCGAGACCGAGCGCCTCAGCCATTACTTCCACGCACAGCTGGCCGAACAGTTCGACGCCGTCTTACACTTCGACGAGACGACGGCCGTCGAACCGCTCGAACCGGGAGCGCAGTGGCACGCGGGCGAGGAGCCGCCCGAGACGTATCCGTCGGGAATGTAAGAAGGGTTTCAGGTGTTCGGGTGTTGGTGGTACCTTTTACCAGCCCCCTGCGCCCGGTATCCAAAACCCTGCCAAACCGTACAAGGGGGAGACAGTTTCATCATGCCGGACTTAAACGTACGTATCCGCCCTGGGAGCGACGAGACGAAGACGCAGCAGATTTTCAACCAGATCGCCAGCGCCATCCTCGCCGGGAAGTTCACGCGCGGCGACGCCATCACGTCCGAGCGCGCGCTGGCCGAGCAGCTCGGCGTCAGCCGCAACATCGTGCGCAACGCCTACCGTCGGCTCGAAGAGCACGGCCTCATCGAGACCTTCAGCACCTCGGGCCGCCGCGTGCGTGGCGCGAAGAAGAGCCGCACGGCCGCGGGGCAGGCCGGCGTCACCAGCCGCGACCGCCGCGCCGTGCGGACCGCGCCCGAGTCCCCGCGCGGCAACTCTTCGAAGAAAGGCTCGGGCGGCGGGCGGCGCGGCTGAAACCAGACGGAGGAGAACCATGGCGGAGCGAAAAGACTTGGCGGGCCGCGACGACGAGCGGCAGGTGCGCGGCCGCAAAGGCCCCTCGACCCAGGCGCGCAGCGAGAAGAAGCGGCGGCCCGCCTCCAAAGGCGGCGCGACCACCTCGCGCTCCGTCCCCAAAGTCGGCAAGCGCGACCCCGCGCGCGGCGACACCTCGGGCGACGGACTACATTAAGGCCGTAAACCGTGAACCGTAAACCGTGACAAGAAGGAGCTGTCTTCTTCTGGTCACGGTTTACGGTTCACGGTTTACGGCTCTTGAAGAGCTTGTAGATCGTGACGGCGCTGCCGGCGACGGCGACGAGGGTGAGCGCGTAGACGACGTAGTTGAAAACGTCGGAGTGCATGAAGTCGAGGAAGCGCCGGCCGAAGTAGAGGATGAGGAGCGCCTCGGCGGCGAAGCGCAGGAAGCGGCCGGCAAAGACCGCCACGAACATCCGCCCGCGGTCACACTGGAGCGCCGAGGCCGTCATCATCGTGAAGCGGAAGGGGAAGGGCGGCGGCAAGGCGGATGCGACGAAGACGACCCAGCCCGTCTTCCGCTCGACCTTGCCCTTCAGCTTCCCGAAGCGCTTCGGCCCGACCAGTCGCTCGACGCCGCCCGCGCCCACGCGCCGCATGACGAGGTCGAGCAGGAAGACGCCCGTCACCGTCCCCGCCGCGCCCATCAAAGCGTAGACGACCCACATCCAGCTCGACGCCTCGCCCTCGCCGTGGATGAGCGCGAAGAGCAGCAGCTCGTTCGCCAGCGGCACGTAGAAGAAGGAGGAGTCGAACGCTTCGAGCAGGAAGGGGCCGAACGGCCCGAGCCCTAACAGGAATTCGATGAGCGCGCGCGCCCAGGACGAGGAGGCGAGGAGCAAAGTCAACGGTCTCCGCACGCGCGCGATGCTAACGGAACTCTATGGTTTCTTTGTGCGCTTTGCGTTACGGGAGGGATGATTTGAAATTCAAAGTTGGAACTCAGAGTCTGTGGCGCGGCGGCTATTCGATGACCTTCACGTCCGAGTCGGTGCCGACGATGGCGAGGTGGTCCATGCCGACGAAGAGGCCGGTCTCGACGACACCGGTGAGCGCCTTCAACTCGCGCTCCA
>JBJMGP010000171.1:0-22433 GCA_045807865.1 Pyrinomonadaceae bacterium
ATGCAATTCAGAGCAGAGACGAAATTGTAGGGTTCAACGCCCATGTTGAGAAAGCGGCCGATCACATCGACGACGTTGTTGGCGTGCACGGTGGTGAATACGAGATGGCCGGTGAGAGCGGCGTTGATGGCGATCTGCGCCGTCTCGTTGTCGCGAATCTCGCCGACCATGATCTTGTCGGGGTCGTGGCGCAGGATGGAGCGCAGGCCGCGCGCGAACGTCAGCCCCTTCTTCTCGTTGACGGGAATCTGCGTGACCCCGTGGAGCTGGTACTCGACGGGGTCTTCGATGGTGATGATCTTGTCCTCTTCGTTCCGTATCTCGTTCAGCCCGGCGTAGAGCGTGGTCGTCTTGCCCGAACCGGTCGGCCCCGTGACGAGCACCATGCCGTAGGGCTCGGCGATGTAGCGGCGGAAGTCGCGCAGGTCGCGCGGGAGGAAGCCGACCACGTCGAGCGTCAGGTTGCGGAACTGCTCGTTGATCTGCTCCTTGTCGAGGATGCGGATGACGGAGTCTTCGCCGTGGACGGTCGGCATGATCGAGACGCGGAAGTCCACGTTGCGCCCCTTGTAGCGGACGCGGAAGCGGCCGTCCTGCGGGATGCGGCGCTCGGCGATGTCCAGCTCCGACATGACCTTGATGCGCGAGATCAAAGTCTGGTGGTAGGAGATGTCGATGGGCTCGACCTTCTCGTAGAGCGCGCCGTCGATGCGGTACTTGACGTGGACGGCCGTATCCCTCGTCTCGATGTGGATGTCGGAGGAGCGCGACTCCATCGCGTTGTAGATAATCGTGTCGACCAGCTTGATGATGGGCGACATGTCCGAGTCGGTCGCCAGCCGGTCGAGGTCAAGAACCTCTTCGCCCTGCTCGGTCTCCTTGACGAGCGCGATGCGGAAGCCCGACGCCGCCTCCTGCAGGACGCGCTGCGTGGCGTCGCCCTTGCGGAGCACGACCTCGATGGCGCCCGCGGTCGCCACGTGCGGGACGACGCGCGCGTGGAGGGCCGAGGCGATCTCGTCCAACCTCTCAAGGTCGGTCGGGTCGGCCATCGCGATGTGGAGCCGGCGCCCCTCGCGCCTGAGAGGCACGAAGAGGTGGCGCAGCATCAGGTCTACGGGAATCTCGCCGAGGAGCGCGTAGTCGATGGGCGATTCGCCGACGGGCGGGAGCAGGTCAACGTAGGGGAGCCGGTAGCGCCGCGCGAGCGAGAGCGCCGCGCGCACCTCGGGCGGCGTGTGCCCGTCGTCGCCGTTCACAGCAGCGGCCGGCGGTGCCGGATTGACGACCGTGGGCGTGTCGGCCTGGTTCTCCGTTTGACTCATCGCTTTTCAGATGCCTCGGGCGGGCGGGGGATTGCCTGCGGTTTCAGCCCCGGAAGCTCAAATTCGAGATGGACTGGATGATCGGCAGATAGATCGAGAGCAGGATCGTCACGACGACCCCGCCCATCACCAGCAGGATGGCGGGCTCAAGGACGGTGGTCAACTGTTCGAGCCGGACTTCGGACTCGCGGTCGTGGAAGTCCGCGACCTCTTCGAGCATCTCGCGCAAAGAGCCCGAGCGCTCGCCGACGCCGATCATATCGAGTGCCAGCGGCGGAATCCACCCGGCCGACTCCAGGCTCTCGGTGAACGAGCGCCCCTCGCGAATCATCGGCAGCGTCGCCGAGCTGCGCGCCCTCAGCTCCTTGTTCGTGATCGACTCGGCCGCGATCTCCCACGACTCGACCAGCGTGATGCCGCCGGCGAGCAGCGTCGCCAAGCTTCGCGTCATCTGCGCGACGGCCAACTGCCGGATGAGCTGGTTGACGACGGGGAGCTTCAAGAGGAAGCGGTCAACGTTGAGCGCGCCCGAGGGCGTGCGCGTCCAGAAGTAGAGCCCGATGCCGCCGATGACGATGGTCGGCACCAGCCAGTAGAAGTTCCCCGAGGCGAAGTGCGAGACCGCGATGACCGTCTTCGTCACGGCCGGCAGCTCGCGGTTAAAGCCCTCGAAGAGCGAGGACATCTTCGGCACGACGTAGACGGTCAGGAACATCACCATGCCCATCGACGCCGCGAGCAGAAAGAGCGGGTAGGCCAGCGCCCCGCGAATCTTCCGCCGGATCTCGACGCCGCGCCGCATGTATGCGACGTAGCGCGCCAGCACGTCGTCGAGCGCGCCCGAGCGCTCGCCCGCCAGGATCGAGGCCGTGTAGATGCGCGGGAAGATCGGCCCCTGCGCGGCGAAGGCCGACGAGAGCGCCATCCCCGAACGAATCTTATCCTCCACGTCGGCGAGCACCGCGCGCAGGCGCGAGGAGGAGGCGCGGCGCCGCAGCATGGCGACGGCCTGGAGGATGGGGATGCCGGCGCGGATGATGGCCGAGAGCTGCTGGTTGAAGATGAGGAAGTCGCCCGGCTTGACGCGCGGCGCGGTGCCGCCCTTGCCGCCGCGCGTGACGCCGGCCAGGCCCGCCATCCTCGGCGGCGCGACGGAGAAGACGCGGAAGCCTTCGGCTTCGAGCCGCACGCGCGCCTCCTGCGCGCCCGCGGCCTCGACCGTCCGCGTCACGACCTCGCCCGCGGGCGTCCCCAAACGACAGATGAACTCGGCCATGTCTCTACTTAACTTCTTCCCCGGAAGGTCGGCGCGCTCGGCACGGCGGGAGAGCCGGCGCACCCGCTCAAGGCCGTCGATTGTAGCACGACCGCGCCGCGCCCTCCCACCGCCCGCGTCGCTTACACGCGCGCACTCCCGCGAAGTTGCACGGAAATATAAACGTGAAAAAGTCGAAACCGAGATGTTTGTTGCGCGAGGGCGGGGCGTGTCCTACAATACCCGCGCGAAGGAAAGAGGAAGTCTCCCCGTCTTCCCAGCACGCTACCGCGTACAACCGAAGGGGCGCTTGTCCGCGTCAAAGCAGGCAAGCAAGCACCCCCGAGCCGGGCCCGCGGGCGCCGAAGAAGGCCCCGGGTCGGCGGTTCCGCTTTTCCCGTTGGCGCAAGACACACTCGCAGGAGGCTTACACATGAGGGCCCGGCGCTCCGACCGTTTTTCCAGAGTCGCGCTCGTCTCACTCCTCTTCGCCGCGTTCTTCGCGGCCGCGCCCGAGGCCGGCGCCCAACCCGGGCAGCAGGCCGAGTCGAAGCAGGCCGCGCCGAAGACCGAGACGCCCACACCGGCCGCCGCCACCACCGGCGCGCCGGCCGGCGACAAGCCGTCCGCGACGCCCGAGCCGACGCAGCCCGCGCAGAAGCCGAAGGTGCCGGCCGCCAACGGTCGCGCCAGCAGTGCCTCGCAGTCGCCGACCGCCATCCTCGACGGCCCCATCGTCCAGCCGTTCATCGACGACGACAAGCCGCAGATCATTCACTCCGACCTCATCACGCTCACCGTCACCGTCACCGACACCTACGGGCGGTTCGTTACGGGGCTCAACAAGAACGCCTTCACCATCCTCGACGACAAGACGGAGCAGGAGATCACCTTCTTCTCGGACGAGGACGCGCCCGTCAGCTTAGGCATCGTCTTCGACGTGTCGGGCTCGATGAGCGGCGACAAGATCACGCGCGCGCGCGAGGCGCTCTCGAAGTTCATCGACACGAGCCACGCGCGCGACGAATACTTCCTCATCGGCTTCAACAGCCGCGCCCAGCTCCTCCTCAACCACACGCGCGACAGCGACGCGCTGATGCAGAAGCTGACCTTCGTCCAGACGCACGGGCAGACGGCGCTCTACGACGCGACCTACCTCGGGGTGGAGCGCGTGACGCGCGGCACGCACAAGAAGCGCGCCATCCTGCTCATCTCCGACGGGCAGGACAACAGCTCGCGCTACACCTTCAACGAGCTGAAGCGGATGCTCAAAGAGTCGGACGTCATCATCTACGCCGTCGGCATCGTCAGCCAGAACGACGACTCGGCGCTCGGCTACGGCGGCCGCGCCATCCTCGAAGAGCTGGCGGGCGTCTCGGGCGGCAAGGCGTTCTTCCCTTCGACCGGCGCCGAGATGAACGACACCTTCGAGCGCATCGCGCTGGAGCTGCGCACGCAGTACTCAATCGGCTACCGCCCCTCGGCCTTCGCCAACGACGGCAAGTGGCACAAGCTCAAGATCAGGGTGCAACCCCCGCGCGGCTTCCCGCGTCTCTTCGTCCGCGGCCGCGAGGGCTACTTCTCCACTGCCACGCCCAAGTAAGGGGAATTGCGGATTGATGAAAGGCTGCGTGTCTCTCGTCAACTCTTAATCCGCAATCCGCAATCAGTAGTTTTCGGCAACTAACGTCCCGGACGGGGCATCTCTAACATCGTCGCGCGGGGCCGGCCGCGCGGCGGAACCCGACTCAAGCAATCATGCTCTTTGCCCCGGCCACGCGGAGCCTGTATCAGGCCCGGAAGGTTGGAAGCCCCGCCCCCGCCTCACAAGGGCGGGAACCCGCGGGGCATATTTTTGAGGGAAGAAGATGAGACGAAGTGAGTTCTCCAACTCCTCGCGCAGGGCGCGCGCGGCCTCCGCGCTGCTCGTCCTGCTGGCGCTGGCCGGGTCGCTGATGCCCGCCTCGCAGGCGCGGCAGGACGTGGGCCGGCCCCGTCGCGTCGGCACGCAGACGCGCAACAACGCCGCGCCCGCGCAGCGCCAGACGCCGACCCCGACGCCGAAGCCCACGCCGCCCCCCGGACCAACGGTCAACACTCAGGACGTGCCGCCGCCGCCGGCGCCGCCCAAGCTCCGCACGCAGCCCACGGCCGAGCCCGATGCGCCCGCGCCGGGCGAGTCGGGGCAGGAGGTTAACCCCGACGAGGTCGTCACCATCGACACGAGCCTCGTCAACCTCCACGTCCGCGTCGTAGACCGCAACAACCATCCCATCAACGATGTGACCAACGCAGACTTCCGCGTCACGGAGAACGGCGTCCCGCAGCAGATACAGTTCGTCACGCGCGAAGAGGTGCCCATCACCTACGGGCTCGTCGTGGATAATTCCGGGAGCTTACGCAGCCAGATCGCGCAGGTCGTCGAGGCCGCCAAATCCATCGTCGAGAGCAACAAGCCCGGCGACGAGACTTTCGTCGTCCGCTTCATCTCCTCCGACGAGATCAAGATCATGCAGGACTTCACCGCCGACAAGCAGGCGCTCGGCGACGCCCTCGACGACATGTTCATCGAGGGCGGGCAGACGGCCATCGTGGACGCCGTCTACCTCGCCGCCGAGCACGCCTCCGAGCGGCGCGGGAAGTCGGGCGACCCGGCCGAGGAGAAGCGCCGCCGCGCGCTCATCCTCGTCACCGACGGCGAAGACCGCAACAGCTTCTACAAGACCGAACAGCTCTTCGAGTCGCTCAAGGAAGAGGACGTGCAGATCTACGTCATCGGCTTCGTCAACGAGCTGGAGAAGGAGCGCGGCTTCATCACGCCGTCGAAGCGCGCCAAGGCCGTCTCGCTGCTCGACCGCATGGCGAAGGAGACGGGCGGGCGCACCTTCTACCCGACCTCGCTCTCGGAGCTGCCCGCCATCGCCGACCAGATCACGAAGGACCTGCGCACGCAGTACGTCATCAGCTACAAGCCGGCGACGCAGGGGCGCCCCGGCGAGTACCGCCCCGTCCGCGTGGCCGTCGCCGACGGCCGCGGCGGAGAGAAGCGCATCGCCGTGACCCGCTCCGGCTACACGGCCAAGCCCGGAGCGCCGGCCCCCGCGGCGACGCCCGCGCCGGGGCACAAGTCCAACACGACACCCGCCTCCAACAGGAGACCCTGAATGAGCGTTGACCCCGGTTCGCTCGAAGGCATCGAGTTCTTCGAGCTTCTCAGCGCCGACGAGCGCCGCGCGCTGGCAGAGGTCGTAGACCTGGTCAGACTGGTTGAAGGCGAGACTCTCTTCCGGGCCGGAGACCCAGGGGAGAGTCTTTACCTTGTGCGCGCGGGCGAGGTCGAGCTTTCCATCCAGGACAACGTCGGGCAGAAGATCACGCTCGACACGGCGCAGCGCGGCGACTTCTTCGGCGAGATCGCGCTGCTCGACGAGCAGTCGCGCACGGCCACGGCCGTCGCGCTCGTCGAGACGGAGCTGATCGAGCTGGACCGCGGCGACCTGCTCCTGCTCTTCGGCCAGAAGCCGGACGCGGCGCTCCACATGCTGGCGGCGATGGGGCGCATGACGCGCAAGGCCGACGCGCTGCTGCGCCAGCGCGTCTCGCGCAACGTCAACGAGGAGGTCGAGGAGCGGGCCACTCTCGTCCAGCGCGTGGCCGACTGGCTCGCATGGTTCTCGGGCAGCATCCTCTTCCTCTTCCTCCACGCCCTCTGGTTCGGCATCTGGATCGCGCTCAACGTCGGCCTCGTTCACGTCCCCGGCCTTAGCGGCTTCGACCCCTTCCCCTTCGGCCTGCTGACGATGATCGTCAGTTTGGAGGCCATCTTCCTCTCCACCTTCGTCCTCATCAGCCAGAACCGGCAGGTCGAGAAGGACAAGGTGCGCGGCGACATCGAGTACGATGTCAACATCAAGGCCGAGATGGAGGTCGCACACCTGCACGACAAGGCCGACCACATCCACGAGGAGATGCTCCGCCGCTTCAGCCGGCTCGAAAAGATGATTGCCAGCCAGTCCGCCCCTTCCGAGAAGGTTTAGTTTAAGCCAGAACCTTTCAACACGGAGACACGGAGAGAGACAGCTTGAAGTGATAGTTCTTCAAGCAGTCTCTCTCCGTGTCTCCGTGTCTCCGTGTTACTTCGCTCCCACTACGGTCAACTGTGCCTTTAGCAGCGTACAGCCCGCCGTTGTAAAATACGGGAGATGCTGACAGCCCTGTACCTTTTGACGGTCATCCTACTCGTCCTGGCCAACGGCTTCTTCGTCGCGGCCGAGTTCGCTCTGGTCGGAGTCCGTCGCTCGCGCGTCGAGACGCTCGCCGAAGGCGGCGACAAGCGCGCCGCACGCCTGCTCGGGCTGCTCGACCACCTCAACGCATACATCTCGGCCACGCAGCTCGGCATCACGATGGCCTCGCTCGCGCTGGGCTGGGTCGGCGAGCCGGTCTTCGCGCACCTGCTCGAAGACCCGCTGGAGGGGCTCGTCTCGCCGACCGCGCTGCACACCATCTCGTTCGCGGTCGCCTTCACCGTCATCACCTTCCTGCACATCGTCCTCGGCGAGCTGGCGCCGAAGACGCTCGCGCTGGAGCTGACGGAGAGGGTCGCGCTCGCCGTCTCGTGGCCTCTGCTCGTCTTCTATAAGCTCTTCAGCTGGCCGATCCGCCTGCTCGACTGGGCGGGCACGCGCACCGTGCGCCTCTTCGGCCTCCGCCCGACGGGCGAGCACGCGTCCGTCTACACGGAGGACGAGCTGCGCCGGCTCGTGGACATCTCGCGCAAGAGCGGCCACCTCGAAGAGTCGGAGCGGCAGCTCATCCACGGCGTCTTCGAGTTCGCCGACGCGGAGGTGCGCGAGGCGATGGTGCCGCGCACGGCCGTCGTGGCCGTCCCCGCCACGGCCACGCTCGCCGAGGCCAAGGCCGCCTTCCGCGAGCACGGCTACACGCGTCTGCCCGTCCACCGCGGGCGGTTCGACGACGTGGTCGGCGTGCTCTTCCGCCGCGACCTCGAAGAGTTCGTGGACGGCACGCGCCCGGCCGCCGAGTTCGACGCCGTCGCGTTGGCCCGCCCGCCGCTCTTCATGCCCCCGACGGCGAAGCTCGGCTCGGCGCTCAAGCAGATGCGCGACGGCCGCACGCACCTCGCCTTCGTCATCGACGAGCACGGCGGGCTGGAAGGCATCGTGACTCTGGAAGATTTACTTGAGGAGATCGTCGGCGAGATCAACGACGAGTACGACGAAGAGGTGCGCGAGCAGATCGTCGCCGAGGCCGACGGGACTTTCCTCCTCGACGGCATGCTCGCCGTCCGCGACGCCAACCGCCGTTTCAAGTTGAAGCTCCCCGAGGACGGGCACTACACGACGGTCGCCGGATTCCTGCTCGCGCGCACGGGCCGCCTGCTCAAGCCCGGCGACACGGTCGAGCACGAGGGCGCGACCTTCCGCGTCGAGCGCGTCGAGCGCCGCCGCCTGCGCTGGGTGCGTCTGACGCCCGCCCCGCCCGAGAGCACGGACGGCGCCGCCAGAGCACAGGCCGCCCTCGAATCCCTCATCCCCTTCGTCACCACGGCGGCGCTGACCGGCGCCGGCCTCGGGCTGTTCTGACGAAAAGGTCAGGGGTCAAGGGGAAGGGGGAAGGGTTTGCAAGCGGCACCCCTTCCCCTTGACCCCTTCACCCTACTTCACAGGCATCAGCGTGACCTGCCAGGCGATGAAGGCGATGAAGGCGAGCATGACGACGAGGATGAAGAGGACGACGGGCTCCAGCCTGTAGATCGAGGCGCCCTCGCGCTCTTCGTCGATGAGGTGTTCGGGCATGGGGACGGACCTGCTGTCCACGCGGATGGTGTCGTCGGCGCCGCGCGACCGGCCGTCTTTCTGGGGCGAGTCCTTGAACTCCTCGGTCTCTTCGAGCGGCTTCAGGCGCGCCGCCTCCTGCCCCTTCTCCGAGTCGCGGCCGTGCGGGTGACCGCTGCCCGGCCAGTGCAGCCGGCCCGTCTTCCAACCCTTCCTCTTCCCCTTGCCCCTGCTCACAGCCACTTCACCTTCCGCAGATAGAAATAGAGCACGAGCCCGATGACGAGCATCGCCGCCAGCGCGAAGACGTAGCCGAAGCGCCAGTGCAGCTCGGGCATGTATTCGAAGTTCATCCCGTAGATGCCCGCGACGAGCGTCACCGACATGAGCACCGTCGCGACCGAGGTGAGCCGCTTCATGATCATGTTCATCCGATTGCCCTGGATCGAAAGGTACGCGTCCATCGTCGAGGAGAGCATGTCGCGCAACGTGTCGATGGTGTCGGCGACGCGGATGATGTGGTCGAACACGTCCTGGAAGTAGACGTGCGTCTCGCGCGGGAAGATGGGCTGCTCGCGCCGGAGCATCGTGTTGAATACGTCGCGCAGCGGCGCCACCGTCCGGCGCAGGAAGAGGAGCTGCTTCTTGATGCGGAAGATCTCCTGAATCGCCTCGGGCTGGAAGTCGCCGAAGATTTTGTCTTCGAGGTCGTCCATCCTGTCCGAGAGCACGTCGAGGAGCGGCATGTAGTCGTCCACGATGGCGTCGGTCAAAAGATACGCGAGCACCCCCGCGTTCTGCTCGGCGCGGTCGGTCCACTCGCCCCAGAGGCGGCGCGCGGTCTCGATGGCCCGGATGGGGCGGCTGTGGACGGTGACGAGATAGTTCGGGCCGAGGAAGATGTTCAGCTCGCGCAGCTCTAGGTCTTTGTCGTCGCCGACCAGCTCGGCCTCGTAGAGCACCATGAAGTAGTAGCCGGGATACTCCTCGACCTTCGGGCGCTGGTGCGCGTTGCGGCAGTCC
This sequence comes from Pyrinomonadaceae bacterium, assembly GCA_045807865.1. Lineage (GTDB taxonomy): Bacteria > Acidobacteriota > Blastocatellia > Pyrinomonadales > Pyrinomonadaceae > QHXN01. Next base: position 9,402 of record JBJMGP010000171.1, read on the forward strand.
TCAATCGAGAGCGGGTGGAAGCTGAACTCCTCGGCCAGCTCGTCGAAGTCCTTGCTCGTCGGGTCGGACACGTCGGCCCACACGACGTTGCGCTCGACCCCGCAGTAGTCGCTCAGCTCCTCGGCCGGAAAGTCCTGCGTGAACTTCTTCGCCTCGCGGTCGAGACACGTCGTCGTAATCACTCGCCCCGGTTCCCTCCTCTATCGCAACAGTTCTTCGAGTATACTCGGCCGCGGCTTTTCCTGTCAGGGGAATTCGCGGCCGACGCCCACGGCCGCGGGGACGCTTCGCTTTCCAACCGCTTCGGAGGCAATCTCGTGAGACCGACAAAATCGACTTCTTTCTTCACCCGCTTCGCCAAGTGGACGGCGCGCGCGACCGGAAAGCCAGCCGCCTTCGTGATGGCGGCCGCCGTCATCCTCGTCTGGGCCGTCACCGGCCCGCTCTTTAAATTCTCCGACACGTGGCAGCTCGTCATCAATACGGGTACCACCATCGTCACGTTCCTCATGGTCTTCCTCATCCAGAACACGCAGAACCGCGACACGGAGGCTTTGCAGGTCAAGCTCGACGAGCTGATCCGCGTGACGAAGGGCGCGCACGTTGCGCTCCTCGACCTTGAGGAGTTAGACGACGACGAACTCGACCGCATTCGGAAGGACTACGAGAAGCTGGCGAAAGAGGCGAGGGAGAAGCTGAGGCGCGGCGAGCCAGACACGGACGTGGTCGAGTTGGAGGAAGAACTCGAACTCCCGAGCCGTGCCACTTTGGGGAAGGCGAAGGGCAAAGGGCAGAAGGCAAAGAAGAAGTGACGGGTGACGAGTAAGAAGCTGGCTCGACTCGTCCCGTGCCACCCGTCACTTCTTCTGCCTCTTCCCTTCCTCAAGGTAGGTCCTGGCGGCGAGCTTGGCGAGCTTCCACATCTTGCCCCAGTTGATGCGCCCCTCGTCGCGCCCCGTCAGCTTGTCGAGGAGGAGGCGGCGGAACTGCTTGCCCTCGCGCTTGAGCATGAACTCCTTGGCGTAGGGGCGGGCGGTCTCGAAGAAGCTGAAGCCGGGGTCGGTGACCAGCCCGATGCCTTCGAGCGTCATCAGCGCGCGGATGATGTAGGTGAAGTTCGAGGGCAGGCGGAACGGATACTCGTACATCACCTCGGCCAGGTCATAGGTCAGCTCCTTGAAGTTCACGTCGCCGAGCTTCAAGTTTAAATAATGCCGGAAGAGACCTTCGACGACGGGGCGGATGCGCTCGGGGTCTACGCCGGGCTTGAGGAAGTTGAGGTTAATCAAATCCTGCGCGAGCCCCTCGGTGTCGCGGCCGACGACGTGGAAGAAGGAGTCGATCATCTTCGACTGCAAAGCGGGCGTGATGCGGCCGACCATGCCGAAGTCGAAGAAGGCCACGTGCCCGGTCTCCATCACCAGCAGGTTCCCCGGGTGCGGGTCGGCGTGGAAGAAGCCGTCTTCCAAAAGCTGCTTCAGGTAGGCGCGCACCAGCAGGCGATTGACCTTGACCGGCGAGATGCGCCGCGCCCGCAGGCCGTCGAGGTCGGTGACCTTCGTGCCGCGGATGAACTCCATCGTGATGACGCGCGCCGTGGTGTGCGTCCAGTGGATGCGCGGCACGCGGACGGGACGCCACGCCTGGAAGTTCTGGCGGAAGCGTTCGGCGTTGCGCCCCTCGCGCGCGTAGTCCATCTCCTCACTGATGGTCTCGCGGAACTCATGCAGCATCCCCTCCCAGTCGGCATTCTCCGACACGGAAGGGTAACGAGACATGCGCCGCACGATGCGCGCGAGCACGGCGACATCGAAGCCGACCGTCTCGCGCAAGTTGGGGCGTTGGACTTTGACCGCGACCTCCTCGCCCGTGTGCAGCAGCGCGCGGTAGACCTGACCCAGAGAGGCGGAGGCGATGGGCTCCGAGTCGAACTCGGCGTAGGCTTCGGCGATGGTGCGGCCCAGCTCAGACTCGACGCGCGCGAGGGCTTCCGCGTTCGGGAAGGGCGGCACCTGGTCTTGCAGCAGCGCCAGCTCCTTGATGTAGGCGAGCGGCAGGAGGTCTGCGCGCGTGCCGAGCGCCTGGCCGATCTTGATGAAGGTCGGCCCCAACCCGATGAGGTTCTCCTTGAGCCACACGCCCTGCCGTTCGAGCTGCCGCTCCTTCGAGTCGCTCCCCTCGGCGCCGCGGTAGACGAAGACGCGGACGAGACGGACGAGCTTGTCGAGCCCGCGGCGCAAGAACAGGTCGCGCATACGGGCCTTGAAATACGTAGACCGCCCGCGCCCCTGCGCCTCTTCCAACCTCTTGGAGGCGACGCGCGCGTTGAAGGCCGCGCGAATGTCGTAGTCGTTCAGGAAGAGGTAGAGCGACATCGTGCCGAGCACGCGCACGATCTGGAGCATGCGCCACAGGCCGCGCCAGCTCCGCGCCTGCACCTCGAACTCGTCAACCTCCGTCCCCCGTTCGGCAGGTGCCGGCGGCAGGGCTCGCACGTCCCCTTGAACGGCTGCGCCGTCGGCGCCGGGTTTCACCAGCGCGAGGCGCGCGGCGTTCGCCCGGCCGTGCGGGCTCGCTTCGTAAGAATGCTTAATCTCTTCGCGTTCGATTGCTGCCATGCCGATGAAACCGTATGAAAAACCTGTGTCGAACCTGGGACTTCCGCTTCAAATTTAGATGACCGAGAGCGAGCGCCGTACGCCGGCCCGCTCGAAATATTTTCGCGCGCGGGCGGCGTCCCGCTCGATCTGGCGTTTCAACTCTTCGACTCCCGCGAACCGGCGCTCGGCGCGCAGTCGGTGCAGGAAGCGCACGCGCACCACGTCGCCATATAAATCACCGCCCCAGTCCATTACGAACGTCTCGACCGAAGGTTCGGCCGTATCCTCGAAAGTCGGGCGGACGCCGACGTTCGTCACGCTGCGCCGCCAGGCGCCGTCGATGAGCGTCGCCGTGACGTAGACGCCGCCGCGCGGGATGACGCGGTTGGCGGGGCGCAGGTTCGCCGTCGGGAAGCCTATCGTGCGACCGCGCTCGTGGCCGCGCACGACGCGACCCTCGACGCCGTAGGGCCGCCCCAGCATCCTGCGCGCGAGGTTGACGCGGCCGGCGGCTAACAACTCGCGGATGCGGCTGGAGCTGATGCGCTGGCCGCGCAGACGCACCTCCGGCACCTCGAAGGCTGCGAAGCCCAGCTCGCCGCTCACCCTTCTCAAGAGCTCGATGTCGCCCTCGCGGCCGCGGCCGAACGCGAAGCCGCGGCCGAGGTAGACCTCGCGCGCCTGCAGGCGCTCGTGCACCACGTCCCGCAGGAACTCCCCGGCGCGCACCTGCGCGAACTCGGGCGTGAAGCGGACGACGATGGTCTGCTCGACGCCGAGCATGCCGAACGCCTCGACCTTCTGGTCGAAGGTCTGCAAGAGCGGCGGTGCCGACTCCGGGTGCAGCACCGCGCGCGGGTGCGGGTCGAAGGTGATGACGGTCGGGACGGCGCCCAGGGCGCGCGCGCGCTCGATGACGCGGCTGATGATGAGCTGGTGCCCGAGGTGCAGCCCGTCGAACACGCCCAGCGTCAGCACCGCCGGCCGCCCGATCTCCGCGTTCTCGTATCCGTGGAAAAGTCTCATAAGACAGAGGACTGAGTGCTGAGGACTGAGGACTGAGTGGAAGGCAAGAGCCCTCTTATCACTCAGTCCTCAGCACTCAGCACTTATTTCCAACCCGTCGTACGCCCACTCGACGCCCGCGGGCAAAAGCTTCGAGTCGCGGGCGTGCTTGATGTCGTGGGCGATGTGTGTGAGGTAGGCACGGCGCGGGCGCAGCTCTTCGATGTAGGCCAGCGCGGGCTCAAGCCAGAGGTGCGTCGGGTGCGGCGGGGTGACCCGCAGGCAGTCGAGCACGAGCACGTCCAGGCCGCGCAGCAGTTCGAGCGAGCGGGCCGGAATCTCGCTCAGGTCGGTCGCGTAGGCGAAGTCGTTGAAGCGGTAGGCCGTGACGGGCAGGCGGCCGTGGATGACCTCGACGGGCGTCACCCGCAAGTCGGGGCCGAGGCAGAAGGGCGCGCCGTGCTCGATGGTGTGCGCGACCACCTGCGGCAGGCCGCCGCCATAGTACGACTGCTCGAAGATGTATTTGAAGATGCGGCGGATGTCCACCCACGCGCGACCGTCTGCGTAGACGCCCAGGGCACCGTGGCGGAAGTTCAAAGGGCGGATGTCGTCGAGCCCGAAGATGTGGTCGGCGTGGCAGTGCGTAATGAGCACGGCGTCGAGGTGTTTCAGCCCCACGCGCAGGGCCTGCTGGCGGAAGTCGGACGACGTGTCGATGAGGAGCGTGCGGCCGTCGTGCTCGACCAGCACCGACACGCGCAGGCGCTTGTCGCGCGGGTCGTCCGAGGTACACGTCTCGCACTCGCAGCCGATGGAAGGCACGCCCGTCGAAGTGCCCGTGCCGAGTAGCGTAAATTTCATATGGCCGTGAGCCGTGAGCCGCAAACCGTCAACCGTGACAAGTGAAAGCTGCCGCTTCATCTTGTCACGGTTGACGGTTTACGGTTCACGCCCTCTTACCTGCCCCCCGTGATGTCGCCGCCGGTGAAGCCGCGGGGGCCGCCGCCCTGCGGCGGGCGGGGCGCGTTGGTCAGCGAGACGTACTGCATGCGGAGTTGCGAGAGAATCATGTCGAGGAACTGCTGCTCCTCGCCGACGAGGTTGCCCTCCGTCTTGCGCGCGAGCGTGCCGAGCATGTCGATGCACTGCTTGGCCAGCTGGAGGTTGACGCCGCCGCCGCCCGGGTGGTTGACCATGCCGAGGGCATCGGCCGCGAACGAGGCGAGGAACTCGACCAGCATCAGAAAGCCTTCGTCGCCCGGCGCCTCCGCCTCGGGCGCCGCTTCGCGCTCGCGCTCCTCTGCCAGGGAACTCGCTGCCTCGGCGGGCGTGGCCGCGGCCGCGCGGGGTGGCTCGACGGCGGGCGGCTCGGTCGTGTCGGGCGCCGCCCGCTTCGGCTCGGGCGCGGGGGCCGGCGCCGGCTCCTCCTCGCGCTCGATGTCGCGGGGCGTGCCGTCCGGGTTAAAGAGTCTGCGGTCTGTGACTTTAAAAGTGGGCTTCTCTTCGCTCATCTCTCTCGCTCGCTCGGCGCGCGCGACGACGGTCCGAAGCGGGCGCGTAAGGTTTGACGTTCTGCGTTTTGCTGAAAGCCGGATGTTAGCACCCGCGCCCGCGCCGTCGCAAGAAAGCCCTCAGAAGCGCGCCCGCACCTCTGAGGGCGTGACGCCCGCGGCGCGCAGTGCGCGGAGCGAGAGCGACTCGTGGCGCTTGGCGAGCCGTTCGCCGCGCTCGTCGGTGTAGAGGTCGCAGTGGAAGTGCGCGGGCGTCGGGTGGCCGAGCGCGCGTTGAAGGAGTATCTGCCGCGTGGTGGACTTCAAGAGGTCTGCGCCGCGCACGACTTCCGTGATGCGCATCAGCGCGTCGTCAACCACGACGGCCAACTGGTAAGCGGGCACGTCGTCGCGGCGCCAGACGACGAAGTCGCCGAAGTCGCGCCCGGCGACGAAGCTCTGCCGTCCCTGCTTCAAATCTTCGAAGATTATCTCCTCGCCGTCGGGCACGCGGAAGCGCCAGTTGAGACCGGCGGGTTTGTCGCGCGCCTGAAGCTTAACTCCCAAAGCAGGACGGCAGGTGCCCGGGTAGTGCGGCTCGTCGTCCGGTGCTTGAAGCACGCCGGCCCGCCCCTCGTGCGGAGCCTCGGCCGCGCGCGCGATGTCCCTGCGCGAGCAGGCGCAGGGGTAGACGTGCCCGCCCTCGACGAGCCGCGCCCACGCTTCGAGGTAGAAGGCGCGCCGCTCGCTCTGCCGGTAAGGGCCGTAAGGGCCGCCCACGTCCGGCCCCTCCTGCCACTCGATGCCGAGCCAACGCAAGTCATCCAACATCGCCGCGGCGAACTCCGCACGCGAGCGCGCAGGGTCTAAGTCTTCGTCGCGCAGCACGAGCACCCCGCCCGCCGCGCGTGCACGTTCGTAAGCGGTCCAGAACGTCCGCGCGTGCCCGAGGTGCAGGTAGCCGGTGGGCGAGGGCGCGAGGCGACCCCGGTAGGAAGCGCGGTATGCAGGGTGAAGGCGCCTGGACATGATTTCTGTCATAATCCCCGTTCAACTTTCAAAGTTCAAGGGACGACACATGCCGGCAAACTTTCAAGACTTGGTCGCGCTGATGGCGCGCCTGCGCTCGCCCGAGGGCTGCCCCTGGGATCGCGAGCAGACCTACGCCACGCTCGCGCCGATGCTGCTCGAAGAGGCTTACGAGGCGTTCGAGGCGGTCGAGGAGGCGCGCGCGGGGCGCCCCGCGAACCTCTGCGAAGAACTGGGCGACCTGCTCTTCCAGATCGTCTTCTACGCGCAGGTCGCCGCCGAGCGCGGCGAGTTCACGGTTGAAGACGTGACCGGCCAGATCCATGCCAAGATGGTGCGCCGACACCCGCACGTCTTCGGAGACGTAACCGTGCGCGACAACGAGGAGCTGCTGCGGAACTGGGAGGCTTTGAAGGCCGAAGAGAAGCGCGCCGCGGGCAAGCAGGTCGAGGAGGGCGCGTCGCTTCTGGACGGCGTCTCTTCCAAAGCGCCCGCGTTGATGGAGGCGCACCAACTGACGACGAAGGCCGCGCGCGTCGGCTTCGACTGGCGCGACGTGGACGAAATCTTCGACAAGGTGCAGGAGGAGGTCGAAGAGCTGCGCGAGGCCATCCGCCTCTCGCGCGAGCCGGGCGCCGCGCCCGAGCCCACCGCGCAGCGCGTCCGCGAGGAGGTCGGCGACCTCCTCTTCGCCGTCACCAACATCGCCCGCCACCTCGACGCCGAGCCCGAGGCCGCACTCAAACTCACCAACCGCAAGTTCCGCCGCCGCTTCCGCCACATCGAGCGCGGGCTGAAAGAGAGGGGCCGCGAACTCGGTCAGGCCATGATCGAAGAGATGGAAGCGCTCTGGCAGGAGGCAAAACGACAGGACGGGTAGGGCAGGCCGTTCGGCGGTCAGAACGGAAACGGCGACCATGCCCGCCTTGCTTGCGTCGGAGCCACCGCCTAAGATACATACATGCCGACGGTGCTGCGCGTAGGCCGATTCCGCTTCTTCTTTTTCAGTAACGAGAGTCAGGAGCCGCCACACATACACGTCAAGGCGGCCGGGAACGAAGCTAAGTTCTGGCTTGAGCCCGTCGCCCTCGCCTTCAATTACGGTTTCAGGGGGCGCGAGCTGAACGAAATCGGAGGGCTTGTCACGCAGCACCGGGCGTTGTTTCTGGAGGCTTGGAATGAGCACTTTGGCGAAGAACAACCGTGACTCGGCGCGGGCCTATGTGCCGTCCTCGGCCCTCGCGCAGCAGGTCGAGTTTGATGACGAGATGATGCGCGTGTCACTCACCGACGGGCGCGTGGTCGGCGTACCGCTGGCATGGTTCCCTCTGTTAATGAACGCGACGCCGGAGCAGCGCGCGGGCTGCGAAATAGGCGGCGGCGGCAGAAGCCTGCACTGGCCCGAGCTTGACGAAGACCTGTCCGTCGCCGGCTTAATGGCGGGCGCGGACTGGCAATCGACTTAATGCTATATTCTCAGTAGCGGCTCGCGCGGATGCCGCCCGCCGGGTTCTGTAACTCGTCATAAACCACTTTCCACACACGGACGCTTCCGGAGGTTTAGCCAATGGGGATGATTCAGTTCGTCAACAATTACGACGACCTTTCGACCGACAAGGGTTACCAGTTCAAGTTCCACTGCGACAAGTGCGGGAACGGCTACATGTCGCGGTACCAGGCGTCGCTCACTGGGACGGGCGGGTCGCTGCTGCGCGCGGCGGGCGACCTCTTCGGCGGGTGGCTCAGCTCGGCCGGTAACTCGGCCTACGAGCTACAGCGCGCCGTCGGCGGGAAGGCGCACGACGAGGCTTTGCAGAAGGCGGTCGAGGAGGGCAAGACTCACTTCCACCAGTGCTCGCGCTGCGGCCGCTGGGTCTGCCCAGAGGTCTGCTGGAACGCCGCGGCCGGGCAGTGCGAGGAGTGCGCGCCCGACTACCAGGAGGAGCTGGCCTCGGCCCACGCGCAGGCCAAGGCCGAGGCCACACGCACGCAGCTCTACGAGAAGGCGCAGCAGACCGACTACGTCTCCGGCATCGACATGGGCGCGGGCTCGACGGTGAAGGCTCCCGCGCCCGAGCAGCAGCAGGCGGCGGCCTCGGCCTCCAAGTGCTCGGCGTGCGGGGTCGAGGTCGGCAAGGCCAAGTTCTGCCCCGAGTGCGGCACGCCGGCCGCGCCCCCGAAGCTGACCTGCACCGGCTGCGGCCACCAGCCCGAAGGCAGCCCGAAGTTCTGCCCCGAGTGCGGCGGGAAGATGTCCGTCACGAGTTAAGCGTCAGACCCCGAGCGCGTCAATTCAACTCCGTGATGTCGCGTTCAAGGGCGAGGAGGGTGCGCTTGAGCATGGCGCGGTGGGCGGCGCCGGTGGCGCGCTCCAACTGGTCGAGCGTACGCGTGCGGGAGAGTTCGAGCGAGGCGAGTCGCTCCCGGCGCGCGCGCTCCTCGGGCGTGAGTTGTTGAAAGTCGCGCTGCTCGGAATCCCTGACGCTCTCCTCCTGCTGCGACTCGACCGACTTACTCTCCCAACCGCGCGCCAAACGTCTACCCCTCCCTCTTTCAAGTTAAAGGGCGGCCCGTGCTCTTAAGGAGCCGAGGCCGCCCGCCGTGTCTGTGGCCGACTCGGAGCCGAGGCCCTTTAGTAACGGCTGTTGAGTTGCAGCGAGCGCAGGATGTCGTTGAACGCGCGCTGGTAGGTCGCGTACTCGTTCTGCGGCGAGACGGCGGCCATGTATAAGACCTGGCCGTTGCCGAGCGTCGTCGTGACGATGGTCACGCGCTCGTTCTGCCCCGTCAGCGGCGAGCGCCCGGTCAGCATCGCGGCCAGCCCCGGGCGGCCGTCAACGGTCGTGCGCGTGAAGTTACTCGCCTGGCGCAGGTAACTATTCTCACCCTGCGTGAGCGAGCTGACCACCTCGCGGGCGGCGTTCTGCAGGTCGTTGGACTGCGACTGGCCGACGCCGAACATCACGCCGTGCGTGATGCCCTGCGAGCCGTACGCGCCCTCGGGGGCGTACATGACCGAGCCCTGGTCGCCGCCGAGTTGACGCCAGTTCGAAGGGATGGCGACGCTGAAGAGGCTGTTGCGCTGCGTCTGGTAGCGCGTCGAAGGATAGGCCACGCGCTCGCCGCGCGCGTAGACGCCGCCGTTGTCGTTCGGGTACTGCTGCCCGCCGCCCTGGTTCGGGTAGCGCTGACCGTTGCGCGCGATCTCCTCCATCGAGGCCGCGCGCGGGTAGCCGCGCAGGCGCGACTGTATCTGGCGGAACTCGGCCGTGTCGCTGCGCCCGCCCTCGACGCGGAGCATCGAGGCCTCTTGCAGGATGCGCTGCTCGCGGTTGCCCGGGTTCGGGTGGGAGGAGAGCCACTCGGGGCCGCTGGAGCCGCCCTGCTGCGCGATGGTGCGGAACATGTTGGCGAGGTCGCGCGGGTCGTAGCCGGCGCGCGCCATGATCTGCGCGCCGAGGATGTCGGCCTGCGTCTCATACTCGCGGCTGTAGCGGGTGAAGTACCCCTGCGCGAAAATCTGCCCCGCCTGCGCCCCCGCCTGTCCGCCGAGGACAGCCCCGCCGAGGATAGCGCCGATCCCGAGGATGGTGTTCTTCGGGCTGGTCAGCTTCGTCTGCTGCGCCGTGGCGTGGCGCAGCGCGACGTGGGAGATTTCGTGCGCCATCACGCCGGCCATCTCGCCCTCGTTGCGCGCCGCCTCGATCATGCCGCGGTTGACGAACATCGGCCCGCCGGGCAGCGCGAAGGCGTTGATGTCGCGTGCGTCCACCACGTCGAACGTGTAGCGGAACTCGGGGTGCTGGAACTCCGGCGGGATGGCCTCGGCCAAACGGCGCCCGACCGACTCGACGTAGCCGTCCACCGCGCTGTCGCGGAGCAACGGCATCTGCTGTTGAACCTGCTGCGCGGCCTCGCGACCGAGCTGTACGTCCTGGGCGACGCTGTACTTGTTCTTCGGCATCTCGATGCGCGTCTGCCCGAGAGCCGCGAGCGGCATGAGGAACATGGCGCAGGCCAGCAGCAGCGCCGACAGGCCCTTCGAACCGTCTCTTCCAATAGTCTTCATCTTAATCTCCCCCACGGCCCTGGGATTCATATACGAAGCCCGCGGCCGAAAGTCATGTCGCAAAAGCGACGAGCGGCACGTCCCATTATTTTACGTCAGAGGGCGTGCCGCTCGTACACCATTTTCATTCCCCTCTGAACACACGCTGTCAAAGCAGACCCGGCGCTTGGAGAGAGAGGGAGAGAATCTTAACTATTTCGTCCGCGCCACGCCCCTGATCGTGCGCAAGCCGGACGCGATTTAGATGAACTGCGCGGGCCGACCCGTGGCCTCGCGTTTTTAACCCCTTCCCTTGCGCCGCCGCGCGCGGGGTCTCACGTTTTTGTTGCGTTCCTGTGGCGGCGACTCGATTGAGCCGCCCTCGTCCGCAAAACGCACCGTCGCACCGCTGGGCGGGCGCGGGATGGAGACGGCGACGAAGGGCGAAGTCAGAGCCTGCGTTGTAAAGCTTCCGGACGCCGGCCGCCGCTCGCTGACGGTGACTGCAAGCACAGTGCCAGTCCGCTTGATTCCGGCGATCTCGACGCTGTAGCCGCCCGTCGGCCTCTGTCCCTGATACGCGACGACGACGGCGCGCGTATCGAAGCTGACATCGGGCAGGGGCCGGCCCGCGCCGACGACCTCCCAGGCGCGGCGCCAGGCGGCCTCGTCGGTTATCAACTCGACCGCGCGCCCGCCTTCGCGCGCGCTCATCGTCCCCGTGGCGAGGAGCGAGAACTCGACGGGCTTCGCCTCTTCGGTCGAACCTTGAGCGCCCGCCGCCGCGGCGCGCGAGGCTTCGTCGCCGAGCATTGCCATCCGCAGAATCTTGACGGGCGGCATGCCGTAGCTGAGTAGGCGGTCGTGGAAGTCGCCGAGGCGGAACGAGTCGCCGAGCTGCTTCTTCCACTCTTCGCGCAGGCGCAGTATCTCCATCTTGCCGAGCGTGTAGACGAGATACGTCGGGTCGAGCGTCCCGCGCCGCGCCTCGCGCTCGGCGTTGGTGCGCGCCTGATAGCCTTCGCGCATGAAGAAGTTGACTGCCTCCTCGTAGCTCATCCCCGCGGTGTGCAGGCGCAGGCCCACGACGTAGCGGCACAGGCGGAGCAGCGCGGCGTCCAACTGCGCGAGCCGCAGCTTCGGGTTGTTCCCGCCGAACCCCTCGTCCAACATCATCTGCTCGCAGTAGTGCGCCCACCCTTCGACGAAGCTGGCCGAGCCCAGCGCCCCGCGCACGCGCGAGGGCGACTGCTTCGCCTTGAGCAGCTGGTAGTAGTGGCCGGGGTAGGCCTCGTGGATGGAGGTGATGGTCAGGCCGTAGCGGTTGTAGTGGCCGAGGTGCTCCTCCTGCTGCTGCGGCGTCCAGGCGGGGTCGGCGGGCGTGACGTAGTAGTAGCTCTCGTCGGCCGCGCGCTCGAAGGCGCCGGGCGCGTCGAGCGAGGCGAAGGAGAGGGCGCGCGCGTACTCGGGCGTCTCGGCCACGCGCAGATTCTCGCGCGCGGGCGGCGTCAGAATCTCTTCGGTGCGGACGAAGGCGCGGATGCGGTCGAGTTCGGCGCGCGCCTCGCCGACCAGGCCGTCCGCGGTCGGGTGCTCGCGCGCGAGCAGTTGCAGCGCGGCGGCGACGCCGCGGCCCGGCGCGATCTCCTCGGCCACGGCGCGCATCTGGTCTTGCGTCTCACGAAGCTGCCGCTCGCCCTCGCGCAGGAGCGCGGGCAGAGGCGTCTCGATCATCTCCTCGTAGAGGAGCTTCTTCCTGAAGTTCTCCGCGCCGAGCGCGAAGTCGCCGTTCGAGCGCGGGAGCAGGTCGGTCACGAGCCACGCCTGGAAGCTGCGGAGGGCGGCCGCGGCCTGCGCGTTCGCCTCGTGGAACTCCGCGCGGCGCGCGGCGTCGAGCTGCGAGCCCCCGGCGCGCTCGAACATCTGCGGCACGACGCGTTCGAAGAAGGCGACGCTGCCCGCGACCTGCGCGGCGGCCGTCTCGGTGTAGATGCGCGGCGGGTTGTCGAGGTTCATGCGCGCCTCGGCGAGCAGGCGCGGTATCTGCCGCTCGCGCGCGAGTACCGCCGGGAGCCGCTGCGCGACGGGCGCGTAGGCGCGCTTGAGGATGTTGTCGATTGAAGAGGAGACGAGGCGGTTGTAGAGGTTCGGGTCGCGCCGCCACATCCGCACCTCTTCGAGTTCGAGCAGTTGTGCGCGCGCGTGCGACTGGAGGACGAGATAGTCGTAGCGCGCCTCGGGCGACAGGCGCCACTCGGGGACGCGCGCCAGTTCCGCGAGCATGCCGCGCAGGCGCCGCGCCTCGGCCGCCACGGCGGCGGCGTCGCGCTCTTCGAGTTTCGAGTCGAACTCGTGCAGCCCGGCCGCGGTGCCTTCCGAAGGGTTGAAGGCGTAGTAGCCGCGCAGGTACGCCTCGCCCAACTGCGCGACGCGCGCGTCGTACATGCGGTTCGCGGCCGACGCACGCGCGGCCGTGCCGCCAACGCCCGACGGTCGCCGGCGGCGCTGCGCCGACCCCCCGGCGCACGGCCACACCGACGCGCAGACGACGAGCGCGCAGAGTAAAGCGGGAAGCGTCCTTCTCATGAAGCGGAACACCCTCGGATGAGCCGGGCGTGCAAGCCTAACGCCCGTTGAAGGGAGACGAAGAGCGGGAGCAAGATTAGCATAAAAGGAAAGTAGGCAGTAGGCAGAGGGCAGTAGGCAGTTCGGGCGTGGTGGGTCGAGATTGATTTGAGGAAGGCGCGAAGTAATGTCGCGTCAGCGGCACATGAGTTTAGCCCGGCCTTTCAAGGCCGGGGCCGCCCGTAGACAAGACACCGCGTCGCGTGAGCGACGCCTGAACGGGTCGAATCAG
>JBJMGP010000172.1:0-15565 GCA_045807865.1 Pyrinomonadaceae bacterium
CGGCCGCAACTCCTCCACCAGCCGCTCGAAAGGCACCTCCTGATGCGCGTACGCACCCAAAGTCACCTCCCGCACCCGCCCCACCAGCTCCCGAAAACTCGGGTCGCCAGACACGTCGGTGCGCAGCACCAGCGTGTTGACGAAAAACCCGATCAGCGGCTCCAACTCGACCCGCGTCCGCCCGGCCACCGGCGTCCCGACCGTCACGTCCTCCTCCCCGCTGTACCGGCTCAGCAGCGCCTTGAACGCCGCCAGGAGCGTCATGAACAGGGTGGCCTCCGCCTGCCGCGCGACCGCCTTCACCCTCTCGGTCAACGACGCGGGCAGCGTTAAGGAATAGGACGCGCCGTTGAAGACCTGCACCGGCGGGCGGACGTGATCGGTCGGCAACTCCAGAACGGCCGGCATTCCGGCGAGTCTCTCCTTCCAATACGAGAGGAGCGGTTCGAGCACACCGCCCGACAGGCGCTCCCGCTGCCAGAGTGCGAAGTCCGGGTACTGGACGGGCAGCTCGGCGAGCGGCGAGCGGCGTCCCGCGCTGTAGGCGACGTAGAGCGCCGACAGCTCCCGGTAGAGCACGCCCATCGACCAGCCGTCCGAGACGATGTGGTGCATCGAGAGCAGGAGCAAGTAGTCAGACGCGCCCAACTGCATCAGGGTCGCGCGCAAAAGCGGGCCGCACGCGAGGTCGAAAGGGGTGTTAGATTCCAGTATCACACGGCGAACCGCCTCTGCCTCGCGCTCGTCGGCGGGCACGTCGCGGAGGTCGATGACGCTCAGGCTTAAAGGCGCGACCGGCGCCACGACCTGCACCGGCCGCCCCTCCCTGCGGTCGAACGTCGTCCGCAGGGACTCGTGGCGGCTGACGATTTCGTTAAGACACTTTTCGAGAAGCGGCACCGAGACCGGGGCCATGAGGCGAAGCGGGAGCGGCAGGTTATAGAAGGAGTGCCCCGGCTCAAGCTGCTCAAGGAACCAGAGGCGCTGCTGCGCGAAAGAGAGGGGCAGCGGATAGTCGCCGGGCTCCCGCCGCGGTATCCGGTCGGGCGGGCCGCTCGACCTTTTCGCCTGAAGGCGGCGCTCCAGGAGCGCGCGCTTCTCGGGCGAGAGGGCCGCCACTCGTTCGTTGAGTTCCGTCATCGCAGCATCCCTGTCAGCGCCGCCCGGTCGTGGCGGCGCTGATCGCTTGTGGCAAACCCACCGAGGTGGGTGAAGGCGCCGTTACCTGCGACCTGAACTTTCGCAGGCGTCGTGGCGCTTCGTCGGGCGAGCGCCGCGGCCCTCAACGGCCGCGAGACATCAGCCTCACCTCGCCGCCCACGTCGTCCACCGCCTCGGGCCTCTGGAAGAAGGTTTCGATCAAGTCCGCGAGCAGATCCGGGCGGTCGTAGAGGCAGTAGTGCGACGCCCCCCGCACCTGGACGTGGCGCGCGTCGGGGAAACGCCCGGCGGCCATGCTGGACATGTTGGGTGAGGCTATCTTGTCATACTCGCAACTGACCAGCAGCACGGGCGCTCCCACCTGCCTCGCCTCCGCCATCGCGTCGAACGAGATGAAGTCGAGGACTTGCCGCGAGTAGTTAGACAAGGTGTCGTCGCTGCGGAAGGGGCCGAGCACATGCTCCCTCAGATTCGAGCTCATCATGGAGAGCACTTCGGACGCCAGCCTCCCGGCGTCCGTGTCGTCGGGCAGATCAGGGCCGGCGCCGGTGAACTGTGAGGTGAGGGCCTTCCTTACCGCGCCGGCCGCCTTGGGGCGCTGGCTCAGGATGCGGCAGAGCGATTCGAGGTTGCGCTCGTAGGCCGTGTCCAGTTCCGGCGGGCCGCCCGGGTGTTTGAACGAACAGTTGAGGAAGACCATCGAGGCGGCGGCCTCCGGGCGGCGGAGGTAGAATTTCACCGCGACCTTCGGGCCGGTACACCAGCCGACGAGGTGGCAGGTATCAACGCCCTGCTCCTTCAGGATGGCTTCCAGATCGTCGACGTGGTCGTCGAGGCAAAACGGCCGCGACGAGTCGTCGAGACCGCGCGGCTCCCAGATGATGACCCGGCGACGGCGCATCAACCTGTCGATCAGCCTGTACCAGTAAAATAAGCCTTGCCCGAGGGCGTTGAGCAGGACGACCGCGGGAGCACCCGAGCCGCCCACGTAATAGGTCGGACCCGAGCCGTCACCGTTTACCACCCTTCGTTCGAGCGAACCGGGCACGCCCGCGACGCGCTCGTCGCGCGCGGCGCGGGCCTCGTCCTGCCTGTCACGGATCGCGCGCAGGAACGCGAACTGCCCCTCGGCATCGAAGGGGGCGGGGCCCGGCGCGAAGTCGGCGGCGCGGCACGCGTGGACGGCGGCGGAGTCCTCCTCCTGCGGCGTCAGGTGGGCTTGAAACCCGGCCAGCCGTTCATTAAAGAGCAGGTCGACGGCGTTCAACTCTCCGCGCGACTCGACCGGCAACAGGCTCAGGTCGTAAGCCGCCCCGGCGCGCTCGCACAGCTCGGTGAACGAAACACTCTCGGGGCGGGCGATGTTAAAGCAACCGCCCGAGGTCTCAGGGCTGCGCGCGATGCGCAGCATCGACTCGGCCGCGTGCCGGGCGTCGATGAGGCTCACCCTCGCGCCGGCCGGCGCTTGGCACCGCAGCGCCTGATACTCGAAATACTCCGGAAGGCGCTCCTCGATTTCGCTCTTGAGGCTGTGCAGCGCCGAGAGAAACTGAAGGAACCCTTCGCCTTTGACCCTCTCGAAGGGCAGGGTCGCGTCGATGAGAAGCGACGTGCGGAAAATACGTCGGCCGACACCGAGGGCCTCGCACCGCTCGACCACTTCGCGTTCAACGCCGCCGTCTTCCCTGCCCCGACAGGCCGTCTTCACGTAGTTGAACTCGGTCGCGCGTATCTCAGGCAAAGCTGTGAGAAGGTCTCTCACGGCGCCGGCCGGCGAGCCGGGTCGGCCCGCGGGCCCCGCCCCGGAGTCGAGGCACCAGACCTCGACGGCATCCGCGTCAGCGGGGAGAGTGTATTGCGGGGCCGCGCCTTCGTGATGAGGAACGTCAGGCAACAGACGCAGGCGCCCGGAGATCAGTTCGTCGATGTCCCGCGCGCTCCTGTCAGGGGCGACCCGCGCTCCGGCTCGGCGGATAAGGTCTTCGAACTCTTCCGGCTGTAAATCTTCCGCCCCCGACGGATAGGCTAAGCAGACTCGACCTTCCGAGGAGGTCAGACACGTCGCGGCCAGATAACTCCCGAGGAGGACGGGTGGGCCTGTAATTAGTGTATCGCGCGACATTGTTCACCAATCTTTGAGGAGGGGCAGGGATGTTGATTATCGGCGGCTTAACGCCAAGAGCGGGACGGCCGTCGTCACCGCCTCAAGGCCCGGCGCCGCCGACGGTAGGGGCGCCGGGCAGCCGCTGACAAAACCGGCAACGACGCGGTCTAACTTCCGAAGGCCCATACAGCCCGGAGGTAGGTCGCGCAACTGACCCGGGGCAGCTCGGGCGACGCTTCCGTGTGAATCGGTGCCGATGCCACCGCGGGTTTGTCGCTAACATTCATGCGGCCTTCCTGAGCTGGGCTGAGGCGCGCGATTTTACTTTACTGCCGCGGGCTTGTCGATAAGAAAATTCCCCCGCGGGACGCGGCCCGAGCCGGCGCGCCAGGCCCCCGAGAGGCCGCGCAGCGCCTTCTGCGGCGATGTTTGCGCGGCCTCTTGTTGGGCGACTGCCGCGAGGGCTCAGATGATGTTCACACCCGAGTCCGGCACGAACATGAAACAGTAAAACCCGTAATCGACCACCTGATCCTGTCCCGCATCGGGGCCGGACTCCACCGGCCCCTGATTGACAGTCCAGTTCGCGGTTGACGGGTCGGTGATGGGGTTGCCCGCGAAGTCAAAGTTGGTCACCTGGTCGTTGCCATCCTTCTGAGACCACGAGTCGCACGGCCCCGACGAGTTGTCGCAGCGGGCCCAGTGGTAATCGCCCGGCCAGTTGGCGTCCCCCGCAGGCGAGACCATCAGGGCGACGAAATGGCCGCCGAGATCCGTGTCCTGCCGGCTGGACTTGAACTGCGTCAACTCGGTCATCGACTGGCCTAGCAAGATCAGGCCATCCTTCTCGGCGTAAGAGCTGACCAACTGGCCGAGGGTGTCGAAGGGCTGCTGGAAGTCCGCTGCCGTCAGCAGGTAGCCGCTCTGCCTGCCGGGCTGCGGGAACGTGTTCGGGGTGATGTTGCTGCCGTAGGCGTAGCAGTTGTTATTGGGCTGAAACTTGTAGGACATGAAGTTGCCCTGGCAGTCGCCCGCAGGGTTGTAGCCGCCCGCCGACCCGCCGTACACGGTCGGGCCATACTGCGGGACGCCGATGGTGCCCGTGCCGGGAGGGACGACGATGTTGACATCGATGGTGGTCGGGGCGAGGTAGTGCTCGTCGGGCGTCGCCTCGGGAGTGGCGGCGGTCGTGAACTGGTGGAATGGATCCTGCGGGGCTATCCTCCCGCTGAACTTGAACTGCTTGCGCGGTGTGGTCATGTGATTCTCCTCTCTGTGTGTGGGCCGAAAGAGTTCATGGGTAGAGGGTGCTGGTGGTGTTGCCTCCCGAGTAGTCGTACACGGTCAGCGTCAGCGTGCCATTGCTGGCCGAGCCGCCGAGGACGAGCATCGAAGACGCCCCGTCGGGCACGCCGGTGTTGGTCGCCCACATAGGCGAGTTGTACCGGCTGTAGAAGACGAGGTTGCCGTCGTTCTGCATGATGAGCTGCCCCGGCATCTGGTCTGCGGGCGGGTCGGAGAGGGGCGCCCAGAGAACCTTCTCGTCGCTATTCGTCAGCACCGGCCCGGCCGTCTGGTCGTTGATGAGCGTCGCGCTGCCGTCGAGCGCGATGAGCGTCTGGCCCGGCAGCAGGACTGCATTGACCCGGCTGTCGAGCCTGCTCACGTCGATCATCTCACCGAGCAGGTCGAGCTGTACGAGGCGCTTCACCACGTCCAGGCTCCAGTTGTTGCCGGAGTACCCGGCGCTCGTCAGAAGTATCATCAGCTTGGCGAGCGCCGCCATCGGCGTCATGTCGGCGGGGCTCAGCGCGCCGACCACAGGCAGCCACGCGCCCGCGGCGTACGCGCTGTCGTTGACCACGCCTGCGATGACCTGCGTGCAGTCCACGATTACGACCCCCGCGGAGTTCGCCGCCTGCAACGCCTTGTAGGTCGCGCCCTCCGAGGGCGTGTCCGGGTTCCCCGAGGGGAAGTTCCCCTCGCCGTAGGACTCAAGGATGAGCCCCTTGATGCCCTGCGCGACGCAGGCGTTGATCAGCGAGGCGAGGAGCCCCGAACTGGTGCCATTCGCGTCGTTGAATTGGTACCACGCCGGGAAGGCGTTGAACTGAATCACGGGGAAGTTGTTGATGTTCGCCGCGATGTAGGAGAGTTGCGCCGTCGTCGTGCTGAGCACCGCGGGGTTGTCGAGGCTGACGGCGTAGCACACCGGCGGGGGGAGCACCTCGTCGCGGTAGACCGTGAGTTCGATGCCGTACTCGCCGAGCTGGGGGTAGTTCGGCGAGGAGAACGCGTTGAACTCGCTGGCGTTGGTCTTCAGGCTCCGGTTGCCGCGGAGGAGCTGGCTGTCGAAGTAGATGCAGACCTCCGGGACGCCGGACTGCGCGGCCGCCACGGCGCCGCAGAAGTTCTGGAAGGCGTCGGTGTTGTAGTTGAGCGAAAGGTTCTGCGTCCCCGGCTGCTCGTAGAACATCGGCACCTGCGAGCCCGTGATGATGACCGGCTTGCTCAGGGCGGCGGTGACGTACCCCTCGGCCGAGAAGGACGAGAGCAGGAAGGGCAGCGCGGTCCCGGTGAAGTCCATACTGTCCGTGCCGTGCAGCACCACCCACCCGTCGGCGGCGGCGTAGTGTTCGAGTATGTACTGCGCCATGAGGCACCAGTCGGTGGGCTGCAAGTTGGTGCTGTCGAGCGTCCCGGTCGTGGACTCGGGGAAGGTGAGGTCAGTCACGTAGGTCAACTGCGCGTGCGGGAACTGCTGGGCGATAATTGGGTTGAGGATATCCTCGCAAGCCTGCGCGAACTGCGCCGCAGACATCGGCGTCAGCGGGTCTCCGGTGCAGCTGATGGTGCCGCCGGTGTTGATGACATAGATGTTCACGTCTACGTCTCCTCCTTCTTTGCGTGCGGGAATGTTGTCCACACGACGCCGCCGACTACCCCCCGGCACGAGCCGCTGCTTAAGACGGCGGCTGCCGGTCTGGCGGTCTGGGGCGCGCGTTTCTCAGGCGGCGCTAATGGTCGTCGCGCGGGTGTGAGAGGGGCGGTACGTCGGTGACTCGGACTTATCTCGCGGCGACTGTAGCGTGAGATCAGTGGTCAGTGCGCCCAAAAGGTGAAGTACCTTCGAAGGCAGTAGAAAGATATGCGCGGCGGTGCCAAGTGTCAATAGAAAACACCCCTCACCGCTTATTACTTTTGGGGAGCCATCAGCCACTTGAAGATTCGCAGCCGTGGCGGCGGCAGATGTTCGCGCACGAACTCGGCCGTCAGCCGGAGTTGTTGCCCCCCTCGTCAGTAGCGGGAGCCGAACCGAGCCGTGGCCGAGCGCAGGGTAGCGCGACTCGCGACCATTTTCATCCAGAGTGGTGAGGCTGCGCCTCATGATCGCTGCCTCGTTGACGATGAGTTGTCGCGCGCCGTGCCCGGCCGCCTGCGCCAACGCGGGCCGCGCCCCGTGCTCACAGACGCCGAGGTGCTGAGCGTGGAGTTGGTCGGCGAGTACCTCGGCCTCGGCGCGGACGCGGAGTTGTTCGCCTACTTCCGCCGCGCCTACCCGCACTTCTTCCCGGCGTTGCGGAGCGTGCACCGCACGACGTTTGCGCGCCAGGCGGCCAACCTCTGGCGCGTCAAGGAGGTACTCTGGCAACGGCTCCTGCCCGAGGCGGGCTGCGACCCCACGCCTGAGCGGAGCCGCCTCCTGACTCGCATCCGTTACCGCATTGAGACGGTCTTCAGCCAACTCTGCGAGCGGTTCTCGTTCAAGCGGGTCCGGGCCCGAGACCTGTGGCACCTCTCGTCGCGGCTGCTGCGCAAGGCGCTGGCGCATACGTTGCTGGTAGTGCTCAACCGGCAACAGGGTCATGAGCCGCTGCGGCTGGCTGAACTGTTGACAAACTAAAACTTGCACATCGCGTTACTAACAAGGCTTCACAGGTCGGTTCATGCGGCGCAGATCCTCCCCCTTCAACGGCGCCACCTCGCCGCTCGGGGTAATCGCACAGCAGAATGCACCCGAAGAACTTTCGCACGCGCTTGAAAATAATCTTTGCAACGCAACCAGAACCGTTGTATTTATAATGTCGTCTCTGCACGAACCTCGGGAAAAGAAAAGGCACATCTTACTGAGAGCCCAAAACTTTTTCATTGGTAAACTCTCACAACCGCTCAGCTTCTCGCCCGAGCCATGGAGTTTCCGATGGATATCCTTACCGCAACGCGCACCTGTCCGCCCGTGGATCCCCCTACGGACGAGTTGCTAACTTTCCTCGTCGACCTCACGCATCGCCTGAACTGGGATAAACGCCTGGTGGTCGACGTGCTGTCACCGCACGACTCCTGTTGCGCAGACGCCTATGCCTTCGTGGAGGAGAGTTACCGTCGTAACGGCCCCGCCTACCTGCTGTCGCGATCTCAGCAACTAGTCGAATCACGGCTGGAGATGCGGGAGCGGAGCACAGTGTTCATAGCGCGCGACGGCCACCAGGTCATCCACTCAGTTCTGCGAGCGACGCCGTTCCCATTCGAGGCGAATGTCATCATGCCCGGTGCGGCGGACGGCCTCCGCGATTGCCGCGATCACGTGGAGATTAACCGCTTCACGTCGGCGGCCGACAGAGGGGCGACACTCGCGCCGCTCTTGCTGATGGTATCGGCCTGCCGCTGGGCGCTCGAACAGCGCGCCTACAGCGGCCTCATTGGGCTGACTCGGCTTGCACAGCAGCGGCTGTTCTCGCGCTTCGGGCTGCGTCCCGTGCGCAGCGAGCCCTTCATCGTGCCACAACGCGGTAGTGGAGAGTACTGGCTCTTGAAGGGGCAGTGGCACGACATCCTCCCTGCCGCGGTGCGCTACTTCGGGCGCCCCTCGGTTGATGCGTCGAGCACTCTATCTTCCTGCTGAGGAACCCATGCCTCCCACCACTCTCTTCAAGAACGCCACCATCGTCGACGGCTCGGGCGACGCCGCCCGTGTCGGGGACGTTGCCATCCGGGGCGACATCATTCTCGCCGCCGACGACTGCGCCGGCATTACTGCCGATACGCTGGTCGATGCGGGCGGGCTGGTGCTGGCGCCGGGCTTCATCGAAATCCACACTCACTACGATCCCCAGCTGTGCTGGGACGGGTTCGCCACGCCGGCGCTCGAACATGGCGTCACGACGGTGCTGGTCGGCAACTGCTCGCTGGGACTGGCACCGGCCGGCCCTTCGCTGTCGGCAAAGATCACCCGCATGTTCAATCGCATCGAAGACCTCGACTCGGCGTTCTTCGAGCAGGCCGTTCCTTACGCGTGGACGACTGTCCCCGAGTACCTTGAATGGCTTCGGCCCCGGCTCGAAGTAAACGTCGGGATTAACGTCGGGCACACCAACCTGCGCCACAGCGTGATGGGCGAGGCTGCACAGCAACGCGCGGCGACGCCGGAGGAGCGCGAGCGCATCTGCCGCGCCCTTGAGGCTGCCGTGTCCTGCGGCGCCTTCGGCCTGTCCACCGCGTACGACCATATTCGCGACGAGAGCAATGCCCCCGTGGCGAGCGCCCTGGCTGACTTAGAGGAACGGCTGGCACTGGCCGGGACGCTGCAGCGCGCGGGCCGTTCGTTCTACCAGTGCAACGTCAATCCGCTCCATCCCCAACAGCGGGTGCAGCAATTCGAGGAACTCGCACGGATCTCGCGGGAAGGCCAGGTAGTGTGCTCTGCGCTGGGTATCATGGAGAACCCGATCTTTCCCGAACACTGGCGCGCAGAGGTCGACATGCTGGATGGTCTCAACGCGGAAGGCACGCGGCTGTATGCCGAATGCCAGGTGCGCCCGCTGGACATGAGTTTCAGCCTGTCCGGCAACTGGATCGGCGCCTACTATATGGCGAACTGGGCGCCCATCATGGTGTCTGCGCCGCAGGCGCGCACGGGTCTGTTCTCCGAACCGGCGCGCCGAGCCGGGCTGGTCGATGACATCGAGGCGTTTCGCGTCGTCACCGCACTCATTACCGTGAAATCCGTGCAACATCCCGAGAACGGGCGCTGGGTGGGTCTGACCTTGCAGCAAATCGCTGACGCGCAGGGCGTGCCCATCGGCGAGGCGATGATCGAGCTGGCGCTGAAGGACGAGTTAAGCACCGTCTTCGACTGGTCGAACGTGTTCCACGCCGACATCGGCGCCGTTGCGACCATGCTGGCGCATCCCCGCGTCCTACTCGGTGGCTCCGACGCCGGCGCGCATGTCTCGCAATTCTGCGGCGAGGGCGACGCCACGCATCTACTGTCCCGCTTCGTGCGCGACGCGGGCCGCTTCTCGCTTGAGCAAGCCGTCTTCCTGCTGACCGGCAATCTGGCCACGCGCCTGGGGATTCACCGGCGCGGCATGGTGCGGCCGGGCAATTTCGCGGACTTGGTCTTGTTCGATCCGGCGGCGCTCGAGCGCGGGCCGGAAACGCTGGTGCGCGACCTGCCGGGCGGCGGCGCCCGCTACAAGCGGGACGCCCGCGGAATCCACTCGGTCTACGTGAACGGGTCGCGCGTCTGGGACGGCTCTGCCTACGCCAGCCACCGCGCCGGCCGCCTGATCTGAACCACTGGGAGAGTTGACCCATGGAACTGAACCCGGAGACGGAATTCGCCGCCCTTGACCGCTTGGTGGACGGCACCTGGGACGACATCCTCACGCACTCTCGTCTCGCGCAGTCGATCCGAAGCGGCTCGGTCTCACGCGAGCTGTATATGATCTACATGATCGAGACTTTCCACTACACCTCGCACAACGCGCGCAACCAAGCCGCGGCAGGCGTGATGCAGGCGCACCATCCGGTCTACGCCAAGTTCTGCTTCGAGCACGCCGCCGAGGAGACCGGACACGAGCGCATGGCGCTGCATGACCTCTTGAGCCTGGGGCCGGGGAGCACCGAGCTGGCGCTGCCGCCGCCGCTGCCGGCCACCGAGACCTTGATCGCTTACCTGTACTGGGTCTCCACGCAGGGCAACCCGTATCGCCGCCTTGGATACAGCTACTGGGCGGAAAGCTCCTACCGGCACATCCTTCCGCTGGTGCGCGGCGTGAAGGAATCGCTGGGCCTGAGCGATTCGCAGCTGACCTTCTTCATCGCGCATTCGGCCATCGACGATGCGCACGCCCGGCAGGTGCGCTCGATTATCGAGCGTACGTGCCGTAGCGCCGAAGACTGGCAGATGCTCGGCGAAGCGGCCGAGACCAGCCTGCGGCTCACTGGAAGTATGCTCGAATCCGTTTACGACCAGTACGAAACCCTTCGGCAGGGGCGGCCCAGCCGGTACGATGACGTGCGACGCCGACTGCTGGCCGAGCCATGAGCCACCCCGAATACTTTCGCGGCCTGAACTACTCGATCGGTGAGGAGGATACCAGCGTCGAGCACTCGCTGCTGCCGCTTCGCGCCGGCAAGGTTCTCGCGGTCGCAGGCGGCGGCTCCCGTGTCGTTCCGCTGCTCGGCCGGCAGCCCGGCCGCCTGATCTGCGTCGACGTGTCGCCCGTGCAACTGGCACTGACCGTCCTGCGCATTGAGCTGGTTCGTTCGCTGACGCACGAGCGGTACCTCGCCTTCATGGGATACAGTGGCGACATGACGGCGTCGGAGCGGCGAGATGTTTTCGAGAGCCTCTCGCTGCCTCCGCCGCACGGCGCCGCGGCCCGCGACATGCTGGCGTCGCTGCACTGGGGCAGCCCGCTGTATGCCGGCCGGTTCGAGACCATGCTGCGCTCGCTGCACAGGGTCAACGCATGGTTCACCGGGGCCGCCGGGCGGCGGATCTTCGACTTCCTCAACCTGCCGTCGCAAAGGCATTACTACGAGAACAACTTTCCACACCGCCGGTGGAATGCCGTCGTGTCCCTGCTCGGCAGCGCGACGGTCTTTAACCAGCTCCTCTATAAGGGCGCATTCCCCAAGAACAACACCGGCGTGGCGACTCGGCTCGTGTATCGGCGGATCTTCCATTCGCTCTTCACGACGCAGCTGGCCCGCAACAGCTTCTTCCTGCAGATGCTATTCTTCGGGCGACTGGTGTTCGAAGAAGGGTTCCCGCTCGAATGCCGGGCGGATGTCTTCGCCGACGCCAAGGCGGCCCTGGCGGTCTCCGGCATCGAGTACCGGCTCCAAAGCGTGTTCGACAATGCCAAATCCGAACGCGACGTTGACTTTGTCTCTCTGTCGGACGTGCCTTCGTTCCTGAGCGACGAGGAGGGCCGGGGCGTCCTGGCTGCGGTGCGCCCGTCGCTGGCGCCCGGCGCCACCGTCGTCATGCGCGGGCATCTGCGCATCGTGCGCCCGGACTCCGAAGGCTTCGCAGACGTGTCCGCGCAGCATGCAGAGCTACTCGAATCGGAATCGACCGGCCTGTGGACCTTCGGCGTGTTCCGGGCCCGCTGAAAGCAGCCCACGCCATTCATCGCAGGGAAACGCCACATGGACATGATCAAACTCCTGCCCACGTTCGATGCGCCGGCCATCGCTCGCGCGCTGGCGCGGGCGCGCGAGCAGCAAACCTCCGCTGGCTATCCGGGCGAGGGGCACCGCGGCTGGCTGGCCCGCACACTCTACTCGGTTCACCACGGTCTAGCGGACTGGGCCAGGGAGGAGTCGGCGCTGGCCGGGCTGATCGACCGTCTGGGGACGCCGGTCGTCTTCGCGCGCTTCATGACGCTGGAGCCGGGGGGCGTGATTAACGAGCACCGCGATGCATTCCTGGGCGAACGGGTCGTGCGGTTGCATGTGCCGATCAAGACCAATGACCAGGCACAGTTGTTCATCAACGGGCGGCTCTGCCGCTGGCTGCCCGGAGAGCTGTGGTACGGCGACTTCTCGCTGCCGCATTGGGGTGCCAACCACGGCAGCCCCGACCGCGTGCACCTGGTGATCGACGCGCCGATCACGCGGGAGCTGGCCTCGCTGTTCCCGGCGGGTACTTTGCCGCAGAGCCTGGAGCGCCGCATCCGCGACGGGGTGGCGAGCGACCACATTGCGTATGAACTCTCGCGCTTCGCGATGAGATTCTCGCTGCCCCCCGGGTTCTGCCTGCCGATGAGCGGCCTGGCACCGCTGCCGGCACAAGCATCAGGCGAAATCCGCGTATGCGGCGACGAACTGTGGGTCTGCATCAATGACCAGCCGCTGCTGAAGGTAAACCCGTTGTCCGAGGATGCGGCCGACGTTATCGGGCTGCCGCGAGCGGCGCGATTGCATTTCCTGTTTGCCGACGACTGCGCGGTCTCGGCGACCCTGCTGATCGACGGAATCCCGTCCGCGCCGCCCCACTTCCAGGCCACAACCGACTGACCATGTACATCCCCGAGCACTTCGAACAGCCCGATCCGCAGGTGGTGCGCCAGCTTATCGCCGAACGGCCGCTGGGGGCCTTGGTGACGATGACCTCCCGAGGTCTCGACGCTAACCACATCCCATTCATCTTCCATGAGAAGCTGGGGTCGCCCGGTTTGCTGCACGGACACATCGCACGAGTCAATCCGCTGTTGACGCAGGTCAGCCGGGACGTGAACGCGATGGTGATCTTCCGGGGCCCCGACAAGTTTATCTCGCCGTCCTGGTATCCGACGAAGTGGGAGACCGGCAAGGTAGTTCCAACCTGGAATTTTGCGGTCGTGCATATGCACGGGCCCTTGCGCTTCATCGACGATACGAGGTGGATCCGCTCGCACGTCGAGGAGATGACCAACCTGCACGAGGCGAGCCGGCCGGCGCCGTGGAAAGTGACCGACGCGCCGGCTGACTACATCGATCAACTGCTGAGCGCGCTGGTCGGGCTGGAGCTGACCGTCGAGCGGGTGGACGCGAAGTGGAAAGCCAGCCAGAACCGATCTGCCGAGGATCGCCACGGCGTCGTGCGGGGACTAATGCATGAAGGCACCCCCGCGGCCGTAGAGATGGCCGACCTGGTCCGGCAGGAGGACCGGCGCATCGCCATTGGCGCGGCAAACGAGCAACAGGAGGAAAAGCGGTGAGCAGCGGAGGAAGATGGAAGAGGGTTCGGCCTGGTCCCGTGCCGGGCACTGACTTTCGTTCGTAGGACTTTGCTCAGGTTGCGTTGCAAAGATTATTTTCGAGCGCGGAAGTCTGTTGAGTGTCACTCGCTAAGCAGCGATCCCGAACAGCGAAGCGACGAAGGTCGCCTGCCCTCGTACATCACTCCCGGCTAACCTTTTGACCTGCCCTTTGCGTATCATGTTTATCGCTTCAATGCCTTCCAGAGTTCGCTCCGCCGTGTGAAAGCGTTTGAAGCACTGCGACGCTCGCACCTTCCTTTTAATGAAACGATGGTCTTGCTCAATTACATTGTTTAGGTATTTCACGCGCCGCAGCTTGCAGTCCTGCGGCACGATTCGCTCCGCCTGTGAAGTGCTGAATGCCTCGGGGTAGGTCGCGTTCTTATCGACAGAGATGGAGAACGGCAGGCGGCGATGCTCGGCCCTCATCAGCTTCTTAAAGAACCGTTTTGCCGCGCAAACGTCGCGTTTCGCGCTTAACATGAATTCGATTGTATTTCCTACTTTGTCCACCGCGCGGTACAGATATTTACAGGTCTTCCCGACTTTGATGTAGGTCTCATCGACCCGGTATGAGGTGCCGCTCATCTTCAAATGCTGACGCACACGTTTATTGATCTCGGGAGCGTAACGTCGTACCCAACGAAAAACAGTTGAGTGATCTACATCGAGCCCACGCTCTCGCATCATCTCTTCGACCTCGCGATAAGATAGCTGGTAGCGACAGTACCAACGAACACACAAAAGGATGAGCGGCGGCTCGAAGTGACGCCACTTGAACGGGGAATGATGCTGCTTCAAGAGTATGATTCCCGATGAGTGATGGCTGAGCTGAAAGGTGGATTATAAGCTCACAGGCAATTCTTGCAACAGTACCGTCGTCAGAGGGGTCAAGCGGCGGGACGGCGGGATGCTGACCCGCCTCCTGTCGATCAAGTGCCCGCGTTATATCGGCCTGTATACCGTCGAATTGTACCTGGCGCTGTCTGACCTTCCGGACCCACTACTGATTCTGTTCGAGGGTTACCGGAAAGCAGCGAACGAGGAGGCGAGGCAGACTCTCAAGGATGCCGTGAGTCAAGTCTCCGACCTCCCGCGGGCGGACTTCGGCGACGACAGCGCTTACGTCTCGGCGGTAGAAGCCTGGTATTTGAAAAATAAGGACGGCTTGGATGTCAACTCGACTTACTCACCGCGTTCGCAATTCGATAGTCGGCGGAAGCTCCTCATGAAGCGTTAGAGGATGGGCTGCCGGTGTGAGTCCGCCAAAGGGTAGTGTTGCGGCAATTGTTTTTCTGATCATACTCGCCTCGTTCTCATACCTCGTGCGTGCCCGAGGCCGTCCCGGTGAAGCATAGCTCCTCCCCGTTCGAGTGGCGCCACTTCGAGCCGGCGCTCATCCTTTTGTGCGTCAGCTGGTACTGTCGCTACCAGCTATCTTATCGCGAGGTCGAAGAGCTGATCCATGAGCGCGGCCTCGACCTATAGCGGCTTGCGCTTGAGTGCGACCGCGGATGAGTCAGTACCGCCTGCGGTAGCGGGAGGGTAGCGCGCACGAGACCCTCCCGCTCCCGCAGGCGGTACTGACTTGCCGCCTTCCGCACCAGTCGCATCCAAGTGCAAATCGCTATAGATCACTCAACCGTCTTTCGTCGGGTCCAAAGGTACGCTCCCGAGATCAATAAACGCATTCGTCAACATCTGAGAATGAGTGGCACGTCTTACCGGGCGGATGAGACCCACATCTTGCGTCGGGAAGACGTGCAAGTATCTGTGCCGCGCGGTGGATAAGGGAGGGAGCACAATTGAGTTGATGCTCAGCGCGAAACGTGATGTTGCCGCGGCAACACGCTTCTTCAAGAGGCTGGAGAGGGCCGAGCACCGCCGCCTGCCGTTTTCGATCAGTGTAGATAAGAACGCCGCTTACCGGGAAGCCTTCGGCGCTTCACAAGAGGAGCGGGTCGTGCCGCAGGACTGTAAGCGGCGGCGCGTGAAATACCTGAACAATGTGATCGAGCAAGACCACCGCTCCGTTAAGAAGGAGGTGAGAGCCTCACAGTGCCTCAAGAGCTTTCACACAGCGGAACGGACGCTCGAAGGCATTGAAGCGGTGAACATGATGAGGAAGGGGCAGGTCAAAAGACTAGCAGGGAGTGAGGCGCGGGGACAGCCGATGTTCGTCGCCAGCTTGTTCGGAGTCGCCGCCTGATTGAAAGCGCCGGAGGGACTCGTCTCGCCTCAAAGTAATTCCTGCAACACAACC
>JBJMGP010000173.1:0-21697 GCA_045807865.1 Pyrinomonadaceae bacterium
AGTTCAGGCGTCGCTCACGCGACGCGGCGAAATCTCACTCACCTCAACCCGGCCTTGAAAGGCCGGGCTAAATTCAACCGCCGCTTCGCGGCGACTGTCTACTGCTACCTGCCTACTGTGTAGGAGTTATTTTGTCGTTGAGCCAGCGGGCGGGCTCGTCAAGGGGGGCGATGTGGTGCGACTTGCCCTGCCAGACGCGGATCATCGAGACGACGAGGAAGACGAGGGCGGCCGTGCCGAAGAGCAGGCCGCCGAAGCCGCTGCCCGAGGCGAAGGCGACGAACTTGAAGAGCATCGAGATGGCGACGATGGCCAGATGCAGCGCGAGCCCCTGCGCGGCGTGGAAGCGCACCCGCTTCTCCTCGCGCGGCACCATCGCCAACTCGACGAGCCCCGCGACCAGCCCGATGTAGAAGGGCGCATAGGGCAGTATGACCGCGAACTTTTCCGGTATCCCCAGGCGCGCGACGGGTCGCGACGTGGGGACGCCACCATGCGCGTGCGGGCCGAGGTAGGGCGAAGCGGGACCGGGAGGCGGCGTTGACGTAGTCGCGGGCGGCTGGTGCGGCCCCGCGCCAAAGGTGGTAAACGGCTGTGGCTGACGCGGCGGCTGGTAGGCGGGCGGGACGAAGACCGAAGGGTAAGAGTCGCTCGTCGGCTGGTCAAAGCGGCGCGTCGGCTCCTCGGTGACGGAGTCGCGGCGGGACTGGTCGGCCTCTTCGGGGCGCGGGGCGCGCGCGGCGCCCCACAGGTTATCCTCCGTGCGGCGCACGTAGTCCGGGTCGAGCGGATCCGTGTCGTACTTGCTCCTCTTCTCCGTCATGTCTGCTTCTTACGTCCCGCGCGCGGCGCGGGTTCTCACTTCAGCCTTCCGGCGAGAAGTGCGCGGGCTCCCAGCGCCCCTCCCGCTCCGAGATGCGGAAGGCACGCAGGACGCCCCCGCCCTCTTCGTCGAAGCCGATTATGAGGTAGAAAGCCTCCGGGTAAAAGGCGAGCCGCACGTCCGTCCGCGAGGGCGCGGGCTCTTTCGAGCGCGGGTGCGAGTGGTAGACGCCGACCAGCGTCTCGCCGCGCGCACGCATGTTCCGTTGGGCTTCGAACAACTCCTCGGGCGCGGCCTCGTAGGCGACTTCAGGTTGGGACGCGACGTTGCGCAACGGGTAGACGTTGGCGATCCGTCGGGCTTCGCCGCCTAAGAGTCCGCAGCACTCCTCAGGCGCGCAGGCGCGCGCGTGCGCGTACATCTCTTCGACGAGTGTCCCGGGAATCTTGAAGTCGGCCCGCGTCACGTCTCAGACCGTTCAGGCGTCGCGCGCGGCTTCGAGGGCACGGCGGAGCGTGACGAGTGCGCCGAGGTGATAGGCGTTGTGGTCTGCGACGAGCAGCGCCTCGCGCAGAAGGGTCTGCCCCTCGCCGTGCGGAAGCCTGGCGTGGAGGTCGTTCGACTCGTCTTCGACCAGCGCCGCCACCTCGCGCAAGTCCGAACGGATGCGCTCGACCGTCTGCCGCCAGTCGTCCGCGGCGGCCTCTTGGCTCTTGTCGGGCCAGTAGCCCTCGGGCCAGTCGGGCGAGACGTGCGCGGCCGAGCGGCTGAACTCAAGGATGTCCCACTGCGCGATGCGCATGTGTTCGAGCAGATGCCAGGGCGTGTAGGGCACGCCCTCGACTTTGCGGTTGTAGAGGTCTGGGGGGAAGTCCTTCAAAGCCTCTTCAAACTTTATGTGCGCGCCGCCGCCGCGCAGAAGGTAGAGCAGGTGCTCGCGCAGGCTCCGGTCTCGGTCGTTGCTCATCGTTCGCCTTCACTCCTCGACGATGCGGATGTACAGCTCGTCGAGCTGGTGGTTGTCGATGCGGCCGGGGGCGTCGATCATCAGGTCGGCGGCCGAGGCCGTCTTGGGGAAGGCCATCAGGTCGCGGATGTTCTCGATGCCGGTCAAGGCCATCAGCGTCCGCTCGATCCCCGCGGCGATGCCGCCGTGCGGCGGCGTCCCGTACTCAAGCGCGTCGAGGAAGAAGCCGAAGCGCTCGCGCGCCTTCTCCTCGGTGAGCCCCAGCGCCTTGAAGACGAGCCGCTGCACGTCGCGCCGGTGGATTCTGATCGAGCCGCCCGCGACCTCGATGCCGTTGACGACGGCGTCGTATGCCTTCGCACGTATCTCGCCGAAGAGGTGCGTCTCGCCGCCCTCGACGGCGCGCTCGAACTTCGAGAGGTCTTCGTCCACGGGCGACGTGAACGGGTGGTGCATCGCGTAGTAGCGGTCGTCGTCCTCGTGGTACTCGAACATCGGGAACTCGGTCACCCACAGCGGCGCGTACGTGTTCGGCTTGATTAACTTCTCGCGCCGCGCCACCTCATTCCGCAGCGCGCCCAGAGAGGCCGCGACGACCGAAGCCCTGCCCGCGACGATGAGCACCGCGTCATTCTTCTCCGCGCTGGCCGCGGAAGCGATGCGCGTCACGGCCTCTTCGCCCAGCGCCTTCAAAAGCGACGACGAAAGCTCGTCGCCCAGCTTGACCCACGCGAGCGCGCCCGTGCCGTAGCGCTTCGCGACCTCCTGCAACTCGTCGAGCTGTTTGCGCGAGAGGTGCGCGCCGCCCTTGACGACGAGCCCCTTGACCTCGCCGCGCTTCTCCAGCGCCGAGGCGAACGGCGCGAACGTCGTCCCTTCGACCGCGCCGCGCAGGTCTTGCAACTCCATCCCGAAGCGCAGGTCCGGCTTGTCCACGCCGTAGCGCCGCATGGCCTCGGCGTACGACAGGCGCGGGAAAGGCTGCGGCAACTCTGCCCCGACCAGGCGGAAGACGCGCACGTACAGTCCTTCGATCAGTCGGTAGACCTGCTCGCGCGTGGCGAAGCTTAACTCCACGTCGAGCTGCGTGAACTCGGGCTGGCGGTCGGCCCGCAGGTCTTCGTCGCGGAAGCAGCGCGCGATCTGGTAGTACTTGTCCAGGCCCGCGATCATGCAGAGCTGTTTGAAAATCTGCGGCGACTGCGGCAGGGCGTAGAACTTGCCGTGATGGAGGCGCGAAGGCACCACGTAGTCGCGCGCGCCCTCGGGCGTGGACTTGATGAGGATGGGCGTCTCGATCTCTGTGAACGCCTGCTCGTTCATGTAGCCGCGTATCTCCGCGACCACCAGGTGGCGCAGGCGTATGTTGCGCTGCAAGTACGGGCGCCTTAAATCGAGATAACGGTACTTGAGCCGCGTCTCCTCGGCCGCGAGCTTCTCGGGCGCGGCGTCGAGTTGGAAGGGCGGCGTGCGCGCCTCGTTCAAGACGAGGAGTTCGAGCGCGCGGACTTCGACGTCGCCGGTCGGCAGCTTCGGATTGCGCGCCGACTCGTCGCGCGCTTCGACCTTGCCGCGGACGGAGATGACGTACTCGCCGCGCACCTCCTTCGCGCGCGCGTGCGCCTCGGGCGCGTCCTCCGCGTCGAAGACGATCTGCGTGATGCCGTCCCGGTCGCGCAGGTCTACGAACGTCAGCGGCCCGAAGTCGCGGCGCACCGCGACCCAGCCCATCAGCACGACCTCTTTGCCCGCATCCTCCGCACGCAGTTGCCCGCACGAGTGCGTGCGCTCTAAGTCTCCAAGGTGGTCAAGTTTCATCCGGATTCTCTTTATTCAGAACATTGTCACTGCGTTTTGCTCGCTCGCGCTCAATAATCGCTGCGAACTTAGCTCTTTCTTCCGCTTTGCGCTTTTTCCGTTCTCTTATTTCTTCAAGGATGATAGTCGCAACATTTTCACGTGGTAGTGAATCTTGCTTCCTAGTTTTCATATCTCGGACTGTAACCATGCCGCCCTCACGCTCAGATTCACCTATTATTGCGGCAAAAGCATAGTCCCTAGCGTCAGCATAAAATAGTTGTTTAGCCAGTTTCCTCGTTGGCTCAGGGTAAACTTCAACTCTTAAGCCGCTGTCACGTAACTCTCGCGCAAGTGACAGCGAATATGGGATTGAAGCCTCATCCAACATTGTAATCATCACGTCTGCTGGTGCCTTCTCAAAATCTAGCGGGAACATGTTGTGCTCCGTCATCACGACGATGATGCGCTCAAGGCCGAGCGAGAAACCGCACGCTGGGATGTCTTTACCAGAGAACATGCCGACGAGGTTGTCATACCGCCCGCCGCCGCCGAGACTGCCCGCGAGGTCGGGCACGCTAATCTCCATGATCGCGCCCGTGTAGTAAGAGAGCCCGCGCGCGAGACTCGGGTCAATCTTAATCTTGTCGGCGACGCCGTACGACTCGGCGTACTCGACTATCTGGCGCAAATTCTCGATACCGAGCGCGCCCGCGTCGTGGCCGCCGACGAACTCAACCAACCGGCCGAGCGCGGCGTGATTGTAGGCCACGGCCTTCGACACCTCGGCCACGCCGTCGCCGCCCGCGACAAACTCGGCGGCGCGTTCCAGCTCGGGCAGCTTCTCGAAGAGACCGAGCAACTGCTCGCCGCTCTCGGCCGCGATGCCGCGCGCTTCGAACTCGCGCGCGACGCCTTCGCGCCCGATCTTGTCGAGTTTGTCGATGGCGACGAGCGCCTCGCCGTGTTTGTCGGCCGCTATCCTTGCGGCTTCGAGCACGCCCGCGAGCACCTGCCGGTGGTTCAAACGAATCGTGAAGTTGTCGAAGCCGAGCGTGCGGAGCACTTCACTCGCGGCGGCGCAGATTTCCGCTTCGACCACGGGCGAGCGCGTGCCGATGCAGTCCACGTCGCACTGGTAGAACTCGCGGAAGCGGCCGCGCGCGGGGCGGTCGGCGCGCCAGACGGGTTGAATCTGGTAGCGCTTGAAGAACCGCGGGAGCTTCTCGCCGTACTCGGCGACGACGCGCGCGAGCGGCACCGTCAGATCATAACGGAGCGCGAGGTCGGCCTCGCCCGTCTTCTCGTGCTCGCCGCGCTTGAGGATTTTGAAGATGAGCTGGTTGCCCTCCTCGCCGTACTTCCCCAACAGCGTCTCGATGTTCTCGACCGCCGGCGTCTCCAGGGGCTCGAAGCCGTAGCGCTCGTACACGTCCCTGATGACGCGGATCACGTGCTCGCGCCGCCGCAGGTCGGCCGGCAGGAAGTCGCGCATGCCGCGCGCCGGTTGTGTCTTTGCAGGCATAGAACTACTGACCACTTCAACGGAAGATGGAGAAACCGACGTAGAACAGGTTCGAGTCGAAGCCGGGGTTCACGTCGGCGCGGTAGCCGTTCGAGACGTGGTGGTATCTATACCCGACCGTCCACGCGCGGCGCGGGCCGGTCTTCCACTGGACGCCGCCGCCGAAGTCGCCCGTGAAGTTGAACTGCGCGCCGCGCGTGTCGGGCACGCGCTCGCCGAAGTAGAGGAAGCCGCCCGACGCCTGCGCGAAGGGCTGCACGTGCTCCCGGCGTCTGAAGTTGAGCTGGAAGCCGACGGGCGAGAGTCCCGCGCCCGTGATCGTCTTCCGCATCTCGCGCAGGCCCCCGCCCGCCGACGCCTCGAACGAAGGAAACGACATCGACGCGACCGGCACCGCGTCGAGCGTGTACTTCAGCGCCAGGTTGTCTCCGCGCGCCAACACGCGCGCGTAGCGGAAGGCGACGAGCCCGAGCCGCACGCGCTCGGTCGAGCCGATGAGCGTCGGGCTGCTGAAGGAGCCCCCGCCCCACACGCCGTACTCGTTGGCCGCGCGCTCCATCCCGTAGACGCCGCGCTGTCGAACTCCCAGAGCCTCTTCGGGCTCCGCAAGACCCGCCACCGTCTCCTGTGCCCTCGGCGCGGCGCACACGGAAAGGAGCAGCGCGATGACGGCGGCGGCGGGACTTCTCTTCAGGCGCATGGCTTTAGCCCTCGATGCCGTACTCCTCGCGGTAGGCGCGCGTGTACTCGACGTAGTTCTGCTAGTAGAGATCGAGGTCGGCGACCTCCGCGTCGGTCAACTGCCGCTTGACGCGCGCCGGCACGCCCATCACGAGCGAGCGCGGCGGAACGATGGTCCCGGGCGAGAGCAGCGCGCCGGCCGCGACGAGCGAGTGCTCGCCCACCCGGCAGGCGTCCATCACAATGGCGCCGATGCCGACGAGGCACCCGCGCTCGACGTGGCAGCCGTGCAGCGTGACGTTGTGCCCGACGGTCACCTCGTCTTCGAGGATGGTGGCGTGCGTGCCGTTCGAGACGTGGATGACCGTGCCGTCCTGCACGTTGGTCCTCGCGCCGATCCTGATATGAAACACGTCGCCGCGCACGACCGCCCCGAACCAGACGGACGAGTGCGCGCCGACGTGCACGTCGCCGACGATCTGCGCGCTCTCCTCGATGAACGCGGTCGGGTGAATCTGCGGGTGGATGCCGCGGAACGGTCGAATCATGACGGCTCAGGCAAGGAGAACTTCACTCCCCTTCTGCGAAAGCGAAAACGGTAGCACGCGCCGTCCGCGCCGGGCAAGCAAGCGTCTGTGGTACAATCGCCCGCGCCGACGAGGAGACCAGCCCAGACGTGCCGACCGAGACCCCGCCGCCGTACTTCCCGCAGAACCCGCTCTCCCCGGGCGACGAGAAGACCGCGAGAAAGCTCCGGCTCACCTTCTACGGCTGCGCCCTGCTCGTCGTGCTCGCGCTCGTCGCGGCAGCCGTGGGCGCCGTCTACCTTGTCAAGTCACTGCTCACCTGACAGGGAACAAACGTAACCCGTCTCCCGTACTCTGCGAGACATGAAAAGGCTTTCCCCCCGACTCCTGCTCCTGCTGGCGCTCGCGGCGCCGGCCTTGCTCTTGAACCGCCCGGCGGGGGCTTCGCGCCAGAACGGCGGGGTCGCGTGGGTCAGCGTGCGCACGCGAAACTTCCTCGTCGAGGGCGGCGCCGGCGAGGCCGAAGTGCGGGGCGTCGCCGCGCGCCTCGAAGCGTACCGCGCCGCCTTCACGCACCTGCTCTCCGCCGAGTACTTCGACGCGGGCGTGCCCACGGCGGTCATCGTCTTCCCCGACGACGCTGCTTATACACCTTTCAAGCCTCGCTTCGGCGGGCACGTCGCGCGCGGCGTGGCCGGCTACTTCCAGCCGGGCACGGACATCAACTACATCACGCTCGCGCGCGCCAGCGACCTCGCGCTCAACCCCTCGACGCTGCTGCACGAGTACACGCACGTGCTGGTCAACAACCACTTCAGCGGCGCGCCGCTCTGGCTCAAGGAGGGGCTGGCCGAGTTCTACAGCACGGCGCGCCTCTCGACGGACGGCCGCCGCCTGACGATAGGCGAGGCGCCCGGGCGCCGGCCGAGCGAGTTGCGCAAGCGCGAGTTGCTGCCGCTCGCCACCCTGCTCGCGCTCGACCAGACCTCGCCCGCTTACGCCGACCCGGAGCAGCGCGCTCTCTTCTACGCGCAGTCTTGGGCGCTCGTGCACTACCTGTCCGAGGCGCGCGGCGGGCGCAGCGGCGCGCTGGGGCGCTTCACAGACCTGCTCGCGGAGGGCAGGCAGGTGGAGGACGCGCTGCGCGAGGCGTTCGGCGTGGGCGTCGCGGAACTCGAAGCCGGGCTCGCCGCCTACGTGGGCCGCGCGCGCTACAAGGCGGGCGTGGAAGAGTTCGGCCGCCCCCTCGACTTCGACGCGCAGGCGAGCGCGCGCACGCTCTCGGAGGCGGAGGTCGCGGCTCGGCTCGGCGACCTTCTGCTCCACACGGATCAAGACGAGGAGGCCGATGCCTACCTCACGCGCGCCGTCGGCCTGGCCCCGAAGCTCGCGCTGGCGCGCGTCTCGCTCGGCGCACTGCGCCTGCGGCAGAACCGCGCGTCCGAGGCGCGCGAGCACCTGCACGTGGCCGTCGAAGTTGACCCGCAGAACTACCTCGCGCACTACCTCCTCGCCGACGCACTCAACCGCGAGGGCGCGGATAACCTCGAAGGCGTCACGCCCAAAGAGTTCGAAGAGCGCACCGAACTCCTCCGCGCGGAGTTGCGCCGCGCCCTGGAGTTGGCTCCACGCTTCGTCGAGAGTTACAAGCTGCTCGCGTCGGTCGAGATGGAGCGCGGCGACCGCTACGAAGAGGCGGCCACACTTCTCGCGGGCGCGCAGGCGCTCGCGCCGCGCCGCGCCGACCTCGCGCTCATGCGCGCGCACGCGCTCATGCTCGGCAACCGCTTCGACGAGGCGCGACGAGAGGCCGAGCCCTACGCGACCGCCGGACAGGACGAGCGCCTGCGCGCGCAGGCCGCCGCGCTCGTCAGGCACATCGAGGCGCGGCGCGAGCAGGCCGCGAAGGCGGCCCGCGAGGCCAACGAGCTGCCGCCTGGCGCGAGCGCCCCCGCACAGCCCTGCGACCTGCCCATGCGCGGCGCGCCGCAGCAGAAGCGGCTCCGCTTCGAGGGCGCGCAGGTCTGCGGCCGGCTCGCCGAGATCGAGTGCGCCAACCCGGGCGTCGTCTTCCGCGTCGAGACCGACGACGGGGCGACGCTGCGCCTGCGCGCCGAAGACATGCGCCGCGTGCGCTTCATCACCTACACCGCCGAGGTCAAGACCGGCCCCGTCTCCTGCGGCCCGCGCGAGCGCGCCGACCACGTGCTCATCACCTACCGCTCGCGCGGCAACGACAAGCAGTCCTTCGACGGAGAGGCCCTCGCCGTCGAGTTCATCCCCGAAAACTGGAACCCCTGAGCCTCTCTTTGAAATTTCAAATCTGAAATTTCAAAGAATGGTGTATAACCGCGCCCGATGACTCAACATGAGAGTGGGGCGGTGAGCCACGGGCTCGCGCGGCGCTTGAATCTGTTCGACGCGACGATGATCGTGATGGGCGGCATCGTCGGCTCCGGCATCTTCATCAACCCTTACGTCGTCGCGCAGCAGGTGCACACGCCGTTCCTGATCCTGGGCGCGTGGCTCGCGGGCGGGGCGGTGGCGCTGGCGGGCGCGTTCGTCTACGCAGAGCTGGCCGCGCGGCGCCCGGAGGTCGGCGGGCAGTACGCGTACCTGCGCGAAGCATTCCACCCCGGCGTCGCGTTCCTCTACGGCTGGGCGCTGCTGCTCGTCGTGCAGACGGGCGGGATGGCGGCGGTCGCCGTCACCTTCGCGCGCTACTTCTCGGAGTTGACCGGCGCGGCCCTGCCCGACTGGTTAACGGCCGCGGTCACGCTCTCGCTGCTCACCCTCGTCAACTGTCTCGGCGTGCGCGCGGGCAGCAACGTGCAGAGCATCCTCATGGTCTTGAAGATTCTGGCGGTGGCGGCGCTCGTCGCGTGCGGGCTGTTCGCGGTTGCCGAGCCGCACGCGCTGACGGGAGGGGTGCTGCTCGACCGTCCGGTCTCTCCGGGTCTGCTGGCGGCGACGGGCGCGGCGCTGACGCCGGTGATGTTCGCGTACGGCGGCTGGCAGACGGCGAGCTTCGTCTCGGGCGAGATGCGCGACCCGCGGCGCGACCTGCCGCGCGGGCTGCTCCTCGGCGTGTGCGGCGTGATACTGCTCTACGTGCTGGTCAACGTGGCCTGTCTGCGCGCGCTCGGCGCCGAAGGTTTGGCGGGGACGAAGACGCCTGCGACCGCTCTGATGCGGCTCGTGCTCGGCGAGCGCGGCGCGCTGCTCATCGCGGCCGGCATCGCCGTCTCGACGCTCGGCTTCCTGAGCCAGAGCATGCTCACCGCCCCGCGCGTCTACTTCGCGATGGCCGAGGACGGACTCTTCTTCCGCGGCGTCGCGCGTGTGAACCCGAAGACGCGCGCGCCCGTCGCCGCCATCGCCTTGCAGGGCTTCTTCGCGGCGGTCATCGCCGCCTCGGGCCGCTACGAGCAGATACTCAACTACGTCGTCTCGGTTGACTTCATCTGGTTCGGCCTGACCGCGCTCTCGCTCTTCGTCTTCCGCCGCAGGGACGAAGGCGGCGCGGGCTTCCGCGTCCCCGGCCACCCTTTCACCACCGCCCTCTTCGCCGCGGCCTGCGTGCTCATCGTCGCCGCCACCTTCTACCACGACGCCTTCAACAGCGCCCTCGGCCTCGCCATCCTCGCCACCGGCGTCCCCGTCTATTTCCTGTGGAGCCGGCGCCGTGTGCGTGAATGAATTAACAGGGATGGACTGGATGAATCGGATAGGGATTTGAAAGCCTTAAATTCTGATCCTGTCTATCCTGTCCATCCCTGTTAATTCATTCCAACTTAAAACGCCGTTAACTCTTCCAACACGCCGCGGCCAAACAGAGCCAGCCGGCGAGGAAGGCGAGGCCGCCGATGGGCGTGATGGCGCCGAGCCAGCGCAGGCCGGTGAGACTCAGGACGTAGAGGCTGCCGGAGAAGATGACGGTGCCGGCGACGAAGAGCCAGCCCGAGGCGCTCGTCAGACCGCCCGGCCAGCGCGAGGCCGCCCACGCCGCGGCGCAGAGCGCGAAGGCGTGGTACATCTGGTAGCGCACGCCGGTCTCGAAGACGGCGAGCATCTCCGCGCTCAGGCGCTCCTTCAGCCCGTGCGCCCCGAACGCCCCCGCCGCCACGCCGACGAACGCGGAGAGCGCCCCGATCAAGAAAAAGGTTCTGTCCATCCCTCTCCTTCCATCTCAAATCTGAAATTTCAGATCGTTAAGCCGTCTTCAGCATCTCGCGCGCGTGGCGACGTGCGGCCTCTGTGATCTCGGCGCCGGTGAGCATGCGCGCGATCTCTTCGACCTGCCGGCGGCGGT
The DNA here is from genome assembly GCA_045807865.1 of Pyrinomonadaceae bacterium. GTDB lineage: Bacteria > Acidobacteriota > Blastocatellia > Pyrinomonadales > Pyrinomonadaceae > QHXN01. Next base: position 10,633 of record JBJMGP010000173.1, read on the forward strand.
CTAAGGGTTGCACGCCGACCTCGGTGCGGCCGGCGCGCTCGTGCTTATCGACCAGGATGTGCGTGTCCGCGAAGCGCGCGATCTGCGCCTGGTGCGTCACGCAGAGCACCTGGTTGGTGCGCGAGAGCGCCTTGAGCTTTAAGCCCACCGCCTCCGAGACGCGCCCGCCTATCCCGGCGTCCACCTCGTCGAAGACGATGGTGCGCGGGAAGCGCGCGGGGCTCGCGCTCGTCTTTAAGACGAGCATCATGCGCGAAGCCTCGCCGCCCGAAGCGACCTTCGCCAGAGGCCGCAGGGGTTCGCCCGCGTTCGCGGAGAAGTAGAACTCGACGCGGTCGAAGCCCGACGACGTGAAGCTCCGCGCCGCCTCGTCCGAGCCGAGGTCTGCGGGCGCCGCGACGCGCGCCTCGAAACGCGCGTGCTCCATCGCGACCTCCTGCAGCGAAGACTCGACGGCCCGGCGGAACTCGCCGGCCGACTTCACGCGCGCCTTGTGCACGCGCCGCGCGGCCTCGACGTAGGTCGTGCGCGCCGCGGCCAGCTCGCGCGTCACCTCTTCGGCGCGCTCGTCCGTCCGCTCAAGCTGGCGCAGACGTTCGCGCGAGCGCTCGAAGTGTTCGAGCGCGCTCTCAATCGTCCCGCCGTACTTGCGCTTGAGCCGCGTGATCTCGGCCAGGCGGCTCTCGATCTCCGCCAGGCGCTCCGGCGAGAAGGTCAGCCCGTCGAGGAAGTCGCGCAAAGACGCGCTCAGGTCTTCGAGCACGACGCGCGCCGTCCCGATGCCTTCCAGGTAGTTCTTGTAGGAGGCCTCGTACTGCGACAACTCGTCCACCTGACGCTCCAGACGTTTCAGGCGCGCGACCGTCGAGTCGCTCTCTTCGTAGGTCGTGTTGTATGCGTCCGAGCAGAGCTCGGTCAGCTTCTCAAGGTTCGCGAGCCTCCGCCGCTCGGCCTCCAACTGCTCGTCCTCGCCGGCCGAGAGTCGCGCCGCCTCCAGCTCGCTCACCTGAAACCGGAGCGCGTCCGTCAGGTGAAACTTCTCCGCCTCGTCGCGCCTGAGCGCCTCAAGCTCCCGGTTGAGCGCAGACCAGCGCCGGTAGGCCGCGGCCGTCTCCTCGCGGCGCGCGCCGATGTCTGCGAAGGCGTCGAGCAGCTCAAGGTGCGTCTCCGGGTCGAAGAGCGTCTGCTGCGTCCCCTGCCCGTGGATGTCCACGAGCATCGGCCGTAAATTCTTCAGCAGAGAGAGCGTCGCCAGGCGATTGTTGACGAAGACGCGGCCACGCCCCTCGGCGGAGAGTTCGCGCCGCACGACCAGCTCCACGTCGCCCGAGCCGGTGCGACTCCCGACCCCCGCCTCTTCGAGCATCGCCTCGACCTGCGGGTGCGCGCCCAGTGTAAAGAGGCCCTCGACCGACGCGTGGCTCGCGCCCGCGCGCACCAGCTCCGCCGGGAAGCGGTCGCCGATGAGGACGCCGAGCGCGTCCACGATGATCGACTTGCCCGAGCCGGTCTCGCCCGTCAAAAGATTCAGTCCGCGGCCGAACTCGACACGCAGCTCGCTGATGAGCGCGAAGTTCGAGATGTTTAAGAGCGCGAGCATCTTTCCTCCAGCAGTCCCGGCTGCAACCGCGCCGACCCTCAAGCGGGCGGGGCTCACCTCTCGATGATGAGCTGCCTCCTCTTGTCCGCGTCTGTCGTGAAGCTCAGGGTAAAGTTCACCATCACGAGTTTGCCGCCCGGGAGCGCGAGCTTCGCGATGATCTCTCCCTTGTTCTTGAAGAAGCCGGTCCACTTGGCGAGGCTCGATACGGTTTCGATGACCTTGTCGGCGTCGAGCCGGTCGTACTTGAAGGGCAGCCCCGCGATCCAGTCCAGTTGGTCGGGGTTCGTGGTCAGGGTGACGAGGTCGGGCAGGGGGCGACCCGACGTGACCCGCACCTCCGGGCTCGTGCCCTGCGCGAGCGTCGTGAGCAGGCTGTTGGCGTAGCTCCGCTCGCCGTCGTACTCCGAGTACTGCCAGCCCGGCGGCCGGCCGCTCGGCCCGATGGGCATGAGGGTGTAGGTCTGCCTCCTGTGCACGAAGATTTTCGCGCCGGGACGCATGGCCCTCAGCGCGGTCGTGTACCAGTCCTCCTGTATGAAGGGCAGCATGCCCGAGTCGATGATGAGCACGTCGGCGTCGCGCACGCCGCTCTCGAAGGCCGTGGGATGCCCCTCGAAGAGGACGACGTTGTGCCCGAGGTAGGCGAAGCTCAACAGGAAGCCGAGGAACGGGATGCACTTCGTCTTCGTCTCGTCCTGCATGAAGGCTTCGAGGTAGGTGTAGGAGACGGCGGAGATTTTGAGCGGCGGGTCGGGCGGCATCAGCGCCTTCGCGTTCTCCAAGGGTTCGCCCCGCATGCTGCCCGGCGGCGGACACGGCTGGAACATGATGAGCCGGCCGGGCGTCACGACGGCGACGGCGCGCTGCCCCTGCACGACCTCCTCACCGGGGAACTCCCCCGCCTCAAGCTGCGCCCGCGCCATGCGGAAGAGTCCGTCCATGTCCGACAGAAGCTCCACGCCTGGCATGTGCGGCTCGTAGATGTCGGAGGGCCTCGGCGAGCCTTCGATGCTCCTGACGTGCTGCTGTTCCATGTCGCTCCTCGCGCGTGAAGAGATCGGGCGCCCGGCGCTTGAGTCGAAATCGGTGCGCGGCCGTCGCTGGTTCATCTTACTAAAAACTCGCCCCGTGTGAGGCGCCGAAAAGTTTTCCACAGAAACGCCGCCTGTGGAAAAAATAATTTCCCGCCGGCGACTTTGCCCCCGCGCTCTTTGTGCTATCCTCTCGCACCGTAAACCACGTGAGTGCGCCGGAGCGCCCCCCGCGCCGGCGAGCCAAGGGGTCGAAGTTCCATCCCGTTAGAATCATCGTCAAACATGTCGAACATAGACTACGCACACCTGCACCTTCATACCGATTATTCACTCCTGGACGGCGCCATCCAGATCAAGCCGCTCGCCGAGCGCGTGAAGGAACTCGGGATGAAGGCGTGCGCGATGACCGACCACGGGAACATGTACGGCGCGGTCTCCTTCTATAAGGAGATGAAGGCGCACGACGTGCGGCCCATCATCGGGTGCGAGGTCTACCTGGCGCCGGGGCACCGCTCGGACAGGAGCGAGGTGCGCAAAGGGGGCAAGCCCTACAACCACATGATCCTCCTCGCCAAAGACCGCGAGGGTTATCACAACCTCGTCCGCCTCACGTCCAAGGCGTTCCGCGAAGGTTTTTATCGCAAGCCGCGCATCGACCGCGAGCTGCTCGCGCAGTTCTCGGGCGGGCTCATCGGGCTCTCGGCCTGCCTGTCGGGCGTGCCGCAGGAGCACCTCAAAGAGGGCCGGCTCGAAGAGGCCGCGCGCGCCGCGGGCGAGTTCGAGGACATCCTGGGCAAGGGCAACTACTTCTTAGAGATTCAAGACCATCAGCTCGAAGACCAGATCAGGATTAACCAGAGCCTCATCGACCTCTCAAAGAAAACGGGCATCCCGCTCGTGGCGACGAACGACGCGCACTACCTCTACCGCGAGGACTACGAGGCGCACGACGTGATGCTCTGCATCGGCACGGGCAAGACCGTCAACGACCCGAACCGGATGCGCTTCGGCGGCCCGCAGTGGTACGTCCGCTCGCCCGAGGAGATGGCCGAGATCTTCAAGCACGTCCCCGACGCCGTCACGCGCACCGTCGAGGTCGCGGAGATGTGCAACCTCAAGCTCCCGCTCGGCGAGAACCAACTGCCCGTCTACCCCGTCCCGCGCGAGTTCGGCGAGATGGGCGTTGACGAGTACTTCGAGAAGGTGGTGCGCGAAGGGTACGAGAAGCGGCGCGAGACCCTCTGGGACAGGATGCTCTCGGAGGGCAAGCTCAAGCACAGCCTCGCCGAGTACCAGCAGCGCGTCTCGACCGAGGTCGCGACCATCAAGCAGATGGGCTTCCCCAGCTACTTCCTCATCGTCTGGGACTTCATCAAGTTCGCCAAAGACCGGCGCATCCCCGTCGGCCCCGGGCGCGGCTCGGCCGCCGGGAGTTTGATCGCCTACTGTCTGGAGATCACCGACGTAGACCCCTTGCAGTACGACCTCCTCTTCGAGCGCTTCCTCAACCCCGAGCGCGTCTCGATGCCGGATATCGACATCGACTTCTGCGTCAACGGCCGCGCCGAGGTCATCAACCACGTGACGCAGCTCTACGGGAGGGATTCGGTCTGCCAGATCATCACCTTCGGGACGATGGCCTCGAAGGCGGCCATCAAGGACGTGGGGCGCGCGCTCGACATGCCCTACGCCGACGTCGAGAAGATTGCCAAGCTCATCCCGCCCCCGATCCGCGGCCGCAACGTCTCCATCGACCAGGCGCTGGAGACCGTGCCCGAGTTGAAGCAGGCGTTCGAGACAGACCCGCAGGTCAAGAAGGTTATCGACATCGCCAAGCGTCTGGAGGGCTGCGCGCGCCACTCGTCGGTGCACGCGGCCGGCGTCGTCATCAGCCCGAAGCCTTTGGAAGAGTTGATCCCCGTCGCGGTCAACAACAAGCAGGAGTTCACGACGCAGTTCGAGATGTCCGACCTTGAGAAGACGGGCATGCTCAAGATGGACTTCCTCGGCCTGACGACGCTGACCATCATCGACCAGTGCTGCAAGACGATTAAGGAGATGCACGGCCGCGACATCCTCTGGTCGGAGATTCCGCAGGACGACCCGAAGACCTACGAGCTGTTCGCAACGGGCCACACGGACGCGGTCTTCCAGTTCGAATCTTCGGGCATGGCCGAGATTTGCCGGAAGCTCCGGCCCAAGTCCCTCGAAGACCTCTCGGCCCTCAACGCCCTCTACCGCCCCGGCCCGCTCGACGGCGGCATGGTGGACGACTTCATCGACCGCTACCACGGCAAGAAGCCGGTCGAGTACCTCACGCCGCAGATGGAGGAGATTCTCAAGAACACCTACGGCATCCTCGTCTACCAGGAACAGATCATGCAGCTCGCGCAGAAGCTCGGCGGCTACAGCTTAGGCGAGGCCGACCTCATGCGCCGCGCGATGGGCAAGAAGAAGCGCGAGGAGATGGCCGTCCACGAGGAGAAGTTCATCTCGGGCTGCGTCAAGAACAAGATTCCCAAGAAGACCGCCCGCGAGATCTTCCGCCTCATGGCCCAGTTCGCGGACTACGGTTTCAATCGAAGCCATAGTGTGGCCTATGCGCACGTGGCGTATCAGACGGCGTACCTGAAGGCGCACTACCCGGAGCACTTCTACGCGGCGGTCATGACGAACGTGACCGACGACACGGCGAAGATTTTCAAGTACGCGTCGGAGCTGCGCTCGCAGGGCATCCGGATGCTGCCGCCCGACGTGAACCAGTCGGGGCCGGGCTTCACGCCGGTCGAGCGCGCGGTGCGCTACGGGCTGTGCGCGATTAAAGGCATCGGCCAGACGGCCGTGGACGCCATCATCGAGGCGCGGCGGGAGAAGCCCTTCCGCTCCATCTTCGACTTCGCCGAGCGCGTCGGCGAGAAGGGCTCGGGCAAGCGCGTCCTCGAAAGTCTGGTCTGCGCCGGCGCCTTCGACTCACTCCGCCCGGGGGGCGAGGACATACACTCCTGGCGCGCGCGGCTGGACGCGTGCGTGGACAGGGCTCTGGCGCGCGGCGCGACCGCGCGGCGCGACCGCGACAGCAAGCAGGTGGACATGTTCGGCTTCGTCACGAACGACTCGGCCGAGGCGGATGAGTCGCCGCTCCCCGTCACGGGCGTCGAGCCCTGGTCGCACAAGGAGCTGCTCACGCGCGAGAAGGCGGCGGTCGGCTTCTACGTCTCAGGCCACCCGCTCGAAGACTTCATCGAGAAGATCGACCAGCTCAACTGCGTCCCCATCTCGGAGCTACAGTCGGTCGAGCCCAACTCGCGTGTGAAGATCGTCGGCATCTCCTCGGACTTCGTCGTGCGCAACACGAAGAAGGGCGACCGCTACGCGATGTTCCGCCTCGAAGACATCTCGGGCGTCTCCGTCAAGTGCGTGCTCTGGCCCGAGGCTTTCAAGACGAAGGGGTCGGACGCGGCCGACGACGCGATGCTCGTCGCCGTCGGCCGCTGCGAGGGCGAAGGCAGCCTGACCATCGTCTGCGACGAGGTGACGGCGTTAGACCGCGCCCGCGTCCCGATGACCAACGGCAAGCCGACCTATCAGGGCGGGCGCCTGCGCGCCAACGCCCTCGTCATCGAGTTCCCGACCTGCGACGACGTTCTGCGCGCGGGCGAAACGGTCGCCGACGTGTTGATGGCGCACCCCGGCGACTGCGAGGTCTTCATCGACCTCCACCTCGCCGAAGAGAACCTCATCGTCCGCGCGCGCACCGCGCAGTTCGCTCGCGTCGCGCCCAACAAGCTGCTCCAGGAGACCCTCCTCGCCGCCGGCGTCCGCGTCCGCTGGGTGGAATAAGTGGACAGAGAGCGCCTCGTCAAAGTCAGCAAGTATCTCCGCCCTCTTTAAAGCGGCTCCGCCCGTCACTTCAACTGACAAACCGTCAGAGCCAACATTTTCCTCAAAGCTTCCGAACCGTTTCGGCGTCGGCCGGGTCATACAGTCAGATGGGGCGGCCCCGGCATGTAGAGGGTTGAACTCGATGAAGCTGAAGCGTGTAGAGGCATGAAGGAGTCCGCGGAGCGAGAAGCCTTCCTCGTGCTGCGCGCGCAGTCGGGCGACCGCGTGGCGCTGGACGCGCTGCTCGCGTCGGTGCAGGAGCCGCTCTACCGTTACCTCTTGAGTCTGGTCAGGGAGCGCCATCTCGCCGAGGACGCTTTGCAGGAGACGTTCGTGCGCGTCTACCGCAAGCTCGGGTGGCTGCGCGAGCCGGAGTTGTTCCGCCCCTGGGCCTACCGCATCGCGACCCGCGAGGCGTTCCGCCAGTTGAAGCGCGAGCGGCGCTGGGTCGAGCAGGTGCGCGACGAGGAGACTCTCAGAGAGTTGCCGGCCCCGCCCGCGCGCGAGGAGTTCGCGCACGAATTATCCGCGCGGCTCCGCGAGACGGTCGCCGCGCTCTCGCCGGCCAGCCGCGCCGTCGTCGTCCTCTACTACCTGCACGAGATGTCTCTGGAAGAGACTGCCGCCGTGCTCGGCGTGCCGCTCGGCACGGTCAAGTCGCGCCTCGCGTACGGGCTCGGGGCGTTGCGCAGACAGTTGAAGAAGACTGAATGATTCGACTTCGAACGTTATGACGAAGGAGAGGCGCAAGCGCGTCGCGTACGACGAAGACGCAGGGACGTTCGACCGGAGTTTTAAATACGCGGTGATCGTCTACGCAGCCGTCGAGCTCTTCGCCATCGCGCTCCTGCTCTACTACAAGCTCGCGCGCTGAACGCGGCGCGCACAGAGACGGACGGAGGTGCTTTATGTCAGAACGCATCAACCTGGACGCCATCCGCGGCGAGGCGCTCGCGCGCGTCGAGCGCGGGGAGCGCAACTTCAAGCTCGCCTTCTTCGGCGGCATCGCCTTCGAGGCGCTCTTCCTCGTCGTCCTGCTGCTCGCGGCCGACCTCTCGAACCGCACGCACGTCCTCATCCTCGTCGCGACCGTCGGCGGCTACACGGTCGTCGTCCTCGGCCTCGTCGCCCTCGGCGCCCACTTCAGCCGCGGCGTCGCGCGCGTGCTCAAGGCGGTCGAGCTGTTGAAGGGCTGAGCGGTCGATCTCCTGTTATGATTCGGGAATCGCGCCCCGTCCGACACATTAAAAACATACCCGGGAGGCGGCGGGCGGGCGCCTGGGTGTTGCAACTGCGTACAGTTCTGGTGCATCATAGTGCGGTCATTCCTTCTCTCGCGCATCGACGGTGATGCGCCCCGCGCCTCGTGAATGGCGGCGGCGTTCTGGATGGGTTCGAGAGTGAGGCAGTTGTTAACAGACCGGAAGCCGCTCAAACGTTGAGCACCCCAGACGCGAGCCTTCGTTGCCACCGTCCCGCCGAAGTAAACTTCAATGGGAAGCTTCTCTTGATACTCCTTTTGAGGGAGAGGTACATCTGAATGTCCATTAAACTTTACGTCGGCAACCTTTCGTTCCAGACTTCGAGCGAAGACCTCCGCGACCTGTTCTCGCAGGCCGGCACCGTGGAATCGGCGTCGGTCGTCGAGGATCGCGACACGGGCCGCTCGCGCGGCTTCGGCTTCGTCGAGATGGCTTCGCGCGAAGAGGGCGAGGCGGCCATCAATCAGTTCAACGGCAAGGAGTTCGGCGGCCGCAACCTCACCGTCAACGAGGCCCGGCCCCGCGAGGATCGCGGCGGCGGCGGGCGCGGCGGTTTCGGCGGCGGCGGTAACCGCAGCGGCGGCGGCGGCGGTCGTGGCGGCTTCGGCGGCGGCGGCGGCAACCGTGGCGGCGGTGGCGGTTACGGCGGCGGCGGCAACCGCGAGCCCCGCTGGTAAGCCGGAGCCACAAGCCGGCGACAGACACGCGAAAGCGCCTCCGGCACAAACAGACGCCGGGGGCGCTTTCGCAATTTTCAAGAGACCGCCCGCGAACAGACGGGCGGCGTTAGAAGGAACTGAATGAACTTTACTGAACTCGGACTCCGGCCCGCCTACGCGCGCCGTTGCGAGTCCCTCGGCTACGAAGAGCCGACCCTGATTCAAGAGCGCGCGATCCCCGTCGTGCTGACCGGCGCCGACCTCATCGGCTGCGCCGAGACCGGCACGGGTAAGACCGCGGCCTTCCTGCTGCCGGCTATGCAGCGGATGAGCGAGACGCCCCGTCCGGGCGTCCGCGTGCTCGTGCTCGCGCCGACGCGCGAGCTCGTCTCGCAGATCCACGAGAGCTATCGTTCACTCGCCCCGAAGGGCAGCCCGAAGTGCGCGGCCGTCATCGGCGGCGCCTCGATGTCGAACCAGACCGACGCGCTGCGCAAAGGCGCGGGCGTGGTCGTCGCGACCCCGGGCCGCCTGCTCGACCACGTCGAGCGGCGCACCATCGACCTCTCGTACGTCGAAGTCCTCGTCCTCGACGAGGCCGACCGCATGCTCGACATGGGCTTCCTGCCGGCCATCCGGCGCATCCTCGCCGAGCTGCCGACGAAGCGCCAGACGTTACTCTTCTCGGCGACGATGTCGCCGGAGATCGAGTCCCTGGCGCGCACGACGATGAAGGAGCCGAAGCTGGTCGAGGTGAACGTGCGCGGGCGCGCCGCCGTGTCCGTCGAGCAGACGGCCTACCCCGTGGCGCTGGAGTCGAAGACGGCTCTGCTGCTCGACCTGTTGGAGCGCGAGCGCGACAACTTCGAGCGCGTGCTCGTCTTCACGCGCACGCGGCGCGGGGCCGAGCGCCTCTCGCACATCCTGCTCGCGCGCGACCACAAGGTGAACCGCATCCACGCCGACCGCACGCAGCCCCAGCGCGAGGCCGCCCTGCGCGGCTTCAAGGACGGGCAGACCCGTGTGCTGGTGGCGACCGACATCGCGGCGCGCGGCATCGACGTGGAGTCGATCTCGCACGTCATCAACTACGACGTGCCGACCGCGCCCGAGGACTACGTCCACCGCATCGGCCGCACGGGTCGCGCCGGCAAGACCGGGCGTGCCATCACGCTCGTCACTCCGGTCGACGAACTCTCGATGCGCGCCATCGAGCGTTTGACGGGGCAGCCCGTCGAGCGCGTGGTGCTTCCTTCCTTCGGCGGCGCGCCCGCGGTCGCGCAGCGCGCGGCGGTCAAGCCGTTCCGCCCGATGCGCGGCTCCGGCAGCAGCACGCGCCGCAGCTTCCGCCCGCGACGCGCGGGCAGGTAAGATACACGCACAACCGACGGCCGCGCGGCTCACCTACGTAAGTGCGCGCGGCCGAGACCCCCAACCCAGAGACTTAAGGAGACTAACGATTGGCTAAAGAAGACCTCGTCCCGGCATCAGGCGTGGTGGTTGATAAGCAGCCCAACGCCTTTTTCATGGTTCAGATCGACAACAGCGAACACGTCGTGCTCGCGCAGATTTCGGGGAAGATGCGCAAGAACCGCATCCGCATCCTCGTCGGCGACCGCGTCAGCGTCGAGCTTTCGCCCTACGACCTCACGCGCGGCCGCATCACCTACAGGTACAAGTAGGCCGCCGCGCACGACACCGCCCGCCCCTTTAAAATTGTGTGTGGCGGCGCCTCGACGCGCCGCCACCGCGCCGCACACACGCCTCCGCCTCAGTGGCTCAAAGACCCGAAGAACAAGTTCTGTCCTCGCTCACGCCCCGCGCCGGCCGCTGGCGCAGGTGCTGAACGGGGCTTTGACGGAGGGCGGCGCGGAGCTGGCGCTGAAGAGGTTCCGCGAGTTCAAGTCAGACCCCGTCAACAAGTATGCCGAGACGGAGGAGCCGCTCCTCGTCGCCGGCCAGAGGATGCTCAACGAGAAGAGGCCCGCGCAGGCGCTCATCCTCTTCGACCCCGCCGCCGAGGAGAACCCGCAATCGCCCCAGGCACACTTCGCGACAGGGCTCGCACATTCACGGGTCGGCAAAAGGGAGCAGGCCGTTAAGAGTTTAGAGCGGGCGCTTGAGTTGGAGCCGAAGCACTACGAGGCGGCCGAGTTGCTGAGGCAGTTGAAGCACCAATAAAGCGAGGTGCGCTTGAGCGAATGATTGCGCCGCCGGGGACGCCTCTCGGGCCGCCTAGTCCCAGAAGAGGCGGCGGGTGAAGACGTTGGCGAGCTTGCGGCCGGGGTCTTGTTGGGCGCAGACCTCGCGGAACCTGTCGAAGTCATCGCCATACAGTCGCCGCATGTCATCCTTGTGGAAGATGGTGCAGAACTTGCCACTTTTTGCAGCGGCCATGTCGAAGTTCTTTACGCGGCCCGTGCTTTCGCAGCGGGCAAACGAAGCAGGTATGGTGACTGTATGATTGGTCTTCATGCGCGGCAGCCAGAAATTATCCGTAACATGAACCTTTGTAAAATTGACGGTTTGTATGGGATAATCCTGCTGTTGCGCAAATAAACCGGATGTGCGAAGCAGCAGTACCTCTAAAATTATCTTTTTCATATCGCATTTATTTTATGCCAC
>JBJMGP010000174.1:0-11670 GCA_045807865.1 Pyrinomonadaceae bacterium
CGACGCCTGAGCCAGCACGGCATATTCAGGCGTCGCTGACGCGACGCGGCGGCTCAACCCCACCTCAACCCGGCCTTGAAAGGCCGGGCTAAACTCAAGCGCCGCTCCGCGGCGGCTCAACTTCTCTGACATGCGTCGCCGCTTTCGCCTCGCGCGCCTCGCGCCGCCCTTCGAGCATCAAGTCTAACGCGAGCAGCGCCGCGCCCACGCAGATGGCCGCGTCGGCGACGTTGAAGGTCGGCCACTGGTACGAGCCGATGAAAACGTCGATGAAGTCCACGACGTGCCCGAACCGCACGCGGTCGGTCAGGTTGCCGGCCACGCCCGCCAGCAGCAGCGCGATGGCGCCGAGCAGGCGGTCGTCCGTCCGCCGCGTGCGGAAGAAGTAGAGGAGTAAGCCGACGACCGCCAGCGCCGCCAACGCCGTCAACATCCAGCGCCCGAACTCGCCCCCCTCCTGCAAGTGCCCGAAGGCGATGCCCGGGTTCTCCGCGTAGGAGAAGTGTAGCAGCCCGTCGAAGGCGCGTACGACCTCGCCCGCCTTCAGGCGTTGCACGGCCCAGGCCTTCGACGCCTGGTCGGCCATGTAGACGGCGAACGCGGCGGACAGGTAGGCCAGACGCCAGCGCAAGAAGCCCTGCGGACGCGCGCTCATCGGACTCCCCCCTCGACCTCGGCCAGCGCCTCGACGCAGCGCTCGCACGCGGTCGGGTAGCGCGTGAACGTCCCGACGAGCGTCGAGTAGTTCCAGCAGCGCTCGCACTTCTGCCCGGCGGCGCGCTCGACCGTGACGCGGATGTCCTCGCCCGCGTCCTCTTCCAGGAGCGTCAGCGCGACCTGCGAGACGATGAAGAGGTAGCGCAGCTCCTCGCGGTAGCTCTCCAACAGCTCGAAGGTCGGGCGCTTCGCTTCGAGCCGGACGTGCGCTTCGAGACTGCTGCCGATGAGCTTCGCCGTGCGTGCCTCTTCCAAAGCCCTGAGCACCACGTCGCGCACCTCGAAGAGCCGCGCCCAGCGTTCGAGCAGACTCGTCTCCCTCTCCGCGCTCAACACGACGGGGAACTCCGCCACGTGGACCGAAGTCGGGACGGCGCCACTCTCATCGACGTTGGCGGGGCGCGACTTGACCTCCGGCAGGTTCTCCCAGATTTCGTCGGCCGTGAACGAGAGCACGGGCGCGAGCAGGCGCGCCAGCGCGTCGGCGATGTAGTTCAAAGCCGTCTGGGCCGAGCGGCGCGGCGCGGACTTCGGCGCCGACGTGTAGAGCCTGTCCTTCGTGATGTCGAAGTAGCGCGCCGAGAGCGTCACCGTGCAGAAGGCGTCGATGAGCCGGTAGACGGCGTGGAAGTCGAAAGCCTTGTAAGCCTCCAGAGCCCTCTCGACTAAACGATCCAGCTCCGCGAGCGCCCAGCGGTCGATCTCGTGCATCTCGCCCAAGGGCACGGCGTCGGCCGCGGGGTCGAAGCCGTCGAGGTTGCCGAGCGCGAAGCGCGCCGTGTTGCGAATCTTCCGATAAGAGTCCGCGACTCGACTCAAAATCTCCGGCGAGCAGCGCATGTCCTCGCGGTAGTCGGAGGACGTGACCCACAGACGCAGGATGTCGGCGCCCGAGTCCTTGACGAACTCCTCGGGCGCGATGGCGTTGCCGGCCGACTTGTGCATCGCGCGCCCCTGCGCGTCGAGCGTCCAGCCGTGCGTGACGACCGCGCGGTACGGCGCCGCGTCGTGCGCGGCGAGGCCCACCATCAAACTTGAGTTGAACCAGCCGCGGAACTGGTCGCCGCCTTCGAGGTACACGTCCGCCGGCCAGCGCAGTCCTTCGTAAGCTTCGAGCACGGCGACCGAAGAGACGCCGCTGTCGAACCACACGTCGAGGATGTCCGTCTCCTTCGTGAACTCGGTGCCGCCACAACCCTGACACTGGTAGCCCTCGGGCAGAAGGTCTTTCGCCTCGCGCCCGTACCAGGCGTCGGTCGTCTCGCGCTCGAAGACGTCGGCGACGTGGTCGACGGTCTGTCTATCCGCGACCGCCTCGCCGCACGAGCAGTAGAAGACAGGGATGGGCACGCCCCACACCCTCTGGCGCGAGACGCACCAGTCGGGCCGACCTTTCTGCATGTTGCGCATGCGGTCGGCGCCCCACGCCGGCACCCACTGCACGCGCTCGATCTCGCGCAGCGCGCCCGCCCTTAAAGAGGCCGGCGCGTCCTCCTCGTTCTCGGTGTAGTTCGTGCGGGGTCGGCCGTCCTCGTCCGTCTCGGGCGGCGGCGCGTTCGAGCCCGCCACGGCGTCGAGCGAGATGAACCACTGCGGCGTCGCGCGGAAGATGACCGGGTTCTTACAGCGCCAGCAGTGCGGGTAGCGGTGCGCGTACTCCTCCGAGAAGAGCAGCGCGCCGCGCTCGCGCGCGAACTCGACGATGGCGGGGTTCGCCTCGAAGACGCTCTGGCCGGCGAAGTGCTCGACCTCCTGCGTGAAGCGACCGGCGTTATCCACGGGGCAGTAGATGTCGAGGCCGTAAGCCTTGCCGATGACGAAGTCGTCGTGGCCGTGGCCGGGCGCGGTGTGGACGAGCCCCGTCCCGGCTTTGCCCGTCGCCTTCTTGTCGCGCGCGTCCTTGACGTCCAGCTCCGTCTCGCCGTCGGCCTCGCCGCCGAGCGTGACGTGGTCGCCGAGCATGAGCAAGGAAGGACGGTCGAGCCACGCGTGGCGCGCTTCGAGCCGGTCGAGGCGTGAGCCGGGGAAGCGCGCGATGACCTCCGGCGGCCAGTTGACGGTCGAAGGGTTCGGCGGCTCGTTCGCCGCGCGCGGCTCGCCGGTCGTCAGCTCTTCCGCGTGCCCGAGGCCGCACTTGTTCGCGACGTGCGTGACGAGTTCGCTGGCGACGACGTAGACCTCGCCCGCTCTACCCTCTATCGCCGCGTACTCGAACTGCGGGTTGACGGCGATGCCGAGGTTGGCCGGCAGAGTCCAGGGTGTCGTCGTCCAGATGAGGAAGAAGATTCGGCGCGGGTCGTCCTCGTCGCCCAGGACCTCGCGCTTGAAAGTCTTCGCTTCAAGTGAGTCCTCCGAGAGCGGGAACTTGACGTAGACCGAGGGGCTCGTGTGCTCGCGGTACTCGACCTCGGCCTCGGCCAGGGCCGTCTGGTCGTGGATGCACCAGTAGACCGGGCGGTCGCCCTTGTAGACGTAGCCGCGCTCGACGAAGCGGCCGAACTGGCGGGCGGTCTCGGCCTCGTAGTGGTTCGACATCGTCAGGTAAGGGTCTCCCCATAGGCCGAGGATGCCGAGGCGCTGGAAGTCGCGCGTCTGCCGCTTCAAAGCCTCGGCCGCGTGCTCGCGGCAGATGCGCCGGAAGCTGGCGACGGGGAGGTCTGCGCGGTTCTTCCCCTTCTCTTTGAGCGAGCGCTCGACGTGCTGTTCGATGGGCAGGCCGTGGCAGTCGTAGCCGGGGACGTACGGCGAGTCGTAGCCCAACATCGTGCGCGACTTGACGACGATGTCTTTGAGAATCTTGTTCATCGCCGTGCCGAGGTGGATGTCGGCGTTGGCGTAAGGGGGGCCGTCGTGGAGGATGAAACTCTCGCGCCCCTGCCGGGAGCGGCGGATCATCTCGTAGAGCCCCATTTCGGCCCAGCGCTTCAGGCGCGCCGGCTCCGTCTGCGGCAGGTTGGCCTTCTGCGCGAAGCCCGTCTTCGGCAGGTTGACCGTCTTCTTCAGCTCAAGCGGTGCCTGTGTTGACATGAAAGGTCGCATCCTTCGTGAATTTCGATAGTAGCGCAGCCAAACCCCAAAACAAAACCGGGGAATTCACATGGATGGACAGGATGAACAAGATAAAGAAATACTGATTTAAAACCCTAAAATCCTATCCTGTACATCCCGTCCATCCATGTGAATTGAAACGCCCGGACTACCTGCTCCTTCGCGGAGGGTAGTCCGGGCGCTTTGCATGCGCGTCAAGATGCTCGGGGTCAGCCGATGAACATCTCCTCCTCCGCGTAGGATTCGTTGATCTGCTTCGGGGCGGGGGCCAGCAGGACTTCGAGTCCGCGCCTGACCCCCGCCATAATCGCGGCGATCTCGCGCGCCGGGTTGATGATGCGCGACGTGACGTAGTTCGTCGTCACCACCAGCTGCCCGTGCGTCTCGTCTATCGACCGGCTGATCTTCTCGATCTTGTCGCGCGCCGTGTCGGCCGAGAGCCCGACGACCTCTTTCAGTTCCGCGACCTCGCCGCGGATGAGCGCCATCGACTCGGAGAAGTGGAGCGTCGCCGTCGAGATGTGGCCCGACATCACCGTCACCTGATCCGCGACCTCGCGCCCCTGCGCGGCGATGGCCTGCGCCTGCTCGGCCAGGGCGCCGACGCGCTCGACCAGCGGGCTGATCTTCGTCTCGACGGTGCGCACCACCCGCACCGCGCGCGCCGCCAGCACCGCCACCACGACGGCCACCGTGATGGCCGCCAGGGCGATCACCGCGAACGACACGGCCACGATTACCAGCACCCAGTAGGCCGGGTCATTCGTGTTCAGTTGTAGCGCGGGGAAGGGCATGTCGAAGTCTTAACCATTCCCTCCTTCGAGGGCGTGCGGCTCGTTCTCGGTGAGCGCCGAGGACTCCGTGCGGCGCTTCTCGTCGCGGTACGCCTGGCGGCCGGCCTCGATGGCGGAGCCGACGAGTTCGCCGCGGCGCGAGACCGCGTCGCGCGCGCTCGTCGCCAGCTCGCCCGCGCGCGTGGAGGCCGTCTCGTAGTACTCGCCCGCGCGCGCCGAGAGTTGCGTGCCGGTCTCTCTCGCCCGGTCGACACCCTTGCGCGTCGCGTCGGCCACGTCCTGGCGCAGCTCGCGCCCGGACTTCGGCGCGAAGAGCAGCGCGACGACCGCGCCGATAGTCGCCCCGATGGCGAAGTAGGTCAGGCGCGCGCCCACGTCACCGTCATCGCCGCGCCCGCGCCTGTGATTCTCTGACATAACGCCCGCCTCCTTAAAGGAAAGTGCCGCCTCTGAACTGTCACGGCGAGAGTTTTTCGGGAGCCTTTTGGCCTGACCCGCACTATAACAAAGACGCGCAAAGCGGCGCAATGAAGAGAGTGGGCAGTAGGCAGACGGCAGTAGGCAGTTAAAGCCGCGTCAGCGGCATTTGAATTTAGCCCGGCCTTTCAAGGCCGGGGACACCAACCGTTAACAAGATGCCGCGTCGCGTCTGCGACGCCTGAACCCATGTGCAAAGTTCGGGCGTCGCTGACGCAACGCGGCGTCGTCTTGCTCAATCTTACCCGGCCTTGAAAGGCCGGGCTAAATTCACGTGCCGCTGACGCGGCGACTGCCTACTGCCTACTGTTCTTGCTCGCCTTCGTACTGGCGGAGCTTACGGTAGAGGGTCTTGCGGCCGATGCCGAGGGCGCGGGCGGCGCGGGTCTTGTCGCCGCCGGTGTAGTCGAGCGTGGCCTCGATGGCGCGCCGCTCGATCTCGTCGAGCGAGGCCGGCACGTCGAGTTCGAGCGTGACGCTGCGCCCCTCGGAGGCGGCGCGCTCGCGCTCGCCGCGTGTGCGCGTGCGCTCCTCGCGCGCGGCCAGGGCGATCTGCTCGGGCAGGTCGTCGGGCTCGATCTGTCTGCCCGAGGCGATGATGACGCCGCGCTCGACGGCGTTCTCCAGCTCGCGGACGTTGCCGGGCCAGTCGTAGTTGACGAGCGCGCGCAGGGCCTCGCGCGAGATGCCGGAGACGAAGCGGCCGGTCTTCTGCTTGTAGTGTTCGAGGAAGTGTATGACGAGCGTGTGGATGTCCTCGCGCCGCTCGCGCAGGGGCGGGACGTGGATGGGGAAGACCGAGAGGCGGTAGTAGAGGTCGCGCCGGAACGTGCCCTGCTCGGAGGCGCGCGCGAGGTCTACGTTCGACGCGGCGATGACGCGCACGTCCGCGCGCAAGACCTCGCCGCTCCCGACGCGCGCGAACTCGCCGTCCTGCAACACGCGCAGCAGACGGACCTGCGCCGACAGGCTCATCTCGCCGATCTCGTCTAAGAAGAGCGTGCCGCCGTCCGCCTCTTCGAAGCGACCGCGCCGACGCTGCCGCGCGTCGGTGAAGGCGCCGCGCTCGTGGCCGAAGAGTTCGGACTCTAAGAGCGTCTCGGGTATCGCGCCGCAGTTGAGCTTGACGTACGGCCCCTCCTTGCGCCGCGAGTTGTAATGGATCAGGTTGGCGAGCAACTCCTTGCCCGTGCCCGACTCGCCCTGGATGAGGACGGAGGTCTGCGTGTCGGCGACGTTGAGGGCCAGCTCGCGCGCGCGCAGGATGGCGGGCGACTGCCCGATGATGCGGTCTTCGGCGTGCCGCTCGTGGAGCGCGCTCCTCAACCTCATCACCTCGGCCGAGAGCTGGTCGCGCTCGAGCGCGGTCCCGATCTGCACGGCGATGCCTTCGACCAGCGCGACCTCGTGCTCGTCGAACGCCTCGCGCGGCTCGCCCCAGACGAAGCCGAGCAGGCCGAACGTCTGGCTCCGAATCGTCACGGGCGCGACGAGCGCCGCGCGCCCGCCGAGCGTGGCGTTGAAGGCGAAGCGGACGGGCTCGGGCAGGTCGGAGTCGATGACGCGCAGCGTGCGCGGCGCGGCGAGGAGTTCGACGACCGCCGGGAAGGCCGAGATGTCGATGGACTTGCCGTGCGACTCGATCAGCTCGCGCACGCGCAGCGTCGTCGCGTGCGGCGCGGCCTTGAAGGCGGCGAGGCTAATCGACTTGCCCGAAGGCTCGACCACGCCGAGCGCGCAGTAGTCGGCGCCGACCAATTCGTTCGCGCGCTCTAAAACATGAGAGGTCAGCTCGCCGAAGTCCGAGCGCGAGTTGAGGAGGTTGGCGATCTCTAAGAGAGCGCGCGTGCGGCTCGCCTCACGCTGCTTGTCGGTGTAGAGGCGCGCGTACTGGTAGCCGACCGCGATCTGGCGCGCGATGGACTGGATGAGCGCGACCTCCTCGTCGTCCCAGTGGCGCGAGGCGCGCGTCATGTGCAGGCCCAGCAGGCCGAGCACGTTCCCGTCCAGCACGACCGGCACGATCAGGAGCGAACGCGTGCCCAGGGAAGGCGGCAGGAGCGACGCGCGCGGGTCGAGCCCCGTCGCCGTCGTGTCGTCGAGGCGGATGGGTCGCGCGAAGTCGAAGCGCTCGGCGAGCTGGCCGAAGTCCACGGGGAAGGAGGTGCCGAGAGAAGAGGGCACGTCGGCGGCCGCGCGCCACTCGTGGCTGATGCGCAGTTCCCCGGAGCGGACGAGCTGCACCACGTCGCAGCGGTCAACGTCCATTATGCGGCCGAGTTCGGCGACGATGGCGTGGAGGAACTTGTCGAGATCGATCTCGGAGTGGATGTTGGGGGCCAGGCGGTCGATGAGCGCTTCGCGCGCCTCGTGCATCCGCGCCTTGCGCTCGCGCGTGAGCGTCTGCACGTTCGAGCCTGATATCGGTCTTTGGACGGACAACTGCTTGCGGGTTCTCCTTCGGATGAGCTTTGCACGTCTCGCTCTCGGGCCGCGGCGGCCGTCTCGGGTGAGGAGAGAGTCACGCACCACCACAGCCGCACGCCCCTTGGAGTTTTAACGGGGGCAAATGATAGCAAGGCGGCTGTGTGAAGGCAAAGGAAGCGCGTGAACCGCGAACCGTCAACCGTGACCAGAGGAAGAGCCTGTCTTCTCCTGTCACGGTTGACGGTTCACGTCCTCAGTTCGAGGGCAGGAGGTTGAAGTAGGAGGAGGCCTCGTCGGGCGTGAGCACGGGGTGGTAGGTCTTGCCGTAGCGGCCGGTGATGTTGCGGACGTAAGTCTGGGTCTCGCCGAAGGGCGGGATGCCCTCGTACTTGTCCACGTTGCCCTCGCCCGCGTTGTAGGCCGCGAGCGCGAGCGAGACGTTGCCGTCGAAGCGCTTGAGGAGCCAGCGCAGGTACTTCGTGCCGGCCGTCACGTTCCCCTCGATGTCGTTGCGGTCTTCGCAGCCGAAGCGCTTGGCGGCCGCCGGCATCAACTGCATCAAGCCCTGGGCGCCGACGTGCGACTCGGCGTCAATCTTGTACCTCGACTCCTGCCAGATGACGGCGTGAATCAGGCGCGGGTCAACGCCGAGGTTGCGGCCCGTGCGCGCGATGACCAGATCGAGGTCGTGGTCGCCCGACGTGGGCACGTCCGAGGGGATGTAGTCGTCGATAGAGATGATGTTGTTGGCGGCGCTCACCGCCGAGGCCGAGACGGGAGCGAGCACGCGCGTGAACGGGCTGTCGATGAAGTTCGAGCCGACGAAGAGGACGATGACGGCGAAGACAACGTTCTTAAAAGAGCGCAGGGGCTTACGAGGGGTAAAGTGCATTCTCGATCGTTCTCCATGTGAGCTAGTGACCTCTGCATTCGCTTCTAGGGCCAGCGAGGTCGGCGATTCCTAACTTGCACATCGCCAGCGATGCACGGGGTTTGGGGGCTACGCATGGTGGAAACGAACGGGCTCACACTCTCCGGATGAGCACAGCCTGTCGAAACCGTAAACTTAGATGTAGAGGTTGCGATCCAGTTGCATTGGCCGAACTAAAGCTTTACATCTAACTGCTTGAAATGTATGCCTTTAAGGCAATCGGCCTTAAGTGACTGACGCCCTGTGAGTTGTGCCGCCCCTCCTTCAACCCGAAGGGCATATTGGTCCCATCGGGGCGAAATTCGCGTACCGAAGGGAGACAAATCTTTTCGATTTTTCGTCGATATTTATCCTCGCCAGATCGGTGTAGTAGACGCGAACGCAACAAAGCGCATCGAAGGTTGCAAGGCGTTTGCAAGCAAACCGTTTGTCCGTATAATTTCCTCGGGGACGTTTAACGAAAGTCAGTTTCTATATATAAGGTCAGGAGAACAGTTGATGCCCATTTACGAATACTCTTGTAAGAAGTGCGGCGCGCACATGGAGGCCATGCAGAAGGTCTCGGACAAGCCGCTCACGCGCCACGCGAAGTGCGGCGGCAAGCTTGAGAAGGAATGGTCGCGGACGGGCTTCCAGTTCAAAGGCTCCGGCTGGTACGTGACCGACTACGCGGGTAAGAAGTCTGAGGCCAAAGAGTCGGCTAAAGAGACGAAGGAGTCGAAGGAGTCGAAGGAGTCGAAGGAGTCGAAGGCCGAATCGACTTCATCTTCGGAGTCGAAGTCCGACTCGACTGCGAAGGCGAAGCCCGAACCCAAAGGCGAGAAGAAGACTGCGGGCACCACGTCCGCGGGCGACTGAAGGACTAAGGTCAAGGTCTAGGGGATGCGAGCACACCTCAGGACGTACGCGGCGGTTCTCTTCATCAGCCTCCTGCTCGCGGCGCTCGCGGCGGGGCAGGCGGGGCGGCGCGCGGGCGGCGAGACCGACCTCGGCAAAGAGCGCGGCATGTTCCTCAACGTGACGGCGGCGCGCGACGACGGCTCCGACGAGCGCGTCACGGCGAAGGAGGTCTCGCTCTACGACGGCGGGCAGGAGCAGACGATTCAGTCCTTCACCCCCGACCCGACCCCCGCGCGCGTCGTCATCCTCGTGGACAACTCTCTGGGCTTGCGCGCCGACGTGGAGAAGTTGCAGAAGGCGACGCGCGAGTTCGCCTACGAGATTTACGAGGGCGACCAGGTGATGGTCGTCGGCTTCGACCAGCAGCCGGAGATCATCTCGGACTGGACGGACGACGCGAAGAAGATCGAGGCGACGCTCCCGCTCTTCCGCAAGCGCGGCGAGCCGCACCTCTTCGACGCGCTCTCGGCCGTCATCAACGACGCCTTCGGCCCGCTCGTCGGCCGCGTGCGCAAGCGCGTCATCGTGCTCGTCGCCGACGGGCTCGACCGCGGCAGCCGGACACACTTCGAGAAGGTCTACGGCGACCTCCTGCGCCAGGACATCACCGTCTACGCCCTCCAGATTCCGGACCGCACGGGCGGGGCGCTGCGCCGCGACCAGTTGAAGCCCGGGCAGGCCATCCAGAAGTTGACCGAGGGGACGGGCGGCCGCATCCTCTCCGTCAACGACTCGCGCGACGCGGCCAAGAGCATCTGCGACGAGCTGCGCAAGAACCGCTACGTGCTCGCCTACACGCCGACGAGCCTCCCGCTCTACGACGCGCGCCGCCTCCTCGTCCTCGCCAACGACGGCATCACCATCCGCCACAAGCTACAGCAGCCGGGACAGTAGGCAGAAGAAAAAACAGGCGGCGCGCTCGGCTTATCACCGGGCGCGCCGCCGAAGGGGGAGGCGGGCGGGCCGGGGGGCTTGCCCGCCTCCTTTGTGTTTAGGGTTTGTGGGTTACGGGGCGACCTTGACGGCGTGGTTGCTCCACGGGCGGTTGCCGAAGTTGAGTTTGATTTTAGGCATTTTTAACTCTTCTCCTGTCAGGGTTGGAAGCGTCGAAGCGGTGCGGTTTGAGGCCCCTGCTGGATTGAGCGGCGGAAGGATACCGCCGAAGCCGCGGCCTGACAAGACTTTTTTTGAGCCCGGGGCCGCGCCCGCCTGCTGCTCGCTGTAAATTGCTGTCAGGGCAAGGCTTATTTTCCCCGAGACTGCGACGAGTAGAACTCTACTCGTCGCAAAAAGAACTCTTCCCGTCGCAAGAAGAGTTCTTCCCGCCGCAAAACGAACTCTACTCGTCACAAAAAGAGTTCTTCCCGGCGCAAGAAGAGTTCTACTCGTCACAGAACGAATCCGGTTTGTCATGAAACGAATTCTTCTCTTCGCAAGAAGAGTTCGTTTCACCGCAAACTCAATTCGTTTTGCGACGAGACGGACTCGCATTGCCAGGAAACGAATTCATCTCGCCGCAAACTCGATTCGTCCCGCCGCGATTCTGATACCGGCGTGCGGGATGGAATCCGGTATGTCTGCTGTCTACGGCCTACTTCTTTCGGCTGTAGATGAAGAACATGATGCAGATGACGAGGAGGAGGAGCGTTTCGAGTTGGAGGAAGTATTGCCAGTCGGTGCGCCCCGCGTCGTCGCGGGCGAGCGGGTAGAGCGAGAAGGTGCCGAAGAGCAGGCCGACCCCGAGCCAGATGAGTTGTCGCTTCCTGTCCCACATCCCGTGTCAGAACCTTTGCAGCTTGCGCAGGCGGTCGGCGGCCGCTTCGAGCGTCTCGTCCTTCTTGCAGAAGCAGAAGCGCACCTGGCGCGCGCCGAGTTCGGGGCGGCTGTAGAAGCTTGAGCCGGGGACGCAGGCGACGCCGACCTGCTGGATGAGGTGGCGCGTGAACTCCACGTCGTCGTCGAAGCCGAAGGCGGAGATGTCGGTCATCACGTAGTAGGCGCCGTCGGGTTGGAAGAGCTTGAAGCCCACGTCTTCGAGGACGGGCAGCAGCAGGTCGCGGCGGCGCAGGTATTCGCGGCCGAGTTCCTCGTAGTACTCGGGCGGCATGCGCAGGGCGTAGGCCCCCGCGCGCTGCAAGGGGGCGGCGGCGCCCACGGTCAGGAAGTCGTGCACCTTGCGCACCGCGCTCGTGATGTCGGGGGGCGCGAGCACGTAGCCGACTCTCCAGCCCGTGACCGAGTAGGTCTTCGACATCGAGTTGACGACGAGCGTCCGCTCCTTCATCCCCTCCAGTTGAGCCATCGAGATGTGCTCGACCTCGCGGTCTGCGCGCGGGTAGATGATGTGCTCGTAAATCTCGTCGGTGAAGCAGAGCG
>JBJMGP010000175.1:0-9976 GCA_045807865.1 Pyrinomonadaceae bacterium
CAGGAGGTCGGGGGGAGCCGGGTCGCCGGTCTGGTTGGCCGCGGCACGTGCGGCCAGCTGGGACTGTGGCAGAAGAGGATGGGTAGGTGCGTGCCAGGCGGAGTCGTTGGCGGCGAGGCGTGCGAGCAGGAGGCGGTAGGCAGAGAACATCTCGTCGAGCAGGGAGGGGGGGAAGAGGTCGGCGACGGCGTCCCAGTTGAAGATGAGAGCACCGCCCTGCTCAAGCACCTGATGGTCAAGCCAGACCTGCGGCGTCTGCGATATCGAGTAGACTACCTCACCCAGCGTCGAAAGCATGGAGTTGCTCTGACCTGAAATGCCGATATTGATAAGGCTGGTGAAGACGACAGGCATGGTGACGTTCGATGAGCCGCCCCGCATGCGCGTCAGGTCGCGCATGACTTGCATGCCGCCGTAATACCTGTGGCTCAAGTCCTGCCAGAGTTGGCGGTTGAGGCGTAGTGCGCGCGCGATGAATCCCTCGGCATGGGAGAAGTCCACGGCGAGGAGGTTGAGCGAAGTGAAGTCGCCGACTATCTCGTTGACCTGCGGGTGCAGCGGTAGCCGGTTGAAGAGCGTCAGGTTCAAAGTGAACCGCTGGCTCTTACTCCACACTCCCAGCACCTCGGCAAAGGCAGTGGCCAGAACGTTCGCAGGCGTTAGCCCTAACCGCGTCGCACGACTCTTTAGAAGAAGCCATTCCTCACGCTCTAACCTGCCACTGCGGCGTACGAAGCGGGGCTTGACCAGCGACTCGGCGTCCGCGGAAACGGGCAGCTCAGGGGCGGATGGCAAATCCGGCAGACGCTCCTGCCAGTATTGCTTCGAACGACTGTACAGCTCCGTCTCGGCGACCTTCGCTTCTGCCAGCACGTAGTCGCGGAACGACAGGTCTAGCTTCGGTAGTGAGGCGTCCGGGTTATTATAGAAGAGCGACAGTTCGTGCAAAACGAGCTGCAAGCTCCAGCCGTCGCAGATCAAGATGTCGATGCTGACGTGGAGGCGGATGCGGCCTCCGCGCAGACGGCTGGCGCGCACCTCGAAGAGAGGCCAGCGGTCGCTCGGCAACACCTGATGCGACATCCTCTCGCGGATCGTCTCCAACTCCGCCTCGACTTGCGCCTCCTCCGACTCACTCAAGTCGAGCACTCCAAGGCGATAGGGCGGCACTTCCGCCAGCACCCGCTGCCGGCCGTCGGAGTCCACGACGGCGCGTAGCATCCCGTGCCGCTCGATCAGGCGCTGCCACGCCAACTCGAAGCGCGACAGGTCGAGCCGGTCGTTCTCCAGTTCCAGATAGACGTGGGTAGAAACGTTGCCGAGTTCAAAAGCGCCGCTGCGGCCGACCCAGTAGGCTTGCTGAATGTCAGTCAGAGGAAACGGCTCGTGTAGCTTGTGCGGCTCGGGTGTGATGGCAGGCAGTTGGGAACCCGAAGCCGCCGCACTCTTACCCTGCAATCTCTTTTCTAAGAGCGCACGTTTGGCCGGGGTGAGTTCTGCTTGCTGCTTCGACGCATCATCGCCCAGAAAGCTCATCATTCAACCTTTCGTCAGAAGGAGAGGATCGCTATTGCTGCTTACGCTTGCGTGAATACGGCGGGCCGGAGCGCCCGCCACCGCTAACAATCCCTGCCCAGGCCGGACTCGCGCGGTGCGTGCGCGAGAGTACAGAGTAGGCGCCGGCGCCCTGTAGTGAAAGGGACGGCCTTCCGCGGCCGATTCAATACCTCAGCCTTCGTTTGCACGCGGGCGTGAGACTCTGATAGACCCACGCAAAAGTCTTGGGCATCGGAACAAGCACCCGCGGACGGTAGACTTTGCGTCTGGCCTGACTGACCTTTGCGAGTGGTCTATGGTCTTAGAGATCGGGGAGCAGTCTGAGACTTTATTAATTACTACATCAACGGACGGGGCGATGTAAGAACGGTGCATCCCCCGGACTGTAGTGTCAGGCTTCTTCCGGGCTGCTTTCGGCCGACTCGCGGTCGGACTGTTTACGTCCCGGCCGTGCCGCCGGATGTCGTTCGAAGAGACCTGTCGCTTATTTCAAAAGTTGAGGTGCGGACTTGTATCAGGCGCAACCAGAATGCCTACAGGGTGAACTCTAAAACTTGGCGCGCTCGCGAGCGAAGCTCATTCTATTCTTTCGCGGGATGTGAACGACTACCGTTTAAGATTCGACCGGTTAGTGACCGAAGCGCAGTCGCGCGCGGCGCGATGACAGGTGACCGCTGAGTTCTGTGCGCCATTGTATTTATGTTTGATAGCTATGTCCAGAATTTGTATTTGACGCAACGCGCTAAGCGCACTGTGGCCAGCGGGCTCAGACAATAGGGTGAACTTCCGGCACTCGTCAAAGGCTTCAGGAGGTCACAGATGGAATCGGCGACGTGCCTTCGAAGC
The DNA here is from genome assembly GCA_045807865.1 of Pyrinomonadaceae bacterium. Lineage (GTDB taxonomy): Bacteria > Acidobacteriota > Blastocatellia > Pyrinomonadales > Pyrinomonadaceae > QHXN01. The sequence continues at coordinate 2,404 of JBJMGP010000175.1, forward strand.
GCGGCGGCGCTGTCAACGTGTCCGGCAGCGGACACCTGCATCGGCCATTTGTGCGCCCCTGCATGCGTCAGATAGAACGTTTTCAACCGGAAAATTTTATGCTATTTTCTGCACACTGTCAGGGTAGCCAAGCGACTCCGGACTCTGGCCGGCACGGCCATTCACAGACTTTCGCGGTATCCGTGCTGGATAATTCCACGTTGCAGTCATGCGGCGCTCACGCTTCCGAAGCCCTTGCCGCCAAGTAACAGCAGTCTCAATTAAGCCGTTCTTTAGATATCTCCCTGACAGTACGCTCTGGGCAAAGAGCGTGGCGTCGTAGTTCCATCGAAGGCGGTAGTTAGCCTGAATCTGTTTAGGCCCGGTGCCGGCGGCGCGCTATCCTCCAACCTCCGCGCTCTGACTTTCATGCCGAGAACCGCCCCGGTTTTTCGCACCCTTGGGACGCCGGGGTCTTGCCGGGATGCAGTGGACAAGCCCGCAGGGACAGACATCACCAAATGATTAACACAGAAGCGTGGGTACTCCATCAGGGAACCTCCAAAGATTCGCGGCCCGCCGAGTTGCAGAGGGAGACCTTCTCCTTCCCCGACATTACGGAGGAGGAGGTTTTGGCCGAGCCGATTTACGGGTGTTGGGAAGCCAACATGACTCATGCCCTGAAGCGGCACCCGGTTGACGTGTGCCGCCTCCGCCGTGAGAGACAGGTCGTCTTGGGAAACGCGGGCGTGGCGCGGGTTCTTAAGGTCGGCAAATCCGTCACCTCCCTCAAAGAGGGGGACATCTGCACCCTCATCCCAATCGGCCAGCTAGACCAGTACGGCTATATGATCAAGGTGTTCGGCTACGACTCGCCGAACACGGTCGGGATGCTCGCCAAGCTGACGAAGCTGAACGAGAAACAATTGACGCCGATACCTGAGAACACGAAGCACTCGCTCAAGCAGTGGGCGGCCTACTCGGTTCGTTACGCTACGGCCTGGGACAACTGGAAAGTCGCTTACGCCTGTTTTCGTTCGCAGATAGCGGAAGAGGAGCAGCCTGCCCCCTTCGTCTGCGGGTGGGGCGGAGGGGTGGCGCTGGCCGAACTGGCGTTGGCGAAGTTCTATGGTTGTAAGGTGGCGATGATCTCGTCCAAAGAGGAGCGATTGAAACTGATCGGGCAGATGGGCATCTCCCCTATTGACCGCCGTCAGTTCGCCGACCTCCACTTCGACGAGCAGAGATATGAATCCGACCACAAGTACAGGGCGCACTACCTCCAGATGGAGAGGCAATTCTTAGATGTCATCAGAGAGCATACGGGGAATCAGGGAGTCTCAATCTTTATCGACAACATTGGCACGCCCGTGATCCGGGCCACGCTCAAGGCTCTGGCGCGTCAGGGCCTCATCACCACGACGGGATGGGACAGGGGCTACAGAACTCTCTTCTCGCGCATCGGCGAATGCACCAACCGCCACATACACGTTCACACACACGGCGGCCGGTACCCTCAAATTATCGAGTCCGTTCACTTCGCGGAACGCGAGGGGTGGATGGCCCCCATCGAAGACGAGCCGTATGGCTGGGAGAACATCCCTCAACTGGCGAAGGATTTTGCCGAGGGGAAAATCGTCTCCTACTTTCCGATTTTTGAAGTGAACCCGCAGTGACAGAGTCTGATGGCCGTTGCCGGTTCACGGCATCCACCCGCCCCGAAGTACTCGGGCGAACGTTACGTCATGACAGAAGCCATTACCACGCTGGTCAGACTGCTGCGCGATAGAGCGGCGCGCACGCCCGAGCGCGTCGCCTACACCTTTCTGGCCGACGGCGAGACCGGCTCTGGCGTCCTGACCTACGGCGAGTTGGATCGGCAGGCCCGAGCCCTCGGGGCGAAGCTCCAGGCCATGGGGGCGGTCAGAGAGCGCGTGCTGCTTCTCTACCCGTCGGGTCTGGAGTTCATCGCGGCCTTCTTTGGCTGCCTCTACGCGGCAGCCGTCGCCGTCCCCTCTTACCCTCCCAGATATAACCGGACGATAGAAAGGTTGCAGGCCATCGTCGCGGACACGCAGGCGAAAATCGCCCTGACCACGACGCCACTTCTGGATAGGCTGCGTTCACTGTGGGTGCATGCGGGACTAGAGCCGATACTCTGGGTAGCCATCGACGAGGTCGGCGTCGGCGCGGAAGCGGAATGGCGGGAGCCTCCGCCGGACGGCGCCGCGCTGGCCTTTCTTCAGTACACCTCGGGCTCGACATCGAAGCCGCGGGGCGTGATGGTCAGTCACGCCAACCTCCTGCACAACCAAATGTTGCTCCAGCAGGCAGTCGGTGCGACCGAGAGGAGCGTCTTCGTTAGCTGGCTGCCCTTTCATCACGACATGGGTCTGATCGGGAAAGTCCTGCTGCCGCTCTACGCCGGGGCCGGGTGCGTCCTGATGCCGCCGATGGCGTTTCTGCAACGGCCCGTCCGCTGGCTCCGCGCCATCTCCCGCTACCGCGGCACGCTCAGCGCCGCCCCGAACTTCGCCTATGACCTCTGTGTACGCAAGGTCAAAGAGGAGCAGAAAGCGACGCTCGACCTCGGCTGCTGGACGGCTGCCGTTAACGGTTCCGAGCCCGTTCGCGCGCGCACGCTGGAACGTTTCTCAGCCGCGTTCGCCGACTGCGGTTTCCGCCGTGAAGCCTTCCAGCCCTGCTATGGACTTGCCGAGGCGACCTTGATCGTCACGGGCGGGCGGGCGACGTGCCTCGGGAAATCGAAAAAGGAGCCCGTCGAAAATCGCGCGGCCGAGAGCACATCGGCCTTCGAGCGCGAGCTGGTAAGCTGCGGCCGCGTTCTGGGTGATCAGAACCTTCTCATCGTCGACCCGGAATCCTTAATCGAGTGCCCGCTTGGCCGCATCGGAGAGATTTGGGTGACCGGCTCCAGCGTTGCGCGGGGTTACTGGAACTGTCCGGAGGCGACCCGCCAAACCTTCCACGCGTACTTGGCGGATACAGGGGCGGGGCCGTACCTGCGCACAGGTGATCTGGGGTTTCTGGACGAAGGCGAACTGTTTATTACGGGCCGGCTGAAAGACCTTATCATCATTCGCGGGCAGAACTACTACCCGAACGACATCGAGTGGACGGTCAAGCAGAGTCACCCCGCTCTACTGCCCGGCTTCGGCGCGGCCTTCACAATCGAGGAGGAGGATGAGGAACGGTTGATCATCGCGCAGGAGGTCAGCCGCGACACGAAGTTGGACTTGGATGAAGTCGTCGGCTCAATCCGCCAAGCCGTCGTCGAGTGCCACGGCCTGCAAGTCTACGACGTGTGCCTGCTCAAGGCCGGCAGCATTCCTAGAACGACGAGCGGTAAAATCCGGCGTTACGCCTGCCGCAACGATTTCCTCATGGGAGCACTGGAGCGCATCCCTCATAGACCGGGAGAGGGTTAGAACCGCCGCGACACATGTACCATCTCGCGCAACATCAAGCCGCCGAAACCCTTGAGCGATTTTTGGGTGACCCTGCCGACCCGCAGAGCCCGTGCTCCTTCAAACGCTCTGTTGAGCTGGACGAGCAGGAGAAATACCCGGAGGAGTTCTGTCGTACGCTCGAAGACTGGGGCTTCTACGACTACTACATCCCGGCCGCGCAGGGGGGCAAGTTCAGATGTTACGAAGAGCTGCTTGCGCTCTCAAGGGTGCTTTCGCGGCGCGACCTCACGGTCGCGATTGCGCTCGGCCAGGTCTACCTTGGCGCGGTGCCCGTCTGGGTCGCCGGCACGGACGTGCAGAAGCGCAGGGTGGCGGAGTTGGTCAGAGGTAAGCGGCAGATGGCATTCGCGCTCAGCGAGAAGGGACACGGGAGCGACATCCTTGCGAGCGACGTGCGTGCTTCGGCAAACGCCGCGGGCGGCTACCTTTTAGCGGGTGAAAAGTGGCTCATCAACAACGGTACGCGCGCCGGCGCACTCACCGTCTTCGCCAGAACGTCGGCGGACGGCGGGCCCCGCGGGTTCTCACTCTTCCTAGTCGAGAAAGACCGCCTGAATGAATCCTCTTACACGCATCTGCCCAGAGTGAAGACCGTCGGGATTCGCGGCGCGGACATCAGCGGCATCCGCTTTGACGAATCCGAGCTTCCACCGGAAGCACTGATCGGGCCGTTGGGGGCAGGGCTTGAGAATGCGCTGACAGGGCTGATGATCACGCGCACTTTGTGCGCAGCGTTCTCGCTTGGTGCGGCGGACACCGCGCTGAGGGCCACGTTGGATTTCGCGTTGTCGAGGAGACTCTATAACGACACCGTCTTCACCATCCCCAGCGCGCGGAGCGAAATCGTTGATGCGTTTATCGACCTCCTGACGTGCGACTGTGTCGCCATCGCGGCCGTCAGGGGGCTACACGCAGCGGCGGAACAGTCGAGCCTCTGTTCCGCAGTGGTCAAGTATTTCGTCCCCACGACCATTGAGGACGCCATCCGCAGCCTCTCCGTCGTGCTCGGCGCGCGCGGCTACCTGCGAGAAGAACATCGCTGGGGCGTCTTTCAAAAGATGGCGAGGGACAACGCGGTCGTGAGCCTCTTCGACGGAAGCACGGCCGTCAACCTGCACGCGATCACGTTACAGTTAAAACACCTCACGAGCCGGCGGGCGAAGGCGGGGCCGCATGACCTTGAGCAGATAAGCTCGCGCCGTTCGATGATCTTCTCCCTCGACGAGCCGCTGGCGGAGTTCGACCCGAAGCGGCTGGCGATCTCGGGCCGTGGGCAGGACGATGTTCTGCGAGGTCTGGAACTATCGCTGCCCGAACTCTACGAATTAAAGACGGATCCCGAGGTCGATTCGGGCGTGTTAGAGACGATCATCTCCTTGACCGAGGAGATGATCGAAGAGCTGGTCGCACACGACCGAGTTGTCGAAGAGCTGGGGCAGAGGCCCGGCTACAGGTCGGGCAAGGCCCCTGAGTTGTTCAAGCTCGCGAAGAATTATTGCGTCTTCCACGCGGCGGCGGCGTGCGTGCAGATGTGGCTTTATAACAGGAGATTGCTCGGCGTCTTCTTCGGCAAGGGGGAATGGCTCGCGCTCTGCCTCGACAGACTGAGGCGGCGCTTTCATCCTAACCGGAGCCTTGAACGCCCGTCCTACGTCGCAAACGTCGCGGATGAGATGGTCAGGCTTTATCGAGAGGGGAGGCTTTTCTCGGTCGCGCCTTTCCGACTAGCCGCGCCTTAGACGGGACGCCAGCGTACAAAGCCGTGCGGTGGAAAGATATTTCTGGTTAGGGCGGTAAATTCATTATAGAATCTGCGGCCTCACGGTAAGGGGACGGCCCAAATCTCAGACCGGGTCGCTGAGAACGAAAATTCCGAGAAGCCGGCACACTCCCCTAATATGTTGCCATCTTGAGTCGCGCCAGCACACGCGCGCTTACCGAAGCCTACCGAGGCGCCGAGTAGAGTAAACGTCACAGCTTCGGCCCGTTATGCCCTGCGGGCGGCGAAGCTTCCACGCGAGATGACCCGCGCTGGGCGGGTGCCATCCGAATCGAATTCCACGAGCGGGCACTTGGCTCCCTACCGAGGTTGCGGGTTCCTACAACCCGTACCGTTGCTTCCCAGACAACTTAGGAGAAACAAAGTGTCTCGTCTGAACTCCAGCGGCGATCAATCACCCTCTTCCTCAAGCGGTGACGGTTCCGGGCGGCGGGAAGATGCTCAGAGGCAGGCCCCGAGTGTGGAGGAGATTTGTGACTGGCTGGTCTCGCAGATCGCCGCGGAGTTGGGCACCGACCCGCGGCAAGTGAGCGTCCAAAAACCCTTCGCGCAGTATGGCCTCGACTCGGTCGCCGCCGTCAGTCTGATTAGCGATCTGGAAGACTGGCTCGGGCGTGAGCTTGAGCCGACGTTGATCTGGGACTACCCGAACGTCGAGTCGCTCGCGCGCTATCTGACGGGGGAGATGGATGCGCGGCCCACGCCGGCGCCGGTCGAGGGCAACGGCCACGGAGAGCGAGAGCCGATTGCCATCATCGGCATCGGCTGTCGCTTCCCCGGCGCGGCCAACAGCCCGGCGGAGTTCTGGCGGCTGTTGCGCGACGGCGTGGACGCCATCACGGAAGTCCCCAAAGGTCGTTTTGACGCGGACGAGTTTTACGACCCCAACCCGGCGGTGCCGGGCAAGATGAACACGCGCTGGGGCGGTTTCATCAACAACGTGGACGGGTTCGACCCGCTCTTCTTCGGCATCTCGCCGAGGGAAGCCATGCGGCTCGACCCTCAGCAGCGAATCCTTTTGGAGGTGGCGTGGGAGGCGCTCGAAGACGGCGGCCAGGTGCCGGAACGACTGGCCGGCACGCCGACGGGCGTGTTCGTCGGCATCTGGGGCAGCGAATACGGAGCCGAACAACTGAACGACCCTGACGACATAGACGTTTACGTCGTCACGGGCAACGCCCTCAGCATCGCCGCCAACCGCCTCTCCTACTTCTTCGATTTTCGAGGCCCGAGCATAGCCCTCGACACCGCCTGCTCTTCGTCGCTCGTGGCCGTTGACCTTGCCTGCCGTAGCCTCTGGAGCGGCCAGTCAACGCTGGCCCTCGCGGGGGGAGCGAACTTGATCTTATCTCCGTCCGTGACGATCAACTTTTCGCAAGGGCTGGCGACAAGCCCCGACGGCCGCTGCCGCGCCTTCGATGCGAAGGCCAACGGCATGGTGCGCAGCGAAGGCGTCGGCCTCGTCGTACTCAAACCGCTCTCGCGGGCGTTATTGGACGGCGACCCTATCTACGCAATGATCCGGGGCAGCGCGGTCAATCAGGACGGAAGGACGAACGGCATCGCGGCCCCCAACCAAGCGTCGCAGGAGGCCGTTCTGCGCGACGCTTATCGTATGGCTAGAGTCTCGCCGGCACAGGTCTCATACGTTGACGCCCACGGCACGGGGACTCTCCTCGGCGACCCCATCGAAGTGAAGGCTTTGGGGAGGGTGCTCGCCGAGGGTCGCCCCGACGGGGACATGTGCTCCATCGGTTCGGTCAAATCTAATATAGGTCATCTGGAGGCAGCGGCCGGCGTCGCGGGACTCATCAAAGTCGCACTCTCGCTGAAGCACAGGGAGATTCCTCCGAGCATACATTTTCAGGAACCAAACCCTCACATCCCTTTCGCAGCCCTCCCGCTGCGTGTGCAGCAGGCGCTCACCCCTTGGCCCGAAACGTCCGCCCCAGCCATCGCCGGTGTCAGCGCGTTCGGCTTCGGTGGAACTAACGTTCACGTAGTTCTACAGGAACCTCCGCGTGAGTCCCCGAAGGGTGCTCCTAACGTGGAAGAGGAGGAGGACTATCCGTACCTGCTGCCGCTGTCAGGGCACGACGCCAGGACGTTGCGAGCTGTAGCCGGGGCTTACGAGCGGTTTCTGAGCGAGGACGGCGTTGCCACCTCCTTACGGGACATCTGCTACACGGCCGGTGCGCGTCGCACTCACCACCCGCACCGCCTCGCACTGCTTGGCGACTCGGCTGAGCACCTCGTCGAACAACTACGCGCCTTGACCGGCCCGGACTCTGCGCTGCCCGCTCCCTGCGTGCGCCCTGCGCGC
>JBJMGP010000176.1:0-9687 GCA_045807865.1 Pyrinomonadaceae bacterium
CCGCGAGTACGAGTACCAGGGCTCGCACATGTGCGTCTACCCGATGAAGGTCAACCAGAACCGGGCGGTCGTCGAGGAGTACCTGCGCGAGGGCGTGCGCTACGACTTCGGTCTGGAGGCGGGCTCGAAGGCCGAGTTGTACGGGGCGCTCGCGATGGAGCAGTCGGCGGAGAGCCTGCTCGTCCTGAACGGGTTCAAGGATGAGGAGTTCATCGAGCTGGCCTTCCTCGGCGCGCGCTCCGGCAAGCGCGTCGTCATCGTCATCGAGAAGCTGAACGAGTTAGACCACGTGCTCAAGATGGCCGACCGCTTCGGGGACGGCGACCTGCCGATGGTCGGCCTGCGCGTCAAGCTCTACTCGAAGGGCTCGGGGCGCTGGGAGAAGTCCGGCGGCGAGGCGGCGAAGTTCGGGCTCACCACGACGGAGATCTTAGAGACCATCGGGCGCATGCAGGAGGCCGGGCGCATCGACATGCTCAAGCTCCTGCACTTCCACATCGGCTCGCAGCTCACCGACATCAAGCGCATCAAGAACGCGATGAAGGAGGCCGCGCGCGTCTACGCCAAGATCGTCCAGATGAAGGTGCCGGTCGACCTGCTCGACGTGGGCGGCGGGATGGCGGTCGATTACGACGGGTCGAAGACGGCGTTCGACTCCTCGGCCAACTACACGGCGCAGGAGTTCGCCAACGACGTCGTCTACACGATCATGCAGGTCTGCGACGACGAGAACGTCCCGCACCCGACCATCATCCAGGAGTCCGGCCGCTACCTGTCGGCCTACCACGCCATCCTCGTCACCAACGTCCTGAGCGAGATCGAGACGGTCGTCGAGGACATCACGCCCATCGAGGTCGACGACGACGACCCGCAGGTCGTCATCGAGCTGGCCGACCTGCGCGAGCACGTCACGGTCAAGAACTACCGCGAGTTCTACCACGACGCGCTCGAACACCGGGACGAGCTGTTCACGCTCTTCAACCTCGGCCTCATCTCGCTCGAAGACCGCGCGAAGGGCGAGGTGCTCTTCTGGGACGTGTGCGAGCGCGCCGACAAGCACGCGCAGTTGGCCAAGTACGTGTCGGAAGAGTTCACCGAGCTGCGGCGCCTGCTGCGCGCGAAGTACCTGACGAACTTCTCCGTCTTCCGGTCGGTGCCCGACCACTGGGCGCTCGACCAGCTCTTCCCCATCATCCCCATCCACCGCCTGAACAAGCCGCCGACGGAGTACGCCACGCTCTGCGACATCACCTGCGACTCGGACGGCGTCGTTGACAAGTTCGTAGACCTCCACGACGTGAAGCAAGTCCTGGAGCTGCACCAGGTCAGCGAGGACGAGCCCTACTACATCGCCTTCATGCTCGTCGGGGCCTACCAGGAGGTGATGGGCAACAACCACAACCTCTTCGGCGCGCCGAACGAGGCACACATCCATATTGACGAGGACGGCTACCTGATTAAGAAGGTCGTCAAGGGCACGACCGTGGGCGAGGCGCTCTACCGCGCGCGCTACGAGCGCGGCCAGCTCCACGAGGGCTTCCGCCGCCTCGTCGCGCAGCGCGTCAAGCGCGGCGACCTCTCCGAGGCCGACGCCGCCGAGATGGTCGAGCTCTACGAGTCGCGCATCAACGCCTACACCTATCTCGCCGTCAACGGCGAGCCCGAAGAGAAGCGCCGACGGAGATGAAGCCGTGAACCGTAAACCGTAAACCGTGACGAGATAAGAGCTGCCTTCCTCTTGTCACGGTTGACGGTTTACGCTTTCCCAAAGGATTGAAAATGGTCACCCAACGTAAACCGCGAGCCACGAAGTATCTCACCGCCCCGATCCGCCCCGTGCAGGTAGACCGCGACCGCTCGGTCGCGGGGCTGCTGGAAAAGATGGAGGGGGCGGGACTCGGCGCGCGCCAGCTCGCGGAGGCCCACCGCATCTGGCTCGACATGCTCGGCGACAACACGACGGTCGTCGTCGCCGCCAACGGCGCGCTCATCCCCGCCGGCATGCGCCGGCTCCTCGCCTACGTCATCAAGAACCGCTTCGTGGACGTGATGGTCTGCTCGGGCGCGATGCTCTTCCAGGACTTGCACGAGACGCTCGGCCGCCAGCACTTCCAGGCCCACCCGTCGATGACCGACGCCGAGCTGGAGGCTTCGCAGATCACGCGCATGTGGGACGTGCTGGCGAGCGAGGAGGAGTACAGCGAGGCCAACGAGTGGGTCGGCGGCTTCACCAACCAGCTCGACCAGGCGCGCGCCTACTCGACGCGCGAGTTCCTGCACCTGCTCGGCCGCGAGCTGGCCGAGATCGCCACCGACGACGGCATCCTGACCTCCGCCTACAAGGCGCGCATCCCCATCTTCTGCCCGACCATCTCCGACAGCTCGATCACGGTCGGCATCGCCGGCGCGCGCTTCGAGAAGAAGAACTCCTTCTGCTTCGACCTCGCGCAGGACACGCTCGACCTGATGCAGATCGGCGCGCGCTCGCGCGTGACGGGCGTCATCAACCTCGGCGGCGGCTCCAGCCGCAGCTACGTCCAGCAGATGGAGTCGGCCTCCGAGATCATCAAGACGCCCGCGCGCGGCCACAAGTACGCGATTCAAATCTCGACCGAGCAGTCCGCGCACGGCGGCCGCACCAGCCCCAACACCGACGACGAGTCGCTCGTCTTCGGCAAGCTCGCGCGCGGCGCCGCCACCGCCTACGTCTCCTGCGACCCGACCATCGCGCTCCCCATCCTCGTCACGGCGCTCTCCCAGACGGCCGCCAAATACATGAAGGGCCGCAAGCGCCCCAACTTCACCTTCATGGGCAAAGACCTGACGGTCGAAGTGCCGTAAGGAAAGAAGTGGTCAGGAGTCAGTAGCCAGCAGTCAGTAGCAGAAGACCGCTGACTGCTGGCTATTCGTTTAGGCACTTGTCACGCACTCCCTCGGATTTTAAACTGTCCGCATGTCTGAATCAGCACACCTGCCGATGAACTTCGGCGGCATCGACGACGAGGAGTTGTCGAGTTTCGAGCGGGCGCGCGTGGTCGTGTGGCCGGTCTCTTACGAGGGCACGGTCTCTTACGGTGGGGGGACGGGCGAGGGGGCGATGGCCGTCGTTGACGCGTCGCGCAACATGGAGTTGTACGACGAGGAGACCGACGCCGAGGTCTACCGGCTCGGGATTCACACGACCGACGTGTCGCCGCCGGTCGAGCCGCCCGCGGCGATGATGAAGTCCCTGCTCGAAAGGGCGCGGGAGTTCGTCGGGGCGGGCAAGTTCGTCTGCATGATCGGCGGCGAGCATTCGGTGAGCGCGCCGGTCATCGAGGCGCACGCCGAGAAGTACGAGAACCTCTCCGTCCTCCAGATCGACGCGCACGCAGACCTGCGCGACACCTACGACGGCACGCCGCACTCGCACGCCTCGATCATGGCGCGCGTGGTCAGAGACTTACGGCTGCCCGCCGTGCAGGTCGGCATCCGCTCCATCTCGGCCGAGGAGGCGCGCGCGCTCGACCGGTTCCCGACGCACATCTACTGGGCGAAGGACATCGCCGGGCGCACGGACTGGTGGGAGGAGGCCGTCAGCCATCTCACCGAGAACGTCTACCTGACCATCGACATCGACGGGCTCGACCCCTCGCTCGTCGCGCAGACGGGGACGCCCGAGCCGGGGGGTCTCGGCTGGTACGAGGTGCTCGGACTCATCCGCACGCTCGCGCGCTCGCGCCGCGTGGTCGGGATGGACTTGACCGAGTACTCATACGTCGAGGGCTTCAGCGCCTCGGCCTTCCTCTGCGCGAAGCTCATCTACAAGTCGCTCTCCTACATCTTCGAGTCCGAGACCGAGCGCGTCCGCGGCGGGCGTGCGTCCGGCGCGGGGGCGTAGGCCTTTAAAAACTTCTTGACTTCCCCTCCGCCCCGGTGTGCAATGAGCGGCATGCTTAAAGGCCAGAGCACACGCTTCCCTCCCTGGTAAGCCCTACCCGTACAGGCTAGCTCGACCGCGGCAAAGAGGCGCGGCGCACGTCGTCGTGCGCTCGTTTCGGAGAGGCTGCGGCGCGCCCTCGCGCGCTCGGTGATTCCGCCCCCGCGGCCGGGACGTTTTCAGGCGCCACTGAAAGAGAACGTCTCGGCTTCCGTGGAAAGGAGAATCACCATTCATGTCTTCATCAAGAAAGGCCGTCGCCCCCGCGCGCCGGAGCGACGCCGCGCGGCGCGGCCTCTCCCTCTTCGTCCTCACGCTGCTCGTCGTAGAGTTTCTGGACGAGATCGTCTTCGGCTTGCGCGAGGCCGCCTGGCCGCTGATGCGGGACGACCTCAGTCTGTCGTACACGCAGGTCGGCATCATCCTGGGCGTGCCGCCCATCGTCGGCCACGTCGTCGAACCTCTGCTCGGCATCCTCGGCGACGTGTGGCGCAGGCGCGTGCTCGTCGTCGCGGGCGGGGTCTGCTTCGCCGCGGGGACGCTGCTCGTGGGTTTGAGCACGGGCTTCGTCGTGCTGCTGGCCGCGTCGATTCTTTCGAACCCGGCGTCGGGCGCGTTCGTCGGTCTGTCGCAGGCAACGCTGATGGACGCCGTGCCCGAGCGGCGCGAACAGAACATGGCGCGCTGGGCTCTGGCCGGCTCCGTCGGCAACTCTGTCGGGCCGGCCGCCATCGGCGCGTGCGTGTGGTCGGGCCTGAGCTGGCGCTGGGGCTTCGTGGCAACGGGCGCGCTGGTGCTGCTGTCGGTCGTCGTGGCCTGGCGTCAGCCGTTCGAGACGCCGTCGGCCTCGGATGTCGGGCAGACGCGCGCGGCGATCTTAAAAGGATTGCGTGAGGCTTTGCGCGCTCTGCGCAGACGTGAGGTGCTGCGCTGGCTCGTGCTGTTGGAGTTGGGCGACTTCACGTACGACATCCTGCGCGGCTTCCTCGCACTCTACTTCGTGGACGTGGTGGGCGCGGGGCGCGGCGGGGCGGCGCTCGCCGTCGCGGTGTGGACGTGGGTGGGGCTCGCGGGCGACTTCGCACTGGTGCCGCTGCTCGAACGCGTGCGCGGCCTGCGCTACCTGCGGGTGAGCACGTCGGTCGTGCTCGTGCTCTTCCCACTGCTGCTGCTCGCGCGCGGGCTGCCGACGAAGTTGGTGCTGCTCGGGCTCCTCGGGCTCGCGAACGCCGGCTGGTACGCGATCATCAAGGCCAAGCTCTACGACGAGTTGCCGGGGCAGAGCGGGACGGCGGCGATGACTCTGGGGAACGTCTTCGGGTTCCTGGGCAGCCTCTGCCCGCTCGCGCTCGGCGCCTACGCCGAAGCGTACGGGCTCGCGTCGATGATGTGGCTGCTCGCGCTCGGGCCGGCGGCGCTGCTCATCGGACTTTTGACTGCTACAGAGAAGGCGTAGCCGGCGCCTCTTCAAGCATGGCGCGGATTTCGTCGTCGGAGGGGCGCGTGAACTCTCTGTACCAGAGGCCGACGTGGCCGAAGGGGACGGGCGTGTGGAGGTGGACGAACTCGTCCGCGGCCGCGCGGACGGCAGCGAGCGCGTCGGGCGCGGCGACGGGGGCGGCGGCGACGACGCGCGCGGGCGCGGAGGAGCGCAGGGCGCGCAGGGCCGCGAGCATCGTCGAGCCGGTGCGGACGCCGTTGTCTACGAGGATGACGGTCTTGCCTGAGAGGTCGAGCGCCGGACGCCCGCCCCTGCATTCGCGCGCGTGAGCGTCCAACTCCGCGACCGCGGCGGCCAGGAAGTCTCGGAGCGCAGGTTCGTGCGCGTCCGCCGCGAGCGCGGCGGCCACCTCCTCGTCAAGATAGGCCGCACCCGCGACGCTCGCCGCGCAGGCGGGGAGGAGCGGCCCGCGCGGCAGGAGAAGCCGCACGAGGAGGAGAAGGTCGAACGGAAGGCCGCGCCGCTTCGCTATCTCCAGACCGACGCCCACGCCGCCGCGCGCGACGGCGACGACTACGGCCTCGCCGCCGCCGCGCGCCCCGAGTCTTTCGGCGAGCGCCCGCCCCGCTTCGCGGGCGTCTTTGAAGCGCATGAAGAGTCGAACCTCCGTGGCCGGGGCGCGCGCTTGCGCTGCCGCGGGCCGGGCGTGCTATCTTGCTCCGGCAATCTTCCGCGCGCGGGGCCACGCCGCCCCGCCCGACGCCAACCCCGGAGAGCAATCTACATGTCCGCGAGACCGACCGAAGAGGATTTCAGGCGGCACCTCGGCACCAAGTTCGGCGTGCGCGTCGAGACGCCGAGGCCGCTGGAGCTTGAGCTGGACGAGGTTAAAAGCTACAACCCCAAGGGCAGCGAGGCCGGCGGGATGGAGCGCTTCTCGCTCCACTTTTACGGCCCCGGCGACATCATGCTCCAGCAGAACACCTTCACGCTCGACCACCCCGAGATGGGCGAACTCATACTCTTCATGGTTCCCGTCGGCCGCGACGACCGCGGCTTCCGGTACGAGGTCGTTTTCAACTACTACAAGGACGAATGATGAATGATGAGTGATAAGAGAAGGCAAGGCCCCTCTTTTCTTTCTTATCACTCATCACTCCCCGGCCGCCACTCCATGTGGAGGTAGGGGCCGACCTCCTCGAAGACGACGAAGCCGAGCCGCTCGTAGAGGCGACGCGCCCCCTCATTCAGCACGAAGACCATGTGGCGGAGGAGCTTGCCGGAGGCGCGCGCCTCCTCGATGAGCCGCCGGACGAGCGCCGTGCCGAGGCCCTGCCCCCGCGCCCAGGGGAGCAAAGAGATATCGAGCATGTGTATCAGCTCGTCGTCACGCCCGACCCAGAGGCGGCCGGCCGTCCGCCCTTCGAGCAGGATCAGGTCGTACTGCGGGTCGGGGTAGCGCTGGTCGTAGTCGGCCTTCTGCGCGTCGTACTGCATCCGGCAGAAGTCGAGCTTCTGCGCGTCGTCCCAAAAGGTGACCTGCGCCAACTCGTCGGCGCGCGTGCTGGCGTAGACGGACACCAGCTCCTCGTAGTCTTCAGGCGTCGCCGGGCGCAGCTCGACCTCGCGCCCGTCGCCCAGCCCGACCTTCACACCGCCGCTCGGCATCGAAAGACTCCTTAAATAGTTCGCGGCGCGCACGCGCGGGCGCACACGCCGGCCGACCCGCGGCGCGCACGGGCGCGGCCGCGGGCGCAGACTCCAGCTCGGTGAGGTGATTTAGAAGTTGAGGGGATTATAGGGCGTGGTTGAAGACCGCCTCGTAGAAGTGGCCGCCGGCCGGGTTGTCGCGGCGGGTCAGGAAGAGCGGGAAGTTGCCGAGCCCTTGGTGCTCGACATCGTAGATCGTCGTCAGGCCGGTCAGCACGCCTGTGGCGGTGAAGACGAGGACGAAGCTGTCGGACGGCCGCATCTTCTTCGTCAGCTTCCGGCCGCGGGCGCTCAGCTCGTGCCCGCGCACCTTGGTCAGCGTCATGTCCTGAAAGTGAGTGCCGGCGCTCACGCGGAACAGGCCGCCGACGTAGGGCTCGAAGGTCTCACGCTTGAAGTGTGGGTGCGCGCTCTGCCCAGCCTCACTGGGGAGTTCAAAGTCGCGCGCCGGGTCGGGCTTGGCGCCGCTGCGCGCGAAAGCCGTAGGGACTACTTGGAGGGCAGCGGCCGTCGCCAAGACGGCAGTCGCCCCCGACCTCAGAAATCTGCGGCGGGAAAGGGGCATCGTAGGTTGGCTCCTGTTGTAGGGGTGATCAGGCGGGTAAAACCCTTCATACCCGCCTACGGGCAGTGCAGTGTATGTCAAGCGCGCCCCGGCTGACAACCTTTATATTCGGGGAACATCTTTAAACGCTTATGTGCGCGAATATCCTTCTTGCAAAATCCTTTATGCGAGGTTAAAATTCACGCCGCTTCGCTTACCGGACAATCGCGCCACAAGGTCTTCGCGAGCAAGCATTCCCAGGACTAAGACACACCAGAACCCAGGGTGAGCCCAAATCTGACTTCCGGCTCTTCAAGCATCGGAACTGCCCCGGCCGACGAGCCGGCCGCCAGAACCCCAAATCAACCCTTTGGACAAAGTTCTCGCAGCACAACGCTAAGGAGTGAAACATGTCCACACCTTTTATGGGTGAGATAAAGATCATCTCGTGGAACTACGCCCCCAAGGGCTGGGCCTTTTGTAACGGCCAGTTCCTTCCCATCAACCAGAACCAGGCGCTCTTCTCGCTGCTCGGCACGATGTACGGCGGCAACGGGCAGACGACCTTCGCGCTGCCCGACTTCCGCGGCAAAGTCCCCATACACATCGGCTCCGGCCACACCCAGGGGGAGGCCGCCGGCCAGTACGCACACACGCTTACCATCTCGGAGATGCCCGCGCACACGCACTTTCTCCAAGCGACGAACGACGTCGGCACCGACCCGAACCCGAACGACACTGTCATCCTCTCTAAGTCAGTGGCCAACACCTACGGCCCGCCGTCGAGCCTGTCGGGGATGAACCCGGCTATCATCGGCAACGTCGGCGGTTCGCAGCCGCACAATAACACCCAGCCGTATCTGGTGCTGAACTTCATCATTGCCCTCCAGGGCATCTTCCCGTCGCAAAACTAAGAGGAGGATCCACCGTGCCTGAACCATATATCGGAGAGATAAGGATGTTCGCGGGCAACTTCGCCCCCGCCGGCTGGGCCTTCTGTAATGGGGCGCTCATCCCCATCTCGGAGAACGACACGCTGTTCACCCTGATCGGCACCACCTACGGTGGCGACGGCCAGGAGACCTTCGCGCTCCCCAACCTCCAGAGCCGAGTCCCCATGCACCAGGGCACGAACGGCGGCCAGACCTTCACCATCGGGGAGATGGCCGGCGTCGAGACGGTGACGCTGGGCGTCCAGCAGATTCCCGTCCACACTCACCTCCTGCTGTGCTCGACCTCGCTGGCAAGTACGCAGACGCCCGGGGGCAACGTCGCGGCGCAAGCGGCGGCGGCGGCTTACACGAGTGCCTCCTCGCCGATCCTAATGAACAGCCAGTCCGTCACGCCCGTCGGCGGGTCGCAGCCGCACGAGAACATGCAGCCCTACCTCTGCATCAACTTTATCATCTCGCTCTTCGGGGTCTTCCCGAACCCGAACTAGGAGGACAACAATAATGGCAGACCCGTTCGTCGCCGAAATTCGCATGTTCGGCTTCAACTTTGCCCCCACGGGCTGGGCCTTCTGCGACGGCCAGTTGCTACCCCTCTCGCAGAACACCGCCCTCTTCTCGCTGCTCGGCACCACCTATGGTGGCGACGGCAAGTCCACTTTCGCGCTGCCCGACCTGCAGGGGAGTGTCCCCGTGCAGCCCGGTCAGGGGCAGGGGCTCTCGCTCTACGACCTCGGCCAGCAGAGCGGCACAGAGTCCGTCACGCTCCTCCAATCGGAGATGCCGATTCACACGCACACCTTCTCCGCCTCCGAGGAGGTGGTCAACGAAATCTCCGCGGCCAACAACTTCTTCGGGGCGGGCGAGACGCGTTACACCGCGCCCGCCAACATGACGCCGCTGGCCCCCCAGGCGCTGGCAATCGCGGGGGGCAGCCTCCCGCACAACAACATGATGCCCTACCTGGCCGTCAACTTCTGCATCGCCTTGCAAGGGGTCTTCCCGCCCAGACAGTGAGGCCGGTCGTTCGGGCGGGTGGGGGCGGTCGCCGTGTGGCGACCGCCCCCACCCGCCCCCAACCCTTAATTATCAGCAACGTGTAAATCAGCTATCTAAACCGTAA
>JBJMGP010000177.1:0-10731 GCA_045807865.1 Pyrinomonadaceae bacterium
AGTACACACCAATACCATCGAAGGGCTGTGGACGACGGCGCGCAACTTCCTGCGGCCGTTCCGCGGGGTGCATAAGAAGCACCTGAAGTACTACCTGGCGATGTGTGAACATCACATCAACTTAAAGCGCGTCACGCCGCAGTTCATCGCTCAGCTTGTGGCCGAGCGCCAATCGGTTACATGAGCCGACACCTTATGAGCTTCGCCGCGCGGCGAGGTGCCGGCGGAAACATCGACCAGAGACAAAAGGCTCGCGAGCGTCACCGCCAGACTGCCTCTCGCTTTACCATTTTGATTTGAACGAAACATTAATCTTCCCCCCGTATGTTCTGAAGAATGACTACCGAACGCGGCGCCCCGTGTGGGCGGCGGCGTTCGCAGGTCTTGAGGACGATGTCGATGGCAGGGGCCTGCCAGTTTGTCGCGTTTCCAAGACAGAGGGGGTCGGGCGGCGAAAAATACCTGAACGCGCCGCGGGGCAAAAGTTTATCTAAAAGGCGCGTCGTCAAATCGAAGACGCGCGATGTGAAATGAGAGGTGGCGGGGCCGCCGAAACGGCCCCGCCACCTTTTGCGCCGGACTGGCCGGCGATCTCAGTTACCCGTCGGCGTAGCCGTCGGCGAATCAGCCGTCGGGGCCGGCTGGATGCACATCTGCTGCGTGCAGTACCTGGTCGTGCAGCCGCACGGGTCGGGGGGCGGCGGCTGGTCGTAGGTCGGCGAGACCCGGAAGATGCCCCAGATGCCTCCGTCAAACTGGAAGGACTGGAACGTGCGGTAGAGGTAGTCACCCGGGATGTGGAAGGCCCCGCCGGCGCCGTGCTTCAACAGGAAGTCGAAGTGGCTGCCGGGGCCGACGCCGTACTGAGCACCCTTCCACTCGGAGAGCGGGTTGGCGCCGAGCGCGGTTGAGCCGTTGACGTAGGGCTCCTCCTCCCAGATGTGCCCGTGGAGCATGAACACGTTGTTGCGCGAGTGGCCGCCGGGCTGGAGCAGGCGGACGCGAACATCCTGACCCGCGCTGGCCGTGAAGACGGGCGTCACGGGGTCGAGACCGCCGATCTGCGAGTTCGACAGCACGTTCGTGAAGTCGTAGTCGCGCGTCGGCGTGCGCGGGTCGGGCGGCTCGTTCGGCTCGGGGCCGTTGAGCGGCGTGTCGGGCGCGTAGCCCATGCGCTTCCAGAGCGGCTCCGTGCGGTAGTTGACCGCCTTCTGCCCGGAGTCCTCGGCGTCCTCCTCGCCCGCGATGTTCGGCACGGCGATGGTCTTCGTATTGCCGAGCAACGCGGCCGAGTACGCGTCGGTCTTCGCGTTGAAGCCGTCGTAGCGGAGGTTGATGTCGTTCTGGAACATCATCACGAACTCGCGGAAGCTGGTGCTGTCCGCGTTATAGACGGTCGCCGACGCCCGCGTGCCGTAGTCCTCGTACCAGCTCGACCCGGCCGGCTCGATGATGAGCGAGCCGAACGCGCCCTTGTTCGAGTGCTTGATCGGGTCGGACGACATCAGGCCGGTCGCGCCGAACTCGATGGGTTGGAAGACGCCGCTGTTGGTCGTGGACGGGCTGACGTCGCCCGCGTACCACTGGTACTTGGTCGAGAAGCCGGGCTTGACCGTCTGCACCGGGTTCTGCCCGACGTTGATGCCGTTCGACCGGGTCACGTCGAAGAAGAGGTTCTGCGGGTGCAGCCCCACCTCGGACGAGGGCGTGACCTGGTTGGCGTTGAAGTGCTCGACGATCATCGGCATCGTGTTGAAGCCGGGGATGTCGAGGGCGCCGGTATTCGGCAGTTTGTTGGTGAGCGTGACCTCGATACAGTCGCCCGCCTTCGCGCGCAGCACGAGGGGCTCGCGGGGCACGCCCTTGGCGAGCTTGCCCGTCGCCGCGTCGATGTCCGTCGTGCGGACGAACATGATCGCCGTCGGGTCGTGCAACTGCCCGCCGTTGCTGGTGCGGTTGTTGTAGATGAGCGTCGCCTCGGGCAGGATGTCGCGCGCGAGTGCGGCCGTCACGTCGAAGGGCTGGACGGTGGCGGTCTTCGGGCAGACGCCGTTGAAGTCGCCGGGGTTGGTGAAGGGCGCGCCGCCCGTCGTGTTCGAGGGCAGCCGCGCGAGGTCCAGGCGCGTCGCCTTGTAGGCGCGCATCAGGCCCCACAGGCCGTTCCACTGGTCGTCCACGCTCGCGCCCGGACGGTAGAGGTAGTCGGCCGTATCGCCCTGGAAGTTCTTGGGCAGCTTGGGCACGACGAACTCGTAGTGTTCGCTGATGCCCATCATCTGGTTGTTGCGGTAGCCCGAGTTGTTGACCGACAGCGGGTCTTCGGGCGTGCCCGGCTCGAACTTCCACTTGACGCCCTGCACCTCGAAGTTATGGCCCTCTTCGTGCGCGCCGACGAGGATGCGTATCTGGACGTTGTCGTCCTCGTACGCACGCAGGAGCGGCGTGTACGGGTCGCCGTCCTTCACGTCCTTCGTGAGAAACGGGTAGAAGGTGGGCTGCACGTTGAAGCGCGTGTCGGCGCGCGTCGTCAGCGAGCGGTAGACGTGCGAGAGGTCGCCCGCCTCGCCCGTCGCCTGCGTGTTGGTGTTGGGGTTGCGCACGCGCAACGCCACCGGCTCGTTACGGTAGTTGACCGACATCGTGCCGGGGTCGGCGGCCGAGACCGCCTCGGGGCACGGCAGCTTCTCGCCGCCCGGGCAGACCTGCGCCTTCTCCACGATGTAAGGCAGGCCGACCTCATTCTTCACCGGCGGGCTGATAGCGCGCGCTGGGTCGGGGATGGGCTTGCCGTTGGCGTCGATGCCGCCGCCCGCCTCGTAGGCGAGCTGGTAGTCGGCGAACTCCAGCAGGAACTCGCGGTAGCTCTGCGTGCGGTCGGCGGTCAGGATGTCGGCGCGCCAGGTCGTCGGGCCGCCATCAGAGCGCGCGGCGATGCCCGCGCCGCCGAAGACGACGCTGGTCTCGGGGTCGCGCCACTGGGAGTCCTTCGGCTCGATGACGAGGCCGGCGTAGAGGCCGGTCTGCTGGTGCGTCGAGGGGCCGAAGTGGTCGTGCGTGAAGACCGTGCGCAGGGTGCGATCCTTGTTGTTGTTGTTGAGCGTTTCGTCGGCGTACCAGCGCTGGACGGTGGTCTGCGCGCCGACGACGCCGAGGACGGGGTGCGGCTTGGCGACCGGGCACGTGAACGAGCCGTCGCGCGTGTCACCCTTGTCGATGCCCGTGCAGCCGTTCTGCTTGCGGATGGCCTGGATGCGCGCGATGACCTCCTGCGGAGCGAAGGTGCCGTCCTCGTAGTTCCAGCCGTTGCCCGCGCCGTCCGAAGAGGTCACGTCGAACTTCACGAGGTGGATGTGCTGCCCCATGATGTCGGTCGGCGTCTTCACCTGGAAGTCGTCCAGCTCGTAGTAGCGCGGGACGAGGTTGGTGTGGTGGAAGGTGATGCAGTCGCCCGTGTTGGCGCGGAAGAAGAAGGGCTCGGGCGCGCGTTTGCCGAGCTTCGTCGCCTCCACGTCACCCCAGAGCGTCAGGATGCGCGCCTGCGGGACGTGCCAGCCGGCCTTGTTCAGCTTGAGGTCGATCTGGATGTCGGCCGCCTTGTAGATGCGCGGGTTGCCCGTCGGCTGTTGCGCGTCGGTGATGCAGGGGTCGGCGTAGGGCGCGCCCGGCTGCCTGGGCAGGCCGTTGGTCAGGAACTTCGCGGCGGTGCCGTCGGGCGTGAACGAGGCGTGCGAGGGCTGCGCGTGGAAGTCCATCGCGGCCTGCTCTGCGGCCGTGCCCGCCTCGGGCACCTGCTGGGCGATGGCCGTCACGAGGTCTTTGGAGAAGTCGAGGCGGTTGTGCACCTCGATGTCGGTGCCGCCGATGATGACGTGGCGCGGCAGGCCGCCGTCGTCGATGGTGTCGAGCGGCGGGTGCGGCGGGCGGTGGCCGGCGACGCCGGCGACGTAGAAGGGGTAGCCTTGGAACGTCTTGGTCGGGGACGGCGCCATCGCGAGCGTCGGAATCGGGACGAGGGCCGGGATGGGCGCGCCGGCCTTGATCTCGCCGTCGGGGTAGGCGCGCGCGCCGGCGGCGACCGTGCCGTCGGCGTTTAAGGCCGTGCCCTCTTCGAAGGCGTCGTGCGAGCGCCACAACTCCCACATGCCCTGGGCGAAGTGCGGGTAGAAGTGGCAGTGGAAGATCGAGTCGCCCGGCGTGCGGTTGCGGTTGCCCGTGCCGCCGTGCGCGATCTCGGTGGTGAACGAGTAGCCCGGCCCGAGGGCCTGGCTGTCCAGGTAAGAAGAGTTGTCGTCGTCGGGAGTGCGGAGCCACTGGTGCGCGTGCAGGTGGTGGATGTGGTGCTCCTTCGGCCCCGCGTGCAGCACGCGCATCTTGACGTGGTCGTTCAGGTACGAGTGGTGCACGTTCGACGGGTCGTCGGGGTAGAGCACCTTCGTCGCCAGAATGTTCTTCTCGGGAATGGAGGCGTTGGCCGGGATGTCAACGAGCTGTGCCGGCTCGCCGATGGCCCACGCCGAGAGGAAGAACTCCTCGTAGTTGCACTCGACGCAGTCCTTCATCGGGCCGACCTTCAGGCGGTTGGCGAGAATCTCGGAGCCGATGCCGGCGATGCCGTAGTTGATGGCGAAGCCGTCCTTGACGCTGTAGAGCGTGTGGCCGAGGACGGGGTCGTCGTAGAACTTGGGGAACGCCTGCACCGCCTTCACCTCGTCGTGGTAGACGACGGTGAACTCGCGGAAGGGCTGGTCACGGTCGGGCTCGACGGCGTTCGGGCGGTAGGTGCCGGCCGGGAAGCGGCCGCGCCCCGGCCCCGTGATGATGGCGTTCAAATCCGAGTGGACGATCTGATTGTTGGCGTTGAGAATCTTCAGAATGGGTTGGCCCGTGCGGGGGCCCGCGGAGTAGTTGGCGTCGTAGTCGAGGATGGGCTGGTCGGCGGGCGCGGGCGTGCGCCCCCTGGTGGCGGCCTTCATGTCCTCGTGCGTGAGCTGGCTGCGGTACCACTCGGAGCCGGTCGGCTCGACGTTGACCGCGCCGAAGAGCCCCATCGCGATGGAGCCGCCGTCGCCCTCGCCGCCCGTGGTCGCCGCCGAGGAGTAGAGCAGGTGCGACCCCTCGCGCTCGGCGTAGAGCAGGTAGCTGGTGCTGCCGCCGGGGCCGACCAGGCTGCTCGTGTTCTGGCCGACGTTCGAGCCGTCGTCGCCGATGCTGTTGACGAGCTGGAGGCCGGCGACGTGTATGCCGGCCGCGCGCGTGTTCGGCTGATCCTCCTCGGGGCGGATGACCGAGAGCAGGTTCTGGAAGAGAATCTGTAGGCAGTCGCCCACGTTCATGCGCAGCACGAGCGGGCGGGGGCGCTTGTAGTCCTTGAGCTGGACGTTGCCGGCTACGATCCCCGAAGAGGGATCGACGGCCTGCACGTCGTTGCGGAGGGCGAACATCATCCCGCCCGGGTTCATCGCGCCGAGCCGGTTGTAAACAATCGGCTGGTCGAGCGCCACCACGTCCGCCGTGATGATGCGGTTACAGCTCGACCCCATCTCCGGCGGCGGCGGGTCGACGAGGATGGGAGTCGGGCCTGGGTCGGGCTGGATAGGCGTCGGGTCCGTCGTCGGCGTCGGCTCCGTGATCGGCGTCGGGTACGCCATCGCGGCCTGCTGCGCGTGCGCGACCCCGCCCAGCGCGAAGAGCAGGAGCAGGAGCAACGGGCCGCACAGTCGCCACGCTTTGGGCTGTCTATCTAAGGGTTCATTTCTCATGGGCGTCCTTCCTCGAAGGTGAGAGGCTCAACACGGATGTAGGCGGCGAGTCGTGCCCACGCCTCGGCGCGTCACACACGTCACGACCTCGCGAGTCCCCTGGGAACCGGCGCGGAAGTGTCGTGCGGCGTCCTGGCCCCTGTGGGGCCGGCGCCTCGACGTAGGCCGGCAGCGAGCGCCGCCGAACGTAATTAAAAAGTTATGTTCATCTGTGGCGGCTCCGTGCTCGCCGCGGGGCGACTGCTTCAACAGTCGCGGCGAGTAAGAGCCTTGCCGATTCATCGGCTGCCCACCGGTAGGAAAGGCGCTCGCACGTCTGAGGGGGCTCGCGTCAGTGCAGTGGCTCAGCGCCGGCGACAGGAGCAAACGTCATGCCCGAGGGCGCAAAGCAGGAGAAGGCTCAAAGCCGCTGCGACGCCGGCCGCGGAAAAGACTTGACGGCGGTTTCAATTTAAAACATCCTCTCTCGCACATGTTTCAAGGCGCATCACGCCCGAGCATGAACCGGCAGGTCAGGTGTGAGTCGCGGGGCGGTATAAGATTTGCCGCCTTCACGCACAGTCCTTCATTTGCCTCTCCACCCGAAGGAGACAAACCCCGATGCGAGGTTGTTGTGCGACACGGAAAGCGAACTGATCCCTGCGGGTATCTTGCGTCCCGCGCGCGCCGAGCAGGCGCGGCGCTCACGCCCTTCGCGCTCTCGGCGCTGCTGGCCCTGACCCTCTGCGCGCAACGCGCGGCGGCGCAGCTGGCGGTGAACTCGGCCACGCTCGGCGGGCGCGTCGAGGACGCGAACGGCGCGGCGCTGCCGGGCGCAAACGTCACGGCCACGAATACGGAGACCAACCGGAGCCGTACGTCCACGACCGACGAGGAGGGGCGGTACAGGTTCTCCTACCTCGCCGTCGGGACTTATCAGCTGCGAGTCGAGAAGGCGGGCTTCGCGACGCTGACCAGACAACTCACGCTGACCATCGGGCAGGCGCTCGACGTGCCACTCGCGCTGCCCGTGGCCGGCGTCGCCGAGGACGTGCGGGTGACGGACGCCGA
Source organism: Pyrinomonadaceae bacterium (assembly GCA_045807865.1). Lineage (GTDB taxonomy): Bacteria > Acidobacteriota > Blastocatellia > Pyrinomonadales > Pyrinomonadaceae > QHXN01. The sequence goes on from JBJMGP010000177.1 coordinate 6,810, forward strand.
TGTGCCCGCCGTCGAGACGGAGCGCACGCAGGTGGCCGAGACGGTCGTGCCGAAGGAGATCGACACACTTCCCCTGAACGGGCGCAACTACCTCGACCTCGCCGCGCTCACGCCGGGGGTGACGCGCACCAACCCGGTCGCCAACCAGCGCTTCCCCGAAACGTCCGCCGTGGCCGGCACCGGTCTTTCCATCACTGGACAGCGCTTCATCAACAACGGCTTCGTCGTGGACGGCCTCTCGTCGAACGACGACGCGGCCGACCTCGCGGGCACCTTCTACAGTCAGGAGGTGATCCGCGAGTTCGAAGTCATCACCTCGGGCGGCATCGCCGAGTTCGGGCGGGCGTCGGGCGGAGTCGTCAACATCGTCACGCGCTCGGGCACGAACGAATATCGCGGAAGGGTCTACGGGTTTCTGCGTAACCAGCGGCTCGACGCGCGCAACGCGCTCGCGCCGGCCAGAGACCCCTTCACGCAGACGCAGTACGGCGCCTCCTTCGGCGGCCCGCTCCGGCGCGACCGCTCATTCTTCTTCTCCAACTTCGAGCAGACGCGGCTCAACAACGCCACCGTTATCACCATCTCTCCCGCCAACGTGGCGGCCGTCAACGCGCGGCTCGGAGAGCTCGGCTACAAAGGCCCGCGCCTCTACACGGGCGTCGTGCCCACGGGTTTCGACACGACGAACTTCCTCCTTCGCCTCGACCAAGGGCTGAGTGAGAAGAACCAGCTCGCGGCGCGCTACAACCTTTACGACATCGAGAGCCTGAACGCGCGCAACGTCGGCGGCTTGAATGCCGTCAGCCGCGGGACGGCGCTCTCCAACCGCGACCAGACGTTGGCCGCCAGCGTCGTCTCGACCGTCTCCGACCATGCGCTCAACGAGGCGCGCTTCCAGTTCACGCGCAGCCGCCTCGGCGCGCCCGTCAACGACGAGGCGGGGCCGGCCGTCAACATCTCGGGCGTCGCCAGCTTCGGCACCGCGACCTTCTCACCGACGGCGCGCGACCTCGACACCTATGAGCTGGTCGATAACGTCACGGCCGAGAGGGGCGCGCACTCGCTCAAGGTCGGGGCGAACTTTCTGCTCGACCGCGTCAACATCGACTTCCCCGGCGCGTTGCAGGGCGTCTACACCTTCTCTACGCTTCAGAACTTTCTGGCCGGGCGCTACGCGACCTTCCAGCAGGCTTTCGGGGCGCCAAGCCAGTTCCAGTCGAACCCGAACGTCGGCCTCTTCGCGCAGGACGGGTGGAGGCCGCGCCACGACCTGACCTTCAACCTCGGACTGCGCTACGACGCGCAGCTCCTGCCCGACCCCGTCAAGACTGACGCCAACAACTTTGCGCCGCGCGTCGGCATCGCCTACTCGCCGGACTTCCTCGGGCGTGACCGCAGGACGGTCGTGCGCGCCAGCTACGGAATCTTTTTCGACCGGCTGCCGCTGCGCGCCACGTCGAACGCGTTGCAGCGCGACGGCTCGAAGTACCGTGTGGCCGTGCTCCCCTTCGGCGCGGCGGGCGCGCCCGAGTTCCCCGGCGTGCTCAACGAGTTTCCGCAGAACCTGCTCGTCAGCGTCACGAATATCGACCCGAACATTCGCAGCGCCTACAGCCAGCAGTTGAGCCTGCAAGTCGAGCGCGAGCTGTCGGGCGCGATGTCTCTGTCGGCCGGCTACCTGCACACGCGCGGCGAGCACATCATCCTCTCGCGCAATATCAACGTGCCGCGCTACCCCGCGTCGGCCGGCCTCTTCAATCAGGGGAGGCCTGATGCACGTTATGCCAACGTCTCGCGCTTCGAGTCCTCGGGCGACAGCTACTACGACGGCCTGCTCGTCTCTTTCAAACGCCGGTTCGGCCGTTGGGCGCAGGGGCGCGTCTCCTACACGCTGTCGAAGGCGATTGACGACGTGGGCAACGCCTTCTTCTTCTCGCCGCAGGACAATTTCAATCTGAAGGATGAGCGGGGCCTGGCCGACAATGACCAGCGCCACCGGCTCGCGTTGAGCGGCTCGCTTGAGGCGCCGCCGGACGGGCGCGCCGGCCCGCTGTGGCGGAAGGCCCTCTCCGGTCTCCAACTGAGTTACATCTTCCAGTACGGCTCGCCGCTGCCCTTCAACGTCGTGACCGGCACGGACAGGAACAACGACACGAACGTCAACGACCGGCCCGAAGGCGTGGGGCGAAACACCGGGCGCGGCTTCGACACCGCATCGCTCGACCTGCGCCTGAGCCGGCGCTGGCGCGCGGGCGAGCGTGCCGGCTTCGAGGTCATCGCCGAGGGCTTCAACGTGCTCAACCGCTCGAACCTGCAACTCCCCAACAACGTCTACGGCGGCGGGGCGACGCCGCTGCGGAGCTTCGGACTCCCGACCGCCGCCGACAGTCCGCGCCAGATACAGTTCGGCCTGCGCTTCGACTTCTAACCGCATGAGAAGTTGAACCAATGTGATGAACCGGCATGACGAGCCGCGCATGATGAAGAGAACGCTTTTCGAGTCTGAGTCCACCGCCGCGCGAGTCCGCAACGGCGCGGCGGCCTTACTGCTCGCGCTCTCCGCGGGCTGCGCGAGTAACGGCGGCCGTGAAGCCGGGGTCACTTCGGCATCGAAGGCGGTGGCTGTCACGACAGATACTCACGCGTCGTCCAAGGCGGACGCCGACGACTCACGCCGCGTGCGCATCTCCGCGGATGGGATCAAGGCCGCGGAGCCATCGGTCGCGGCCGCGGCCGACGGCGCGGTCTACGTCGCGTGGGTCGGTCACGGCTCGGGCACAGAGGCCGACGTGTGGCTCACGCGCTTCGACGGGGCGGGTCAGCAGGCGGGAGAAGCGGCGCGCGTCAACCCCGAGGCCGGCGCGGCGACAGCCTGGCGTGGCGACCCGCCCGACGTGGTCGTCGCGCCCGACGGCACGGTCTACGTCGCCTGGACGGCGCGCGCGGCCGGGGCCGAGCACGCGACGACGCTCTACCTCTCGGCTTCACGCGACGGCGGGCGGAGCTTCGCCGCGCCGGTCAAGGTCAACGACGACGCGCGGGCCTGCGTGCACGGGATGCACTCGCTGGCCGTGGATGTTGATGGGCGCGTCTACGTCGCTTGGCTCGACGAGCGCGGGCTCGTGCCGCCCGAGGCGACCAAACCGGGCGACCAGATGGGCGCGATGAAGGCGAGCGGGGGGATGCACGCCGAGCAGAACCGCGAAGTCTACTTCGCCGTCTCGGGCGATGGTGGTCGCACGTTCTCGCAGAACCGGCGGGTGGCAAAGGAGGCCTGCCCGTGCTGCAAGACCGCGCTGGCGGTCTCTGCGGACGGGCGCGTCTACGTCGGTTGGCGGCAGGTTCTTCCCGGCGACTTCCGCCATATTGCGGTCGCCGCCTCGGGCGACGGCGGCGAGACCTTCGACGCGCCGACGGTCGTGAGTGATGACCGTTGGGAGTTGCGCGGCTGTCCCGTCTCAGGCCCCGCGCTCAAGGCCGGCGAGGGTGGAGCCGTGCGCGTGCTCTGGTACACGGCGGGCGAGGCCGGGCAGCCCGGGCTCTACAGCGCGGAGTCCGCGGACGGCGGCCATACCTTTACGCCGCGCCGCGTGGTGACGGAAGGAACCTTGCGCGGGACACCGCTGCTGTTGACGGACAAGGGCGGGCGCCCGTTCGCGGTCTACGAGGGCATGAGCGAGTCGGGCTCGAACGTGTGGCGGGTGCGCTTGGGCGAGGCTCAGAGCGCCGCGGGGGGCGCGGCGCTCGTCTCCGGCGGCGAGTCGGCCGCGGCTTCAACCCTCGGCGGCCGGCTCAACGTCGCCTACGTCGCGCAGGGCGGCGTGTGGCTCGCGCAGGCCGACGGCGTAGATTGACGCGGGTTCTGATTTAAACGCGAAGACAGAGGGAGGCGGCTTGAGGAGTTCCGACTCCTCAAGCCGCC
>JBJMGP010000178.1:0-73425 GCA_045807865.1 Pyrinomonadaceae bacterium
CACCCGGCATGAGCGAAGAGGGGCGAGCACCGTGACAGTGCTCGCCCCTCTTCGCTCATGCCGCCTTTCCTTAATACAGCCGGTTTACCATTCGGTGTACGCGCCGGGGTTGCGCGGCGGGGCGTTCTTCACGTACTTGTCGAACCAGTTGATCATCTCCCACAGCACGTGCTCGGTCGTCTCGCGCGCGGCGTAGCCGTGTGCTTCGAGCGGGAGCGTGACGTAGCGGACGGTCGCCCCATGACCGCGGAGCGCCTGATACATGCGCTCCGACTGAATCGGGAAGGTGCCCGGGTTGTCGTCGGCCTCGCCGTGGATGAGCAGGATGGGCTCGTTGATCTTGTTCGCCACCATGAAGGGCGAGACCTTGATGTACATCTCGGGCGCCTCCCACAGCGTCCGCCGCTCGCTCTGGAAGCCGAAGGGCGTGAGCGTGCGGTTGTACGCGCCGCTGCGCGCGATGCCGGCGCGGAAGAGGTCGGAGTGCGCGAGCAGGTTCGCCGTCATGAACGCGCCGTAGGAGTGGCCGCCGACGCCCACGCGGTCGGGGTCGGTCACGCCCATCTCGACCGCCTTGTCTATCGCCGCCTTCGCGCTGGCGACGATCTGCTCGACGTAGTTGTTGTTCATCGTCTCGGGGTCGCCGACGATGGGCATCGTCGTGTTGTCGAGCACGGCGTAGCCCTGGAGCAGGAAGAAGAGGTGCGAGTAGCCGACGATGGTCGTGTAGCGCTGCGTCGAGCCCGTCACCTGCCCGGCCGTCGCGGGGTCGTTGAACTCCAGAGGGTAGGCCCAGACGACCGTCGGCAGGCGCGTCCCGGCCTTGTAGCCGGGCGGCAGGTAGAGCGTGAACGAGAGGTCTACGCCGTCGGCGCGCTTGTACTTGACGAGCTGCTTCTTGATGTCGCGCAGCTGCGGCGTCGCGTCCGGAATGTTCGTGAGCGCCCTCAAGCCTGTGTCGCTCGCGGCCCCGCCGTCGGGCGCGCCCGCGTCGAGCGTGCGCACGTAGTAGTTCGCGGGCTCGATGGGGCGCTCGCGGCGCGTGACGACCTGGCGGGCGTCGTCCGTGACGAGCGCGACGACCGTCTCGTAAGCCTTCTCGTCGCTGCGGAAGAGCCTTTCGGCCTTGAGCGTCTGGAGGTTCAGGCGGTCGAGGAACGGGCGGTCGCCCTCGGGCGACGAGCCCGCGCCGGTCAGGTAGATGAAGTCGCCGCTGCGCTCGATGACGCGCTGGCCGTTCGCGAGCAGGCGCGTCAGAGGCGTGCCCGGGTTGTTGTAGCGCTCGTTCGAGCTGTGGCTCCACACGACGCGCGGCGCGGCCGTCGGCTTCGACGCGTCGAGCAGCTGCGTGCGTATCCAGCGCTTGTCGCGGTCGTAGTCGCGCACGAACGTCAGCCGGCCGCTCTCGTCCCAGTCCATCCCCCTGAAGCGTTGCTCGGTCTTAAAGACCTCCGCCGGCTGGCCCGCGAACGGCGCCTTTAAAGAGAGGAGGTGGTCGCGGAACGGCGCCTTCTGCCGCGGGTCGCCGCCGTCGAGCGCTTCGACCCAGACGAGCGTGGCGGGCTCGGTCGGGTGCCAGCGGTACGAGCGCGGCCCCTTTGGCACGCCCTCGATGGGCACTTCGTCGGCGAGCGGGAGGCTCGCGAGTTTGTGCTCGACCTTCGCGTCGCGGCTCCAGACCTCGACCTCTTTGGGGAAGTCGTCGGCCGGGTGCAGGTAGGAGTAAGGCCGTCGCAGGCGCGCGACGAGGAGGTGCGCGCCGTCGGGCGAGGGCTCCGCCTCGTCGAAGATGGCGGGCGCGCCGAGCGGCGTCGCCTTTCCGGACTCCGCGTCCACGAGCGCGAGCTGCGCCGTGGCGTAGAAGTCGAAGAGGTCTGCGTCGTGCGGATTCTTTAAGAGGTCTTCATAGGTGCGAACGGGGCCGGGTCGGCCCGAGCTCTCCTGGATGTTGGGGGCCTTCGGCACGGTCTCTTCCGCGGGCGGCGCGCCGCGCCCGGCGGGGACGGTCTGCACCAGCAGCGTCCGGTTGTCCGGCATCCACTGGACGGGCGTGCCGTAGACGGCGTTCACCACGACGTTCTTCGACTTCCAGGCGCGCGCGGAGGCGGGGTCGCCCACCCACAGCTCGATGCCCGTGGGCGTCGTGTTGGTGAAGGCGAAGCGGCGGCCGTCGGCGCTCCAGACGGGGAAGCCCGCCTGCGCGCCCGCCGGCAGCTCGACCTTGCGCTCCGAGCCGTCGGAGACTTTCTTGAGCGACAGCGCGACGAAGAAGGTCGTGCGGTGGGGACCCGTCGTGTTCGGGTTGATGCGCAGGCCGGCCAGCCGGAGCATCGGCTGCGCCAGCTCCTTGAGCGGCGGGTAGCGCACGCCCTGCGCGAGCAGCATGTACTCGCGCGTCGGACTCAAAGCGCCCGTGGGCGGCACCGGCGCGTTGAGCACGTCGAGCACGGCCTGCGGCGGCTTCTGGTAGGTCTGGGCCGAGAGCGTGGCGGCCAGTGCCAGCACGCAGCAGAGCGCGGCGAGCGCGCGCGGCAGAGTTCGACGGTCTACAAGTTTGAAAGCCATGGCTGAAGTGTCTCCTCCGGAGAGGTCTATCCGCACGGTTGGTGTCTGTAGGTTTGGGGCCGGCCGAGTGTCCGGCGCGTGCGAGTTTGCGTCCGCCCCACGGCGCCTGTCAAACGGCCCCGGCACGGGGTTGAAAGGGGGCCGCTTGACAACGGCGCTTTAATCAGTAGAATTTCAAACGCTCACGCGGGAGTAACTCAGCGGTAGAGTGCGACCTTGCCAAGGTCGAAGTCGCGGGTTCAAATCCCGTCTCCCGCTTCGTCAGCGATGAATGCGGAATGATGAATGACGAGTTCCGTCTCATTCATCATTCCGCATTCATCATTCAACCCAGCTTTTCGGCGGCGTAGCCAAGTGGTAAGGCAGAGGTCTGCAAAACCTTTATTCGTCGGTTCGATTCCGACCGCCGCCTTCAATAATTCTTTTCGCTCCACAATTTACAGGCACAAACGAAGTCCCCACATCTACCGCTAAAGGTAGCTGTGGGGACTTTTGTGGGGAGCTTAAACCGCCTGTTAAATTTTTCGATTCCAAGCGGCCTTGAGTATTACCTTTCCGAGCTATGTCGCTAAGTCTTATCGCTTCTGAATTTCACCCTTATTGGAAATTGCCTGCTGTTGCTCAAGACTTAAACGCTCAAGCCTATACATCTGGCTATTGGCGCGCGTCCTTTGGATATTAGCGTCACCTGATACCGGTTGTAAGCCTTCTAGGTAAGCTTTTAAGTCTTCACGGCTGAAAAGGTTCCTTGCTGGCCGCGTGCTACTAGGCATCAATTCCAAGAATTAAAACGGGAATGTCTATGTCGGCAACGCCGCGGCTTTCTAAATCCCAAACGAACTGTTCAAAATAGGAGACGCCCGTTGACATATCATCCGCGAAGGCTTTGACGGGCACGATTTCAATTCCGCTGTCTATGTGCCCGAGGTTGCGGAAGATCGTCATCTTCGCGCAGACGTTATAAACCATGAATGCATACTTGCCGAACTGAACTTCGATGCCGAGTTTGTCTTTGACTAAATCCATCTCACGGAACGCGCCGCGATTCTTTGAACGGATTTCATAATCTTCAAGATAATAGGTTGTCGGGTAGTCACAGCGAACTCGGATAGATTTCCACTCTGACTTGCCGAACTCTGCTTTGAAAGCCGTGTTGATGCGTGCCGGACTGTAAAGCATCCGTCCCGGCATTGTCTTTTCTTCGCTTACCTTGTCTTTATACAAGGCGGCATCAACGGCTTTGATTACTGCATTAACTTCTGTGAGCAAGTGCGGGTAACGTTCGGTCACAAACTCTTTCCCGCCCTTGAAGGAATAGACACCCGCAACCCTCACGCTTTCGCCTCCGCGTTTCTCCACTCCATTGGGATTTGAGCGACCTTCTCGCGCCCGGTCGGTTGATGGACAGGCTTTCCGAGTTGACGATACCGGAGCTTGCCAGAGTAGAGGTCTGCAATGCGCTGCTTTGCTATCTCGACATACTCGGCTTCTTTCTCACACCCTATAGCGCGCCGTTTGTTTTTCAGCGCGGCGAGCATGGCAGAACCAACGCCGGAGAACGGGTCTAATACCCAATCGTCTTCATTCGTAAGGGCGAGCACGCAACGCTCAACTAATTCAATCGGGAACTGACAGGGGTGAATCGTCTTCTCGGGGTGATTTGCTTTGACGTTCGGAATGTCCCAAAGCTCTTGCTCCCAATCCTGCGCAACGATCCGCCATATATCCGAAGGATTTTTGCCGAGCGGGTTTCCGGACGGCTGGCCTTTTTTTTCACCTTTGAAGTGAGTCTTACCGGGATACTTCGCGGGTACGCGCACCGGATCAAGGTTGAACGTGTAGGCGTCGCTCTTAGTAAACCAAAGCAGAGTTTCGTAACGGCCTGAGAACCGTTTAGAGGCATGTAATCCATGCTCGAAACGCCAGATGATTCTATTACGCAGCTTAAAGCCATGATCCTTGAAGAAAGGATAATAAAAAATATCAAGCGGAAAGACTTCCCCATTCTCGACGTAGTTTCCAACCTGCCAGCAAAGCGATCCTTCTGGTGAAAGCACCCTAACCAACTCATCTATGGCCGGGTTAATTGAGGCAAGATACTCTGCCAGCTTAGTGGCCTTTTCATAAGTCTTGCCGATGTTATAAGGCGGCGAAGTGATGATGAGCTTCGCAAAACCGTCCGGCAGGCCGCGCAAAGTATCTAAACAATCGCCACTTGCAATAACAGCTTCCATTTCTGGACTAAACGAAGAAGCTACTTCATGTGCCCATAGCTGTTTATTTCTATCGCCCCCGCTCATATTCCCTCCAAAAGCAGTCTTCACAGTGCAGCACTCATCATAAGAAAAGCATCTTGCCGCGAAACTCTTTCACTACGTCAGTCGCATTCGCACTCTATCATATTGTGGTGTTTGCGGGGACTACCTGCATATATGGAAGTGTTATGGAGTTTCAAGACAAATGAAGAAAGCTATAGCGATTTGCACTTGGATGCGACTGGTGCGGAAGGCGGCAAGTCAGTACCGCCTGCGGGAGCGGGAGGGTCTCGTGCGCGCTACCCGCCCGCTACCGCAGGCGGTACTGACTCATCCGCGGTCGCACTCAAGCGCAAGCCGCTATAGTATTTATGCCTCTGTGATACTCCGTGACAGTATGTGCTAGTCGGTTCAAATGAACTGCAAAACTTTTATTCGTCGGTTCGATTCCGACCGCCGCCTTCAATCTTTTCAACAATTTATAGCCATTTGCGATTGGATGCGGCCGGGAGCATTCAATTCCATGCCGGTGGGATGCATTTTACAGGCGCCGAGGGTAACGCCGCGCGTGCCGGGGGCGGGTGTGACCATGCGGGGGCAGGTTGCAGGGTAGCGGGAGTATATTTCTGCGTCGGCGGGGTGGAGTGAGTCTTTGCCGGGGCAGTCTGGAGGGGCGTCGGGGTCGGTCTCGGATGAGTGCGATTTATCTCGGCACCCGTCAAGATAAATTGAACCGTTGTGGGAATCATCTCGACGGGAGTGGAGATCGATTTTGTATAAATGCGATTCATCTCTACAAGCTCACATATGAATTGAACTGACTAACAACTCGGCTCTACACGTCTGCAAGTCGATTTTGTATAAATGCGATTTATCTAAACATGCGTGTGTATAAATTGAATTAGCTGTCAGGTCTGCTCGACGGGTGTGCGGACGCGTTCTGTATAAATGCGATTTATCTCGACGGGCGTGCATATAAATTCGACACGCCGACTTCTCATCTCGACACGCGCCGCGGTCATCTCTACGGGCTAAGAAATCATCTCTACACGCGTCGGAGTCGTCTCGACGCCCGCCGGAATCATCTCTACACAGGCCGGAGTCGTCTCGACGCGCGGAAATCTCCTCTCGACACGTGCCGGCGGCGTCTCAACACGCGCCGCCGGCATTGGTGTCTGTTCGAGGGGTGTCCGCCCCGTCGGGTTAGGGGCAGTTGCCCAGGACGGTGTAGAGCGGGCCGTCGTCCACGGCGGCCGAGCCGTTCTGGGAATGGGGCACGGTGACTCTGGCCGTGGCCGTGCCGACGTTGCCGGAGGCGTCGGTCACCTCGAAGGTGATGTTGTAGACCCGCCCGTTGCCGTTGCCCACCCGCTCGGAACGCAGCTTCACGGATTTGCAGTCGGCCGCGATCACGATGTCGTTGGTCGTGCTTCCGTCCCCGCCGCCGTCTTCAAGCTCGTCACTGGTCACCTTCACGATCCGCACGCCGCCGACGCCCACGCCCGCGTCGCAGTTATCGACGGCGCTCGCAACCAGACCCGCGACGTCGAAGGTCGCATACTTGTGGTTGGGAGGCCACAGCGTGACCGGGCCGACGGTCTCGATGGCGGGCGCCTGCGTGTCGTTGACCGTGACCTTGAAGCTACAGGACGGCCCGGCCGTGCTGTGGCAGGTGACCGTCGTCTCCCCCACAGGGAAGAGAGAGCCGGAGGGGTGGTCGCACGTGATCGTGCCGCAGCCCGCGCCGGTCGGCTCCGTGTATTCGACGTGTGCGCCGCACTCGCCCGGGTCGTTCGACGCGGACACGTCGGCCGGACAGTCGAGGCTGCAAAGTGGTTGGAGCTCGAAGGCGCCGATGTCCGTGCCGTCGCTGGTCGCGGCGTTAGCAACCCCCGGGTCGTCGTACGTGCGCAGCCTGCCCCGCTGGTCGAAGGCGGCGCCGGCCGCCACGCCCGCGTCGAGCGCGGGGCTGCCGGGCGAGAGCGCCATCGTCCATGTCGGGCCGCCGTTGTCCGCCAGCGGCATGAGCAGAGGGTCTGCGCCGGTCTGGTCGCCCGCCCCCGTCAAGCCCGTCGCCTCGGCCGCGTTGCCGATGAGGTTATGGCCGTTGCTCGTGACGGCACCGTCCACGTCCGGCCCGGGGGTCGGGGCGCCGGTCGCGTCGCCCGCGCCGTTGGCGGCGGCGTTGCCGGCGATGACGGTGTTCTCCAGAGTCAGGCCGCCGGGGCCGACGCGGATGCCGCCGCCCGTGCCTTCGGCCACGAGGCGCGCCGGCTTGTTCACTCCGGGCGTGTTGACACCCGTGTTGCCGGCCTGCGCGTTGTTAAGGCTGATGGTCGCGTGCTTGATGTTGATGGTGGCCGCGTTGTTGCTCGTCAACGCGCCGCCGTAAGCGAGACCGCCGGCACCGTGGTTGCCACAGTTCAGGCCGCCGTTGTTCTGCCCGCCGTCGCCGCCGTCGCCGCCGTTGGCAAAGTTGTTGGCGAAGGTCGCCGTGTTAACGATGAGACTCCCGCCGTCCGCAAAGATGGCGCCACCGCGTGCGCCGCCGCCGTCGCCAGCCATATGACCGCCGAGGCAGGTCGAGCCGAAGGCGTCGCCGCCGTCGCCGCCGTTCGCTTCATCGAGATGGAATGTGGAGTTGGTCACCGTCACGTTGCCGAGGCTATACAGGCCGCCGCCGTCGGCGCCGCCGGCAGGCTCGGCCCCGTTGCCGCCCGTGCCCGAGTTGCCGCCGTTGGCGTTAGTGCTCTCGAACGTGGTGTTGTTGACCGTTACAGTCCCGCCGCCGACCCACAGTCCGCCGCCCTGCGCCGTCCCGCCGAAGCCGCCGTTAGTCTGGCCGTTCTGATCGACGTTGCCACCGTTGCCGCCGTTCGCGGCGCTGGCTTCGATGCGCGACCCATCGATGTCGAGCGTGCCGCCTTCAAAATAGATCGAGCCGCCCTGTGCGTTTGAGCCGGCGCCGTTGTTGAAGTTGCCGCCGTTCCCGCCCAGGGCGGAGTTGCCCGTCAAGGTGCTGCCCGTAATGCTCACGTTCCCGGTCGCCGTGAGACTGGCGAGGCCGCCGCCGTGTGCGTCGAGCGTAGTGTGATCGTTGTTGACACTGTCGCCCTTCCCCAGGGCCTCGCATGTCTGGATGCTGACGTTGGTCAGCGTGAGGCTGCCGCCGTTGTTGAGGATGCCGCCGCCTGCGCGGTTGGCGTTCTGTGCCGAGGGGTCTGTGCTCGCGCCGGCCGTGCCGTCGTCCGCGGCCTTGCCGTTCCGGATGACCAAATCCTGAAAGGTGACGGCGACGTTCGAGGCGGTGACGTGAAACGCGCGGTCACGCATACTGCCCGTGTTGAGCCCGGCCGCGTCGATGACCGTCGCGTTCGGCCCCGAAGAGCCTCCGCCCACGAAGGTCACAGGGTGGAGGCTGGTTTTGATGTCGAGGTCGCCGGTCGCCGCGCCGTTCTCCTGCGTGGCGTTGGCCAGCGTGAGGTTGTAGGTGGTCGCCGGTTGCAGGTTGATCGTCACAGGCATCGCGCCGGAGTCGTTGTTGGCGTTGATGACGGCGCCGCGCAGACTGCAATCGTCAGCCGCGGCCGTGCAGGCCGAGGCGGAGGCCACGTCGTCCGTCCGATCCACGTCGAGCGTCGTCGCCAGAGGCGGCAAGAGGCTGGAAGCCCTCGGCACCGCTCGCGGAGACGCCGGCGGTCGGTTGGATGAACTCGAAGCGGCGCTGCGTGTGTAGGTCAGAGACGCGCCGCACAGTACGGCGAGCGTTAAGAGCGACCAGACGACTTTTCTACTCATGTTGATGCTCGGGCAGTGATAGCTGTGTGTGATTGCCGACCACTGGAGAGGCGTGTGGTCATTGGGCTGTCGATGGAGAACAGCGTTGTTGGTGCTTGGTGCGCCCTGCTGGATGGCTTGAAAGATATGCCGGGGCCGGGTCGATGTCAATAGCGAGGGCGCGGCTTGAACAGCTCCACTTGCGACCAAAGAATTGGACTTTATCCCGACGCCTCCCCGGCCTCTATAAATTTCGAAGCGAGTGCTTGACGCGGCCCCTTCTTTCGCTTAGTCTCACTCGGCATTCATACCGGTTCCCGTTCCGTTCGGCGCCCGTAGCGCGTCGCCAGACACGTCATCCGAAAGTTTACACGCGGTCTCCCTCCGTCTTTAAAAGTCCGGCACGGCTTAATACACCTCGCCTCGTAGAACTCCCGGCCCGGTATGTTTCCCTACCGCGAGTCGCCGTTCAACTACACACTCGAAGGAGGCATCTGATGCGCGGTCAAGGTTCCAGGCTTTTCCATTTGGCGGCTCTCTGTGCGCTGAGCGCCGCGGCGTTGAGCGGTTGCGCCGCGGCCCCACAGGTCTCGAACGCCCCGGCCCCCGCGGCTTCCCCCGCCGCGCCGGCGGGCGGGAAGATACCGGTCACGACCTCTTCGGAGGAGGCGAGGAAGGAGTTCTTGCAGGGGCGCGACATGGCCGAGAGGCTGCTGGCGCAGGACTCGATTCAACACTTCGACAAGGCCATCTCGCTCGACCCGAACTTCGCGCTGGCGGAGCTGGGCCGCGCCAACGCTGCGCAGACCGCGAAGGAGTTCTTCGAACATTTGAAGAAGGCGGTCGAGCTGTCGGGTAAGGCTTCCGAAGGGGAGCGGCTGCTCATCCTCGCCACCGAGGCGGGCGCCAACGGCGAAGCCGCAAAGCAGAAGGAGCAGCTCGACAAGCTCGTCGCCGCGCACCCCGAAGACGAGCGCGCGCACTTCAACCTCGGCGGCTACTACTTCGGCCAGCAGGATTTCGCGCAGGCCATCGAGCACTACAAGAAGGCGACCGGGCTGGCCCCGAGCTATTCGCCCGCCTACAACATCCTCGGCTACGCCTACCGGCAGAACGGCGACTTCCCGAACGCCGAGCAGGCTTTCAAGAAGTACATCGAGCTGATCCCGAACGACCCGAACCCCTACGACTCTTACGCCGAGCTGCTGCTCAAGATGGGCAAGTACGAGGAGTCCATCGCGCAGTACCGCAAGGCGCTCTCGCTCGACGCCAACTTCATCAACTCGCGCAACGGCATCGCCGCCGACCTGCTCTACATGGGCAAGCCCGACGAGGCGACGGCCGAGTTACAGGCGCTCAACGACAAGGCGCGGAGCGACGGCGACCGACGCACCGCGCTCTTCGGCATGACCATCGTCCAGGCCGACGGCGGCAAGCTGGACAAGGCGCTCGAAGAGGTGGAGAAGCAGTACGCCATGGGCGAGAAGATCGGCGACACGGCGGCGATGACGGCCGACCTCCAGCTCAAGGGAAACATCCTCGTCGAGATGGGCAAGTACGACGAGGCCAGGGCGCAGTTCGAGCGCCTCCTGAAGATGACCGACGAGTCCACGCTCTCGCCGGAGCTTAAGACCAACACGAAGCTCTTCCACCACTACAACCTGGTGACGGTCGCGTTGGGCAAGAAAGAGTTCGCCGGGGCCAAGTCAGAGGCCGAGGAGTACCGCAAGGGAGTCGAAAGCTCGAAGAACCCGAACCAGGTGAAGCTGGCGCACGAGCTGGCCGGCATGATCGCGCTGGAAGAGAAGGACTACGACAAGGCCGTCGCCGAGCTACAGCAGGCGAACCAGCAGAACCCGCAGAACCTCTACCGCCTGTCGCAGGCGTACCAGGGCAAGGGCGACAACGCGAAGGTCAAGGAGTTCGCCGCCAAGGCCGCCGGCTTCAACTCCCTGCCCCAGCTCAACTACGCCTTCGTCCGCACCAAGGCCCAGAAGCTGGCCTCCGGTTGAGGGTCAAAGTCCGACCGGACGCCTACTGCTGACACGATGACTAAAGGGGCAGCCAACCGGCTGCCCCTTCGTCGTCTGATCTAGCAATGGACTTCTCAATCCCACCTTACAGTAAAATCCCGGCGGTGCAGCGGCACTGTCGGGATTTATCTAAATCGCCTTAGAGAAGTTCTCAGGACAAGATGTAAAGGTCTAATCCCATTCCACAAAAGAGTTACTTTGTGGAATTACAGAGCGCTGCATTGATAGGTAAACCTTTTCGCCGAACTTAACCTTGTAAAATGCGGGTTTCAGCAATCACAGGGTTTACCTATCAATGCAGCGGTCTTTAACTATAGCGATTTGCACTTGGATGCGACTGGTGCGGAAGGCGGCAAGTCAGTACCGCCTGCGGGAGCGGGCGGGTAGCGCGCACGAGACCCTCCCGCTACCGCAGGCGGTACTGACTCATCCGCGGTCGCACTCAAGCGCAAGCCGCTATAGACTACAAAAAACCTGTCTATTTCAGCCCAACATCTACTTCCACAAAAAGGTTCTTTTGTAGAATTCCAATACTGTTGGGGCGCGGGGCGTCTTTGATTGGAGAGACGCCCCACGCCGGTTAGTTAAGTTTTAGGTGGTGGGTGGGTTGTCGGTGCCGCCGCGGTGGAGGCCCGATTTGCGTTCGCTGTCGCGGGCGTAGCCGAAGGCTTCGCATCGCGGTACGAAGGCCCGGAAGCCGGCCTCCGCGGCCGGGTGAGCGAGTAGCAGTCAGACGCAAAGGGCGGCCACGTGGCCGCCCTTTCTCATTCGGTCAGCGGTAGAAATCGTTCACGTACCCGGGACGTTGTCGGCCGTCGGCGACGCTGCCCAGCGTCCGGGCGACCTAGTCCTCAATCGTAAAATACCCCGAGCGCGTGACACTCGTTGTTTCGTCGCTGACCGTCACTTTCAACTCGTAAGAACCCGCCGGTATCTTTTCCAGAGGCAAGCCGGCCACGTACTGGATGCGCCCCGACGCGTCCGCCTCCGGCATCTCCCCGGGCAGCCGGGCCAGCGTGCGCCCCTGTTGCCGCAACTCTATCGACAGCTTCGGTCTGACGCTCGCCCCCGGCGGGGCGTAGGCCGTGAAGAAGAACGGCACCTGCCTGAGCGACCTGCGAATCGGCTCGCCCAGGTTCGGGCTCACGATCAGGTTTCCGACGTGAAACGGGTTGGCCCCCTTCTCGTCGGCCGCGCCCGCGGGTTCAGCCCGCTTCAGAATTACCACGTCACTCAGGCGCAGCCTACCTCCGTCGGTTGCGGCGACTTCGAGCGTCCCGGTGCGCACGCTGGTGCGGCCGTTGAGGGCGTCGTACGCTACCGTCTCCAGCGTGTAGCGACCGGGCTCAAGCTCGGCTTCGCGGTAGAACAGGACCCGGCCCTGCTTCTCCCCCTCGACCTTGTCGAGCGGCCCGCTCAGCCGGTACTGGTTGCTCAGCTTCGAGACCACCTGGCCCGCCTGGTCTTTGAGCAGGGCCACGACGGAGAAGTCCGTGTCAAAGACCTTCTTCTCGCGGTCGATGCGGAACGTGAAGGCCGACAGGGGAAGATCGGCCAGCACGGGGGCGAGCCCCTCCCGCTCCCGCTCGGGGAAGCTGAAGCCGCCGGCGTAAAACGGGAACGAGTCGGCCTTCGGCGTGTTCTCCAGCGCCGCAATCGCCGGCGCCTCGTAGGCGAGCACGGGCGAGGCGAACGTCCCCTTGATTGCGAAGTAGCCCTTGCGGCTCTGCACGTTGAGCCCCGGGCGTTTTGCCTTGACCTCGATCCGACGGAAGTGGCCGTCGTAGCTCTGGTTGCTCGACCTGTAGCTCATCAAATAATAGGCATGCAAGTCCTCGTCAACCTGCCGCAGCTTGCCCTTCAGGTCGTTCGAATCGGTAATCAGAAATCCCCCGGTCTCGTTGGCGAGTCGGCCCAGGCCGCTGTCCGGGTCGAGGCGGAGCAAATCTTCGTTGCGCTCCAGCCCCTTCGTCATCGGGCCTGCGACATCGGCCGTCATGCCCAGCTGGGCCATTCGCAGACCGCTGCGCGAAGTGATCTCCCGGTTCGTCTCCGCCGTCTTGCTCTCCACCCGCAGGCCCGCGGCGTCAACCGTGTAGAAGCTGACGTTGTTGCGGTTGGCCGCGTTGATGGCGGCGCGGAAAGTCTCCATCACCGAGGGCGGGAGGAGCACCCCTTCCGAAAAGAAGATGACCGCCTTGCGGCCGGGCAACGAGCTGAGTGACGAGGCGATGAACAAGAGCCCGCGGGTAGTCGCGTCGCCCTGCTGATCGCGTTCCATCTCCTCCAGCCATTCGAGCATGGTCTGCGTACTCGTGCCCAGGAGTCTCGCCGGCCCTCCCCCTTCTCCCATCTGCGCTTTGAGCAAATCCCTGGTCGCCTGATCCCTCACTTCCCGCGTCTTCACGTTGTTCGAGGTGTAGAGGGAAGGACTGAACGAACCCGCCCTCTCGATGCCCGACTTCACCAGCTCGCGGTCATTGGTGAAAGGTTGAAGCACGACGACCGAGAGGTCCGTGAGAAAGACTCCATACAGCTCGTCCTTGTTCCCGCTCTCTTGCAGGTAGCTGAGGGCGGCTTTATACGCGCGGGCGCGGCCGTCGGGCGTGAGTCGGTCGAAGACGATGGCGACCGCGCTGACGCCGGTCGCCCCGGCACGGTCGGGCGTGCCGTTCGTCGCGCCCGCGCCGCGGTCGGTCGGGGCCGGTCGGGCGGCCGCACTCGCGGCCACACTCGCGGTCGCACCCGCCGGGGCCACCAGCCGGAACGAGTTGACCTCCTGCCTGACGCCGTCTTCGTACACTTCAAAATCCGAAGCCGTGAGGTTGGTTACCAGGTGCCCTTTCTGATCCCGCACGACGACATCACACAGAACCTCGTCCGTGCTGACGACCACGCTGTCCGGGTTCTGGCGCTCGGCGGGCCGCCGGGTCTGAGCGCTGGTCGTGACCGCCGCCGCGACTACGCACGCGAGGGCTGTGCGGGCGACGGTAAATCTGACGTTCACACGATTGCGCATGGCGACATCCCCCGGCTTCAGTTTTCGGCGGTGGGGCCGGGGGCGCTTACACCAAAGAAGCTCCCGACCTCGGCCCGCCGCGCCACAGTATACGCCCCCACCCGGGCTTGCAGAACGCTACCGCCGGGCGACACGAAGATTGTTTCAAGTGAGTGGCGGCCAGGGGCCGCCCTTCTCGTTCGTGCAGGTTCACTGGCCCGCCGTGCGTGTGGCCGCGGTGACCCTGACCTTCCAGTTCTCCAGCGGCGTGCCCTGCGTGCGGAGGTTGGAGGTCAGGTAGTAGAGGCGCCGCGTGGCGGGGTAGTCGGGCGCCTGCGTGAAGCGGTCGTGGAGGTAGTGCGGCGGGATGCTCTGGTAGTAGAGCGTGGCCGTCACCTTCAGGTTCCGCGGGTCAACCCCCGCGGGCAGAGCCACCTCGTAACGCACCAGACTCGTCCCGCTGCCGTCTCGGTAGCGCGGGTCGTCCCATACGCCCTCCGCATGCGTCGGTTCGAGAAACTCTTTCGGGATGGAGGGCTGCCCGTCCGGCCCCTTCGGCCCGGACTCCGTCCAGCCCCACGGGAGCAGTCGATTGTCTTTGACCACGAAGTCGCGCCGGATGAAGCTGCTCGTCACGACGCAGTCGGCGTTGAGGTCGATCTCCTCGAAAATCTGCGCCTGATCCTGCCGCGTGATGGGGAAGCGTGTGCCCCAGAAGTGCGGCTGGTACTGCTGCTGCTGCACGACGCTGCCGCACTGCGCGGGGTAGTCGCTCCGCTCCGGCTTCTGCCCCGGCCGGTACTTGTCGAAGAGTTCCGACGGCAGGGGCCTGCCGCCGTCGCCGTCCGTGATGACGCCCAGGCTGTCCGTGCAGCCGGAGCACCAGACGGTCTTCTCTCCCCCGCCGCCCGTGTCCAGCACGCGCAGCTCGACGAAGCCGCGGCGGAAACCGACGCCGCTCGGGAACCTGTGGCCGGTCTTGTTCGTGACGAGCACCTCGGCGGTCAGCCGCCGGCCGCTGACGCTCAGGGGCGAGAGGCTGACATCGGCGGTCGAGTTCGCGGCCTGCTCGACGAAGGCGTCGAGGGCGTTCGGCAGGTTGTCCGCGACCGTCTGCATGTAGTCGTTCTGGCGCACGCCGAGGACGGGGTTCGAGAGCAGGTTCGCGCCGTTCGCGTAGCCCTTCTCCATGTACTGCCGGAACAGCTCAAGCAGGGGGACGTTGAGGCCCTGTAACTGGTGGCGCGCGAAGCCGCTCTCGCGCAGGCGGACGTGCGTCTTCTCGGGCGGGAGGAGTCCTTCGGTCGCGGGGTAGCGGTCGTCCTCGACGGCGGCGATGGGCTGCTGGATGAGCGGGACGTTGAGCGTGCCCTTCGAGTTGACGTAGCTCGAACGCATGTGGCAGTCCTGGCAGGTCTGCGCCTTCGGGCCGCCGTCGAACTCGTCTTGATAGCCGCTGTTGAGCCACTCCAGGTAGGTCAACTGTTCGAGGCTGCTGTGCGTCAGTGGGCGCGGCCCCTCCGCGTCGTTGCCGCGCCGGGCGGGCGGCTTCCAGTCCACGACCGGCAGGTTGATGGTGTGGCAACTGCCGCACATCCGTGCAGTCCTGATGTAAGGGTCGTGCTTCGGCTTGATGCCGAGCGCGTTGTTCATCGGGTCGGTGACGATCTCTTCGTCCTTGAAAGGGCCGTACAGCTCGCCGGGTTCGCCCACGTTGAAGTCTCCGGTGATGGCCTTCTCAAGGAAGTGCCTGAGCGCGGGGACGCCGGGCGGCCCCTTGTCGGCGACGATGCGGTGGCAGGACATGCAGCTGATGCCGTCGCGCGCCAGCGCCCCGTACTTGAAGTTCGGGTCGCTCTCGTCCGTGAGGTAGACGAACTCCCGTTTGAAGTCTCCCTTGCCCACGCCGCCGTGGTCTGCGTCGAGGGTGCGCTTGCCCATCACGCCGTGGCACTTGAAGCAGGTGTTGGTCAGCATCCGGACCTGCTCGTCTGCATCGGGCTGTGTCTTGAGGTAGGCGATCTCGCTGTCGAGCTGCGCGTAGAAGATCGGGTCGCGCCCGGCGAGGCCCATCGGCGACCAGCGCCACTCGGCGAAGGGCGAGACGTTCATCGAAGGGGTCGAGCCGTCCGGCTGCGTCACCCCCTGGTAGAGCATCACGTTGCCGCTGTACGTGATGCCGCTGTGACAGCCCACGCACGAGTCCGAGGTGAGGAACGGGTCGGCCTGCTTGCCGGGCACGGACGGCCGCGCGTAGACGTGGTCGAAGGATTCGCCGGGCAGCCTCTGCGGGTCGTGCACGGGCTGAATCGAGTCGTAGTAGGCGAGGAACTGCGGGTTCGGCGCGCGTGCCGGGAGCGGCGGCGGGGCCACCCTGAGCGGCTCTTGACGCTCCTCCTGGCCGCTCTTGCCCGGGTCGTGGTGCACGGCCGGCGTGTAGTCCGTGTGGCCGTGGGTCTCCCTGCACGGCGGGGGCGGCGTCGGCGTCGGACCGGGCAGGGGCGGCGGGGCGTAGAACCATGAGTTGTCGTCGTAGTAGTGCAGGGGCTCGCCCGGCTCGCCCTTGATGTTCTCCAGCGCGCTGAAGGTCAGCTCCTTCTCGGCCGACGCGTGGCAGCGCACGCAGTAGAGGCCGAAGCCCGCGTTGCGCATGGCGAAGGGCGGCTCGTTGTTGTCGGCGCACTGCTTGTCCCAAATCTCGGCCCAGTACCAGCCGTCGGCCGAGCCCTTCGCATCCTTAATCATCACCGTCCAGTCCGCGACGGACGACGGCGCTTCGAAGCGGTAACGCCCGGCGGGCGGGTGGAACTGCTCCTTGATGATGACGGCCCCGTCGGGGATGAGCCCCTTGCGCTTGCCTTTGAGCCAGCCGACGACCTCCGGCGAATAGTAGATCTTCACCGCCGGGTGCACGCCGTAGTAACTCCCTTTGACGTACGGCCCGGTGTCGCGCACCCCTTTGTCCTCCGCCCAGCCCAGCTTCGCGTACTGCCTGCACTGGAGGAAGCGCGAGAGCTGCTCCTGATACTGCGGGAGGCGTGCCGGCAGGAACGTGCTCGGCAGGGGCAGCGGCGGGACGTTCTGGCAATCGCTCGCCGTTTGGGCCGGCGGCGGCCCGCCCGACTCCTTCGCGGCGGCGCGCACGGCGTCGAGCAGTCGAGGCAGGGTTAAGAGAACCGACACGCCACAGAGCAGGCATGCGAGCATCAAGAGCCTTATGCGACGGGCCATCGTATACGCTCCTTCTCCAACGAGCTGTTATTGCAGTTGCGGTTGAGAGTCAGCGTTGCTAAGCCTCGGCGGCGCGGTCGGCGCTGACGGCGGCGCCGATGAGCGCGGTCACGTCGCTGGTCGGGATGACCTCGAAGGCGCTGCCCTGCAAGGGGCTCAGCTTGACCATCTCGTGCAGGTACTGGTCGAGGAGGTTGACCTGCACGTGGCCGGCGTTGGGGCCGGAGAGGTAGAACTTGCCGGGGCCGTCGAGGTGGACGCTCGTCGCCGTCCCGGCCGCCAGCGCGCGGTGCCAGAGCTTCAGGAACTCCGTGCAGCGCGCCTCGCCGGCCGCCGCCTGCTCGAAGACCTCCTCGGGCTCCAGGTCGAGAAAGCGGAGCCGCATCGCGCGGTGGCCCATGATGCCTTCGAGGTGGCCGACGCCGCCGCACCCGCAGTAGTTCTCCTTCGGGTCGAGCGTCACGACGACGTGCCCGCCTTCCGAGAAGCTGTCGGCCTGCGGGTAGCGGCCGAGGCCGATGCCGACGCCGAGGAACCAGACGCGGACGAGCTTGTCCAACTGCCCGCGCGTCGCGGCCACGCCCGCGGCCAGCGCGGCGGCGTCGTTGAGGACGTGGACGTGTGCGCCGATTCCCTTCCCGGCGAGCAGAGCGCTTAAGGCTTCGGCGACGTTCAGCCCCTTGGTCTGTTTCAGGTTCGGCGAGTCTTCGACCAGCCCGCCCCTGTTGATGCCGGGGAAGCCGACCCCGACGGCGCCGATCTCAAGCCCCCGGCCGACGCTCTCGATCTTCTCCCCGATGCGCCGGACGATCTCCTCGGCGGGCATGCCTTCCAGCATGTCCCGGAAGTCGCCCGCGTCCGGGAAGCGTTGCACCGCGCCGACCAGCTCGTTCTGCTCCACCAAGCCGACGGCGATGTGCTCGGTGACCAGCGCCCCGATTGTGTGTCCCATAGTTCTCGACCCTCAGCCGAACCTCGTGAGCTTGTTCAGTCCGTTGAACGCCGCCGCCTTGTAGCATTCGGCCAGCGTCGGGTAGTTGAAGACGGTGTTGACGAAGTAGTCCACCGTCCCGCCCAGTATCATCACCGCCTGCCCGATGTGCAGGATTTCGGAGGCGCCCTCGCCGATGATGTGGACGCCGAGCACCTCCTTCGTGTCGCGGTGGAAGATGAGCTTGAGGCGGCCCGTCGTGTCGCCCCGAATTTGGCCGCGCGCGATCTCGCGGTAGTAGGCGAGGCCGACCTCGTAGGGCGCGTCCTCGTCCGTCAACTGCTCCTCGGTCTTCCCGACGAAGGAGATTTCCGGAATCGTGTAGATGCCGTAAGGGTACTTGGCCGGGTCGGTCTCGGCGTTCGTCCCCAGCGCGCGACTGACCGCGATGCGTCCCTGCTCCATCGAGACGGAGGCGAGGCTCGGGAACCCGATCACGTCCCCGACCGCGAGGATGTGCGGCTGGGCGGTGCGGTACTGTTCGTCGACCTGGATGCGGCCCCGGCCGTCGGCCTCCAGGCCGGCCGCGGCCAGGTTCAGGTCGTCCACGTTCCCCTGCCGGCCGACCGAGTAGAGCAGCGCGTCGCCCGAGATGCGCTTGTTACTCTTCAGGTTCGCGACCACCGTCCCGTCCGCGGCCTCCTCGACGCTCGCCACCTCCTCGTTCAGACGCAGCGTCACGCGGTTGTCCCGCAGGTGGTAGCAGAGCGCCTCGACCATCTCGGAATCCACGAAGCCGAGCAGGCGCGGCTGCTTCTCGATGAGGATGACGCGCACGCCGAGGGCGGCGAACATCGAGGCGTACTCGACGCCGATGACGCCGCCCCCGACGACGATGAGCGTCTTCGGGATGCTTTCGAGCGAGAAGATCTGATCGCTGTTGATGATCGTCCGGCCGTTGATGGGCACGAGCGGCGACTCGGCCGGCCGCGTCCCCGTGGCGAGGACGATGAGCGCGGCCTCGTACTCGGCCTGCGCGCGTGAGTTCTTGACGCGCACGTGGTTCGGGTCGATGAAGCTCGCGGAGCCGTTCAGCGTCTCGATGCCGTTGCGCGAGAGCTGCGCCGTGGTCACGTCGATCTCCGTCTTGATGACCTGCTGCACGCGGAAGGAGAGGTCCGAGACGGTGATCTTCTCCTTGACCCGGTAGCTCATCCCGTAGATGCCCTGGTACTGGTAGCCCGAGAGGTGCATCACGGCCTCGCGCATCGACTTGCTCGGGATGGTGCCGGTGTTGATGCAGGCGCCGCCCATCACCTCGTGCTTCTCGACCATCAAGACGCGCTTACCGAGCTTCGCCCCCTGGATGGCGGCGCGCTGCCCCGCAGGGCCGGAGCCGATGACTAAGAGATCGTAAGTCTGCATGGCCTTCTCGCCCCCCGCTCGCGGTCAGAAAGAGAACTTGAGGTGGAACTGTAGGCGGCGCCCGGGCGTGAGGGTCGAGGTCGCCTGGCCGAACCCGGGGGCTTCGAGCTGGCGGACGGGCACGCCGAAGTTGGCGCGGTTCGTGAGGTTGAAGAGTTCCGCGCGGAAGACGAGGCTGCGCGTCTCGTCGAAGTGAAACGTCTTGAGGAGGGCCGCGTTCGCGTCGAGGTAGCTGCCGGCGCGGAAGGTGTTGCGGCCGATGCGCCCGTCCCGCCCCAGCGGCGCGCGCAGGGAAGAGAGGTCGTCCGTCGTCAGACGCAGCGGCTGCCTCCGGTCGCCCGTGACGACGAGGCCGTTCAAGCTGTCGAGGCGGTCGGTGAGGTTGCCGTCGAGGTTCACGTCGAAGATGGAGTTGACGGTGAAGGGTTGTCCCGTCTGGAACTGCGCGGTCGCCGCGACCTGCATGTCTTGAAAGATGCGCCGCGCCACGCGCCCCTCGAATCTCGGGAAGTCGTAGACGGCGTGGGAGGCGAAGCGTTGGCGCGCGTCGAAGTTGGCGGGGCCGCGCTCGCCCGCCAGCGTCAGGCTGTTCTGCGGGAGCGCGGGCGCGCCGGCCAGCTCGAACACGTCGGACACGTCGTCCAGAACCTTCGAGAGCGTGTAGCCGGCGCGATAGAGGAGGCGCGAGCGCAGGCGCCCGCGCAGCTCAAGCTGAAGCGCGTCGTAGCGCGACGTGGCCGTGTTCTCGTAGAACTCCACGCCGCCCACGTCCGCGACGGGACGCCCGCCGACGAAGCTCTGCCCCTGCCCGTTGCCCCGCGGCGCGATGGTCGTCCCCGGCTGGAGGGCGACGCCGAAGAACTGCGGCTGGAAGCGCGTCTCGCCCCGGGTCTCGATGTCGAAGGAGCGGAGCAGCGCGAGGGCGTTCGTGCCGAGGTTGGGCGTCGTGAAGCGCGGCAGGTTGCGCGCCTGCGTGCCGACGTACGCGATTGAAAGAAACGTGTCGCGGCCGAACCTCTGCTCGAAGGTGAGGGCGTAGTGGTGCGCCTCGGGCGCATCGAGCCTGCGCGCCGGCAGCGTCGCCTCGACGCCGCTCGCACCCGGCAGCACGCCGCCCGCGCTCGCGAGCAGGTTGATGCGGCTCAGATGGTCTGCGAGCGGGATGTTCGGGTTGAGCAGGTTGAGCGTGCCCGGCAGCACGAGCCCGAGGTTCGGGTTCGACGGATTCAGAAGGCCGAGCGGCACGAGCGGGAAGAGGAGGTTGCCGAGGCCGCCCGCCGTGTTCACCGTGACGAAGGTCGGGAAGGCGTTGCGCGACTGGCTGATGACCGCGCCGAGGACCTGGTCGTTGAAGTGGCCGTAGCCGACGCGGATGCGTGTCGCGCCCGGCTCGCCGAACCAGTGCGGCGCGTAGGAGAGGCCGACGCGCGGCGAGAAGTTGTCGCGGTCGGGTTCGTAGATGCGCTCGCGCCCGCCGATGAAGGTGTTCAAGCCCGGCACGGGCGCGTGCATGTCCGCGGGGAAGGTGCCCTCGATGCGGCCGCGCACCTCGCGCGCGGGGGTGTTGGCCTCGTAGCGCAGGCCCAGGGAGAGAGAGAGGTTCGGGCGCACGCGCCAGTCGTCCTGCACGTAGAAGCCGAGCTGGTAGAAGCGCAGGTTGATGCCGGAGTCGCTCCCCGTCGTCAAGGTTTGGAAGAAGCCGCTGGCGGCCGAGGCGGCGGCGAGCGTCGAGGGCTCGACGAACTCGTTCGTGATGGAGAGCCCGCCGGAGCCGTTGGCGAGTATCGGCGCGCCCTGGAAGCTGAGCAGCGGGCGGAAGTTTCGCGGGAGGATGCTGTTCAGCTCCGTCCGGCGGTTATCGGTGCCGAAGATGAGCGTGTGCGGGCCGCGCTTCAAGGTCATCTGGTCGGCGAACTGGTAGGTGTTGTTGACGCGCTTCTGCGGGAAGTTGTACACGTCCACGCCGACGGGGCTGAAGCCCGCGACGACGACCTGCCCCAGAGGGCCGAGCCGCTCTTCGACCGTGCCCGCCTCTCGGTAGAAGACGGGGCCGGTGTTCGGGGTGATGCTGTTCGCGGCGGCGTTGAAGTTCGGCAGCGTCAGGTTGTCGAGCACGCGCGCGTTGAGGAGGAACGGCACGTCGGGGAAGGCCCGGCCGTCGATCAACTGCACGCGGTCGCGCACTTCGTCGAACCTCAGACGTGTGCGGCCGTAGGAGAGGCGGAGCTGGTTGAAGAGGAGCGTGCGCGCCGCGGGCGAGGACAGCTCACTGTTGAGGAAGAGGGAGAGATTCTGCGTGCGGACGCTCGGCTTCAAAGTGGAGAAGAGCGCGCCGCCCGTGACGGGGATGTCGCGCCAGTCGTCGGTGAAGTTGTAGCGGCCGGTCAGACTCTGCGCGCGCTCGCCGAGCCGGAAGTCGTAGTCGAGCTTGCCGGAGAGGAGACGGCCGCGCGCGCCGGCCGGCAGCGTCTGCGTGTAGGTGTTCGCGCCGTAGACGCCGCCGGGGTTGTTCGGGAACGGGAAGAGGCTGAAGACGGCGTCGCCGCCCGAGGTCGTCGGGAAGGCGAACTCGGCGTCGTTGCGGAAGCGGTTGAAGGAGATGCCGGTCGCGCCGGAGCGGAAGGCGCCGCGCTCCTCGACCGCGGGCACGGCGAAGCTCGCCTCCTTCGAGGCGTTCAAGAGCTGCCCCTCGGCGCTCACGAAGTAGAAGAGCTTGCCGGCGCTTACGGGGCCGCCCAATACGAACCCGCCCTGCCCGAGCGTGAACGAGTCCTCTCCCCCGCTCCCGTTCTGCACCGTCAA
This sequence comes from Pyrinomonadaceae bacterium, assembly GCA_045807865.1. GTDB lineage: Bacteria > Acidobacteriota > Blastocatellia > Pyrinomonadales > Pyrinomonadaceae > QHXN01. Next base: position 22,018 of record JBJMGP010000178.1, read on the forward strand.
CGCGTGCCCGCCGACGGGCTCGAACTTGAGCGCCTGCTGGTTGAAGTTGTAGGCGGAAGAGACGACGACGGGGCGGCCGCCCGCGGTGAGCGGCGTGACCGCGTTGCCGTTGGCCGTGTCGAAGTAGTTGCGCGCGTTGAGCTGGCTCGCGTTGAAGAGGCCGAAGAGGGTACCGTGGTGCTCGCTCCCGCCCGAACGCGAGATGGCGTTGACCTGCGCGCCGACGTTGCGCCCGTACTGCGCGGGCGCGAGCAGCGTGACGACCTGATACTCCTTGATCGACTCGACCGGCTGCGGGACGAGCGCGAAGAACCCCTGGCGGCGGACGCCGATGTCTTCGTCGTTGTTGTCCGAGCCGTCCACCGTGAAGTTGTTGGCGCGCGAGCGCAGGCCGTTGGCCGCGAACTGTCCAGACGTGCCCACGCCCGCGCCGACGCCGGGGCCGCTTCCGCCCCCGAGGGTCTGAGGCGGTAAGGCCACGTCGGCAAGGTAGAGCGCCAGCTCGTCGAACGTGCGCGTCAAAGTCACGCCGCCCAGCAGTAGAGTCTGCACCTCCACGTCCGTAAAGGCGCCGCCGCGCCGCGCGTCCTTCGCGTTGGCGCTGCCGCGCACGTCCGTCTCGGCCGCGGTGAGCTGCGGTGCGGGCGTGGGCGTCGGGCTGGCCGCGGCCGTCGCGGGCGTGGGTTGCGGCGTCGCGACGGGGTTGGGCGCCTGCGTCGTCGAAGGCATGGGCGTCGTCGAAGGTGTGGGTGTGGCGTTGGGCGCTGGGTCGAGGGTGATGGGGACGGGGACGACCTCGCCCGTCCGCATGCCGATGAGCCTCTGCACGGTCTCGGACGGCTCGTAGCCGGGGGCCGTGGCGCGGATGGTGTAAGTGCCCGGCGTCAGAAGCCCCTGAAAGAAACGCCCCTGCGAATCCGAGAGCTTCAAGACCGTGACGCCCGTCTGCTGGTTGACGAACTCGACGCGCGCGCGCGCGACGGGCCGGCCCGAGAGCGCGTCCGTCACCGTCCCCTCGAACGCGCCGGTTAAGGTGTCCTGCGCGGCGGACGCCGCGTGTACGACGGGCAGGACGGCGATGAAGACCGCGAGGGCAAGGGCCACAAGCCTGCATAGCAAGGAAGGATTCGAGATTTGAAATGTCAAATTCTTAATCCTGTTCATATCAGTAGGCGGTTGGCAGTTGGAAGCGCCGCGGCGCGGCGGTTGAATTTAGCCCGGCCTTTCAAGGCCGGGGCCGCCATCGGTTATAAACGTTGCGTCGCGTCAGCGACGGTTGAACCCGTGCGGCATGTTCACGCGTCGCTGACGCGACGCGGCCGTGTCCGTTTCCTGCCGACCCGGCCTTGAAAGGCCGGGCTGAATGCACGCCGCCGCTGACGCGGCGACTGCCAACGGCCTGGCACCTACTGCCCGAATCTCTGACGGTACTCGGTGGACTCAAGGAACGCCTTGACCATCTCGGCGCGGATGTAGTCGCCGCCGAACTGGTTGAGCTTCCCGAGCCAGAAGTTGAAGCCGGCGGCGTCCGGGTCGCGCCGCAGATAACCGAAGTACTGCATCTGCACGAAGGCGCGGTTGAACTCGGCGCGGACGAAGGCGTCCTTCTCGACCATCTTGAGGAGCACGCCCCCGCGCGTCTCGCGGTGCGTGAGCAGGTTGACGACGAGCGCGGTGCGCTCCTCCTCGGGGAGCGTCACGCCGGCGCCGGCCGCGAGCGCGTCCACGTACTGCGCCTCGTTCTGAGAGTCGTACTTCGCCCTGAAGACCGCACGCTTGACGAACTGCTCGACGAACAGCCGCTTGTTGAGTTCGAGCCGTTCGAGCGCGCCCGGCTGTCCGACGACGACCCCTTCGCGCACGGCCGTCAGATCGGGTAGGTACTCCGCGAACAGCGGCGCGCGGCCGAAGGAGAGGCGATAGAGGCGCTGGACGAAGAAGCCCGTCCCCTGAAATTCAATCGAGAGGAAGAAGGCCGCCGAGACGTTGACCCGCTTCACCTCGCGACACTGTAAGTCCGCGCCGCACTGCCTGATGTTGCCCGCCCAGAACTCCAACCCTTCGGCGTCGGGCTCGCGCCCGAGGAAGTCGAGGTAGTGCTGTCGGACGAAGAAGGTCGTGTCGTTGATCTGGTTCTCCGACTCGTCGTCGAGGATGGTCACGACGGCCTGCGCGACCGGCCCGAGCTGCCCGCCCGCGGGGTTCGAGAGCGTGAGGCCGATGGTCTCGCCGCTTTCGGTCAGGTCGTCGTTGACGACGGGGATGGCGAAGCTCTTCAGCCGCTCGCCCGCCTGGAAGAGGAGCGTGCCCGCGGCGCTCGCGTAGTCGCCCCCGGCGGTCGCCGTGCCCCCGCCCGTGGCGTAGGCGACCGAGAGCGGGCTCTCGTCGCTCCCCGTGCGCACGACGTTGATGCGCGCCGTCCCGTCCGACTCGCGCACGGAGAAGGCGGAGGTCTCGAACTGCACGCGCGGCGAGGGCGAGACGAGGAAGTTGTCGAAGAGCGCCGCGCCCGGATTCAAAGAGGCGCGCGTCGTGCCCGCGGAGAGTTCCGCGATGAGCGCCGCCTGTGTCGAGGGCAACTGCGCGCGGAAGCGCTCCGTCCACGCGACGAAGTCGGGGCTCGTCTCGAAGATGATGAGCCGCGCGGGCGCGTCGTAGCGGAAGCGCCAGAAGCGTTGCTGCGCCGGGTCGTAGGTCACGCTGGCCGCGAACTTGTTCCCGCCGAGGTTGAGCTGGAAGAGGAGCGTCTGCTCAGCCAGGGCGTCGGCGGCGAGACTCTCCGCGTGCGACTTGGACGTGGCCGTCGGCTCGGACGAGTTCTGCACGACGAAGCGGACGTAATGCTCCGGGTCGGCGCCGAGGCCGAAGACGGTCTGCGCGCCGTCGCCCTGCGCCGCCTGCACCACCTCGACGCTGACGGCGGGCGTCGAGTTGAGGTCGATGGCGCGGACGGAGACGAGGCCGTTGAAGGTCGGGCCGTTCGCGTCCGCGCGCGGCTCTATGTGGAGCAGGCCGCCCTGCTGGAAGACTTCGACGAGCGGGTCGAACGAGCTTGAGGGGTTGGTGACGGAGCCGTCCGCCCACCTGTCCGGGTCGGGCCGCGGGCCGTCGCCGTTAAAGTCGTCGCTCGGGTCGGGCGTCGGCGTCGGGCTGGGCTGGATGGTACCAACCGAGTCGAACCTCACGTCGGCGCCGATGTCGCTGATGAAGCGGTTCGGCGGGTCGAAGCCGAAGCCGTCCCTCTCAAGCGTGACGACGAAGCTCCCGCCGGCCGGTACGCCCGCGAACGTGTAGTTGCCGCTCGCGTCCGTGAGCGCGACGGCCGAGCGAGCGCCCGCGAGCGTGACCCGCACGCCGGGAAGTCCGGCCCCGCTCCCGTTCGTGACGGCGCCCTTGATCGTGTAGCCGATGACCGCGCCGTTGAAGTCCTGTCCCGTCTGGTCGCCTTGCAGGTTGCTGAACGTGCGGCCCGGCGGCGTGAAGCGGTACCCGGTCTCGGAGGGTGTGAGCGTGAAGCTTCCGCCCTGTTGCAACCCGCTGAAAGAGTAGTTGCCTGCGGCGTCGGTCGTCGTGTCGGCGCTGGCGGAACCGGAGAGGTGCACGTTGACGCCCTGAATCGCCTGTGCACTCCCGTCCGTCACGCGCCCGCTCAGCGTGTGGATGGTGAGCTTGCCGTTGAAGTCCAGGCCCGCCTGATTGCCCTGCACATTACTGACCGTCCGACTCGGAGGCGTGAACTGGTAGTTGGTCAGGGAGGGCGTGACGGTGAAGCTGCCGCCCTGCGGGAGGCCCGCGAAAGTGTAGTTGCCCGCCGCGTCGGTCATCGCGTCGCCGCTGGAAGACCCGGAGAGGTGGACGTTGACGCCGGCGAGCGGCTGCGCGCTCTCGTTCGTCACATGCCCACTCAACGTGTAGGTCACGGCGACGACCGCGCGGCAGGCCGAGAACTCCGAGGTGTTGCCCGCAGAGTCCGTGGCCGTGGCGGTGATGACCTGCCCGACGGCGACGTTCGGCAGCGTGACGTTGAAGGTCGCGTTGTTGTTGCCGTCGGTCACGACATCGGCCGAGCCGAGCAGTTGCACGCCCTCGCCCCCGCCCGACGCATCACAGGTCGCGCTTGAGTAGAACTCGACGCGGAAGGTGTTCGAGGCCGTCGAGTTGAGCACGCCGGAGACGGCGGTCGCCGCGCCGTCCGAGACGGCCGAGTTGAGCACGGGGAAGTTCTGTAGGTTGTTCGCGCCCGCGTCTGCGTCGCCCGCGTCGTTGGGCGTCGAGCCGTCGGCGCCGAGGTCGATGCCCAGATGTTGCGCGGTCGTGCCGTTCGTGTGGATGGAGTTCGAGAGGACGCGGTTGCCCGTGCCCGAGATGACCGAGACGCCGTCGCCGCCGTTAAAGGCGATGCGGTTGCCGGCCCCGGCGGCCGTCCCGCCGATCAGGTTGTCGCTCGCCACGTTGCTCAGGCTGACGCCGTCCAGAAGGTTCGGCAGCGCCGAGGTGCCGTCCGCCTGCGTGCCGATGAAGTTGCCCTGGACGACGTTCGTGGTCGCGCCCACGCCGCTGATAAGAACGCCGTTGTTCAGGTTCCCCGAGATGACGTTGCGCGCCCCTGCGACCGCGCCGCCGACCGTGTTGCCGGACGCGCCCGAGACGAACACGCCGGAGTTCCCGTTGCCGAGGGCGACGACTCCGTTAACGTCCGTGCCGATCCGGTTACCTTGAATGACGTTGGCGGTCACGCCCGCGCCGGTGAGCCTGACGCCGTGCGCGCCGTTGCCCGAGATGACGTTGCCCTCGCCGGCGGCCGTCCCGCCGACGGTGTTGCTCGACGCGCTGTTGATGATCAGCACGCCGTCGTTGTTGCCGTTGAGAGCGGCGGCGCCGGTGGAGTCCGTGCCGATGAAGTTGCCGCGCACGCGGTTGCCGATGGCGCCCGGGCCGTCGATCCGCACGCCCTGCCCGCCGTTGCCCGAGATGAGGTTGCGCTCGGCCGCGGTCGTGCCGCCGACGTTGTTGTTGGGCGAGCCGTCGATGAAGACGCCGTGGCCGCTGTTGGGCTGTGCGGCCGTCCCGGCGGCGTTCGTGCCGATGAAGTTGCCCGTGATGGTGTTTCCGCCGGAGGTCTGGATGTGTATGCCGTCCCCGCTGAACCCGCTGATAATCAGGCCGCGCACGGTGCTCCCGCCGCCGTTGATGTTGAGCCCGGCCGTGACCGCGCCTGCCTCCGCGCCGTCCAGCTTGACGAGCGGCGAGCCGACGAAGCCGGGCTGCGTCGTACCGTCGATGAGCAAGGGGTCCGTGATGGCCGGCAGGGCGGAGGTCAGGGTGATGGTTCGGGCCCCGCCGCCGCCGATGTTGAAGGCGACGGTCTCGAACTGACCGACGGTCGAGTTGGAGGTCAGGATGGCTTCGCGCAGCGAGCAGTGCGCGGCGTTACAGGCGCCGTCGTCGCCGTCGCCCGTCGTGTTGACGGTGAGCGTCGTGCCGGCGGGGCAGACGGAGAACGTCCAGTTCGCGCCGTTGTTGCCGGAGTCGGTGCCGCTCCGCACGACGACGGAGGCCGTCCCACCCTGGTCGCGCACGTCCACGTCCGCGAGCGAGAAGGTGCCCGTGCCCGACCAGGCGCGCTGTGCGCCCGCGGCCGACGAGCGAATCAGAATCGCGTCCGCCTCGCCGCAGGCGGCGCCGCCGCCGTTGATGTTGACGGCGCCGTCGTTCGACACGTCGCCGCCGAGCGTGAGGTCGCCCGTGCCGAGGTTCTGGAACGTGCCGCCCTGCACAATGGTCAGAGGGCCGACCGACAGGTTAAAGGAGGCGCCCTGCGAGAACGTCGCGACGCCGTCGATGGCGAGCGCGCCGAGCGTGTGATTGCTGCCGAGCGTAACGGTCGCGCCTATGAGCACGTTGGTCTTGGAAGAGGTGACGACGCCCGTCCCCGCGAGCGTCTGCGACGTGCCGCCGAAGCGGAGCGCGGCGACGCTGATAGTGCCGTTGTTCGTGAGCGTCGCGCCGTCGAAACGGAAGGTGGAGGTCGCGTCGCCGCCCGTGAGCAGGCCGTCGAGCGTGAGCGCGCCCCTGAGCGTGCCCGTCTGCGCGGCCGGCACGTTGAGCGTGGCACCGCCGTTGACGTTCGTCGCGGTGGCGTTGAGCGTCCGCCCGCCGGTGATGGTGAGCGTGCGTCCCGACTGGACGGTGACGTTGGCGACCGCGGCGTCGGCGGTCGAGATGCTCGGCTCGTTGGTGACGCCGGCCGAAGGGATGACGGCGTTGTCGGTGGCGGCCGGCACCGCGCCCGTATCCCAGTTGGCAGCGTTGTGCCAGTTGGTGTCGGCAGCGCCGACCCAGTTAAAGGTGGGGGCCGTGATGACCCTGCACGGGGAGAACTCGGAGGTGTTCTGGTCTTCGGCGGTGGTCGTCGCCGTCAAGACGTGGCCGATGGTAGTCGTCGCCGCCAGCGGCACGTTGAAAGTGGCCAGGCCGCCGTCGTCGGTGGCGACGGTCGTGCTGCCGAGGTAGGTCTGCCCCTCGCCGTTGCCCGAAGGGTCGCAAGAAGGGCTTGAGTAGAAGTCGATGCGGAAGCCGCTCGTGCCGGGCGTCGAGTTGAGCGTGCCCGCGATGTTCGTGCCGCCGCCGGTGCTCGTCGCCGAGTTGATGAAGGGGAAGTTCTGGAGCCTGTTCGCCCCCGTGTCCCCGTCGCCCAGGTCGTTGGGCGTGATGGTGCCGTCGGGCTGTGCGTCGCGCAGCTCGATGCCGAGTCCCGTGTTCGAGAAGATGGAGTTGCCGCGGACGGCGTTGGAGACCCCCGAAGCGACCTCGACGCCGTCGCTGCCGTTGTTGGCGATCTGGTTGCCCTCGCCCGCGTTCTCGCCGCCGACCCCGTTGTTGTCGCCGAAGATGGAGACGCCGTTGCCGGCGTTCGGCAGCGCGCCCCCGCTGCTGCTCACGCCGATGAGGTTGCCCTGCACGAAGTTCAGGTCGGCGTCTCCGCCCGCGGTCTCCTCGACGTGGACGCCGTCGCCGCCGTTCCCCGCGATAAGGTTGGCCTCGCCCGCCACCGAGCTGCCGATCAGGTTGCTGCCGCTGTTGATGATCGCGATGCCGTGCCCTGTGTTGCCGAGGGCGGCCGTCCCCGCGGCGTTCGTGCCGATGTAACAGCCCCTGACCCCGGCCTCGGCGCCCGCCGGGATCAGGATGCCTTGGCCGCCGAAGCGGTTGATGACGAGGCCGCTCACGTTCACAGTGTTGCCGGTAATCTCAAGCCCGTTCGCCGAGGTGCCGGCGGCCGACCCGTCAAGCTCGACGAGCAGCACGGCGTTGTTTCCCACCCCGAGCGTGTTGACGGCCGCGGCCGGCTGCGTATAGCCGTCGATGTTGGTCGTGCCGGTGATGACGGGCAGCGGCGTCTGGGGCTGGACGGTGTGGACGCCCGCGCCGGAGATGTTGAAGGTGATGTCGTCGGGGCCGGGGTTCGCGTTCGCATCGAGGATGGCCTGACGCAGAGAGCCGGGGCCGGCGTCGTCCGTGTTCGTGACGACGAAGCCCATGAAGTAGGACGCGTGCACGCGGGCAGCGTAGGGAACGCCCCACAGGAGACCGGCGAGCGGCAACAGGAGCAGCAGCGCCGAGGTTAAAATTGTTGGAAGACGACGAGGGGATTTGGGCAAGAACATCGGTCGCTTTCTACGGAAGAACGGTCGCCGGGGGCCGAAGCCGGCGCCCGCGGGGAAGCGTATGAAAGAAGCCCGGGAAACGTCTGGGTTAGACTCGTACGACGCCTCGCTCTGCGAGGGAGGCAGGACCTGCGGCAGTTCGGATTCGCGGCCCGAACTCGACTGGAAACAACCACTACGGTCGCACAGGAAATTAACACTCGCCCGCCTGTTCTGGCAACGTATTCGACGAAAGCGACCTCTCTTCCTTTGGGCGGAGAGTGCCGCGGCGGCTTTCGGGAAATTCGCTTGACAAGCTGCTCGGGCGTGACCTACCGTGAGCCGTCTTTCCGTTCGGGCACTCGTTCAAGAATCTTCTCGCCGACGGGTTGTCCTTAATCGCCGCTCCGATGAAAAGCAGAATCAGTTCGAACGCCGTTGAAGCGAAGGGCGCGCTGCGAATGCTCCTGCTCGCGCCGGTCGTGCTCTGCCTCCTCGTGCTCGCGCCGCCCGCGTCCATCGCGCCGCGCACGGCCGAGGCCCGCGCCGCCGCGCCGCGGCCCGAGCTGGTCATGCAGACGGGGCACGCGATGCGCGTGGACGCGCTCGCCTTCAGCCCCGACGGGCGGCTCGTCGCCTCCGGGAGCGCCGACAAGACTGTGCGCCTCTGGGACGCCGCGACGGGGCGCGAGTTGCGCCGGCTGGCGGGGCACACGAACTACGTGCGCGCCGTCGCCTTCAGCCCCGACGGCGAGACGCTCGCCTCCGGCTCGAACGACGGGAGCGTGCGGCTGTGGAACGTCTCGACGGGGGAGCAGAAGCGCGTGCTCGAAGGCTTGGGCGGCGTGGCCAGTCTCGCCTTCAGGCCGGGCGGGCAGATGCTCGCCGTCGGGACGACGGAGAACCTCGTCAGGTTCTTTGACACGACGACGGGCGGCGAGGTTCATAAAGAGGAGGGGCACAAGAGCTGGGTGACGAGCGTCGCCTACAGCCCGGACGGCAGGCGCGGCGCTTCGGGCGGTAGGGATGGCACGATCAAACTCTTCGACGCGACCTCCGGCCGTACTGTCCGTGCGCTCTTTGGGCACGCCGGCCTCGTCAAGTCGCTCGCCTTCAGCCCCGACGGCAAGTTACTCGCCTCCGCCTCTTTCGACGGCACGGTCAAGGTCTGGGATACGAACGATGATGGCGAGGCGGGCACGCTCCTTGACTTCACGGGCAAGCCCGTCGCCGTCGCCTTCGCGCCGGACGGGCGCGCTCTGCTCGCCGCCGCGAGTGACCGTTCGGTGCGCGTCTTCGACACGAAGACGTTTAGCGAGACGCGCGCGCTGCGCGGCGCGCAGGACGTTGAAGCGCCGAGTGAGGTCGCGGCCTTCAGCCCGGACGCGCAGTCGCTCGTGACGAGCAACGGCGACAAGACCGTCCAACTGCGCGACCTCTCGGCGGATGCCGCCGCGGGCGCTCGCGTCTTCGAGAGTTATTCGAGCGGCATCTACGCGACGGCCTTCAGCCCCGACCGGCGCTGGTTCGCGGCGGCCGGCAAGGACAAGACCGTCCGCGTCTGGGAGATCAGGACGGGGCGCAAGGTGCGCACGCTCGCGGGGCATGCGGGCTGGGTCACTTCCCTCGCCTTCAGCCCCGACAGTAGCCTGCTCGCGTCCGCCTCGCTCGACGGCCACGTCAAGCTCTGGGACGACGAGACGGGGCTCGAAGCGCGCACGCTCGACGCGCACACGGAGAGCGTCAACGCCGTGGCCTTCAGCCCCGACGGGAAATGGCTCGCGACGGCGAGCGGCGATTCGACAGTCAAGCTCTGGGACGTTGCCACGGGACAATTAAACAAGACTCTCAGCGGACACAAGGCGGAAGTGAACGCGGTCGCCTTCAGCCCGGACGGGAAGACCATCGCCTCGGGCGGCGCGGACAAGACCGTCAGGCTCTGGGACGCGGCCACGGGGCAGTTGACGCGGGAGATACAGGGCGCGCACGAGGTCTTCGGCGTCGCCTACAGTCCCGACGGGAGCGCCCTCGCCGCCGGTGACGGCGGGGGCGCCGTCAAAATCTACGACGCGGCCGGGGTTAATGAGCTGCGCATGCTCGCAGGGCACGCCGCGGCCGTGCGCGCCGTCGCCTTCAGCCCCGACGGCAAAACGCTCGCGACCGCTTCGGCCGACGGCAACGCACGCCTCTGGAACGCAGAGACGGGCGCCGACCTTTTCTTCCTGAGCGGCCACACCGACGCCGTCAACGGGGTCGCCTACAGCCCCGACGGCGCGTGGCTCTCTACGGGCAGCGAGGACGGCAGCACGCGCGTGTGGGAGGTGAAGACCGGCGAGCAGGCCGCGACCCTGGTCTCGACGACGGACACGCGCGACTGGCTCGTCACCACGCCCGACGGTCTCTTCGACGGCTCGCCCGCCGCCTGGCAACAGCTCGTCTGGCGCTTCAACCAGGAGACGCGGAGCTTCGCGCCCGTCGAACTCTTCTTCAACGAGTTCTTCTACCCGGACCTGCTGGCCGACGTGTTCGCCGGCCGGCGCCCGCGCGCCGCGCGCGCCATCGCGCAGATCGACCGCAGGCAGCCGGTCGTCAAAGTCTCGCTCACCTCCGACGCGCCGAACGACGCGGGCGCTCCTCTCACCTCGCGCAACGTGAAGCTGAGGCTCGAAGTGACGGACGCGCCGGCCGGCGCGCGCGACCTGCGCCTGTTCCGCAACGGCTCGCTCGTCTTCATCGAGCGCGGCCAGGTCGCCTCCGGCATGGGGCGCGCGGCGCTTGAAACATCCGTGCCCGTCGTCGCGGGTGAGAACGTCTTCACGGCCTACGCCTTCAACCAGGACAACGTGAAGAGCGGCGACGCGCGGCTCACGCTACGCGGCGACGAGCGGCTGCGGCGCCCGCCGACGACGCACATCATCGCCGTCGGCATCAACGAGTATGCCAACGCGCGCTACAACCTGCGCTTCGCCGCGGGCGACGCCAGCTCCTTCGTCGAAGAGGTGAAGAGAAGGCGGGAGTCGGTCGAGCCGAACGGCCGGGTAGTGGCCGTGACCCTTCTCGACCGCGAGGCGACGAAGGCCAACATCCTGACGGCGCTGCGCCGCCTCTCGGGCGCGGAGGCGGGGCCGCTCCCCACGGGCGCGCCGAAGTCGCTCGAAGCGTTGAAGCCGGCCGAGCCGGAGGACGTGGTGGTCGTCTACTACGCGGGGCACGGCACGGCGCAGCGCAACCGCTTCTACCTCATCCCGCACGACCTCGGCTACGCGGGCGAGCGCGACAAGGTGGACGCGGCCGGACTGCAAGCCATCCTCGCACACAGCATCAGCGACGAGGAGCTGAGCGCCGCCTTCGAGCCGCTCAACGTGAGCAAGGTCGTGCTCGTCCTCGACGCCTGCAACTCCGGGCAGGCGCTCGAAGCGGAGGAGAAGCGGCGCGGGCCGATGAACGCGAAGGGCATGGCGCAGCTGGCCTACGAGAAGGGCATGTACGTCCTGGCGGCGGCGCAGAGCTACCAGGCCGCGCTCGAAGCGGCGCAGGTCGGCCACGGCCTGCTCACCTACGTGCTGGTGGAGGAGGGCTTGCAGAAGGGCGAGGCCGACTCGCGGGCCGCGCACGACGGCCAGATCGTCGTCCGCGAGTGGTTCGACTACGCGGCCGAGCGCGTGCCGCGCATGCGACTTGAGCAGTTGATGCAGAAGCGCGGCCTGAAGCTCGGCTCCGCCGTCCCGACCGCCGACAGGGCCGCCGCCGAAGAGAGCGTGCAACGCCCTCGCACCTTCTACCGCCGCGAACTGGAGGCGCAGCCACTCGTCATCGCCAGGCCTTAACAGACACCGTCAACCCCGCCGGTCGCGCAGGATTGAGAGGTAGGCCGCCCACGGCCCGACCGCGTCCGCGTAGACCTTCGCCATCGTCCGCGTGATCTGCGCCACGTGGTCGAGGTCGTGGACGACCCACGCCGCCAACAACTGCCCGAGCGTGACCTCGCCGAAGTCCGGGTGTTGCCCCGTCCGCCCGAGGTCGCCCGCGCCGAGGCCCAACGAGCGCAACTCGGCCACGTTACGTTCGCGCAGCTCGGCGAAGGTCGCGAGCAGCTCGCCGAGAGACTTCCCTGCGCTATCCCTGAACTGGGCCGTGCGGTCGAAAGGTGTAAACGGGCGCGGGTCGCCGGAAAGGATGTGCCGCGCGCGCTCAAGCCAGTCGGCACGCTCTCCGTGGACGAGATGCCCGACCACGTCGTAGGGTGACCAGGTGCCCTCCCCCTCCGTCGCGCGCACAAAGGTTTCGGGCGCGCCGTCGAGCATGGCGCGGACAACCGCCGGTGTCCGTTCGAGAATCGCCACGGCCTCTTCCAGTCGCAAATCTTCTCCCATCATTTAAGAAACCTCCTCGTTCGTAGTTGCGCATCGCCGAGAGGCTTTGAACAATAAAAACCGTTCCATTCGACTACCGCCGGCAGACCGAGGAACTCGCCGTAGCTCTGCACGGCCTCTCCGAGGGCGTGCTGTTCGACCCTCTTGAGCGTCGTCCACAGGCTCAACTCGATAGACACGGAGTCCCTCTTCAGCGTGCGCTTCCAGGTGCCGGCGGCCTGCCCGTCGAGGATGACTGTCGGCCCGAGAACGGCACCCGCGGCGTTTGCCTGTCGCGTGTGTGAAGAATGAAGTATGACGTCTCGGTCTTGATAAGCGACCGTGTATTCGTCGAAGGCCGGCAGCAGATGTGCGACGGGCCGCCCGTCACCTGCGGCAGGCGTCGAGTGGGAGAGCCAGTAAGTCCGGCCGTCAAGAACCTCACTTTGTAAACTCGGCCCGGCCATCTCAAGACCCGCGCGCGCGTCGGTCGTCGTCAGGCTCGACCACCAGACGAAGTCCTGCAACGTCGCAGGCCCGTGGCTGCTGAAGTAGCGCACGGCTAGTTCCCCCAGAGCCTCTTCACGCGACAGACTTTTGGCCGGTGGTGCCCACTCTTCGAGGAGCGCGAACGTGAACTGCTTGCCGCGCCTTGCCGCGTAGCAGGTCAGCCCTTCAAGCGCAGACCTGTTCAAAATGTGTATGAGCCTCTGGCCGCCGGTCGTGATGCCTCTGCGTTCGAGCGCGGCGGCCAGTTCCGGCCGCGTCAGCGCGCGGCCGCCTTCGAGCGCGCGCGCAATCACACGCCTGCTCTTCGCGAACGTCGCCTCGTCCAGCCCGAGCTGCCTGTACCTGCCCGCCGCGCGCGCGATGGTGCGCGCCCCCAACAGCCCGAGCACCCACCGCACGTCCTCGGCCGCCACGAAGTGGAGCGTGCCGCGCAGAGGCCACGTGCGGATGATCGAACGGTCGGCGACGGAACGCTCGATTTCAACCTCCCGCTGCCCCGGCAGGCGAAGCCCGAGCGCCCATAAAGACCCGAGATAGTCCTGCGCCTGCACGGCGCCGAACCAGCGCACAGCGTCCGCCGGGTTCTTAAAACAGCTTGCCCCGAGGCACTGGTTGCGCAACCGCAGGCGTGCGATTTCAGGCGCGGTCATTTTTTGCGGGCTCTCGTCTTAGGCCGGACGCGGTAGGCGCAGCGTTGGTCGCCGGAGACGATGTGCTCGACGCGCTCGACCTCGACCCCGGGGCCGAGCACCGTGCGGAACAGATCAAGCTCCGTCGAGCAGAACCCCTGGCACGCGTTGGCCGCGGCGCAGATCGGGCAGTGGTTCTCGACGAGCAGGAAGCCGCCGCCTTCACCTTCGGCCCTGACCTCGGCCATGTAGCCCTCCTCGGTGCGGACTTGCGCCAACTCCTTCAACCTCTTCTCCAGCGGGTCGGCCGCGCGGATGCGCTTCGAATACTCCGCCCGCTGCCGCGCGCAGCGCGAGCCGAGCACGCGGCTCAACCCTTCGGCGCCGAAGGTCTCCTGCATGGCGTCGATGAGCGCGACGCTCAGCTCGGCGTAGGCTTCCGGAAAATGCCGGTCGGCCTCGCGCGTGAGCCGCCAGAACTTGGCCGGGCGGCCGACGGGCACGGGCCGGTCTTCCGCCGTCACCATCCCCTCCGACTGCAAGGCGTAGAGGTGGAGGCGGACGGCCATCGCCGTCAGGCCGAGGCGCTCGGCGAGCTGCGCGGAGCCGAGCGGGCCTTCGGTCTTGAGGAGTTTGACGATGGCGCGGCGCGTCTTGCGCTCGCCCGTCTGGCGCGTCTCAAGGGTCATATGACCTTTCTAAAGAAAAGGCTTTACAAAGTCAAGTCCCCGTGCTACCCTCCGCCTTAGTAAAGGTTTTTCTTTAGAAAGGACGGTGGGCCGAGATGAATAACTCTTCCGACTTCGCAACGCACACATCGGGCGGGGCCGCCCCTTTCGAAGGGCTGCGGGTCGCCATCACGGGCGGCACTTCCGGTCTGGGGCTCGCCCTCGTGCGCGAGTTGCTGGGGCGCGGCGCGCGCGTCGCCTTCGTCGCGCGCACGCGCGAGCGGGTCGCGCAGGTCGCGAGAGAGAACGCGGGCGCGCACGGCATCGCGGGCGACGTTGCCTCTAAAGGCGACATCTATCCCGTCGCCTTGCAGGTCACGGGCGAGCTGGGCGGGCTCGACGTGCTCGTCAACAACGCCTCCGACCTCGGGCCGGTGCCTTTGGCGATGCTCTCCGACACGGAGTGCGAAGACCTTGAGCGCGCCTTTGCGACGAACGTCCTCGGGCCTTTCCGTCTGACGAAGGCTTTGATGGGTGCGCTCGCCGCCTCGGCGCGCGAGGGGCGCGGCGCGGTCGTGCTCAACATCTCAAGCGACGCGGCCGTCAACGCCTACCCGGGCTGGGGCGCGTACGGCGCGAGCAAGGCCGCGCTGCATCAACTCAGCCGCGTCTGGGGCGAGGAGCACACGGCCGACGGCGTGCGTTTCCTCTCGCTCGACCCCGGCGACATGGACACGCCGATGCACGCGGCGGCCATCCCCGACGCAGACCCTTCGACGCTCAAGCGACCCGAGCAGGCCGCGCGCGAACTCGCCGATGCCATCGACGCCGCGCTTCCGGGCCGCGGGGCACAGTCCGTCCGAGAGCAGGAAGGGGTGACCGCATGATCGCCGCAGACAGGGCCGCGCAACGCCCGCCCGACGCCAAGCTCCTGGTCGTGGATGCGTCTCGCCGGATCAGACACGTGCCGCGCTCCGGCCTGATCGAACACCTGCGCCGCGGAGACCTCGTCATCGCCAACGACGCGGCGACGCTCCCCGCGAGCCTGCGCGGGACACACGGCCGGACGGGCGCGCCCGTCGAGGTGCGACTCGCCGGCCGCCCTTCGCTCCGGCCTGAAGAGGTCAATTGCTTCAGCGCCGTCGTCTTCGGCGAGGGCGACTTCCACACGCGCACCGAAGACCGGCCGGCGCCGCCGACTCTCTCGAACGGCGACCGCTTAGTCCTCGGCCCGCTGCGCGCGAAGGTCGAGCGGACGCTCGGCCACGCGCGACTGGTCTCGCTCCACTTCGACGGAACGCCGGACGAGGTCTGGGCGGGCCTCGCGCGCCACGGGCGGCCCATACAGTACGCGCACGTGCACGAGCCGCTCGCGCTCTGGGACGTTTGGACGCGCATCGCCGGCCCGCCCGTCGCCTTCGAGCCGCCGTCGGCCGGCTTCGCACTCGACTGGCGCGCACTCGCGTCGATGCGCGTGCACGGCGTCGAGTTCGAGACCATCACGCACGCCGCGGGCATCTCGTCCACGGGCGACGAAGAACTCGACCGGCTGCTCCCCTTCGACGAGCCCTACCACATCCCGGCCGCGACCGCCGACGCCATCCTGCGCGCGCAGGCGAGGGGCGGACGCATCGTCGCCGTCGGCACGACCGTGGTGCGCGCCCTCGAACACGCCGCGTCCGCGGACGGCATCGTGCGCGCCGGCGACGGCGTCGCGACGCAACGTCTCGGGCCTGAGAGTCAACTGCGCGTGGTTGACGCGATACTTTCGGGCACGCACGAGGCGGGGACGAGTCATTACGAGCTGCTGCGCGCCTTCCTCGACGACGAGACGCTCCAACTCACGACCGCCGAGTTGGACGCGCGCGGCTACCTCACGCACGAGTTCGGCGACTCCGTCCTCATCGAGCGTGCGGCGACGGGCGTGTGTTGAGTTGGGATGAGAGTCGCCGGGTTGAAATTTAAGGCGCGGCGGGGCCGAACTCCTCCGGCCCCGCCGCGCCAACGGCTTTCAAGTCACTTAAGCCGTCGCCCCTTCAGACTTCAGGCCGCCTCGGCCCGCAGCGCCGGCTCCTGGCTGACGGCCACGTCCGCGACTTTGAAGCTACTCACGCCGCCGTCGGCGACGATCTCCGTGCCCACGAGGAACGACGAGTCTGAGCTGGCGAGGAAGAGCACCGCCTTGGCAATCTCTTCGGGGCGGCCGAGGCGCTTCAGAGGCACCTGCTCGCCAAAGCCCTGCTTCGCCTCTTCCGGCAGTCCCATCCGCCCGAAGATGGGCGTCTCGGTCGGCCCGGGGCTGACCGCGTTGACCCGTATCCCGCGCCCGGCCAAATCGGACGAGAGCGTCCGCACCAGCGAGAGGAGCGCGGCCTTGCTCGCGGAGTAGACGCTCGCGGCGGGGAACCCGACGTGCGCGACGACCGACGTGTTGAGGATCACCGAAGCGCCGTCGGCGAGGAGCGGCAGGGCCTTCTTGACGGTGAAGTACGCGCCCTTGAAGTTGATGTCCATGATGCGGTCGAACAGTTCCTCGGTCGTCTCTTCGACCGGCGCGAACTGCGCGACGCCCGCGTTGACGAAGAGCACGTCGAGGCGTCCGAACCTCTCCTTGACGGCCGCGAACAGCCCGTCGATCTCTCCGAGGCTCGCGGCGTCCGCGCGCAGCGCCAGGGCCTCGCCGCCTATCGCGCGCGCCGCCTCTTCGAGCGTCCGCGCGTCGCGCCCCGTGATGACGACCCGCGCGCCCTCGCGCGCAAACTCCTTCGCCGTCGCCAAACCGATCCCCGAGTTCCCGCCCGTCACCAACGCCACTTTGCCTTCCAATTTGCCTGCCATCTCTCTCCCCACTTTTCTGGTTTCTGGAACGTTCATTCCAGAAACCGGCAAAAAATTTAATCCAGTACCGAGAGCGTCACGCGCACCACGTCTTCCAGAGTCTTACGGTCGTGCGTCGCCTTCGACATGAGTTGCAAGCCCTGCAAGCTGCTGTAGAGGAACCGCGCGACGGCGCGCAGGTCAGCACGGCCGCCGATCTCGCCCTCGCGCTTACCGCGCAGCAGCGCACGGTAGAGCGCCTCCTCCGCCGCGGCCATGCTGCCGCAAGCCTTCTCGGCCGTCGCGCGGCAGCGGCCCGCCAGTTCCGAAGTGGCGTTGCCGACGAAGCACCCTCGCCGCTCGCCTTCGCCGAGCGAGCGCTCGACGACGCCCGCGAACAGTTGCCTGAGCGCCCGCTTGACCGAGCCGGGCCGCTCCAATAGCTCGAACAGCTTCCGCCCCTCGACCTCCCGGTAGCGGTCGAGCGCCGCGAGGTAGAGCGAGTGCTTGTCGCCGAAGGTGTCGTAGAGGCTCTGCCGGTTGATGCCCATGTGCTTGACCAGCTCGCCCACGGACGCGGCCTCGTAGCCGCGCGACCAGAAGACCTCCATCGCGCGGTTGAGCGCCTCCTCCCGGTCGAACTCTTTGGGCCTCGCCATCGCAACACCTCAACCTCGGCGAGACTTATACCCTTTCTGGAACGAGCAGTCAAGAACTATTTTTCCGGCGGGGCGGAAATCTTTATCCGGTTGACTCTGTTACCGGTAACAGATAAGATCCCTGCCGCTCGCCCGTGTGCACGTATCTCTGACGATGAAGCGCCCGAACCGTTTAACTCTCCCGGGTCTGGCCTGCCTCCTGGCGGCCCTGCCCCTCTGCCAACCCGCGGCGCGCGCCCAGACGCGCTGGAAGCTGGACGCCGGCGGCGGCATCACATGGGAGGTCGAGCCGGGCCGGGCCCATCAAGACCACATCGAGATGAGCGGCCGGAAGGTCTCGGTCATCGTCACGTACGGCGTGGACGAGCAGGGCAAGCTGATCCTCAGCCGGCAGGTGATCTTCCCCATGCTCCGCTTCGCGCCGAACAAGACGCGCGACCACTTCGCGCTCACGTTCGGCGACGAAACGACGCCGCGCCTCCTCCTCGACCGCGCACTGCCGCGCGGCGAGTCGGTCAAGGCCTTCCGCCAACACGGCATCATGCGGATCGAGAGCCTGCTCGGGCGTGACGGGGAGGTCTTGCTCAGGCGCAGCATCTTCCCTTCCGTGGACAAGCCTCTGGTCGTCGAAAAGCTCACCTTCAACAACCGCTCCGGCAAGGACGTGACCGTCGAGGTGGAAGACACGGAGCGCGTCGTGCGCACCTCGGCCGCGCGCGGCGTCTACGGCGGCTACGTCGCCTCCTCGCGCGTGCAGGAGCCCGGCGAGCGCGTCGTCAAGCCCGGCGCGAGCACCACCTACGCCCTCCTGATAAGCGCGAGGAAGACCGCCGAAGCCCCTCTCATGGTGGACGCGGAGGCCGAGGAGCGTGCGCGCGCCGAGCGCGTTAATGACCTCCTGTCGCGGCTGCAACTTGAGACGCCCGACCCCGTCCTGAACACCGCGTTCGCCTTCGCCAAGATTCGCGCCGCCGAGAGCATCTACGAGACGAAGGGCGGACTGATGCATGGCCCCGGCGGTGGCGCCTACTACGCGGCCATCTGGGCCAACGACCAGGCCGAGTACGCTAACCCCTTCTTCGCGTACCTCGGCGACCCGACGGCGGCCGAGTCGGCAATAAATTCCTTCCGCCACTTCGCGCGCTACATGAACCCGGAGTACAAACCCATCCCCAGCTCGATCATCTCCGAGGGCGCCGACTTCTGGCACGGCGCGCGGGATCGGGGCGACATGGCGATGATTGCCTACGGCGCTTCGCGTTTCGCGCTCGCGTATGGCAAGAGGGAGACGGCCGCAGAGCTCTGGCCGCTCATCGAGTGGTGCCTTGAGTACTGCCGCCGCAAGGTGGACGAGCGCGGCGTGGTCGCTTCGGACAGCGACGAGCTTGAGAACCGCTTCCCCGCGGGTCGCGCGAACCTCAACACCTCTTCGCTCTACTACGACGCGCTCAACTCGGCCGCGATGCTGGGGCGCGAGCTGGGCAAGCCCGCGGAGCAGTTCGCGCGTTACGAGGCACAGGCGAAGACGCTGCGCGCCGCCATCGAAAAGCACTTCGGCGCCAACGTCGAAGGGTTCGAGACCTATCGTTACTACGACCGGAGAGACCTCGCCGGCCACGCCAAGTTCGGCGCTTATGCCGAGCGGCCGGACGTTCTGCGCGCGTGGATCGCCACGCCGCTCACCGTCGGCATCGACGAGCGCAGGGAGGGCACCATCGACGCGCTCTTCTCGCCGCGCCTGTGGACGCAGGACGGCCTGGCGACCGAGGCCGGCGGACAGACCTTCTGGGATCGCTCGACGCTCTACGGACTGCGCGGTGTCTTCGCCGCCGGCGCGACCGAGAAGGCCCTGGCGTATCTGACCTACTATTCAAAGCGTAGGCTGCTCGGCGAGCACGTGCCCTACGCGGTCGAGGCGTACCCCGAAGGGAACCAGCGCCACCTCTCGGCCGAGAGTGCGCTCTACTGCCGCGTCTACACCGAAGGGATGTTCGGGCTGCGCCCTACCGGCTTCAGCTCTTTCCTGCTCACGCCCCGCCTGCCCGATGGCTGGGGCGCGATGAAGTTGAAGAGCGTGCGAGCCTTCGGCAGAGTCTTCGACCTCTCGGTCGCGCGCGCCGGTGATAAGCTCAAGGTGGAAATCATCGACGGCGGCAAGCTCGCACAGACGCACCTCATCAGGCAGGGTGAGACGCTGTCGGTCGAACTCGGGCGCCGACCTTGAACCCGCGCTTCGTCCGAAGCCAAGCACACAGAGAAGGAGAAGAGTCGAATGAGTAAACGCCTGTTCCTTGCGGCCTGCGTCGCCGCCCTCGCGGCATCCTTCGCGCCGAAAGCGGCGGCGCAGTCCGACTTCAAGAGCTGGCCGAAGGGTAGCTCGCCTCGGGAGATAGGCAAGCGCGTGGCGGAGCGCTTCGCGGCCTCGCCGCACTTCAACTTCATGAGGCCGACCCCGCCGCGCACCATCACCTACCCCGAGACCTGCGCGTGGTACGGCTCGCTCACCTTCGCGCAGGTGACTAAGGACAAGGCACTAACGAAGCGGCTCGTCGCGCGCTTCGAGCCGCTCTTCGGCGCGGAGGCGAGCCTCATCCCCGCGGCCGACCACGTCGACCCTTCGGTCTTCGGCGCCGTCCCCTTCGAGCTTTACATCCAGACGCGCGACACGCGCTACCTCCCCGTCGGAAAGAGAATCGCCGACCGGCAATGGACGCCGCCGACGGCCGAGCGCCTGGCGTCGCTCAAACCGGAAGAGAGGCGGATGGTCGAGCAGGCGGTTCAAGACGGCCTCAGCCAGCAGACGCGCTTCTGGATCGACGACATGTACATGATTACGGCGCTGCAAGCACAAGCTTTCCGCGCCACCGGCGACCGCGCCTACATCGACCGCGCCGGGCGTGAGATGAGCGTCTACCTCGACAAGCTGCAACAGCCGAACGGCCTCTTCTACCACGCGCCGGACGTGCCCTTCTTCTGGGGGCGCGGCAACGGTTGGATGGCGGCGGGGACGGCGGAGCTGCTGCGGTCGCTCCCCGCCGACCACCCGAGCCGCGCGCGCATCATGGACGGCTACCGGAAGATGATGGCGACGCTTTTGAAGCATCAGGGCGCCGACGGCATGTGGCGGCAGTTGATCGACCACCCGGAGTCCTGGCCCGAGACTTCCAGCACGGGCATGTTCACCTTCGCGATGGTGACGGGCGTGAAGCAGGGCTGGCTCGACAAGAAGACCTACGGCCCCGCGGCGCGCAAGGCTTGGCTCGGCCTGATTAAATACATCAACGCCGACGGCGACATCAGCGATGTCTGCGAGGGGACGAACAAGAAGAACGACTACCAGTACTACATGGATCGCAAGCGCAACGTCGGCGACCTCCACGGCCAGGCGCCAATCCTCTGGAGCGCCACGGCCTTCCTGCGCTGACGACCCTGGCCCGGCTCAGACACGAAGCTTGACGGCCTTCGCGGTCGCGCCGCGGCCGTATGACAGGGGCGCGGCGGCCTTCGAGATGTCGCCGCCGTCAACCGTGATGCCTTCGCTCGTCGCGCCCTCGACGCGGAGGAAGACCGCGGCGGGCGTGAGGAGACGCGAGGCGGTCAACAGCACGTCGCGCGTGTCGGCGAAGCGCACGAGCGCCGGGGCGCCCGGGTCGCCGTCGGCGGCGAGGCCGTTGACCGAAACGTCCGACACGCGCTCGAAGACCACGGCCGGGCGCCGGTCGGGCGTCGTCACGCCGAGCCGCACGTTGTTGAGCGTGAGCCCGCGCACCCCGCGCGCGTAGAGGCCGTAGGCGGGCGGCGTCCCCGTCTCGAAATACTCGCCGGCCATCTGCGGCACCTCGCGCGCCGCCTCCTCCGGCGTGCCGCCGCCCTCGTAGGTGACGTGCACGTCCTGAAAACTTATCCCCTCTAAGAACTCGTCGCCCGCGCCGTTGAGGACGATGCACGAGCGCGTCTCGCCGGGCCGGTACTCCGACTTGAACGGCAGGTCCGCGTGCTGCCTGCCCACGGCGACGACGCTCGCGCGGATGCCGTTGAAGGTGATGTTGCGGACGACCCCTTTAACCACGGGCGTCGCGTCGTCGGCGCGGCGGCGCGAGGCGGAGTCGAGCCCGATGGAGATGGGGCCGGTCACGTCCTTCAGGACGAGGTTCGAGAAGGTGATGTTCTCGAAGCGCGAGCGCGCGCCGCAGCGCATCTTGACGGGGCAGCCGTAGGTCTCGTAGACGACGCAGTTCGAGACGGTGATGTTCTCGGCCTCGCCGCCGCCGAAGCGGAAGACCGACCAGCGCGTGCTGAAGGTGCAGTTGGTGACGGTGACGAACTTGTTGCTGCCGAAGAGCGCGCAGGCGTCGTCCTGGCAGGCCACGTCGCAGTTGGAGATGTGCACGTACCGGCAGCTCTGGATGTGAAACCCGTCGTTGTTCTTGTTGACGCGGTTGTGGATGCGCACGCCTTCGAGCCGCACGCGCTCGCACTGGAGGACGCGCATGCAGTGGTAGGCGCTCTTCGTCAAGAAAACGTCGCGGACGAGCAGGTTCTTGCAGCGGTAGAAGACCAGCAGGTGCGGGCGCCGGAAGTAGCCCTCGGACGAGTTCTGCCCCGGCCCCGTGTTGTCGCCGCGCCCGTTGAAGAAGGCGGCGCCGTTGCCGTCGATGCTCCCCGGCCCCTCGATGGAGATGTTCTCGGCGTCCGCCGCGGAGATGAGCACGATGTTGCCGTTGCCCGGCGGGACGCCGTTGCCGGCGCGGTAGTGCTCGGGCCGGCTGCTCCCGAGGAGCCGCCCCTGCGCGGCGAGGTGCAGCGTGATGTTGCTCTTCAGCTCAAGCGTGCCGACGACGAAGTCTCCGGCCGGGACGAGGACGACCCCGCCCCGTTCTTTGTGGCAGGCGTCGATGGCGGCCTGCACGGCGGCCGTGTCGAGCGTCGCGCCGTCGCCCTTCGCGCCGAACGCGCGCACGTCGTAGACCCGGGCGCCCGCGCTGTCGCCTTCGACCGGCGCGGCGTCTGCGCTCGCGGCCGGCAGAAATGCCCCGACCGAGGCCGCCACCGCGGGCCCCGACATCTGCCCGAGCCACTTGCGCCTCGACACGAACGTGTGCTCCTCACCTTTCATCTCATCCCCCCACATTCAACGCGGCTCCTCGAACATCTCGATGACGGCGCTTTCGAGCGCCCTGCGCAGCGGCGACACGACCCCCTCCTCCATCAGCGTCGCGCCGTCCACGACCTTGTCATGCAGGGCTAGACGCGAGCCGCTCCCCTCCGGCAGATTGACCTCGCGCACGCGGTACCGCCTGGCGGGGTCGAGCCCGCGCGGCCTGACCGGCCCGAAGGCCGACTCGCCGAGCTGGTAGACGAAGAGGACGGCGCGCGCGCGGTCTTCCGAAACGTATTCGAGCGCCGCGCGCTGCCGCTCGTACGGCGACTCCAGACGGTAGAGGTCGCCGCGGAGCACCACGTCGCGCAGACGCTCTTTGTAAAGTTTGACCGCGGCGGCCACGGCCTTGCGCTCCTCCGGCGTCATGCGCTGCACGTCCCTGTCCACGCCGAAGGCGCCGCTCATGGCGACATCGGTCGCGAACTTGACCGGGCGCTTGCCCATGTCCGTCACGTGCGCCGAGATGGTCGCGGCCGGGAAGAAGTGGCCGAAGCCCCACTGGATGTATATGCGTTGGAGCGGGTCCGTGTTGTCGCTCGGCCAGAAGGAGTGGAAGTACTTGAGCGCGCCGTAGTCCACGCGCCCCGAGCCGCCCGCGCAGACCATCGCCCACACCTCCGGGTGCTCCTTCGCCATCCGCGCCATCACTTCGTAGAGCGCCCGCTGGTAGTCGATGAGGAGGTGTTGCTGTTCGCCGCGCCCGAGCCACGCCGAGCCGGGCTGCGTCACGTAGCGGTTCGCGTCCCACTTCAGGTAGCCGACGCCCGGATTTTGCCGCAGCGTGTCGTCCACGACCTTCCAGACGAATTCGCGCACCTCGGGCCGGCTCAGGTCGAGGACGAGCTGGTTGCGGCCGAAGAGGAGTTCGCGGTTCGGCTGTTTGATGACCCAGTCCGGGTGTTTCTCGTAAAGCTCGCTCAAGGGGTTGACCATCTCCGGCTCAAGCCAGATGCCGAAAGACAGTCCGCGCCGCTTCGCCTCGTCGGCGAGGTGCGAGAGGCCGCGCGGGAGCTTGCGCCGGTTGACCTGCCAGTCGCCCAGGCCGGCGCGGTCGTTGTCGCGCGGGTACTTGTTGCCGAACCAGCCGTCGTCGAGCAGAAAGAGTTCCACGCCCAGCTCCCGCGCGCCGTCGAAGAGCGAGACGATCTTCTGCTCGTCGAAGTCCATGCGGGTGGCCTCCCAGTTGTTGAGGAGCACCGGGCGCGGTTTGTCCCCGTCGCGCACGCCGTACCGGAGAGCCCAGCGGTGGAAGTTGCGGCTGACCTGCCCTTTCCCACGGTCGCTCCAAGTCCAGAGCAGCGCGGGCGTCTTGAAGACCTCGCCGCGCGCCAGGCGGTACTCGGAGCCGAAGGGGTTGATGCCGCAGAGCGCGCGCAGGCGGTTCGTCCAGTCCACCTCGAACGCGAGCTGGAAGCTGCCCGACCACGCGAGCGTGCCGCCGTAGACCTCGCCCGACTCCTCGCGCGCCGGCCCGTCGAGCGAGACGAGGAACGAAGGGTTGCGCATCTGGTGCGCGCGCACGCCCAGCTTCGAGTCGAGGATTTTGATGCCGGGCGTCAGGCGCTCCTCGACCAGCTCGGCTTCGCGCATGTAGTTGCCCTGGAGCTGCGTCAGCCAGTAGGCGTCGGCCTTCAAGACCGGCGCGGAGGAGGCGAAGCGGGCGAGCGCGACCGGCGACGCCTCCTCGTGGCGTATCTCCGCCCACTGCTCGATCACGTCCTCGCGCCGGTACGCACGCAGATGGAGCGTGACGAAGAAGGGATAAAAACTGTCCTTGAGATTGACGCGCGTGTCGGTGACGTTCTCGTCAACCGTGACCGTTTCATGGTTCAGATAGACGAGGTCGGTTGAGGTGTTGCCGTCGGCATGCACGGCCTGCACCGCCGGCTCAAGGATGAAGCCGTTGCCCGACTGCGGATAGAACTCGTCCTCACGCGCGGGCGTGCGCGCGGGCACCGCCGCCTGCCTCGGCCGCCCGTAACTCAACTGATAGAGCCGCCCGTCGCCAGCCACGAGCAGCGTCAGAGACGACCCCGCGGTCGAGACGTTTATCACCCGCGGCTCCACGCGCGTCTGCGCCGACGACGCGGCCGCGCCGAGCACGAGATTTAACACAGAGACACGGAGACACAGAGACACGGCTTGTTGAATTATTCGCACCAAGCCGTGTCTCCGTGTCTCCGTGTCTCTGTGTTGAAAGCTCACGGCATGACCACTCGAATGAAAAACGCTCTAAGAGTTTTCACTGACATTCACCGGCCGGGCACTTCCGCGATGCGGCGGGTGTATTCGTCGAAGAGGCCGAGGTAGTAGAGTCGCGTCAAATCCTTGCCCAGAGCCTCGTAGGCGGCGGCGCGGGCGGGCTCGGCGCGCGCGGCCTCCTGAAGCCTCGCGCGGAACCGACGGTACAGCTTCTCTTTGAGCCAGTAGGCGTGGTCGTGGCGTTCGCCGATGGTCGAGGCGAAGGCCAGCGCGTCCGTCTCGGGCGTCGTGAGCCCGCGCCGCCACGCCGCGCGGTAGACTTGCAGAGCCTCCTGCCACGACGCTCCGGCGACGCGCCCGAACTGCTCATGCAGACCCTTCCACCCCTCCCTCCGCGTGTCGATGACGGCCGTTACGTCCGGGTGCGGCTGCGCAGCCGTGCGGTAGTCGAGGAGTGAGACCTTCAAGTCAACCTTGCGGTCGCCGTCGTAGTCGTACTCGACCGTGTCGAGGAAGCCGTTGCCGTCCGCGTCCGTGTACTTGACGACCTCTTCGACCCGCGGCGCGGGCGGCTTCGGCGAGGGCGCCTTGAGGCCGCCGTGGTACTCTGCGTTCTTGTCCACCAGCCACGCGCCCGACTCCGCGCCGAGCAGGTGCAGCTTGCGGTCGAAGACGCCGACGTAGAGCTTGCCGCCGCCCGAGTTGTCCCGATCCCACTCGCCGCGGTCGCCGAGCGAGTCGGCCTGCGGGTGTCCCGAGATGCCCGGGCGCTCTTCGCCCGCGGCCAAAGCCTGCCCGGTGTAGTTGCTCCGCAGCCAACGTTTGGTCGAATAAAGGTCAATCTCATTTTCAGGCCCGCCGAAGCCGTGCATCGGGTAGTACAGCTCGACGCGCTCCCAGCGGTGGTCGTCGTCGTCCTCGTCATAGACGAAGTACATACTCTTCCAACCGGCCTTGAAGAAGTTGTCGAAGCTCTCTTCGTGCGGCATGTAGACAAGCTCATCGAGGCGCCGCCAGTTGTTCCACTTAAAGCAGGCGTCGAACTTCGGGTTGCCGCGCAGCGCCGGGTACTTGTGGACGAACTGCCGGTAGGGCACGCCGGGGCCGCCCGCGCCGCGCAGGGTCATGTCGTAGTCGGTCTCGTTGCCGCGCCCCGAGTCGTTGTCGAGGTCGAAGGTGACGAAGGCTTCGCCGAGGACGCCTGTGAGCCGGGCCACGCCGTTCTCGACCGCCGGCTGGTTCGAGCCGGGGTCGAGCCAGCGCATCGCCATCTCGCTCGCGCCGTCGCCGTCGTAGTCGTAGAAGGCGAAAGGGTTCTCCCAGTTGAGCCGAGGGTCCGGGAGCGCCTGCGGCGGGCGGTGGATTTTGAGGAAGAGGGCGTCGCCGTTGTAGTCGGGCCGCCAGTTGGAAATGTCCGTGTAGTCCCAGTTGGCCTGCCCGAGGTCGAACTTCTCCCAGTCGAGCCGGCCGAGTACGCCGTCCTTCTCGACATCGATAAAGATCATCCAGTGCGACTCGCTCGCGTCCCACTTCCCTTCTTCCCAGGTGGGCGGCTGCGTGACGAAGGCTTCGAGGTCTGCGCGGCCGTCGCCGTCGTTGTCCGCCCACTTGACGTTCAGGTCGAGCGGGCCGTCGTAGAGGCCGTCGCCGTTCCGGTCCACCTGAAGACAGTCGCCCACCTGGTCGCCGCGCGTGTCGGAGGGCGAGAGGTCGCCGTTCTCGTCGAGCCAGCGCACGCGCTTGCCGTTCCACCAGCGCTCGACGATGTCGGGACGGCCGTCTTTGTCGATGTCGAGCCGCACGATCTCGTCCGAAGGCTCGGAGGATTTCAGAGCCGTCCGCCGCAGGTCGTCGCCGCCTTGCCGCGCGTGCGAAGCCGCCGCGAATGTCAGGACGAGGATGACGGTGAACGAGTATCTACGTCGTAATTTTGAGCAGGCCATGTCTCTTAACTGTGTTCGTGCCCCTTGAGCGAGAGGCGTTGAACACAGAGACACGGAGACACAGAGACACAGCTCGTTGAGCTATTGACTACCAGCTGTGTCTCTGTGTCTCCGTGTCTCTGTGTTGAAAGCACACGTCATACGCACCCTACTTATTCCCATCCGCCGCGACGATGTCGAAGTCGCCCTTGAGACGGATGTCCTCGGACGAGGAGCCGACCATCACGCGGAACGCGCCCGGCTCGACGACGAAGCGCATCGAGCGATCCCAGAGCCCGAGGTCTTCAGGCTTCAAGGTGAAGGCCAACGTCCGCGTCTCGCCCTGCTTCAAGTGGACTCGCTCGAAGCCGCGCAGGTTCTTCTCGTAGGTCGTGACGCTGCTGACCAGGTCGCGCGTGTAGAGCTGCACGACCTCGTCGCCCTCGCGCCCGCCCGTGTTCTTCACGTCGAGGCTGACGGTGACGTTGCCGCGCGTGGTCTGCCTCGCGGGCGTGATCTTCAGGTTCGAGTAGTCGAAGGTCGTGTAGCTCAGCCCGTGGCCGAAGTAGTAGAGCGCGCCGTTGACGCGCGTCTTCTCGCCCTCCCACTGCGCGTTCGGCTTGGTGGGGAAGTTGAAGGGTATCTGTCCGGCCGTCTTCGGGAAGGTGACGGTCAGCTTGCCGCCGGGGTTGTAATCGCCGAAGAGCACGTCGGCGATGGCGGTGCCGCCCTGCGCGCCGGGGAACCACGCCTCGACGATGCCGGGCACGTACCTGTCCACCCAGTTGATGCTCAAGGGCCGCCCGTTGACGAGGACGACGACGACGGGCTTGCCGACCGCCTGGACGGCCTGCACGAGTTGGAGCTGGCGGCCGGGCAGGTCGAGGCTCGTGCGCGACGCGCTCTCGCCCACCGTGCGCGGCGAGATGTCCCCGAGCACGACGACCGTCACGTCCGAGGCGCGCGCCGCCGCGACCGCCCTGTCGATCTCGTTCTGCTCGTCCTTCGTTAAAGGCTCGGGCAGCACCTCGGACTCGGGCCAGCGCGCGTCCACCACCTCGCAGCCCTTCGCGTAGTTGACCTTGACGCCGCCGCCGAGTTTGGCCTTGACGGCTTCGAGCACCGTGACGCCGTTCACGCCCGAAGGGCCGTAGCGGTTGTGCGTGTTGCTGTCGTCGTCGGCGAGCGGGCCGACGACGGCGATGGAATTGATCGTCTTGGTCAGCGGCAGGACGTGCTGCTCGTTCTTGAGCAGGATGAGCGACTCGCGCGCGGCGCGCAGCGCGACCTGTTGATGCTCGGGCGAGTTGACGAGTGCAACGGTTGCCTCCGCGTCTTTGATGTAAGGGCGGTCGAAGAGGCCGACGGTGAACTTGACGCGCAGCACGTCTCGCACGCGGTCGTCCAACGTCTTCAACGCGACCTTGCCCTCTCTCACCAGCTCGCGCAGAGGGAGGATGAAGTCGTCGGGCGGCGTGAAGTTGGTCTTGACGTTGAGGCCCGCCTCGATGGACTGGCGCACCGCGTCCTTCATGTCGGCGGCCACGGCGTGCTTGTTGTAGAGGTACTCGACGGCCGCGCTGTCCGAAACGACGTAGCCGCGGAAGCCGAACTCTCCCCGCAGGCGCTCGGTCAGCCAGTAGTGGCTCCCGGTCACGGGCACCGAATCGTAATCGTTATAAGAACTCATCACGCCGAGCGCGCCGCCCTCCTTGATCCCCGCTTTAAAAGATGGGAGGAAGACGTTCTCGACCTCGCGCCGAGAGGTCTGCGGGTCTGTGCGCGCCTGCCCCTCGCGCGCGCCCTTGTTGTTGCTGTAGACGGCGAAGTGTTTGAGGGTGGAGGCGACCTGATAATTCTCCTGCAATCCCTTCACCTGCTCGACGCCGAGCCGCGCGACGAGGTACGGGTCTTCGCCGTAGACCTCCTCCATCCGCCCCCAGCGCTGGTCGCGCCCCACGTCCATGATCGGCGAGTAGACGTTCGTGTAGCCGAGCGCGCGCGCCTCCCGGCCCGTGATGCGGCCGATCTCGCGGACGAGTTCCCTGTCCCAGGTGCTCCCCACCCCGGGCTGCGCGGGGAAGCTGGTGGCGGTGTAGAAGGCGACGCCGCGGATGCCCTCGTCGGTGAAGTCGGCGGGGATGCCGAGCCGCGTCTCCTCGACGAAGAAGCGCTGCACCTCGTTCATGGCCCAGACGTGCTTGCGGATGTCCGTGGCGTAGACGCTCTTCGAGCCGGGGTCGCCCCAGCCGTTGAGGTGCTCGTCGATGTTGGCGATGCCGTCCTTCCAGATTCTCTTCTTCCACTCCGGCGTCGGCAGCTCGTCCTTCAGCACGCGCGCGTAGCCGTAGAGCGTCGCCGTCTGGCACGTCTTCTCTTCGAGCGTCATCTGCGCCAGAAGGTCTTCGACCCTCCGGTCGATCTCCGCCTGCGGGTCTTCGTAAACGTCCTTCCGTCCGTTCTTGTTAAAGTCCGTCCAGCCCTCGTGGTAGATGTTCTTCCCCGTCGGCTTCACCTGCGCGGGCAGGTGCGCGGCCGACCCGACGATGAGCAGAGCCGAGAGAATCAGTGCGTAAACTGTTCGCGTCAATGCAATCTCCCTTTGAACTCTTAGTTGAAGCGGACGCGGTAACGGACGCCGGCCGTCAGTTGCAAACGCACGACGCCGTCGTCTTCGTTTATTAACTTCAAACCACGCCCGTTCGCCGAGATGGACGAGACGCTCTGGCCGCGCGGCGGCCTGAGTTTGTGCTCGCCGCTCACGTCGGGCCGCAGCTCGGCGGCGGTCGCGCGCCCCTGCGCCCAACTCAAATCGACCTCGACGCCGCCGCGCGCGCGCAGGCCGTTGATTGAGCCCGTGTGCCAAGCCTTCGGCCGCGCGGGCAGGAGGCTTATCTCGCCCGCGTGGCTTTGCAGGAGCATCTCGGCCATGCCGGCCGTGCCGCCGAAGTTGCCGTCGATCTGAAAGGGCGGGTGGTTGTCGAGCAGGTTCGGCAGCGTCGATCTGGCGAGCAGCGCCCGCACGTTCTCGTGCGCCAGCTCGCCCTCTTCGAGCCGCGTCCAGAAATTAATAATCCACGCGCGGCTCCAGCCCGTGTGGCCGCTCCCCGCTTGCAGTCGCCGTTCGAGCGAGACGCGCGCGGCGCGCGCCAGCTCCGGTGTGCCGCGCAGAGTGATCCGGCTGCCGGGGTGGAGCGCGAAGAGGTGCGAGATGTGCCGGTGGCCCGGGTCGGGCTCGTCGTAGTCTTCGAGCCACTCCTGAAGCTGCCCGTGCTTCCCGATCTGTAAAGGCGGGAGGCGTGAGCGCGCCGCCTCGACGCGCGTGCGGAAGTCCGCGTCCAAGCCGAGCAGGCGGCTCGCCTCCGCGACGCGCGTGAAGAGCGCGTGCGTAATCTCGATGTCCATCGTCGGCCCCATGCAGAGCTTGGCCTTCGTGCCGTCGGGCAAACGATACTGGTTCTCGGGCGAGAGGGAGGGGCCGGTGACGAGTCGGCCTCGGCCGTCTTCGACCAGGTAGTCGAGCAGAAACTCGGCCGCCTCCTTCAACGTCGGGTAGGCGCGGCGCGCGAGGAAGGCTCGGTCGCGCGTGAAATCGTAATGCTCCCAGAGGTGCAGGCTCAGCCACGCGCCGCCCATCGCCCAGACGCCCGAGCCGACGCCGTCGATGGGGACGGCGTGCCCCCAGAGGTCTGTGTTGTGATGGATACAGAAGCCGCGCGCGCCGTAGAGTTTTCGTGCGACGCGGCGGCCGTCCGGGCGCGCGTTGTCGATGAGGTCGAAGAGCGGCGTGTGCAGCTCGGAGAGGTTCGTCACCAACGCCGGCCAGTAGTTCATCTCGGTGTTGATGTTGACGGTGTACTTGCTGTCCCAGGACGGCGCGAGCTTGTCGTTCCACTTGCCCTGGAGGTTCGCCGCCAGAGAGCCCGGGCGACTGGACGCCATCAGCAGGTAACGGCCGAACTGGAAGTACAAGGTTTCGAGCGCGGTGTCGGTCGCGCCGTCCTGCACGCGCTTCAGGCGCTCGTCGGTCGGGAGGTCGGGCGCCGGGTCGGAGAGCTTGAACGAGACGCGCCGGAAGAGGCGGCGGTGGTCTGCGACGTGTGAGTGTACGAGTCGCGCGTAAGGCTTGCGCGCGGCGGCGAGATATTGTTCACACTTCGCCGCGGGGTCTTTGTGACGGAAGCTCGTGGCGGCAGCAAAGAGCAGCGTCGCCGCGTTCGCGCCTTCGACGACGAGTCGGTCGCCTTCGACGTAAGTACGGCCGCCTTCGGCGAAGGCCCGCACGATGCCGCAGAACTTAACGCCGACCTTGCGCTCCTGCTGGTGCTTGTCGTCGCGCGCGACGGCCTCGCCTTCGAGCACGACGCGGTCGGGAGCGACGGCGCGCGCCTTTGCGTCCTGCTCGCGGGCGAGCGTCGCCGTGAAGGAGACGCGCCCCGGCCGTTCGCAGGTCAGGCGAACAACTATCACTTGATCGACGGCCGACGCGAAGACCTCGCGGGTGAAGAGCGTGCCGTCCTGCCGGTAGGTAACGCGCGCGACGCCCGCGTCAATGTCCAACTCGCGGGCGTACTCTTCCGCCCGGCCCACACCTTTGAAGTTGAGCTGTAGGTCGCCGAGCGGCTGGTAGGGCGGCATGCGCTTTGGCACGGCGATGATGCTCTGCTCGGCCAGCTCTTCCGCCTCCCTCACCTTGCCCGCGAAGAGCAGGCGGCGCACCTCTGGGAGGGCACGCGCGCCCTCGGGATTGGTGCGGTCGCGCCGCTCGCCGGCCCAGACCGTCTCCTCGTTAAGCTGAATCCGCTCCGACTCGACGCCGCCGAAGACCATCGCCGCAAGGCGCCCGTTCCCGACGGGCAGCGCCTCCGTCCACTGCGTCGCGGGCTGCCTGTACCAGAGGCGCAGCCCGTCCCAGGCGCCGCCCTGACTCTGACGCGCGCTCGCCGCGCGTGCCAGAAGCAATGCGGCCGGGAGGGTGAGAAAGTCTCTGCGCCTCATTCGGGATTGACGAAGGTGTTGGAGAGTGTGCCCAGGCCCTCGACTTCGACCTCGTACACGTCGTCGGGCTTCAAGAGCACGGGCGGCTGTCGGAAGACGCCGACGCCCTCGGGCGTGCCCGTGGCGATCACGTCGCCCGGCTCCAGAGTGATGGCCTGCGAGATGTAGGAGACGAGGTAGGCGACGCCGAAGATCATCTTCGAAGTGTTCGAGGACTGCATCACCTCGCCGTTCAAACGCCCTTCGATATGTAGTGCCTGAACGTCCGCGACCTCGTCGCGCGTCGTGATGAACGGCCCGAGCGGGGCGAAGCCGTCGAGCCCCTTGCCGCGCACCCACTGGCCGTCGCCGAACTGTAGGTCGCGCGCGCTCACGTCGTTGATGAGGGTATAGCCGAAGACGTGTGCGAGCGCGTCCGGCTCGCTCACACGTCTCGCGCGGCTCCCGATGACGACGGCCAGCTCCGCCTCGTAATCGATCTGCGAGCTGATCGAGTGCAGCACGACCGGCTGCCGGTGCGCGGCGAGTGAGTTGGACAACTTCGTGAAGATGAGCGGCGCGGCGGGCGGCTCCGCGCCGCCTTCGATGGCGTGGTCTACGTAGTTGCGCCCGATGGCGAGAATCTTCCCCGGAAAGACCGGCGGCAGAAACTCGACGGCCTCCGGCGGAGGCGCGACCCTCGGGTCTCTGTCGGCCGCACCTCTGCCGGCTTCGTCAACCAGCGCGGCCAATGCTGTGAGCCCCTCACTCCCGCGTGAGATCACGTCCGACGTGCTGTCTGCTTCAAGCAGCCACGCGGCAGCGCCCCCGCCCGCATCCCCCGCGGCGCGCGCCAGCGCGGCCACGTCCAGAAGCCTCTCACCCGACAGCACGCCGAGCCGCAACTCGGGCGTGCCCTTCAATCTGAACTGCGCCAGTTTCATCTTTGCCTCCGCCCCTTTTAACTCGCGGCGGTCTCGAACCGCCTGCGCTGGAACTCGTCGAACGTCACGGCGAGCACGATGACCGCGCCGATGACGATCTGCTGCGTGAACGAAGAGATGCCGAGCAGATTCGCGCCGTTCGAGAGCACGCCCATGATGAGCGCCCCGATGACCGTCCCGACGACGCTCCCCTGTCCGCCGCTCAAAGAGCCGCCCCCGATGACCACGGCCGCGATCACGCGCAGCTCGTACCCCTCGCCCGCGGTCGGCTGCCCCGTCACCAGCCGCGCCGACTCGATGGCGCCGGCCAGGCCCGCCAGCGCGCCGAGGAAGACGTAGAACATGATCTGATAGCGCGACACGCGCACGCCCGCGTAGCGCGCCGCCTCGACGTTGCTCCCGATGGCGTAGCAGTAACGCCCCGCGCGCGTGCCCGACAGGAGGAGGTGCGTGAGGAGCGCCACGGCGACGACGAAGAGCAGAGGCACGGGCACGAAACCGAACAACTCGCCCTCGGCCAGCCAACCGAAACTCTGCGGCAGACCGACCACGGCCTTCCCGTCCGTGGCGAGCAGCGCGACGCCGCGGTAGATGCCCAGCGTGCCCAGCGTCACGATGAAGGGCGGGATGCGCAGCGCGGCAATCGCCACCCCGTTCGCGAGCCCGCACGCCGCGCCCGCCGCTAAGGCGCCCAACACTCCGACGGAGGGCGGAGCGCCCGCCGCCATCAGGAGCGCGCCCGCCACGCCGGCCAGCGCCATCGATGACCCGACCGAGAGGTCTATCCCGCCCGACACCATCACGACCGTCATGCCCATCGCGATGATCGTGATGACGGCCGTCTGCCGCGCCACGCCCGCGAGGTTC
Organism: Pyrinomonadaceae bacterium; assembly: GCA_045807865.1. Taxonomy (GTDB): domain Bacteria; phylum Acidobacteriota; class Blastocatellia; order Pyrinomonadales; family Pyrinomonadaceae; genus QHXN01. The sequence goes on from JBJMGP010000178.1 coordinate 55,372, forward strand.
CCCGCCGAGAGGAACTTCGGCTCGACGGCCGCGATGACGAGGCACAGCGCGACGAGGCTTGCGAACGGCAGGAATCTTTTGACCCAACCAGACATAAGAAGTTTGACCACGCACAAATCCGCCGCGGAGCGGCGCTTGAATTTAGCCCGGCCTTTCAAGGCCGGGTTGACGTTCAAAAAACGCCGTCACGTCGCGTCAGCGACGCCTGCACACTCCCGCCGATTCTTGCGTCGCTGACACGACGCAACGCTCATTACCCGGCGGCTTCCCGGCCTTGAAAGGCCGGGCTAAACTCGGATGCCGCTCCGCGGCGGATTATCTATTTCCTCCTCAAGCGCGGCGTAGGTCAACACCTCCTCCTGCGTCGTGCGCTTCGCGTCCAGCTCGGCCACCAGCCGGCCGCGGCGCATGACGAGGATGCGGTCGGCCATCCCCAAAAGCTCTGGCAAATCCGAAGAGACCATGACGACGGCCGCGCCGCCTTCGGCCAGGCGGTTGACGGCGCGGTATATCTCGGCGCGCGCGGCCACGTCCACGCCGCGCGTCGGCTCGTCGAGCAGGAAGACGCGCGAGCCCGCGTAGAGCCAGCGCCCGAGCAGAACCTTCTGCTGGTTGCCGCCGCTCAGGCGGCCCGCGCTCTTTTCGGGGTCGGGCGGTCGCACGTGCAGCCGCTCGATGTACTCGCGCGCGACGCGGCGCTCGCGGCCGGGGCTGAGGAGCCAGCCCTTGACCAGCGCGCTCACGTTGGCGAGCGTCAGGTTGCGCGCCAGGGTCTGGTCGGGGAGGAGTCCCGTCCGCCTGCGGTCTTCTGTTAAGAGCCCGAGCCCGAGCCCCACCGAGCGCGCGGGATCAGGCGCGGCGAACCGCGCGCCGTTCAGATAGACTTCGCCGCCGCCGAAGGGTTGCGCGCCGAAGACGGCTTCGACCAGCTCCGTCCGCCCCGCGCCCGCGAGTCCAGCGAAGCCGACGACCTCGCCCGCGCGCGCCTCGAACGTGATGCCCTCGAACTTGCCCTTGCGCGAAAGGTTCTGGACGCGCAGCAAGACCTCGCCCTTCCGCGCCTCGCGCGGCGGGAATATCTCTTTCAGCTCGCGCCCGGCCATGTGGCGGATGATCTGCTCCTGCGACAGCTCGCCCCACGCGCCCTCGTAGACTGCGCGCCCGTCGCGCAGCACGGTCAGGCGGTCGGCGATTTCGCCCAGTTCCTCCAGACGGTGCGAGATGTAGATGACGGCGAGGCCGCGCCGCTTGAGGTCGCGTATCAGGCGGAACAACTCTGCGGCCTCGTGCGCCGTGAGCGAAGAGGTCGGCTCGTCCATCACGACGACGCGCCGCGCCTCCGCGGTCGCGCGCGCGATCTCGACGAGCTGGCGGTCGGCCGCGCTCAGGCGCCCGACGAGTGCGCGCGGGTCTAAGCGAAAGCCGTAGTCGTTCAAGAGACGCCCGGCGCGCTCGTTCATCTCGCGCTTATCGACGACGCCGAGCGGCTTGAACCTGACGGGCTCGCGCCCGAGGAAGACGTTCTCGGCCACGGTCAGGTGCGGCGCCAGCGAAAGCTCCTGGTAGATCATCGCGACGCCATGCGCCAGGGCGTCGGCCGGCTTCGAGAGGTGAACCGGCCGTCCTTCAATCAGAATCTCGCCGCCGTCCGGCCGGTGCACGCCCGCCAGAATCTTCATCAGCGTGGACTTGCCCGCCCCGTTCTCGCCCACCAGCGCGTGCGCCTCGCCCGCCGCCGCGCGCAAGCTTACGCCCGCGAGCACGCTGTTGCCCGCGAAGCTTTTGGTGATGCCGCGCATCTCCAGCGCGGGCGGGTTGAGGGTCATAGTCCAACGGGCCGAAGTTCGTCAGAGATAATTAACAGGGACGGACAGGATAGGCAGGATAAAACCATTTCAGATTTCAGATTTCAAATCTGTATCTCTTTTATCCTGCCTATCCTGTCCATCCCTGTTAATTCTTTCGTGCGCTGTAAAGCCTCACGGGGCCTTGAGCAATTGCTGCATCTCGGGCGTGTCGAGGTTCTCTCTGGTCAGGAGCTTGACGCCGGTGTCCACGACGCGGGGCGGGGTCTGGCCGTCGAGCTTGGCGACCAGGGCCTTGACCGCCTCGTAGCCCATCTTGTAGGGGTTCTGGAGGACGAGCGAGTCGATGGCGCCGGCCTTGAGGTCTTCGATCAGGTTGGGGCTCGAATCGAAGCCGACGAGGACGACCTTGCCCGCCAGGCCCTTCTGCTTGAGCGCCTGCACGACGCCGACCGTCGAGGACTCGTTCGAGGCGAAGAAGCCGTCGAGGTCGGGGTGCGCCGTCAGGATGTCGGCCGCGCGGTCGAGCGAGCGCGCGCGGTCGCTCTCGCCGTACTGGAAGGCCACGATCTCGATGCCCGGATACTTCGACTTGATCGTCTCCTGGAATCCTTCTTCGCGCTGGTCGGTCGAGACCGAGCCGGCCTTGACGCCGAGGACGGCGACGCGCCCCTTGCCATTGAGGCGCGCGGCCAGACGCTCGGCCGCGTTGACGCCGCCCTGCTTGTTGTCTGTGGCGACGTAGGAGACGTAGCTCTCGGTGGCGATGCCGGAGTCGAAGATGGTGACGGGGATGTGCTCGCGCGCGGCGCGCTCGACGACGGGGACGAGCGCGTCCTTGTGCGTCGGCGCGAGCACGATGCCGTCCACGCGCCGGTTGATGGCGTCCTCGACGATGTTGGTCTGCCCGGAGTAGTCGGTCTCCTGCGCCGGCCCGTTCCAGACGATCTCGACGTTCGCCTCTTTGCCCGCGGCCTCGGCCCCGGCGTGGACGCTCTGCCAGAAGAAGTGCGAGACGCCCTTCGGGATGACGGCGATGGTGCGCTTGCCGCCCGCCCCGCGGTTACAAGCCGGCGCGAAGACGAGGGCGATAGTGACGGCCGTCAAGAGAAGCGCGGTGAATAATCTCTTCATCTCTCCTCCGAAACTTTATCAAGACTTTCCCGCCTTGCTCATTGTTCCAGGTCAGAAGTATCCAGCCGCCCCTCGCTTTGAAGTTGTGCGAAGCGTTCGATGGTCGCGCGCACGCCTTCGGCGAGCGGCGTCGCCGTGAAGGCGCCTAAAGCTTCGCGGACGGCCGCGTCGTCGAACTCGGACGGGATGGCGAGCGGCACGTCGTCGAAGGCGATGCGGCCGCGCGCGTCGGGTCGCGCGCGCACTATCTCTTCGACCACGTCGGCCAGCGCGACGGTCTCGCCGTGCAGGTTGAAGACGTGCGCGCCTTCGAGGTCGGAGACGGCCGCGCGGATGAACGTGTCGGCCGTGTCGGCCACGTACTGAAAGTCCGTGCGCCCGCCGAAGCGTATGCGAAAAGGGAGTCCGACCACAGCCGCCTTCATCGCCTTCGTCGGGTCGGAGGTGATGCCGAAGTCGCGCCCGACGCCGTAGACCGTTAAAGGCCGCAGGCCCACGCTCGAAATCCCCTGTTCGAGATAGTAGACGCGCGCGTTGCCTTCGTTCGCGCGCTTGTAGACGCCGTAGTGCGTCGAGGGCTGCGGCTCGTCGCGCTCGTTGACGGCGCGCGAGTCTTCGCCCGAGCCGTAGACGGCGGCCGAGCTGGCGTAGACCACTCTTTTCACACGACCGCCGGAGAGGCGCGCGGCCTCGAAGACGTTGACGGTGCCGACGACGTTGACGAGCGCGCCCGCGCGCGGGTCGGCGCGGCAGGTCGGCACCTGTAGGCCAGCGAGGTGGATGACGTGCTCGACCTCGAACTCTTCGAGCAGAGGCGGGAGCGACTTCGGGTCGGTAATGTCGCCCGTGACGACGCGGGCGCGTTCGCACTCCTCCTCGTCCATGATGAGGCGCAGGCGGCGCGGGTCTGCGTCGCGGTCGAAGAGGACGACCCGCGCGCCCGCGTCGAGCAGGCGCTTCGTCACCCACGCGCCGATGAAGCCGTGCGCGCCCGTCAACAGAAAGCTCGCGCCCGCGGCCGAGGCCAGTTCGCTCGCCGGTTCGGCCTGTTCTAAAGTCTCCGCCCCCATCAGTCTCTTACGCCCCTCAGTCGCCTTCCCCGCGGACGATGCGTCCTATCTGGAAGGTCATGTGCGCGAGTGCCTCTTCGACGGGCACCTCACCCACGACCGCGCGGATGACGGTGCGCCAGAGCACGTCCTCGACCTGCGGGTAGCGCGCGAACTTCGGCGGGACGAGGATGTGTCTGGCAATCACCTCTTCGAGCATCGCGAGCCGCGCGCGGTTCGGCGCGTCCGCCTCCGACTGCACCCGCCTCATCACAGAGCGCCGGACGGGCACGCAACCGCAGCGCGCTTCAAAGAGCTGCTGCTCGGGCGCGGTCAGGTGGAGCAGAAGCCTGAGCGCCTCCGGACTCTCCGCGCCGCGCCGTGTGAGCGCGAACGTGTGGCCGCCGCCGTAGGCGAGCGACTTGCCCGCCGGCCCCTCGGGGTACGGGCTCAACCCCAGACGGTCGTGGACGGCCGAGAGGCGCGCGTCGCGGTAGAGCGCATAGTAACCTGGCCAGTCGCCGACCATCGCCGCGCGCCCCGAGCGGAAGCACTGGTGCACCTCCTCGTAATGCCAGGCCGGCATCTCCTGCGGCACGAGCCCTTCCTTGTAGAGCGTCCGCAGCAGCCCGAGCGCCCAGCGCCCGCCCTCGTTCTCGATGTCGGGCACGAGCGTCTCGGGGAAGAGGCACGCGCCGGCCATCTCGGCCAGCTCATAGAACGTCCCGAACAGCCCGGACTCGCGGCCGGGAAAGACGAAGCCGTAACGTTCGGGGGGCGAGTTCTGCGCCCGCGCCTCTTCGAGCAGCGCGTCCCACGTCGCGGGCGGTCTCTGTATCAGGTCGGCGCGATAGTGTAACAGGCGCACGTCGATGTTGCGCGGCACGCCGTAGAGCGAACCGCCGACCGAGGCCAGCTCCAGGATGAGCGGCACGAAGTCTTCCAGCTCGTCGGCGCCGAGCAGCCCTTCGAGCGGCGCGAGGAAGTCGAGCTGCGAGGGCGCGTACTTCGTGTGCGTCGAGACGAGGTCGTAGGGCACTTCGTCGAGCGAGGCCAGATGGCGGTTGAGCGCCGGGTGGTCGCCGCCGAAGCCCACGGAGACGTGGACGCCGGTCGCCTCGGTGAACCCTTGCAGCCGCTCGTAGAGCGGGTCGTAAGCCGGGCCGGTGACGAGCGCGACCGATACCTCTTTACTCATTGGCTGCTCCTCCCGCCGCGCCGAGCGCCCAGGCCGCGCCGTCGGGGAAGGCGTAGCGCCGGAGCGTCTCGGGCTTCATCTCGATGCTGTAGCCGGGCGCGTCGGGCACCACGTAGTGGCCGCGGCTGATGCGAACCGGGTGTCGGAAATGTTCGTGCAGGTGGTCTACGTACTCGACCCGCCTCTCGGCGAGCGAGCCGCTGACGGCGATGTAGTCGAAGACGGAGAGGTGCTGCACGTACTCGCACAGGCCGACGCCGCCCGCGTGCGGGCAGACCGGCACGCCGAACTTCGCGGCCAGGAGCAGCACCGCCAGCACCTCGTTGACGCCGCCGAGGCGGCAACTGTCTATCTGGCAGAAGCCGAGCCCGCCCGCCTGCAAGAGCTGCTTGAACATGACGCGGTTGTGGCAGTGCTCGCCGGTGGCGACGCGGACGGGCGCGACCGCGCGCGCGATGGTCGCGTGGCCGAGCACGTCGTCGGGGCTCGTCGGCTCTTCGATCCAGAGCGGTTTAAAGGCGGAAAGCTCGCGCATCCACTCGACGGCCTGCCCCACGTCCCAGACCTGATTGGCGTCCATCATCAGCGTGCGCTCCCAGCCGATCTCCTCGCGGATGAGGGCGGCGCGGCGCACGTCCTCCGGCAGGCTCCGGCCGACCTTCATCTTGAAGTGCGTCCAGCCCTCGTCCAACGCCTCGCGGAGGAGCCGCCGCATCTTCTCGTCGGTGTAGCCGAGCCAGCCGGCCGAGGTCGTGTAGGCCGGGTAGCCGCTCTCCTTTATCCGCGTCTCACGCTCGGCCTTCCCCGGCTCCATGCGTCGCAGGATTTCGAGCGCCTCTTCGCGTGTGAGCGCGTCCGTGATGTAGCGGAAGGGCACGCACGCGATCAGTTGCTCCGGCCTCATGTCCGCGAGCAGCTTCCAGAGCGGCTTCCCTTCGGCCTTCGCGTACAGATCCCAGACGGCGTTGATGACGGCCGCCGCCGCGAGGTGCACGACGCCCTTCTCGGGGCCGAGCCAGCGGTACTGGCTGTCGCCGGTCATCAACTCCCAGAACGCGCCCATCTCCTCCGTCAGAGACTCCAGCATCCGGCCGCAGAGCCGATTACCGATGGCCCCGGCGGCGGCGCAGCACAGCTCGTTGCCGCGCCCGATGGTGAAGGTCAGCCCGTGCCCTTCGAGCCCTTCGGGCGAGTCCGTGTCCAGCACGACGTACGCCGCCGAATAGTCCGGATCGGGATTCATCGCGTCCGACCCGTCGAGCAGGCGCGAGGTCGGGAAACGGATGTCGATGATCCTGATGCCTGTGATCTTGATAGACATGCGTTAACTCTTCACACCCAGAGCACGGGCTGGCGGATGAAGAAGTTCCTGACGACCTCTTCGACCGCGGAGTCGGCCGGGAGGCGCTGCCAGAGTTCCAGGTAGTCCGGGCGATTAAGTGCGAGCCCGCCGAAGAGGAGGCTCGACTGGCGCATCGGCCACTCGGCGTCGTACATCACGTCGGGCTTGAGGGGCCAGCCCTTCTTGTCGCGGATGTAGGGGGCCATGTACTCCAAAGCCTTCCTCATCCCGCGCCCGTCCGGCAGCTCGAACTTCCAGAGGTCGGCCCGCGGCGTCGAGAGTATCTGGCAGATGGCCGACATCGCTTCGAGGTTGAAGAGCGAGTAGCCGTAGGGCTTCGTCCGCCGCAACTCCTGCGGGAAGCTGCCGTCCGCCGCCAACTGGCCCGGCACGAGCACCTCACGGAAACGCCCGCGGCAGTAGTCGAGCACCTCCCCGTTCCCCGTCAAGTGCGCGAAGGCCGCGGCCTGCATCACCCAGCAGGTGCCGTGGTTGTTCTTCGCCTCCCGCTCCTCAATCCCGTTTCTGCTCGCCCGCATCCACTGAAGATAGTCTGCGAACCACCTCTGCACCCCGGCCAGTTCCGCGGGCGTGAGGGCGCGCGAGCCTTCCAGCACCTCGACGGAGCGCGCGACTTCGACGAGGTGGATGGTGTCGATGACGCCGACGCCGCGCCCCTTCGTGCGCCCCTGTATCGCCTGCGCGTATTCGAGGTGTGGGCTCATCAAGGTCGAAGGCTCTATGAACCACGCGCGCAGGTGCCCGGCGGCGTGCCGCGCGTAGCGCCCCTCCTTCGTCAACTTCCAGGCGGCGGCGAGCGCGGCCGCCTGCACGCTCAGGCGCATCAGGGCGCGGCGGTGCCCGACGAAGTTATCGGGGTTGGTCATGCCGTCGCGCTGCACGTAAGGGCCGCCGGGGTTCTGCGGGTCGGGCCACCAGTAGTCGCCCTCCGAGTAGAAGTCGTGCGGCCCGCCCGCGGAGCGCGGGCTGCGCGCGGCCGTGACCGTGACGGGCCGCTCGGACAGATACTGCCGCGCCGCCTTCAGCACGCGCGCGCGGTCGAAGGCGGCCACGTCGAAGGCGCGGGACTTCGCACGTGCGGCGAGCAGGGGGACGGCCGCGGCCGCCGAGAGAAAATCCCGGCGCGTGTAGACGGCCCCGCGTTCGACAGGCTGCGTGTTCAAGCTCCCCTCGGCCTCAGTGTTTTCCGACACCACTTCGGCTCACGTCAACCCGTCGCGCAGGATTCGACAACAGCTCGCGGCTCGAAGGGTCTGCGGCGGGAATCCTTCGCACGAGCGCGTCGAACTGCGCGTCCGTGTAGCGCGCGGCCGCGCGGCGCATGACCGGGAAGAGCATCTCGGGCGGCCACTCGCCGAGCTGTTGATGCGGCCACTTCGCTTCGCCGACGGCGAACGGGTAGAGGTATTCGAGGGCGCGCCGTATGCCGCGTCCGTCCGGCGTACGGTATTGCCAGAGGTCAACGCCGACGCGGTCGCCCAACTCGGCCAAAGTCACGAGACCGTCGAGGTTGCCGACGCTGTAGCCCCACGCGCGCGTGCGCGCAAGTTCCAAAGGCTGCCGCCCGTCGGGCTCTATCTGCACGGCGACGCGCTTCGCGCGCGCCTCTTCGAGGACGCGCTTCGCCAGCTCCCTCTTGCCCAGGAAGAGCGCGTAGGACGCGACCTGCACGTCGTAGTATGTGCCGTGGTTGTTCACGGCCTTCGCCTCGTCGCGCCCGTTCCTGCTCTCAAGCATCCAGTGCAGGAACTTGTCGTACCAGTCTTCGACGCCGCGCTGGTCTTGCCCGCTCCAGACCTTCGCGCCGGCCAGCAGCCCGACCGCGTCCGCGACGCGCGTTAAGCCCCGCGTCTCGATGAGCCCGATGCCGCGGCCCGTGTTGACGCCCGGGATGAACTGCGCGTATTCGAGGTTTGGGTTCATCCGCGTCGAGGGCTCCAGGAACCACGCGCGGAGCAGCACGGCCGCCTTCGCCGCGTACGCCTCGTCACCCTTCAGGTAGTAAGCGAGCGCGAGCGCCGAGACCGCTTCGACCATCCTGTCCATCTCGCGGTGGTCTGTGATCCTGTTTATCTCCGGGTTGCGCTCGCCGTCGCGGCGGACGTAAGGCAGCCCGTTCGGCCGCTCGGGGTCGGGCCAGAAATAAGGGGCCTGGCTCATGTAGTCGTGCCGGTCGCCGCTCGGCGGCGCGACCGCCTTCGTCGTGACCGAGAACGGCCCCGCGGTTAAAGCCTTTCGCGCGTCATCCTCAAGCTTCCGCAGCGGCGCGTCGAAAGTCTTGTCGCCCGAACGTATCCTCCGTCTCGTCTCGGCCAGCGCGCGCGGGTCGATCAGAGAGACGCGCGGCGTGTCCGTTCTCTCCTTCGGGATTATTGCCGACACGTCGCGCGCGGCCGGAACCGCGAGCAGCGCGGCGGCCAGCGTGAGCAGGCGGAGGAGCGTGGCCGGGTTATGCATCTACACCCGCCCTCGTTCACGCCTGCGGACGAACAGCTCGTCCTGTTTGGGCTCCGACTCGCATTCGAGCGCGATGGTCGTGACGGGCGTGTCGGGCGCGCGCATCGGGAGCCCAAGGAAGCGCACGCGATACTCGTCCTGCTCGAAGCGGACGGGTCGGCCGGACGCCAGCAGGCGCGCCGACTTGACCTTCGTCTGCAACCCCGCGAACGCGAGATCGTCGCCGCCCGGCCAGTAGTGTACGTGCAGGTAGAGCGTGTTGCCGCGGCGCGTGAAACTGCCGTTGCGCGAGCGGCGCGGCTGGCAGCGCTGGCCGCCGACGTAGACCGACTCGCCGTTGCGCGCCGTCCAGCGCCCGACCGCGCCGAGGATGGCGGCCGACTCCAGAGGCACCGAACCGTCCGGCTTCGGCCCGACGTTGAGCAGGTAGTTGCCGCCGTCGTGCGCGCAGGTGAGGAGGTTGCGGATGATCTGCTTCGGAGACTTCCAGCCGTCGTCGGCGCGGTGGTAGCCCCAACTGTCGTTCATCGTCATGCAGGACTCCCACGCGCGTCCCGCCTCCGTGGCCGTGATCTGCTGCTCGGGCGTCGAGAAGTCTCCGGCGAGCTTGTTGCGGTTGTTGACGATGATGTCGGGCTGGAGCTTGAAGACCATCTCGTTCATCCGCTCGGACTCCCAGCCCGCGGCGTCGAGCGGCCAGGACACGTCGTACCAGAGGACATCCACCTTGCCGTAGTTGGTCAGAAGCTCGCGCAGGTGCGTGTGGATGTAATCGACGAAGCGGCGGCGCGCGGCCTCGTCCCGCTCGCAGCGCGCGCCGTCCGGGTGGTGCCAGTCCATCAACGAATAGTAGAAGCCGACGCGCAGCCCCTCGGCGCGCGCCGCCTCGACGTACTCGCGGACGAGGTCGCGGCCCGGGCCCTGTTTCGGGGCACAGAAGTCGGTCGTCTTCGTGTCGAAGAGGCAGAAGCCCTCGTGATGCTTGGTCGTCATGACCATGTAGCGCTGCCCGGCACGCTTCGCGAGTTGCGCCCACTCGCGCGCGGCGTTGGGCCGCGGGCGGAACTCTCTGGCGAGGCGCGCGTACTCGGTCGCGGGGATGCCCTCCATCTCCTGCACCCACTCGTGGCGGCCGAGGACGGAGTAGAGCCCCCAGTGGATGAACATGCCGAACTTGGCCTCGTGCCACCAGCGCATGCGCCGCTCGCGGTCGGCTTTCACCTCGGCGCTCTCCTGCGGAACGGGCGGCGGGTTCGACTGCGCGCGCGCCTCCGCCAGAGGCAGCGCCGTCGCCGCCGCCCCCGCGCCGAGGAGTTTCAGGTAATCACGTCTCGACATCTGGCCGTCGTCCATGTTCAAAAGTTTCCTTTGCTGTAAGAAGGGGCAGCACCGCCCGCGGTAGCGGGTGGGTCAGTCTTACGGTTTGAGAGCCCCTGAGTCACACGCACCCACCCGCTACCGCGGGCGGTTCTGACCGTTATTTCTTAAAACACAAACCTCACCCCGAACTGCAACTGGCGCGGCGTCGTCCCCTGCGCCAGCGCGGTGACGCGCCCCGCCCCGGCCGCGATGGCGGTGGCGTTGGTGTTGACGGTCAGCGAAGAGGGCACGTCCCAGTTCTGGATGTTGAAGACGTTGAAGGCTTCGCCGCGCAGTTGGAGCTTCATCCCCTCGCGGATCTCTATGTTCTTGAAGAGCGAGAAGTCCACGTTGAAGACGGCCGGGCCGCGGAAGACGTTGCGCCCGAGGTTGCCGAAGGCGCCGTTGGGGATACCGAAGGCGCACGGGTTGAACCAGCTCACGCGCGTGTGCACCTCGTCGGCCGCGCGCCCGCCCTGCGAGATGGTCTTCTGGCAGAGCGGGTCGGGGTTGGCCGCGACCGGTCCCGCCGTGAACGGGTCGGCGAGCAGATTCGGCCGCAGGTAGTTGCCCGGCGCCGACGGCGCGCTGCCGCGTATGTTGGCGAGGTCGCCCGTGATCTGCAAGTTGTAGGGCTGCCCCGAGCGCGCCTGCATGATGTAGTTCGTCTGCCACCCGCCGAGGAGCCACGAGCCCGGCCCCGTCGCCAGCCACCGCTTGCCGCGGCCGAACGGCAGCTCGTAGACGGTCGCCCACGAGAGGAAGTGCGTGATGTCATAGGACGAGACGCCGCGCGCCGTCGTGCGGTCGTAGTAGTTCTGGATGGTCGAGCCGCCGCCCGGCCCGTTCTCGACGTTGAAGTAGCCGCTGCCCACGTCGATGGACTTGCCCCACGTGTAGGAGAGGATCGAGTGGAGGCCGCGGGAGAAACGTCTTTGCAGGCGGGTCTCAAGCGCGTTGTAGTTCGAGTAGCCGATGCTGCGCGTGTAGTTGATGTTCGCCCCGACCCAAGGCATCGGCCGCGCCGCGTCGATGACGGAGTTGGGCGTGCCCGCCGGGAAGGCCTGGCTCGCCGTGTTGGCGAAGCCCGAGTAAGGGAGCCGCCCGTTGCGGCTGCCGACGTAGGCGGCCGAAAGGAGGAGGGTCGGCGTCAGTTGGCGTTGAACTTCGAGGTGCCACTGGCTCGACCAACTGTCCTTGTAGTTCGGGTCGTCGCCGAAGGTGTTGGCGGGCGTCCACGGGTTGGTCGTCGGCAAAGGCGTGGCGAAGCCCTGGCTCTGCACCTGGATGATGTTGGCGAAGGTGCCGTTGACGAAATTGGCCGACGCGTTGGCGGTGCCGGCGAAGGCCGTCGCGTCGGGCCAGATGGCCATCTCAAGGTCGTTCTGCGCGTACTGGCTGCGCGCCGGCAGGGCGTCCCAGTAGAGCCCCCAGCCCGCGCGCACGACCGTCTTCGGGTTTACCGTCCAGGCGACGCCGATGCGCGGCCCCCAGTTGTCCTTGATCGGCGGCGGCGCGAAGAAATCCTTGCCCGCGAGCACGACGTTCCCGAAGTGCGGGTCGTTCCTGAACGCGTCGGGGATGCAGGGCGCCCCGCCGGCCACGCTACAGAAGGCCGGCATCGTCTCGGCGCCGATGATCCAGCGCTGGTTCGGGATGTCGAGCGCGTTCCAGAGACGCCCGTCGAGCGTCTTCGGTTGAGTTAGATAATCGTAGCGGAGGCCGAGCGTGAGCATCACGTCGCGGCTCACGCGCCACTCGTCCTGAAAGTAGCCCGCCCAGGAGGCGTACTTGAACTGCACGGGGCCGCCGTGCGGCTCGGGCGTCTGCGCCTGGAAGTCGTTCGGGAAGCCGAGCAGGGCGGAGGCCAGAGAGAGGCCGGTCGTGCCCGAAGCGGCCGAGGGGTTGCGCGTCTGCTCGTCGCTGAAGTTGTAGCGCTGGAAGGTGTTCAACTGGATGCGCTGGGCCTCGATGTACCAGAAGCCGGCCTTGAGGTTGTGTGTGCCCTTCACCCAGATGGCGTTGGGCGTGATGCTCCAGTTCGGGTTCTCGCGCGGCGCGGGGCCGCGCACGCCGAAGTCGTTGTTGCCGCCGTTCGTCCAGTTGGCGAGCCGCACGAGCAGGCCGCCGTACCTGTCCACGTCCTTGAAGCCCTGCTGGTTCAGAGGGTCTATGCCCGCCTCGTGCTGGTTCGACTGGCCGGAGTCCACGCCCGGTCGGCCCGCGTAGCCCGCGCGCACGTCGATGATGAAGTTGGCGTTGAAGGTGTGCGTCCACACGCCGCCGTAGTTCCTTCCCTTCCCGCTGCCCCCGGTCGAGCCGGCCTCCCCAATCGGGGTGAGGACCGAGACGTTCTGCTGCGTGTAACGGAAGAAGACGTTGTCGTTGTCGCCGAAGCGGTGGTCGACGCGGAACTGGTAGCCGTTGGAGTCGTTCGTCGTCGGCCGCCCCTGCACGAAGTTGTTCGAGGGGTCGCCCGTGAAGTTCGGCGTCGCCGCGTAGGTGCGGAAGAAGGACTGCATGGCCGGGTTGATGAGCGCCGGCGGAAGCCGATTACAAGGCGTGCCGACACTTTGATTCTGACGGTTCTGCGAGTCGAGGGGCAGGGGGTTGCCGGCCGCGTCGCAGCGGAAAGGGTCGCGCACGAAGGTGCTGCCCGAGGCGCGCGTCGAGTACGGGTTGAATATCTGACGGCGGAAGTTGGCGCTCGTGCTGGTGAAGTCGCCCGTCAGCTCGGCCGCGGTCGGCACATAAGAGAGGCCGAGTCCGGGCTGGCTATAGCGCCAGCCGTCGTAGCCGACCGAGAAGAAGGTGCGGTTCTTAAAGATCGGCCCCGTCAGGGACGCGCCGAACTGATTCTGGCGGAAGGGCGCGGGCTCGTCCGGCACGAGTTGTCCGGGCGCGCAGCGCGCGGGCGTGCACACGTCGAAGGAGTTGCGCGCGTCGAAGGCGTCGTTGCGCACGAACTCGAAGGCCGAGCCGTGGAAGCGGTTCCCGCCCGACTTCGAGACCATGTTCATCACGCCGCCCGAGGCGCCGCCGAACTCGGCCTTGGCGTCGTGGCCGACGACCTTGAACTCCTGCACGAGGTCGAGGTTCGGGATGACGATGTAGGTCGGCCCGCGCACGTTCGTGTTGATGATGCCGTCGTAGAAGTAGAGCTTCGAGCGGTTCTGCTGCCCGTGGAAGGAAGGGTCTGAGAAGCCCGAGCCGGGGAGGCCCACGTTCCCCTCGACGCCACCGACGCTGCGGTTCTGCGAGGTCGAGACGGGCGTCACGCCGGGCGTGAGCGTCAGCAGTTGCGTGAAGTTCCTGCCGTTCAAGGGCAGGTCCTCAATCGCCTTCTCGGGGATGACCGTGCCCAGCTCGGTCGAGGAGGCCTGGATGAGTTCCCCGCCCGCGACGACCTCCACGGTCTGCGTGACGGCGCCGACCGTGAGCGAGACGTTCTGCGTGAGCGTCTGGCTGACGCCGACTTCGAAGGGCGAGGTCTGGACGGTGCTGAAGCCCGCCGCCTCGACGCGCAGGACGTAGGTGCCGGGGCTGAGGTTGACGAAGGTGTAGTAGCCCTCCGCGCTGGCCGCGGCGCGGGTCTCGATGTTGGTGGCGCGGTTGACGAGCGTGACCGCGGCGCCGGGCACGACCGCCCCGTGCTGGTCGGTCACCGTCCCGTTGACGCCGCCCGTCGCCGTCTGCGCCGAGGCGGCCGCGCAGACGAGAATCAGCAGGAGAGCGGTCTCGAAGAACTTCATGGCCCAAACACTCCTTATCTCAAGCCTCAAGCTCAGAAGTTGATCCTCAGCGAAGCCTGCATGACGCGCGGCGAGCGCGCGCTGGTGGGCGTGCCGAAGGTGGTGCGGGTCTGGCGAACCTGCGCCGTGCAGACGTTGGTCGCCGAGCAGGCGCCGCCCGACGGGTTGACCTGCGCGACGCCGAAGGTCATCGCCCCGTCAATGTCCCTGAAGTTGGCCCGGTTGAAGAGGTTGTACATCTCCCACCGGAGCTGTACCCCGCGGCCCTCGCCGACGGGGATGTTCTTGAAGAAGGCGAGGTCGGTGTTGAAGATCGAGGGCATGCGGACGGCGTTGCGCGGCATGTTGCCGATCTGGCCGAGCGCGGTCGGCGCGGCGAAGCAGCCGGTGTTGATGACAAACGGCGTCCCCGCCGGGTCGGCGCCCGCAACATTCTTCATCGGGTCGCAGAGGACGTTGGGGCGCGCGTTGACCGTCCCGCCGGTGAAGTCCGTAATCATCGTGCAGACGGTCGCCGAAGTCTGGAACGTGCCCGGCGGGCAGGTCTGCCCCGAGCTGATCGTCGCCGTGCCCGAGGTGTAGCTGACCGAAAGGTTCTTCGGCTTGCCCGAGGCGTACGAGGTGATGCCCGAGATCTGCCAGTGGTCGAAGAGGGCGCCGACGACACGGTTATCCAGACGGCGGCCGAGGCCCGGCACGTCGTAGATGTAGTAGAACGTCGCGATGTGCGTCTGGTCGAAGTCCGACGTCGCGTAGTTGAACGCCCGGTAGGGGCGCGGGGACGAAAGGTCGGAGGTGTCGTCGTTGGCGTAGTCGAGCGACTTCGAGTAGGTGTAGGCCGCGCCGAACTGGAAGCCCGCCGTGTAGCGTCGGTTGACCTGCACCTGCATCGAGTTGTAGTTCGAAGTGCCCGACCACGTCACGACGTTGATGTCGCCGTAGCCGCGGTATGGGCGCAGGAAGTCGTTGTTCTTGGCGCTCGCCGCGGTGAGCGGGTCGCGGTTCTCCTGATGGCAGAGCGCGGACGGGATGACGCGGCAGTCCACGAACTTCGCGCCGTCGGGCAGCGCGTTGATGTTGCGCCGCTCGCCGAGGTGGCGCGCGAACGAGCCGACGTATGAGACCTCGAACACGGTCTTGAAGCCCAGGTCCTGCTGAATCCCGAGCGTGTAGTTGTAGCTGGCCGGCGTCTTCGAGTCGGCCTCGACGCCGCTCAAGCCGGTCGGGAAGTTCAAGGCCGTGCCGATGAGATCGACGAGCTGGTCGATGTTGCCGTTCTGGATGGTGAAGGTGCGCTGCTGCGGCGGGTTGTTGCCGAGGCTGCTCGCGCCGCCCGTCCCGCCGCCGATGCGCGGGGCGTGGTAGATGCCGCCCATGCCGCGCAAGACGGTCTTGCCGCTCCCGAAGATGTCCCACGCGAAGCCGACGCGCGGCTCGAAGTCAACGGGCGCGGTGTGGCGGTAGCCCTTCGGCGTCGAAGGGTCGTCCGGGAGCGCGAGCCCTTCGAGGACGTTGCCGGCGTTGGGGACGTAGGAGCGCACGAGGCGCACGGGCAGGAGCTGCGCGGCCGTCGGGTTGGAGATGTTGCGCGGGTCAACCGCCCTCTGGTTGGCCGCCGCGCAGGCCGTCCCCAAGGCGGGGATGCCGTTCGGCTGGCCGACGCAGTAGGCCTGATAGAGCAGCGGCGCGTTGGCCGGGTTGAACCTCGCGGGGTCGAAGTTCGAGCCCTGCCCGTCGATCTGGAAGAAGGGCGAGTGGTAGCCGAAGCGCATGCCGTAGTTGACGTTCAGGCGGCGGTTCACCTTCCACTGATCCTGCGCGTACCACTGAAGGAGGGTGATCTGCTCGTTGGTGAAGGGGCGCGAGCGCTGCTCTGTGTAGCTGTTGAAGTTGCCGAGCAGCGCGTTCGCGTAGGCGTAGTTGGCGTTGCCCGCGGCGGTCGTGAACCCGTTGGAAGTGCTGGTGCCGAAGTCGAGTACGCCCGACCACTGGCCGCCCGGCGCCTCGCGGTTGAAAAGGCGCTCGTAGTAGGCGCCGAACTTCAGGCTGTGGTCGCCGCGGCTCCAGGAAAGGTTGTCGGAGAAGGACGGGCGGATGTGGTCGGCGCCGACCTCGCCCCAGCGGTCGAGCCAGTTGATGTTGGCGGGGTTGCCGGCGACGCTGCTCCAACCCGTCGCGCGCGGGATGAGCCCGAGCGTGTTGTTGTCCGGGAAGAGCTGCGGGGCGGTGTAGTTCAGCGTGCTGCGCTTCAGCCCCTCGGCGAAGCCGTCCGAAGGGACGAAGCCTTCGGTGTCGTCGCGCCAGCCGAAGGTGAACTCGTTGACGACGGCCGGGTCGAAGACGTGCACCCAGTTGGCCGAGCGTCCGTCGTCCGTGTAGAGGTAGTGCGAGCTGACGCCCCAGCGGTCGACGCCGTTCGAGCCGTTGGGCCAGCCGGAGGTGCCGAGCCCCTCGTTGTCCGAAGTCCACCACTGCGCCTTGAAGTAGACGCTGTCCTTGTCGCTCGGCTTGAAGTCGAAGCGGATGAGGTAGCTGTGCTTCGGCGTGTCCTGGCTCAACTGGTTGACGTAGTTGTAGGAGGCGCCGCCGGCCGTCCGGCCGTTCGCGTTGGGCAAAGGGTAGTAGTTCAGGAGCGCCAGCCCGCTCCGGTTGACGCGCGCGGCGGGGATGACGTTCCCCGGGAAGGGCAGCCCCGTCAACGGGTCGTTGATGACGACGGCCGCGCCGCTGGAGTTGAACGACTGGGCGAAGTTGCCCGCGCGTTCGAGCGCCGTCGGGACGGTCACGAAGACCGGGTCGGTCGGCGTGATGGTGTGCGGCTTCTCCACCGAGAAGAAGAAGAACGCCTTGTCCCTGACGAGGCGCTGGCCGCCCTCGCCGAAGCGCGGCAGAGGGAGCGGGCCGCCGAAGTTTCCGCCCCAGATGTTGTGACGATACAGCGGACGCTTGAGCCCCGCCTTGTTGCTGAAGAAGTTGCTGGCGTTGAGCGCCTCGTTGCGGAGGAAGTAGTAGGCCGTCCCGCGGTACTCCTTCCCGCCGCCCTTCGAGACGAGGTTGATGAGCGCCCCGCCGTTGTTGCCGTACTCGGCCCCGTAGTTGTCGCGCAAGACCTGCACCTCGGCGACGGCGTCCTGGTTGATCGTCATGCTCAGCTTGTTCGAGCCGCTCGGCTCGCCCGCGTTCAAGCCGTCCACGCTCGCCACGGCCGAGCGCCCGCGCTGCCCCGAGACGTTCGGCAAATCCGTCCCGAAGCCGTCGCCCACGCCCTCGATGTCGTCGTTGTTCGACGTGCCCGGCATCAGACGCAGGAGCGACGTGATGTCGCGCCCCTTCGTCGAGATGAGCGAAATCTGGTCGGCGGTGAGCCGCGCCGTGAGGTCGCTCGAAGCGGTCTCGACCACCGTGCCCGACGCGACGGTCGTCACGACCTCGGTCACCTGCCCGACCGGCAACGCGAGTTCGCCGAGCGCGAGGCTCTCGTTGGGGCTCAAGGTCGTGTTCCTTCTCTCCAACGTCTGGAAGCCCTGCTGCTCGACCCTCACGGTGTAGACGCCGGGCTGGACGGCGGCGAAGCTGAAACGCCCATCCTCGTTCGTGTTGACGTTCCGACGCTCACCGGTCTTCTCGTTGACAAGCATCACGGTGGCGCCCACGAGCACGCCGCCCGAGGAGTCGGTGACCGTGCCCGCGATGGTGCCGGTGACGGACTGCGCCGTGGCCGCATGACACAACAGGAGGGCCAGGCAGAGGCCGCACACCAACGTCGGCCAGCGTCTCAGGAAGGTAGGCATAGGGGTTCTCCTTTTACTCACGTGGCTGGTTCTGTCACGGCGAAGCTGCGGGACGAAGACCGGCGGCCGTGCGGCGAGGCGTGCGCTACTGCGCGCGGAAGTTTGTTCAAGCAAGCAACAAAAAAACCGTCCCGCGGGCGCACCGG
>JBJMGP010000179.1:0-5620 GCA_045807865.1 Pyrinomonadaceae bacterium
CTTCGACACGTTCGTCGAGTTGAGTCCACACCCGCTGCTGACGAGTGCGGTTTCGCAGGGCTTACGCCATCGCGGCGTGGAAGGGGCGGCCGTCGGCTCGCTGCGTCGGGGTCTCAAGGAGCGGGAGTCGCTGGCTGCGGCGGCTGGTGAGCTATACAGGCGGGGGCAGGAGCTTGAGTGGGGGGGCGTAGTTGGCGGCGGGGGACGCTGCGTGGAGTTGCCGGTCTACCCCTGGCAGCGCGAACGCTTCTGGGCAAGCCCTGAGGCGGTACATGCGAGTGTCAATAGAACCCGGCAGGGGCAGAACAGCCCGCGAAAGCATCCACTGCTGGGCCGGCGGGTGGAGTTGGCCCAACCCGCAGGAGCGCACCTGTGGGAGGCCGAGATCAGTAACGACTCCATCCCATACCTCAACGACCACTGTGTCGAAGGCATGATGGTTTTGCCGGGTGCCATACATTTAGAGATGGTCTTCGCCGCCGCGCGGGAGAGGTTTACGGCGGGTACATGCTTCCTCAAGCAGGTTGATTTTCATAAGGCGCTCTTCCTCTCCGAAGGAGAGGTATATCGCCTTCAGTTGACTTTCACCCCCGACTCCGAAGACGAGGTCTCCTTCATAGTCCACAGCCGTTCGGAGACCGGGAGCCATTCGTACGACCGTTGGGCTCGACACGTCACGGGCAAGCTTCTTATTGGAGACGAGAATGTAGCCGCGCCCGACTCCGAAGGCGACGGCCTCGAAGCCGTTCGTGTACGCTGCGACGAAGAGATCAGCGGCGCGGATTTTTATCGGAAGATGAACGAGCGTGGAAACCAATGGGGCCCCACCTTCCAGGGCATCGAACGCATCTGGCGGCGCGATGGCGAGGCCCTCGGACAACTCATCGTGCCGCACGCGTTGAGAGCCGAGTCGGCGTCGTACCAGATGCACCCGGCGGTGTTGGACGCCTGCATACAGGTGTTGGGAGCCGCCATCGGCCTTGAAGACGCGCACGGCAACAGGCGAGGCGCCTACCTCGGGAGGGCCGCGGAGCAGATTCACATTTACGGGCCGCTCCGCGGCTTCGGCCTTTGGAGTCACGCCGTCGTCCGGCCGGAAGACCAACGCAGTGCTGTCCGGCTCGGCGATGTCAGAGTCTTCGACGAATCCGGCCGGTTGGTCATAGAAGCACTCGGCGTTCAGGTTCAGCACCTCGACCGCGACCTCCGGGCCATGCGCGAAGATGGTCTCGACGATTGGCTGTACGAGATTCAGTGGCAGGCCAAAGCGGTTTCGAGCTGGGAGCCGGCGCGCTCAGGCGCGAGTCTTCTGCGCGCCCCGGGGGAAGTCGTCGAGCATCTCGGTTCGCAACTGCCCGCGTTGAACGCGCGCCACCAGATGGAAGTTTATGATGACCTCAAGCCTCGGCTCGACTCGCTCTGCACGGCCCAAGTGGTGAACGCCTTGAAGCAACTCGGCTGGGAGTTTCGTCCGGGCGAGCGCGTTTCGACCGACTCGCTGGCAGGGCGTTTGAAAGTCGTCTCGCAGCACCGGCGACTCTTCAACCGAATGCTTGAGATGTTGCAGGAGGACGGCACGCTCGGCCGCACGGGAGCCGAGTGGGAGGTCTGCTCGACGCCGGAGAGCGTCGATCCACAAAAGATTTCAGACGCCTTCTTCAGTCTATATCCCGACTGGAAGGAGTACCTGTCGCTCGTCGAAACGTGCGGGCGGCATCTCGCGGACGTTCTGGCGGGCCGGTGTGACTCGCTGCAACTCCTCTTCCCGAACGGCTCCTTCGAGACGGTGGAGAAGTTGTATCAGGACTCGCCCGCCGCCAAGGTCTTCAATACGTTGGTGCAGGAAGCGTTCGGGAAGGCGCTGGAGCATCTGCCCCCGGGGCAGACAATCCGAGTGCTTGAGGTTGGAGCCGGGACGGGTGGGACGACAGCGTACGTCCTCTCGAAGCTTTCGGCCGACCGGACAGAGTACGTCTTCACGGACGTGTCGCCGCTCTTCATCAACTACGCGCAGCAGAAGTTCGGCGAACATCGGTTCATCCAGTACGAGCTCCTAGACATCGAACAAGACCCCGCGGCGCAGGGTTTCGCGCACCGGGAGTTCGACGTGATTCTCGGAGCCAACGTGCTGCACGCGACGAGCGAGCTGCGTCGGACGATAGACCACGTTAAGACCTTACTGGCCCCGGAAGGGATGCTGATCCTTTTGGAGGGAACCAGCCCGCAACGCTCCGTTGACCTCATCTTCGGCCTGACTGAGGGCTGGTGGAAGTTCAGCGACTCGGACTTACGCCCGACGCACCCACTGCTCTCTCAGGGTCAGTGGCGGAGTGTGCTCACGCACGCGGGCTTTACAGACGTGACCGCGATGCCGGCCGCCGAGAACGGCAACCAGAGCCCGTCGCAATCCGTCATCATCGCCAAAGCCCCCCGGCGCGAAGCGGTCGCGCAGACGGCCGTGGACACTTCCACTTCGTCCAAAGGGCAGGGCCGTTGGTTGATTTTTGCAGACCGGCGGGGGGTGGGTCGAGAGCTTGCACAGATGCTCGGCGCGCGCGGCGAGGATTGTTGCCTCGTCTCGCATGGCGAGGGCTACGGCGGCGCGGGTACGGCGCACGTCAGTCTTAACCCTTCGAGGCCGGAAGACTTTGAAAGGCTCATCAACGAAGCCCTCCATCAGGGTCGCGTGCCCTGTCATGGGGTCGTACACCTTTGGAGCCTCGACGCCGCCCCGACGGAAGAGACCACCCTCGCTGCGCTCGAAGAGGCGCAGAACCTCGGCTGCATCAGCGTGCTCCATCTTGTGCAGCAGCTCGCGGGGAAGGGGCCGGGCAAAACGCCGCGACTGTGGCTTGTGACCCGCGAGGCACAATCGCTTGCGGCCGCGGCCGAGCCGGTCTCCGTCGCACAGTCTCCGCTCTGGGGGCTGGGGAAGACCATCGCCAACGAGCTGCCGGAGTTCCATTGCACGAACGTTGACCTGAGCTTTACGGAAGCGGCCGCAGGCGCGCGCTCTCTCTTCGAAGAACTGTGGTCGGACACGGACGAAGATCAGATCGCCTACCGCGAAGGTGAACGCTACGTGGCGAGGCTAGTGGGCCGCTCTCTCAAAGCCGCCGAGACGGCCGCGCCGCCCCTCTTCCACGCCGACGGCACGTACCTCATCACGGGCGGTTTCGGGGGCCTCGGCCTCACGGTCGCCCGTTGGCTGGTGGAGCGGGGCGCCCGGCACCTTGTCCTTATGGGTAGGCACGGCGCGTCCGACGCGGCGCAAGCGACGATGGACTCTCTCGCGGCGATGGGGGCGCGAGTCGAAGTCGCGATAGCCGATGCCGCCGACACCGCCAGCGTCGCCGGAGTTCTGGCCCGGATCGAGCAGACGATGCCTCCCCTGCGCGGCGTCATTCACGCCGCATTGATTCTTGACGACGGCATCGTACTTCAATTGAACGAGGAACGGTTCAAGCGCGTCATGGCCCCGAAGGTCGGCGGCGCGTGGAACCTTCACACACTAACCGCACATCTGCCGCTCGACTTCTTCGTGCTCTTCTCCTCTGCGGTCTCTCTGCTCGGCCCTCCGGGACAGGGGAACTACTCGGCGGCGAGCGCCTTCATCGACGCGCTGGCACATTACAGGCGTGCCGCGGGTCTGCCCGGCCTGAGCATCAACTGGGGGCCTTGGGCCGAGGTAGGCCAAGCCGCACGGCCCGAGTTGGACGGTCGTCTGTCGCTCGGGGTATTCAACAGCCTTCTGCCCGAACAGGGCTTAAAGGTCTTCGGCGCTTTACTGCATCAAGACCTGGCCCAGGTCGGCGTGCTCCCTATCAACTGGTCTCGCTTCTCGGAGGTCTACCCGACTGGGAGGAAGAATCCGCTGATCTCGCACCTCATCAGCGAAAGCCTCCGCGGGCGGATGAGAAACGAGACCCCCGCCAAGGCCGCGGACACGCTCACACGCGACGCGCTTCTCACAGCGCCGCCGGACGAGCGGCAGCGCCTTCTGGAAAGCTACCTGTGCGAGCGTATCGCCCACACGCTCGGCTCTTCCCCGTCAGGGCTCGACGTACACCAGCCGCTCAACAGGCTGGGTTTAGATTCGCTGATGGCTATCGAGTTGAAGACAGCGGTCGAGACGAACCTCGGCGTCGTCCTACCGATCTCGGTTCTGCTTCAGGGGCCAGACACGATTGAGTTGGCGGCCGAAATCCTCAAACAGCTTCCCAAGCCAGCGGCCACTTCCCTGCCAGCGATTCAGCCTCACCCCGCAACGTGGCACGAGCCCTTCCCCCTCAACGACATTCAGCAAGCCTACTGGATAGGTCGTAACACGGCCTTCGAGCTGGGCAACGTCGCGCCGCACGCTTACGTTGAGTTCGAGACTGAGAGTTTCAACGGCGAGCGCCTGAACCTCGTCTGTCAAAAATTGATCGAGCGGCACGGGATGCTGCGCGCCGTCGTGGACTCCGACGGCCGGCAGCGGGTGCTGGCGGAAGTGCCGCCCTATCGCCTTGGAGTGCTCGACTTGAGTGAGTCGGAGGAGGCGCAAGTCGAGGCGGAGTTGGAGACGATCCGCGAGAGGATGTCGCATCAGGTGTTGCCGAGCGACCGCTGGCCTCTCTTCGAGGTGCGCGCCACGCGCCTCGGCGAGCATAGATACAGAGTGCACGTCAGCACCGACCTCCTGTTCACAGATGCGTTCAGCATTCTCACGATCATCGACGAAGGCATGCGGCTGTATGACGACCTCGAAGCTCCTCTGCCGGCGCTTGAGATCACCTTCCGTGATTACATCATGGCCGAGGCCGCGCTTCAGGAGTCCGAAGTGTTCCGGCAGTCTAAAGATTACTGGATGGAACGCCTCCCGACGATTCCTCCCGCGCCAGAGTTGCCTTTAGTTACTGACCCGGGCTCTCTGGACAAACCACAGTTCACGCGTCGGACGGCGAAACTCGACGCGGAGACATGGCTTCGTCTGAAAAACCGCGCCATACAGGCGGGACTCACGCCCTCGGCGGTCCTATGTACGGCCTTCGCCGAAGTCCTCGCCCGCTGGAGCAAGAGACAGCACTTCACTCTCAGCCTAACGCTCTTCAACCGGCTGCCGCTGCACCCGCAGGTCAACGAGATAGTCGGCGACTTCACAACAATAAACCCGCTGGAGATCGACTGCTCGACAGCCGCCACTGTCGCGGCCCAGGCCCAACGCGTGCAGGAACAGCTCTGGCGCGATCTGGATCATAATCACTTCAGCGGCGTCAAAGTTTTGCGTGAGCTGAACAGGATTCACGGCGGCGCGCCCAAAGCCAAGCTACCCATTGTCTTCACAAACCTCCTCGAAGACCTCTCCGGAATGGAACGACTCGGCAACCTCGTCTACTCGATATCGCAGACGCCGCAGGTCTGGCTCGACCATCAGGTGCTTGAGCAGGGCGGTGCTCTCATCTTCAACTGGGACGCCGTCGCCGACCTCTTCCCCCCCTCCCTGCTCGACGAGATGTTCTCTGCCTACCGCCTCCTGCTCGCACGCCTCGCCGCCAACGACTCCGCCTGGCACGCACCTACCCATCCTCTTCTGCCACAGTCCCAGCTGGCCGCACGTGCCGCGGCCAACCAGACCGGC
>JBJMGP010000180.1:0-28737 GCA_045807865.1 Pyrinomonadaceae bacterium
CATCGTTCGTGTCGCGGGTCGCGTGCATGCGCTTGTTAGATTGCGGGCCAGCTTGAGCCCGTCTGACGCCATGCCGCAAGCCAGAGGTGAGCCGCCACCCGCGCCATGCCTTCCGCTACTCGCTTTCATCGAGGTCAGGCCGGACACCACGGCTGGCGGCGCTTGAATCATGCTCGTTGCTACCCGCCGCGCCCGCGCTTTCAATTTGCAAAGGGCCATAGCACAACAGCAATCTAACGCCGCGCATCACGCGCCGCCCCAAGCCATTGCTGCTGATGACAAGTTGCGTGTCGGCGGTCACGTGCATGCGCTTGTTATGGCGGAGCGCACACTTGCCGCCGCTCGCGCCCGCCACCCGAAGGCAAAGAACCGCCGCGGGGAGGAACGCCGCGCCCACGTCGAGAGCATAGCTTTCAAGCCGCGCCACCCTCAACGGCGCGGAGGCGGCCCGCTTCTTCGCCGAAACGCGGAGCGGAGGCATAACTACTATTGTGCCGAATGGTTCAGCCGAACTCCGTAATAGGGCATGAAAAGCCGAATGATGCGGTCTAACTCCGTAATAGGGTTGCAAAAGCCGCATCGTTCGGCCTAACTCCGCAATGGGGTTGCAAAAGCCGCATCTTTCCCCTCACGGATCGCCCCGGCGCGTGTATAATGCCCTTGCCCGCCAGCGCTTTCAACACTTTATTCCACCCGACACCCCAATGGCATGGAGAAGCCTAAGCTCCTCGACCGGGTACATTCCGTCGCCAGGATGCGCCATCTGAGTCTGCGCACTGAGCAGGCTTACTCAGACTGGATCAAGCGATTCATCCTCTTCCACAGGAAGCGCCACCCCGAAGGGATGGGTGCGGAGGAGATACGTCACTTCCTCTCCCACTTGGCTGTCGAGGGACAGGTCTCGGCCTCCACGCAGAACGTAGCGCTCTGCGCGCTACTCTTCCTCTACCGGGATGTGCTTCAGGTAGAACTCCCTTACGTCGAAGGTATCCAGAGGGCGAAACGACCAACCCGCGTACCAGTCGTCTTCACCCGCCAAGAGGTGGAGAGGCTGTTGGCGCACCTCCCCGGCACTTACGTGCTGATAGCAGGGCTGCTCTACGGGTCGGGGCTCCGGCTGATGGAGGCGCTGCGCCTGCGTGTCAAAGACTTGGATTTCGAGTATATGGAGTTAATGGTGCGGGATGGCAAAGGTGAGAAAGACCGCCGCACCATCCTGCCGCGCCCGCTCGCCGGGCCGCTGCACCATCAGCTCGAAAAGGTGAAGGTGCTGCACGGGCAAGACCTGCGTGAAGGCTTCGGCGAGGTCTATCTGCCTTATGCGTTGGAGCGCAAGTATCCAAATGCCGCCAGGGAATGGGCGTGGCAGTATGTCTTCCCTTCAGCGAAGCTCTCTGCCGACCCGCGCTCGGGAGTCACACGGCGTCACCACGCCTCTTCTGACAGCGTGCAGCGGGAGGTGAAGCGGGCCATCCGGCTGTCCGGAATTACAAAGCACGGCGGCTGCCACACGCTCCGGCACAGCTTCGCCACGCACCTGCTCGAAGACGGCTACGACCTGCGGACGATTCAGGAGCTGCTCGGGCACTCGGACGTGCGGACGACGCAGATTTACACTCACGTCTTGAACAGAGGGGGCAGGGGAGTCCGCAGCCCGCTGGAGAAGTAAGTGAAGGCTGACACGTCCACGTCTGACGCGCGGGCTGTGGCATATTTGTGGCAGGGATACAGAGAAAACGGCTGTTACCAGAAGGGAAGTGATGTCAGTAGATGTGAAAAGGCTTGATTTTGCGCGTGGCTGCATCTCTCTGCGAAATCAATCACTTCCGTGTAGGTAGCTTTTGTGGTTCATAACCCCAAGGTCGGGAGTTCAAGTCTCCCCCCCGCTACCAAACTTTTCCTGTTGTACCAACGACTTACGAGGCGGCGGCGGATTGCGGGTCCGCCGCCGTTTTTTGTTTTGCCGAGATTTTGCCGAGGCCGGAAGAGCCGCGCCCGGCGTAGGAGGCAACCAACTCCATTGCCCGCTCCATCTCCTCGGGGGAGGCGTGCGTGTAGTCGCCCGTCATGCTGTTGGGCGAGTGCCCGAGGATGTCGCGGCGGACGTGCTCGGGCACACCCATCTCGGCCGCCCTTGAAGACCACGTGTGCCGCAGGTCGTGGAAGGTGAGGTTGCCGATCCCGGCTAGACCGCAGGCGCTCACGAACCCCTTCTTGATGTCGTTGATGCGCTCGCCCGTGCGGATGCTCCTGAAGACGTACTCCCCCGTGGTCACGTCTTCGCAGAGTCTCCGCAGGATGTCGCGCACCCGCCGACTCATCGGGATCACGCGCGGCCTGCCGTTCTTGCTCTCCTCGATGAGGAGCCAGCCGGGCCTGACCTCCCACACCTCACCCCTGATTACGCGGGTGAAGGTGACGGGGCCGAAGTTCAGGTCTCGGCGCTTGAGCCGGAACAACTCGCCCTTCCGCATCCCCGTGCACAGGGCGACCTCCGAGACCGGCCGCAGATGCTCACGCCTGCCGACGAAACCCGTGCCGAAGAGCGCTTTCTCCTCTTCGGACGAGAGACGGCGGCTGCGTTTGCGCCGCGCCGGAATCTTCCCGCGCACCGACTTCGGCAGCTCGTCGCAGGGGTTCGAGGTCGCCACTTTCTCCCTGATCGCCATCCGGAAGATGGACGAGAGCAGGGTCACCTCCTTGTTCACCGTGGTGGGGCTGCGCTTGCAGTTCGCCACGACCCTGTCCTCCAGCACCCGCTTTCTGACGGTATCACTGTCGAGGCGCTGGTTGATGAACCTGACGACCGTCAGCACCGTGATCTCGTAGAAGTCCTTGTCCTTGAAATGCCCCTTCAGCATCTCGCAGCGGAACTCGTCGTGAGCCGATGACGAATGGTTCTCTCGGGCGAAGGGTAGAAAGACCTTGTCCACGAAGGCCGAGAAGCGCTTCAACTCCTCGCGCTCCGCGCCGTCGCGGTAAGTTCCGTCCAGGACCTTGCGCCGCTCCCTGAAGGCGAGCTCGCGCGCCTCCTTTTTGTCCCCGGCGATAGAACTGCCGTCCTTCCCGTTGAAACTGCCTGAGTAACGCTTTCCGTTGACAAAGAACTCGTAGTGCCAGAACTGGCCCCTTTTCCTGACGTACATCCGACGCTCCTCTCTCCGGGGTCGCGGCCGAAAGAAGCGACCTAGAGTTTAGCTTCTGGACTGACCCGTAACAAAACCTAGCTGACCGCCCGCTTCTTCAGCTTGGGACGTTCGGCCCACTCAAGCAGCTTCGCGAGGGGGAAGACGGTCACGCCGTCCAGGTCTAGGAATGGGATTGGATAAGAAGTCCTGCCTTTTCGGGCCTTGTCTACCAGGTTGCGTATGTGCCCGTCCGAACAGCCGAGAAGGATGTGCGCCTCTCTGATGGTTATGAACTCCTTCGCCCTAATCATCCTCAAAGTCTTCCCAATCTCATGAGCCGCGTGGTCGTCGAAGGTCGAGTGGGTCACGCTTTGCCCCTGCACGGTCTGCTCGGCGAACACTTCTCTGGCCACCGCGCGCATTCGCTCTTCTAGCGCAGTGATGAAGGCGTCTTTCACTTGATTAGTCTCGGTGCTCCCCATCAATCTCTTTACCTCGGCTCAGTTATCTGCTGCGGTTCGGACACTGCACACTGCGGTCGGGTGCGTCGAGTTGCTTAAGCTTCTGCGGGCGGTGGCCCGTGCCCGCGACGACGATTCTGTTGCTGTCGGTTTGAAGTCCCTGAGCCATGTTGCCCCTTCAGACGGCCGCCCGGGATGGAGTTACCGCCACGCTCGTTTAGAGCAACCGCCGTGCTACACGCAGGAACGGCCTTGAAGCCAGGGGCAGTCATTCGCTCGCAGCCGACACCGCGCCCCGCCGCGCGGCGACCGAGGAGCAGGCTGAGTTAGCACGGTTGCGGCGCGAGAACGCCGAGTTGCGGATGGAGCGCGACATCTTAAAAAAAGCGAGCGCGTACTTCGCGCAGGAGTCGCTGCGCGCTACCAGATGATCAAAGAGTTGCGCGGCCATTACCCGCTCGGCATGTTGTGCCGGGTGCTCGGCGTCTCCCAAAGCGGCTTCCACGCCTGGCGCGGCAGGGCTCCATCAGCGCGCGCCACGGCCCGAGCGCGGTTAAAGCTGGCTGCTCTGGCGGCGCATCAGAGGACGCGCGCCACTTATGGTGCCGCGCGCTTGCAGCACGAACTGGCCGCGGACGGCTTCCGTTGTAGCCTCGGTACGCTCAAGCGGGTGCGGCGCGAGTTGGGTCTGCGCTGCGTGCAGCGGAAGCGGCGCTTCCGGGTGCAGACGACCGACTCCGGTCACTCTCTGCCGGTCGCTGAGAACCTCCTGGCGCAGGACTTCACGGTGCAACACCCCGATGAGGTCTGGACGGCCGACATCACGTATGTACCGACCGCAGAGGGGTGGCTCTATCTGGTGGCGATCAAAGACCTGTTCGCCGGCGAGGTGGTCGGGCGCAGTTTCGGGGAGAGGATGACGACCGACCTGGTGATGCGCGCACTGGAGCAAGCCGTGGCGGTGCGCCGCCCCGTCGAGGGGCTGACGCATCATTCGGATCGCGGGTCGCAGTATTGCAGTCACGAGTATCAGGCGTTGCTGCGGGGGCACGGGATGAGGGTCTCGATGAGTCGCAAGGGCAACTGTTACGACAACGCGCCCGTCGAGAGCTTCTGGGGCACCCTCGAGACGGAGTTGGTGCATCACCGCCGGTACGAGACGCGCGCGGAGGCGGAGCGCGAGATCGCCGACTACATCGACCTGTTCTACAACCGGCAGCGGCGGCAGGCGCGGCTGGGCTACTTGTCGCCGGCGGCTTACACGCAACAGTTCATGCGGCAGCGAAGAGCGGCGTGAGCGTCACACATGGCGTCCGTTTTTGACGACCCCCGACGATTTATGCACACGCTTCAAATAAACTTGCTTACGTATTTAGGCGGTGATAGTATCCGACCAAAGGAAGTGTTCATTCACCGAGGTCGTCACCTCCGGCTGACTCGTAGTTAAATACTCTTCATAGTTACCCTCGTCAAAACCAGCTCAACGATTCGCGAGCCTTACTTCATGCGAGCCTTTTAAAAGTTCCGCAGTCCCGTAGATGGCTGAAGCGCCAACGCTCTTCAGACACTTGCGTTCCCGTCACGCAGTAGCGCCAAGCAGGTTGAAAGGCACATCGCCGTTCGCACCCATTTTCGCGCGCCGTCTGAGGTGTCGTGCTCGTCTATGGGCGGCGGTCGCCACTCAGGATTAAGGTCTGGTCGCGCACTCACGAGACGGCGCGTTAACTCAAGGTTCGTGGGTGCGGCCGGAGTTGGAGGTTGAGATGGCTAACAAATCTTCTGGTCGGGGTCTCTTCCCGAAGGTGTTGGTGGCGGCCGTGGGCCTTGTAGTGTTGTTCGTGCTGGCCGACTACTTTCTGCCCTCGGTCGGGGCGAGGCGGAATAGCTATGACGACCGCGGCCGGATCACAGGCCGGACGACGGCCGGCGGGGGCATCATCCGCTACGAATACAACAAGGCGGGTCTCCTGACCAAAGTCTCACGCCGGGCTCTGGGAGGGCTCACGGGTCTGCCCTACCCGGGCAGGACCCTCGTCACGTTCGGGTACGACCCGGCCGGCAACCGCGTCTCGATGAAAGACCGTTCGGGGCCGACGAGGTACGTCTACGACGATTTCAACCGCCTGACCACAGTGACCCCGGCCGACGGCAAGGGCGTGACCTATGAATACGACCCGTGGAATAACGTGCGGGTACTCCGGCTGCCGGACGGGCGCGTGCTGAACTACCGGTACGACGTGGGGGGCGGCCTGACGGAGGTGACCGACGGGGAAGGCGGCATTCTTTACGAGCGGGACGTACAACATAATCGCCTCGTCCGCCGTCTTCCCGGCGGCATCACGACCCTCTACGACTTCTCGCAAGACGGCCGGCTCACCTCCATCCGCCACCTCAGGGCCGACTCCTCTTTAATCTGCGGGTTCAGCTACGTGTACGACGTGGAGGGGCGCATCGCCGCGGCGGAAGAAGCGACGCCAAAGGGCGGGTCAAAGACCTCCTACGAGTACGACCTGGCGGGGCGGCTCAGCAAGGTCACGCAGTCCGACGGTACGGCCGTCACGTACGAGTACGACGTGGTCGGAAACCGCGTCGCGCAGACGGACGCGCGGGGCATGACCCGTTACGCCTACGACGGGGAGGGTCGGTTGGTGAAGGCTGGCGACGCCACCTACAGCTACGACGACTTCGGCAACCTCGTCTCGAAGGAGGAGAAGGGGCGGCGAGTCACTTACGAGTACGACGACGAGGGGCGGTTGGTAAAGGTCGCGGGCGCGAAGACAGTCCGCTACACCTACGACGGCGAGGGCAACCGCGTGCGCCGCGAGGCGGGCGGCAAGGTCACCGGCTACGTCAACGACGCGCTGGCGGGTGCGTCGCAGGTGCTCGCAGAGTATGAGAAGGGGCGGCCGGTCTCTTACTACTTGACGGCGCGCTCGCGGGTCGGGCGCCGTGACCCTGACGGCAAGGCCGTCTACTTTCTCGAAGACCAACTCGGCTCGACCCGCTGCGTGGTTGACGGTGCGGGGAAGGTTCTCGCGCGCTACGCCTACACGCCCTTCGGCGCGCCCACGCTCGTCGAGGGCAGCGCACAGACCGACTACCTCTACGCCGGCGAACAGTGGGACGAGGACTCGCAACTCGTCTACCTCCGCGCGCGCTACTACGACCCGCAGACGGGCCGCTTCCTCTCGCCCGACCCCGTCCGCGGCACGCCCGCCGCGCCCGAGAGTTTCAACCAGTACGTCTACGCCGCCAACGACCCCGTTAACATGACCGACCCGCTCGGCATGCAGCCGGGCCGGCGGCAGCAGTCCGCCCCGACCCCACCGCCTCCGCCTATCTTGATGCCCACCCCGGCAATAGGCCAGGAATTCTCTGTCCAGAGGCGCTACGACACGCCGCACGTGAGCCCTACTCAATCTCAGAGCCAGATTTATACCCAGCCCACAAGCTCCTACGACCCTAATCGCCATCGACCGATTTGGATTGAATCGAGGCAAAGAGCTATGGAGGACTGGGCTGTTGACATTCTTTCCCGGAACCCGCAGAGCTTCAAAGGATATAGCGCCGCCGCGTTCAGCGCCATAGATCATGCAATCTTGAACATGTCTTGGGCTCCTCTAGAGACACCCATTCGTAAGCTGTCGGACCCGGACTACACTAATGGGCATCCGTACCGGACGCTCGGCGCGGGGTTGGAGTTCGGCTGGCACGCGACGACCATGTTTGCCGAGTTGAAGGTTCCGAAAGGTTTGTTCGCCACATTCCGGCAAGGTGTGCCGTTAAGTGAGCGCGCAGGACTATACGCCGTGAACGAGACCTGGGCGGGCAGCAGAGTCTACCTGCCCTTCGTAGACCCAGTGGTTCACAACTCAAAGACTTTGAAACTTCCCTTTAATACTGGGTGGAATCTCTTCGAGTTGGGGAAGAAGTCAAAGGATCTATATCAAACAGTCTCTGACAACCCGAGTGCAAGACAGTTCGTGAGCCGTACGGCTGAGGATGCGGTTCGTAACAATCCGGTCTTGGATGTGCTTGACCCGCTCGGCTTGAGGAATAAAACCAATCTCTTCTTCCCACCTCCGGGTGGCGGCGGAGGTGGCGGAGGCGCGGGCGTGCCCAAGGTCGGCGGTGTCTATCTCGACCAGGCGGCACGGGTCATCGGGAACCTTGGGGCTATCACGGGCGCGGCGTTCGACCCGCAGACGGGGCGCGTGACGCTGGTCGGCGAGAAGAGCGCGACGCTGCCGCCGATGAAGCCCGAGTATCTGGCCGAGGCCATTCGCGCCGTCTACGCGGGCGGGCCGCACGAGCCGGGCATGACCATTGACCCGAACCCGCAGAACCCGCAGAGCCCGACCATGATCGTCCGCTTCTTCGGCAACACCGAGAACACGCGCATCGGCTCGGTGATGTTCGAGGCCGACCGGCTGCTGAAGGGCTACAGCATCGGCAACGACAACGTGACGCGCCAGCCCGCGCCCGCGTCCGTCCCGGGTTACGCGAGCGTCACCGCCCGCGTCATGCAGACCGGCTTCAAGAACGACGGCCTCTGGAGCCGCTTCTGGATCGTGCCCGAGCCAGTCACCGCTCGCGTCAGCGACGACGGGCAGACGGTCATGTTCGACCCCGTCCGGATGCGCGTCCGGACAGAGACGATGAGGATGGTCGGCGGGAAGCTCGTGTCGGCCGGAGGCATTCGCGACGAGGCAGCCGAAGAGTTTGCCGCGCACTTCACAGACCACTACGACGAGTTCGCCGGCGAGAGCCCCGTCTACGCCGAGTTGAAACAGGTGACGCAGGCGGTCGCGGTCGCCAAATGGATGAAGCAACAGGGAGTCCCCGTCGATTGGAACTTCGTGCGCATCTACGCGGGGCGGCCCTTCAACACGCCGCAGACGACCCCGGCCGCCTACGCCGAGTTGCAGCGGACGGAAAGCCTCGGCAACGTCGTGCGCACGTCCGGGGTGAAGACCTTCGGCGGTGTGGAGGAGACGGTCAACCTCCAGAGGCAATCGGACGCAGGGGCCGCGCGGTTGCAGCAGTCCCTCGCCGGCGCGCAGCCGCCCGAGACGCAGGAGAAACAATCGTTCACCGTCAGGATCGACAATAAGGAACATGAGGCGGTGGCGCTGCCGGCTGCCGGCGGCCGCGAGCTGGGCAGCTACAGCACGACGGCGAACGAGTTGGCCGACTGCCTGCCGCTTCCCTCGGGGATGGTGGGACTGCCCGGCCTTTCGCGCGCCTACAACTCGCTGCACAACGAGCCGACGGAGTTCGGTTACTCCTGGAGTCTTCAACTTCCGCGGCTCGAATTCGAGACTCAGGCGGACGAGCAGGGGCGCGTACACCTCCTCTCGGTCGAGGGCGACGAGGGCACGAGCGTGCCCGTGCAGAAGTTCGTGCTGACGAGCCAGTTCGGCATCGGCGAGCAACGTTTCACACGCAGTTTCGTGGACGAGGGCTTGAAGCGCATCGGCTTCGCGCCCGACGATTCCGCCTCGGGTTACCGTGGACTCTACCCGGAGCAGGACGGGAACTATCGTCTCCTCATCGACGGCGGCAACCAGATCGTCTTCGACGCGAAGGGGAGGCCGAGGGCCATGTTCTGGTCCGGCGCCAAGGCGCTCTACGATTACGACGCCTCGGGCGACCTTATCGCCGTCAGCTACTCGGAGGGCGACGGCCCCGAGGCAAAGGTTAGCTTCGAGGTCGCCGAAGGACGCATCAAGTCGGCCAGCTACAGCGGGCGGAGCGTGGCGTACGAGTACAACGCCTCGGGCGACCTGAGCCTCGCGCGGTGCGGCGGCCAGTCGCTCGGATACGCGTACGACGACAGGCACCTGCTCACCGAGGCGTCCTACAACGACAGGCTAGTTCTGCATAACGACTACGACTCCACCGGCCGCCTCCTCAAACAGCGGGACGCGGGCGGGAACGAGTTGGAGCAGAAAGTCGAGCAGGCGGCCGGGGGCCGCATCGTGACGGTCAGGGAGGGCGGGGAATCACTCAGGCAACATTACGACTCGCAGTTTCGCCTAACGAGTCTGGAAGGTGAGGACGGTAACCGCATCCAGTACGCCTACGACGATGGGGGGAACGTGACGGCCGTCGAGCAGATACTCTCGACGGGGGGGAAGGCTAAGCTCGAAGTCTTACCGGGCCGCGGGCTGTCGAAGGTGCTCGACCCGCGTGGCGTGCTGACCGAGTATCACTACACACAGGACGGGGCGCTCTCCGAGGTGCTTGTGAACAATCGTCGCGCGCTGTCCCGGCGTTTCGATGAAAGCGGCCGGTTGCTCGAAGTCCTCTACGAAGGCGGCTACGCAGAGCAGTACGCATACGACGCGGAGGGGCGTTTACAGAGCTATCGGCGCGACACGCCAGCCGGCGCGGCGGCGGCGGAGAGCGTCACGTTTACCTACGGCGAGGGCGGAGAACTGGTCGGCATCGGCGCGCCCAACGCCGACGGAACTGCCGTCGCGCCGCCGGACGGCGTAACTGCTGCGGCCGGGCCACAGACACCGACCTACCACTACGACGACGCGGGGCGGCCCGTCAGGGTGGAAGGCCCCGACGGCTCGGCGGTTAACTACACATACGACTCTGCCGGAGAGGTTCGGAAGGTCGAGATGAGCATGGGCCGGTGGGTTGGGAGAGTCGAGTTTGAGGGCGAGAGGCCGGTCTTCCGCCAGACGCTTGCCGGCGGCCAGTACCACTACGGCTACACGCCCGACGGGCTTCTGAGTTCGGTCGTCGGCCCGTACGGGGAGCAGAGCCTCTACTTTTACGACGGCCGCAAACGCCTCCAGCGCATCAAGCTTCCCGACGGCCGATGCCTGGAGTACGCCTACGACGGGACCAGCGGTAGAATCGCCGAGGAGCGCCACGGCCGCTGCGCATCGTGACCGCCTGCGGGCGGAAGCGGCCGTGCCTCTCTTCGTTCTGCGGCCCGTCCGTGTTCGCGGAGATGGCGGGCTCGGGCAAATTGCCGATCCTGGTGTTGCGAACGAATCTGCAAACCGACCAGAGCAGACAGACGGTCGCCAACAACTCAAGGCTTAACATGACGGCGGCGCTCACAAAGTCCAGTTGACGGTAGAACCTGAGCGGCACCGCGAAAGTCTTAAACTCCCGCGCGGCGTAGTCGGCGGCGCCGGCCGGGCTCTTGACCGAGATGAGGAGCCTGTAGGTCGCGGCCTCTCTCGACTGGAGCGCCGGCAGCGCCTCAAGGGTGAGCGTGTCATCTTTCCGCTCGATGGTGCCCGTGACGCCGTTATTCATGCGGATGATGTCGCCGGGCAGTCGTCTGCCGCTCGTGCGTAGTCTCGTCTTGATCTTGAGCGGGATGCCCTCAAGGTTCTGCACCTCGGAGGCGAGGGTGAGTCGTATTTCCGTCTTCTCGAACCTCTCATCGTCTATCAAAATCTCTGTCGGCAACGACTGGGAGCCGCCCTGCGTGTAAAAAAAATCCACGGCCCCCCCGCTGTTCGAGTACGAGCGCAGGAAGTCGAACTCCTTGCCCGCCAATCTGGACATGACCTGGGTCTCGCGGTAGGAGTACATCTCCATCGTGTCGTTGATGATGGGGAGGATGGAGCAGACCGTCCGCCCGGTCGCTTGTATTCTGGCGAGGTGAAACGTCGTGTTGCTCTTCTTGGCGAGCGCCTGCAACTGCTCGGCGATCCTGGAGGCGCTGGCCCGGTACATGCTCATCCAGCGGAAGCCTTCGAGCGAAGTCTTTCCGTCGCCGAACATCTCCTTCATGTACTGGTCGCCGCCGATGTCGTGCTTGAAGTCGCTGACGATGACGAAGTGGACTTCGGTGTTGTTGTTCATCTCCTGCCCGTACCTCTCCGACAGGACGTTGAGGAGTTGGTCGAAGTCTGTGTTCCCGTCAGTGGCTTCCAGTGATGTGACGGCGGCGAGCGGCTCTGTTCTGGTGTGGCCGCCGCCCTCCGTCGGCTTGAACTCAAGGTACTTTTTGCCCTGGGCATTCTCCTGCGGGACCATCATCTTCGCGCCGTCGCCGAACTTCCAGATGGCGACGTTGTTGTTATCCGGCACGGAATCAATGTAGCGGCAGAGTTCGGCGCGGGCGATGTTGAAGGTCGAGAGCGGCCCCTGGGGCTTCGGCTGGAAACAGGGTGGAGGCGGATGATCGCCCCAGCCCTTCGCCAAGTTCTCGGCGTACTGCTTCCACTCCTGGTCGGAGATGACCTGCTCCGCCATGGACTTGGACACGTCGAGAACGAACACGTACAGCGGCTTCTCCTTCGCCGGGCCGTTCGCGTCGCCGGGGGATTGAGGGTCGGGGGCCAGCAGCGACGAGAGGTGGATGGGGGGCGGGTTCCAGTTGAAGAGGCGGCGGTACGGGACGTATTGGCTCCTGTCTTGCACGAGGACATCGGAGTTTATGCTCCAGATGCAGAAGAGGGCCGATAGGAAAATCGAGAACCCGAGGAGCGGCTCTTTGACACCGGAAAGTAGCTTCTTCATCTCGGCGCTCCCAGACGACTTGGGCCTCATAGCGCGGGATGGGTATGAGGCGCGAGGAAGAGTGCTCTGCCGGTGCGCACGCAGGGGGGCTTACTTCCTGCCGCACTGGCTGCGAGGTCGGGCTATGTCCGGCGGTGGCGGAGCGGAGACAACCGGGAACGTCCGCCGTAACGGGACGGCTCTGGCCTGCATTAGTAACGTAGTGCTGTGAAGTTCCAGGCTCGCGTCCGCACGCAGGGCAGCGGTTTGGACGACGTAAGATATTCTCGCCCGGCGAGCCGTGTCAATAGTTATCATTCACGTGACTCTCGGTAGCGCCTCAACTATTGACTTTTGGGCGCAAAAGCAATAGTGTGCGGCGTGTCCAAGGCATGATGACGTGAGGTTCTTCGCTGCCCGATCCTTTTGGAACCCACTCCGTCATCCTCATGTAATTTAAAAACAACTTCTTCGGTCCGAAGTCGTACCGCGGAATTCTCGGTGGACTCTCACTCAAAGATGTTGGTCATTCCCTGAGTGTCAAGTCGCGCTCCATTGGAACTCTAATGCCCGGGGTTTCTACCTTGCAGGAGTGTCATTCCCTTTAATGGCCGTGGGCGGTTGACCGTGCGGAGCCGTCGCCGTCCGTTGTGACTTTCTTCCGTGGGCCGCTGTCGCCCGACGCAGTTCGGCCAATGAAGATACCCAGAGACAGGATGAGGATTCTCCTTTTGGCCGGCGTATGTCTCTTGCTGGCCAGCGGGTTCAAGTGTGACCGGGCGCAACGGACGGCCGCGCTCCCGCCCAACGACGAGCCGCAGGTCGGAGGCGTCTCCGACTCAATAGCGGTCGATGTCTACCTCGACGCGACGCTCTCGATGAAGGGCTTCATTGTGCCGGGCGTGTCGAGCAACTACGAGCGGACGCTGCAACTGCTGGAACGCGCCGCGCAGAAAGGCTGGAACCACGGGACGGCGACCTTCTACAAGTTCGGCACGCGCATTGACCCCGTGGGCGGGCGGGGCTACCTGGAGGGCTCCCGGCCTGACTTCTACACTAACCCCGACCTCTACCGGCGCACCTTCATCGAGAACGTCATCGACGCGGCCAACCCTGACAACCTGACCGTCGTGGTCACAGACCTCTTCCAGAACGCGGCGGACGTGAGCCTGCTGACGAGGAAGCTCAAAGAGAAGTATCTGGAGAAAGGGCTGGCGGTCGGCGTGCTCGGCGTGAGGAGCCACTTCGACGGCACGGTGTACGACGTGGGGATCAGAAACTATAGCTTCCCCTACAAGAGCGGGAGCGAGCAGGCCGAGCGGTTCCGCCCCTTCTACGTGCTGATACTGGGCCGCCACCCGGATGTCGCGCGCTACTTCGAGACGCTCAAGGTCAGCGGGCTCGAAGGCTTCCCCACGAACTTCGAGATCTTCTCGCGCCACCTCGCTACCCGCCTCGCCTCTTTCAGCGACGGGCGCGTGGAGGCGGTCGAGAGGATGGTTCAGGTCAGCAACCTGCTCGCCGCCGGCGTG
The DNA here is from genome assembly GCA_045807865.1 of Pyrinomonadaceae bacterium. Classification (GTDB taxonomy): domain Bacteria; phylum Acidobacteriota; class Blastocatellia; order Pyrinomonadales; family Pyrinomonadaceae; genus QHXN01. The sequence goes on from JBJMGP010000180.1 coordinate 13,600, forward strand.
CAGGAGGGGCGCGCCAAACAGTTCGTCGTCCGCGAGGGGACGCCGCCGCACTTCGCGGCGACGTTCGGCTATGAGGGACTGCCCTACGTGATGCCCTTTCCGGCCGGCGCACTCAGCTACGAGGTTACGGCGTGGCATTGCGCGGGCGACCGGCTGGAGGGGAGTGGTGCACCGCCTCAAGCCTTCCATGTTACGGGGGCCGCCCTCACTGGCGACCGGATTACGCTGGAGGCGCAGGTGGACGCGTCGGCATTGGCGGCCAACGAGATCTACTGCTACCGGGTGGTGTTGCGCCCCAGAGAGTACCAAGCGCCTGCGTGGGTCACCGAGTGGGACATGCCCGTCGAGAACGTCGAGCACTGGAAGCAGAAGCCGGCGGACTTCAACGGCGCAACCACCTTCAACCTTAAGCCATTCCTCGAAGACCTCTCGGAGACGGTGGTGCAGCTATACCAGCCGAAAGTCGGGGAGGTCTACTTTTACTTCCAGAAGAGATGAAAGCGAGTAGGAGGTAGTTATGAAGCATTTCGCGCACATCGTCTGCATCGTCCTTGTCTTCGTCGCCTTCTTCCTACTGATGGTCAACATCGAGGAGAACTATGTCCTCACCGACAAGGTCATCCCGCCCGCGGCCGTCACGCTGGAGGAGTGGCTCGAAAACTTCAATTTCTGGGGGACGGTGGGGCTCGGCGCCTCGCTGCTGGCCGCGGTGCTCTGGTACGTCTGCGGGCAGTGGATCAAGCTGGACGACTGGCGTTCGGCCAACAAGCGTCCACTGTGGGCGGGGCTGGCCGTGCTGGCGGCGGTCGGCATCGTCATCGCGATCCTGCGCACGGGGCGGGCGCAGGAGGGGGCCGCCCTGGCCTACGGCTTCTACACCCTGAATGGGCTTCTGAGCTACTACCTGGCGACCGTCATGTTCTCTCCCACGTCGTTCAAGTACACCCCGTACGGGGCCACTAAAATCCGGCGCTGGAATCTCACATTCTGATCCGACTGAGAGGAGGCTCGTATGAGCTACTACGTGATCGGCATCGGCGGCACGGGGGCGAAGTGCATCGAGGCGTTGACCCATCTCTGCGCGGCGGGCTTGATGCCCGGCGGCGACTTGTTCGCGGTCTTCGTTGATCCCGACAAAGCGAATGGCAGCCTGGGCCGCGCCCAGATCACACTCCAGCACTACGCCAACTGCCAGAAGTTGCAGACCGGGGTCAAGAACCACGACGTGGCGCAGGACGGCTTCGACCTCTTTAAGACCAACCTCGTCATCGCCCGGCCGGACGTGTGGTCGCCGTTCGGCAACGACCCGCAGCCGAAACTTGACGAGTTCTTCCGCTACAACGCCCTCAAGAAGTCGAACGAGGCGGCGGCCCACCTCTTCGACGTACTCTACAGCCCCGACGAGAAGACCACGTCGCTCAACGAGGGCTTCCGCGGCCACCCTTCAATCGGCGCCTCGATCATGGCGACCACGCTCCAACTCGGCGGCGACGAGCCGTGGAAGACCTTCCGCGACAAGCTGCGCGAGGACGTGAAGAACGGCGCGGGCGCGAAGATCATCCTGGCCGGCTCGATCTTCGGCGGCACGGGTGCCTCCGGCATCCCGACCATCGGGCGGCTCATCCGCGACGAGTTGAAGACTATCGGGCAGAAGAACGCGCGCCTCGGCAGCGTCCTCGTGCTGCCCTACTTCTCCTTCTCGCCCGTCCCCGGCGCCGCACTGCGCGCCGATGCGGAGAACTTCCTGCTGAACACACAGGCGGCGCTCCGGTACTACTATCAGCAGGCCGCGCTGAGCTACGGGGGGGAGGGCGGGCAGGCCGACATCTACGACGCGGTCTACCTGCTCGGCGACGAAGTCCTCAGCCCGATGAGGGAGCCCAGCATCGGGGGCCGGACACAGAAGAACGAGCCGCACTTCATCGAGCTTTACGGGGCGCTGGCCTGCGTCGATTTCTTCCTACGCGACAACCTGTCGGAGTACCAGATGATCGCCCGCAATCAGGCCGACCGCATCACTTGGGCCGATCTGCCGTACGCGCCCGGCTCGGAGCTGCTTCGCCACCGCGTAGATCAACTGACCCGCTTCGCCTTCGCCTACCTCACCGCCTACCACCCGATGCTGGAGAGCATCAGCGCGCGCGGGATGGGCTACAGGGCTCCGTGGTACGTGGACCTGCTGGAGCGCGAAAGAGTTGACCTCAGCAAGGCGCTGCGCGAGGAGTTTGCGCACGTCAAGGAGTACTGCGAGAGCTTCCTGCGCTGGCTCGCCAACATCCACACCTCCGCCAAGGAGATGAACGTCGAGTTGAGCTTCTACAACGCCTTCTCCCACACCGCGCACTCCGAGGAGGGGAAGGAGGAGACGGAGCTGCTGCCGGCGGCCGGGTTCCTCTCCGAGCGGTTCGATACCCTAACCCTCCCGGACCGCGGTGGCGACCCGCACGCGCTCAGCCGCCTCTGGGAGCGTATGTGCACGGCGCGCGTGAACGACCCTCACGCCGCCGGGGTCGGGAAATTCGTGCACGCCCTCTACCGCGAGAGCGCGGAATGGACGCCGTCGGAGGCGGCGGAATGACAGGGAGTTAGATCATGGCCCAACAACAACCTGAAAGTTACCATCCCGTGCTCCCACGCCTCCGCGACGACGCTAACATTGGCGCCTTCAACAAGGCAGGGCGGTGGGTGACCCGCGAGGCGGCCGAGTTGATCAACCTGAGTGACGGCCTGAAGGTCGAGAGGGCGGAGACCCAGATCAACTCCATCCCGGACATGTGGGCGCGCCCTTTACTCTTCGAGATGGCACTGCTCGACCCGAAGCACCTGCTCCACGAGAGGGTGCGGGGCGAGTGGCGCGGGCTGCTCGCCATTCTCGCCCTCAAAGAGGTGATGAGTATCAACGACTTCAAGGTCCTGCGCGTGCAGGTCTCGGGGGCCACGGCCGACGACCACGGAGAGACGAGGGGCGGCGGGAGGCGTGGAGCCGGGGGCCGTCCGGCGTTCCTCGCCGCGCTGGAGCGGCTCATGCCGCGGCGAACCATAGCCGACGACGCATCGTGGGACGACCTCTGCGTCTTCCTCTTCGGCAAGCGCGCCATCGGCATGACCTCACCGACCACGCTCGTCTCCACCGCGACCGACTACCTCGGCCGCGTCAACAATATTCCCTGGTCGGACGGGCGGCACCTGCTGGACCCGGCCGGCACGCTCGGCCGCCGGCACCGGCAGTCACTCGCCAACTGGCTGGAGGCGCTCACGCAGAACCTGAGCGGGCACCAGAAGCTGCACGACCACAAGGTGGAGTGGGAGCGGCTGCTCGAAGCCCTCGGGGCCTTCATCGACGACCTGGGGGGCGCGCAGCCGGGCGCGGCACTCCCGCTCGGCGCGACGCTCGGCCTGCCCAACGGCCTCCTGCAACACCTCGACAAGCCGATCAAGGGCGGCGGCGACGGCACCTCTTACGTGAGCCTCGTCCCCTCGCGGCAGGGCCCGGCGCGCGAGAACGTGCTGGTCGTCGATAGGGCGATAGCCGACCAGTGGAACATGGAGCCGTTTGAGATACTCGTCTATGGGGGCGTGCCGCTCGACCGCGTGCCGTTTAGCGGCCTAAACGGCAACCGGAGGGAACTGGCCGGCGTCACGCTGACGAACGCGGCGCTCTGGAGGCCGCGCGAGTTCTTCACCGAGAAGCTCTTCGTCGTCCCCTTCCAGGACGCTTTCCCCGGCGCGCTCAAGCCGAGAATCGGCGGCGCGGAAGTGCTCCGCTACAAGGACGAGGTGGTGACGCCCCTGCTGCCCGTCAACGAGAAGCTCCTCGACTACCTGACGCCAGAGGACATCTACAGCCGCATCAGCTTCCAACAGAGCATCGACGGCGTCATCGTCCGCCTGCGCCTGCCGCTCTCGGGGCCGGACGCGCCGGAGGGGCCGAGCAAAGACTTCGAGGTCAGCCGCGAGTTCCGCCTCGCCTCCAACGAGATCGTCCGCGTCAAGGACGTACCGGTTCTCGAAATCTGGCCGGACTTCAGGGTCCCGGGTGACACCTGGAAGGCTTACTACACCTACTACTCCCTCGCGGGGGTCGCGGGCTTCGATACCTTCTACGCGAAGCCGTACGTCCACGGCGAGGAGGCCGCGCCCCGGGAGTTCAGGAACAGTCGCGCCGAGCTGGAGCGCTGCGTCACGCGGATGGAGCATTTCCCCGAGGCGATGATCTGCGAGGCGAGCGTCGCCAACCCGGACACCAATCAGATGGAGGTCAGCTCGGCGGGCCTGCTTCTCGTCGAGCCGCCGCCGGTGCTGCGGCCGCTGACCCAGACCCTGAAGATCGGCATCGACTTCGGGGCCGCCAACACGAACGTCTACGTCAAGAGCGGGACGAGCGCGCCGCTACCCATCAACTTTGAAGACCGTTTGCGGCGGGTCACGGCCTCCGGCACCAAGCGCGACAGCATGTGGTTCGAATTCCTGCCGGGCAGCCAGCAGAAGACTCCCTTTCAGAGTCTCTTCCAGGACTTCCAGCTCAAGGCCGACGCGCAGGAGTTGGAGCCGCTGCTCGACGGCCACATCTACTTCTCCTACAGCTACGAAAGCTTCAACGCCGCCGCCTCGGGGATGGCGACTGACCTCAAGTGGTCTGAGAAGGAGGTTGACCGCATCCGCGCGCGCGCCTTCCTCGAACAGCTCTGCCTGCAATCGGCCGCCGAGGCCGTTGCCCGGCAGGGGCGTTACGTGAGCTGGGCCTACTCGTTTCCGACCTCCTTCTCGGGGCAGTTGCGTAACGGCTTCCCCGAGACCTGGGAGCAGATCGTCAAGTCGTGCGCCGACCTGACCGGCGTCTCGCTGCCGCCGGGCCAGGCAGAGCCCGCGTCCGAGACCGAGAGCGTCGCGGCCGCGCTCTACTTCCTCGAAAGCCTCGACGCGCCGCTCGCGACCGGCACGGTCTGCATCGACATCGGCGGCAGCACATCCGACATCGCGATCTGGCAGAAGAGCCTGCGCTGGCAGACCTCGCTGCTCTTCGCCGGGCGTGACATGTTCCTCAACCTCATCAGGGAGAAGCCATCCTTCCTGAACAACTTCGGCGCCGATACGAGCGCGCTCGTGGAGCTGAAGGCGTACCAGACGGCCTTCTACGCCAAGGCCGACGCGCTCGTGTGGCGCGACGGCCAGTCGTGGCTGGAGCGGCTGCCGAACTACATCGCCAAGCCGGAAGTCGAGGGCTTTATCCAGCTCATCGCGCTGAGCGTCTCCGGCATCTTCTATTACATCGGGTTGATGCTGCGCCACCTGATGGAGCAGAAGAACTATGAGAAAGAGGTGCCGAGCGTCTTCGTCGGTGGCAACGCCTCGCGCCTCCTCCACTGGCTCGCGGCGGGCTCTTACAAGTCTTCGAGCCACATCAACAAGATACTGCGCGGCGTGCTGGCGGCGGCCTCGGGCCTCGACGACAAGGTCGGGAGCTTCAAGGTGCAGCTCAGCCCGCTGCCGAAGGCCGAGGCCGCCTACGGGCTCGTGTGCGGCACGGTGCTCGACGCCGGCGTGGCGGAGAAGGGCGTGCTGGCGGGCGAGACCTTCGTCGAAGGCGACAAGGCACACGGGTGGGACGAGATGCTGAGCGCCGAGAGGCTGCGCAACGGACTCAAGCAGCCGCCTTCGCTCGACCGCATCAAGGACTTCCTGAACACCTTCAACCAGCTCACGGCGTCGAAGGAGGCCGGCATCGCGCCGGTTAGCTACGACGACGCGCTGATGCAGGAGATCAGGCAGGGGCTCGCCAACGCGTTCGCGTCCTACAACAAGCACGCGGACGATACGACGGTCGTCGTCGAGCCGGTCTTCCTCCTAGCGCTGAAGGAGCTGCTGAGGCGGAAGACGCAGACGTGGGCCGGCTCATCCTCCTAAGGCGCCGGGCGACTTGCCCACGCACCCGCACCCTCCGCGCGAAGCCTGAAGGGAAGCTTACTCGCAGGGAGTCACTTTAAATGAATTACTTTCTCCTTGATGTAACAGGCGATGTCATCTATCTGGTCGTGCTCATAGTCGTTCTCATCCTGGTCGCCCTCGGCTTGATTTTTGGAGTCTACAAGCTGGTTGACCGGTGGGACGAGCGCAAGCACGTCAAAGGCTTTGTCTCACCGGACCCGGTCGTGTTCTTACCGAATACAAGCGGCGGGGGCGATGAGAGTCAACGAGGTTCGGGGGGCCGGGGCGCGGGGAGGGACTCCGGCGGCGCGCGTGAGCACGGCTCGTCGAGGGGCCGCGGCGTCAAGCAATCTTTCCCCCCGGCCGAAAGCTTCGAGCCGGTGCGCGCGGGCGACGAGAACAGGATGTTCGCGGCGCAGGCTCAGAACCCTCAGGGGCTCGCGAATCAGGGCGCCATGCTTCAGGAAATTCTCTTTGAGCTGCGGCGGATACGGAATCTCCTGGCCGAGCAGAGGGCCGAGAGGTTAGGGGGGGATTTAGATGTGCCCCCTCAGTTCGCCGCGCGGGCGGTGCAGCCTCGGAGTTCGCCGTCGTCGGTCGAGAACTTCCGGAAGTTGTACAACGCGGCCGTAGACGACGACGAACGCCGCTCGGACTTCCGCCGGCAGTTCAACTTCGTCCAGGTTGGTACGCGCAACTTCATCGAACGCCGCCAGAAGATCAACCTTGAGCCCGAGTTCCGGGAAGCCAACGACGGCGAGTATTACGTGGCACAGCTCGACGACGGCAGGAATAACTACTACGCCGTCGTTCCCAAGTTCGACCTCACGTTTCAGGAGTCGAGTTACGGGCCGGGCGCGATGGGTCTCGTCTTCAACTGCCCGAGTTACAACTCACGGCTGAGGTACCGGAGCGTCAAGGTCATACGGCCGGCCCGCTTCGAGAAGCGGGGTTCACAGTGGTTCCTGGCCGAGCAGGGCGAGCTTGACCTCGGGACTGGAGAGCAGTAGGGGGGCGCATGGACGTTTGGCAATACCTGAGCCCGGCCAACCCGGTCGCACAGTGGATCGTAATTATCCTCGGCCTCGTCTTCCTGTTGTGGCTGCTGTCATTGCTCTACTGGCTGGCGCGGCTCATTCAACAGGGCCGCCAGATGAAGCGGTGCGCGGAGGTTGGCACGCTCGCCGAGACATTGAGTAAGCTCGGCGTCGCGGAGGACGAGGGCGGCGGCCGCTCGCCCGACCACGACGAGGTCGTCGCGCGCGAGAGCGCCTTCGGTCGGTTCTGCGCGGAGAAATCTCTGCGCCCCGACTCGCTCGTGGCTCGCCACATCAAGGCCATCTTCGAGGCCGGGTGCACGCAGAGCCGGCTGGAGATCGGCGAGCTGATCAAGCACACCTCCAACGGGCTGCTCCGAGGCAACGCGCCGCTCCGCTCGCTGCTCGGCACGTTCATCGTCTTCGGCCTGCTCGGCACGCTCTTCGGCCTCGCCGACAGCCTCGCGCAGCTCTCGCCCATCACGCCGAGCGCCGCGCAGCAGGTCAGCGAGAACGTCTCGCAGGGACTCGGGCAGTTGCTCGCGCAGTTGAAGAGCGCCTTCGCCCCGAGCATCTGCGGCATCACGTTCACCATCGCCGGCCTCACCATCTTTACCCTCTACGTCCACCTCGTCTGTAACCCCGTCAAGAACCTGTTGGAGCGCCTGACCCTCACCGTGTGGGTGCCGCAGCTCTTCCCGAACACCACGCAGCGCCTCCAGTCGGCACTGCGCGTCACCGAGCAGCAGATTCGGGAGAACCTCGTCTCCATCGAGCGCGTGGCCCTCTTCTCGCGCGAGATGGAGGGGCGGATGGACGCCCTCAACAAAAGCTTCGACTCGGCCGGCGACGCGCTCAAGGTGTTGGCGCGCTCGTCCTCCCAAATAGACTCGTTTGTCGATAAGTTCGTCAGCGGCATTAGCGGCCTGACCTCCTTTCAGGAGGACCTGCGCTGCCTCTACGTGCGGATGGCCGACGACTCAAAGGCGTTCCACGAGAGCTTGCGCGGCAACGTCGAGAGGTCTGAGGAGTTTCACAAGAGGTCGAGTGCGTTGATCGAGGGGCAGAGCGCGCAGCTCGCGTCCGTTCTCTCGGCGCTCAATCTCTACGAGGAAGGGTACCTCGCGTCGCGCATACGGCTCGACCGCGGCATGGAAGGTGTCCTCGCCGCCGCGAAGACCGCGTTCGAGGGCATAGGGCAGAGGAACGAGGAGGTGGTCGAGGCGCTAGGCGCGCCGCTGCGCCAGCAACTCACCGGTTCACTCGGGGCCATTGCGACCACGCTGAGCAGCGACCTCGGGGGCATCGAGAGAACGCTCAACGCTCAGCTCAGGTCCATCGAGGAGAGGTTAGGGAAAATGGATGCGCCCCTCACGAGCGCGGCCGACACCATCGAGAACACCCTAGAGACGGTCGTCAAACGCACCGAAGTTCTCACGCAACAATTGCACAGGGAGATCCTTGGGCAGGACGAGAAGAACCGCAAACAGCTCGAACACCTCGGCGCGCTGAACGAGCAGATCGCGTCGCTGCTGCAATCGCTGTCGAAGTTCCAAGAGGTACAGACGGCGCAGTTCCCCCAAATCAATCGCCTCATTGGCGACCTTTCGCAGAACGTCGCTGCGCTCGGAGGTAACCTCAAAACGTTCGGCCAGAACCTCACGCTCGGCGGCCCGGACGGCCAGCAGTTGGAGGTGCTCAAGGCGCAGAACGCAAGGGTGGTTGTGGGGCTTGATCGGCTGTCCCAGAGCATCAACCTCCTCCGGGAGAGCGGAGCGGTTACCGCGCGCCGCCCGGAACCCGCGCCGCGCGCGCCTTACGGTGCAAGGGAAGGGACGGATTACCGCCCGCCCCTGACCCGGGACACTCTCGGCCGCGGGGACGGAATCGAAGCCCCGCCCCGCCGCCCCGCCGTAGAGTCCCAGCGGCGCGAGGAGCACCGCACGCATGTCACGGCGGATACTGACCCAAGGACAGCGGCGGACGTGTCCGGCGAGGAGCAGGCGGGCGGAAGCGATCCCGACGGCGAGACTCGCACGCGCCAAACCCGCGCGCGCGAGCCCGTACAGGGTTTTGTCTTCACAGGGGAGGACGAGGCGGGGCAGTCGGGCGCGCGTCCTACGAGAGTAAAGCGGGTTCTCACACGGCTCCGTCATCCATTCCGCAGGAGTTGAGCCATGGACGAAGAGAGCAGTCTTGATTTCACTTTCTGGCCGTCGTTCGCCGACCTAATGCTGGCGCTGGTTCTGATTCTGGTGCTGGTGATCTTCCTTATCACCGTCGTCATCGCGGCGGGCACTGTCAACCTGAGCACCGTCGAGAAGAACCAGAGCGCCGTCATCAATGAGATCGCCTCTGTCTATGGCTCCGCCGGGGTGGAAGTTACAAAGGAGGCCAACGGCGCCTCAACCTACTTCATCTCCATCACCGGGCCTGAGTCGAAGGACTTGGTGATTCGCAACGAGCTATCACTCCAGCGGATTACTTTCACCGACAACATTCTCTTTCTGCCGGACGACTACCAACTCAACCCGAGGGGCGAGCGCGTGCTCGAAAAAGTCGGCGCGGCATTGAAGGACCAACTGGCGAAGAAGAACATCAGGGAGATACAGATTCAAGGCCACGCAGACACTGACAAAACCAGTCGCCATGGCTCGAATCTGGAACTCGCCTCGCTCAGGGCCATGCGCGTCTTCGAGTTCCTGCAAAAGGACATTGGCATTAACCCTGCGGAGCATTTAATGTCCGCCACGACGTTTGGAGAATACAAGCCGGTTCAGAGATCAAACGACGAGTTCAACTATGATGAGGCGAAGCTACGCGAACACAACGGCACGCCGGAGCTAAAGGGCCATAACCGCCGCATCGAGTTGATGCTTTTCTACCGCGTCAATGAGGTCACAGCACACAAGTGATGAAGTTCTAAGCGGCCTGTGTAAGTGAGTTTGAACTGAGGCTGCCCATCGGCACTTGGCCCTCGAAGAGGATCGCGAACTGATTCAGAGCAGCGTTCAGCTGTCTCTCCATGTAATCGATCGACCGGCACAATCTCCAGCTCTCCGGTATCGTCATCGATAATTTGCAGGAACTTCCATTAGAGGGTGAATGTGTTGGCTGGCACCTCCCATAGCTTGGGGATAAACAGCGTGCAGCAAAAAGGGTTGCCGAGATTTTGCCGAGATCCATAACGTAAAGCATTTCGCATACAGCACATAAACGCATCTCTTTCGGCCGCGACCCCTGTGTTCATGCGGTTTATGCGAAGGAAAAGTATGGTGGAGGCTGTTCTCTGGGATTCATAACCCCAAGGTCGGGAGTTCAAGTCTCCCCCCCGCTACCATATTTTTCAAGCACTTACAGCAACCAGCTTCGGTGGCTGTTTGTCGTTTGTGACAGGATTGTGGCAGGCCGCTTGCGGCCTGAGCCTCACTGCCTCCACCGCCGCGTGCTTCGCCCGGTCGGTGCCGTGCGTGTAGCGGCGCGTCGTCTTCGGGTCTGTATGTCCCATCAACTCGGCTATGGTCGCCTCAGAGCACCCGGCCTCCGCCAGCCGCGTGCCGAACGTATGGCGCAGGTCGTGCCAGTGCAGGTCGGTGATTCCCGCCAGACGGCAAGCCTCAGCGAAACCTTTCTTGAGATCGCGGTAGGGCTTGCCCGTGTCAGGGTTGACGAATAGGTACTCGCTCGCAGGATTCTCGCGCGCTAACTCCAGCATTACCCGCCGCACATCCTCATTCATCGGCACAGGATACCCTCTGCCCGTTTTCGAGTTGGGAACTTGGATCACGTTACGCTGAAAGTCCACCTGACTCTTACGGAGGTTGAGCTGATCGCCCCTGCGCATCCCCGTCCCGATGGCGACGGTGACGAGCTGGCGAAGGTGCGCGAGCCTCCCGGTGAACTGCGCGAAGAGTCGCGGCTCCTCCTCGTCCAGAAGGTATCTGCACCGCCTGTTGTGCAACTCGAATTTCCTGACCTTGCTGCACGGGTTGGAGTCAGTGAGCCCTCGCTCGATAGCGAGGGTGAAGATGCGCGAGAGCAGTTCGAGATCGCGGTTGACGGATGCCACGCTCCTGTCTCGCTCCGGCTTCTCCTTGAACGTAATGGTTGACCTACGCCGCTCGCTCTTGAACTTCTCGACGAGCAGGGGCGAAATCTGGGCGAAGGTCTTGCCACGAAAGAAGCCGACGAGCGCCCGCGCCCGGAACACATCATGTCGCCAAGACCTCTTGTTCTTCTTCGCCCTGGCCAAGAACATGCCCTCCTCGAATGCAAAGTTTTCCGCGTCTGGGTTGCCGACGAACTTAGCGAAGTCGTGCTCGCCAGTGGGACGACCGTAGCGGCCCTCAAAGACAGCTTGCTTTGCCTCAGTCTCGGCGCGCTCGGCCTCGAACTTGGTGCGGGCTTCCGGCACGGCGTTGCGGTAACGGACTCCGCGGATGCAGAAAGCGTAGTGCCAACGGCCGCCGCGTTTAGTAACTGGCATCGGTTTCTCCTCTCTTAAAGCAGAGAGATGCAGCCACGCATTAAGAAACACCAGCGAGAGAATTATTGAACGAGAACAATAGTTTGTCAACAAATATATTTATCTTGACCAATAGTTGATTCCGATTTATAAAGCTACGCATGAACCTACTTACCACGAAAGAGGTAGCCGTGCGGCTGGGAGTCACTATCCAGCGCGTGCAGGCGTTGATTCAGGACGGGCGATTGCCTGCCAGTAAGCTTGGCCGCGACTACGTGATTAAAGAGCAAGACCTCAAGCTTGTGGCAGACCGCAAGCCCGGCAGACCGCGCAAGCAGACGACTCGCTCTAAGAAGTGATTCGGGATTTAGGATTGAGTAGAGCATCTACGCGCGCCCCTCCGCCGCGTTGCTTCGCGTCCATTCCTCTATCTCTCTAACGTCGAAAAGAAGTTGCCGCTCGGCCTTGCGGAAAGGGATACGGCGCTGGCTGACCATGTTGTAGATGGTGCGCGGTTTCAGGCGCAGCATTTCGGCGATTTCTACCACCGTGAGAAACTGCGGCCTGTTGGGCTGCGGCTTTGGCGTTGCCATTGCTATCACTTCGCCTCCTCGTGAGCGAGCCATTTAGTGGCATTAGCCACTGTGTTCCGAACGTAGTTGTCATGCTGGCGCGTGACCGCCTTCGCTCCGATACGTGAAAGCTGAGCCTCGACATCCGCTCGCGGCCATCCCTGCCCCAGCGCGGCGACACACCATGCCATCTCAGCGCGTGAACGGTCGCCGCCGGCACGCGCGAGAAAATCACTCACGTTGGGCCATCCGTAAGGGGTTCGCGTGCCTATTAAGGGGGCCGTCTCAATCCTGGGGCTAGAGGGTGGTAGTGCGAGCAGCCTAGCCGCTTCTAGTTCATCAGCCGTGACTCTCAGACCGTAAGCGACACGTAGAAGCTGCACGCGGGGGCTTTCGCCATCTGCGTAGCGACGCTTAGGCTTGCGGTTCAAAGTACCCGCCCATCTTGCGGAGCCGTATGCTCCACCGTTAGCCCCTGTCGGAGCGAGCTTCAGCAAAAGCTGGCTGCGCAGCCTGTCATATTCTTCCGTCATGAGGTTGTCCGCGAGGGCGATCCACGCCTGCGCGTTGCCGGGACTCGTTGCGAACTGTAAGAAGCTGAGTGGGGCGAGCAGTCGCAGAACTTCGGCGTTACAATCATCTACCTGCAATAGCCGGGTTTCGCCTTTGAAGTGGAGACGCACGGTCATACTCTCAACCGGCGAGCGCGAGTTGCGTTCGATGTATCCGGGGAGCCTTCGGCGGAAATCCTCTAAGCTCACTCCCTCTGAGAACGTGCAACTATCTTTTGACTGACGGAGCTTTGTGTCGTCAACAAAGACCACCCTACGTGGATGTGCTGATTGACGACAGGCTGGACTTGCCAGAGAAGCTACCCGCGCGGGCGAAGCACGCGGGAGTCAAGCGCGGCCCGCGAAAGTGAGTGTTACCCTCGCCTGAAGCTTTTGTACCCTGTCCCAACTTATTGACCGGCGGTTTATGTCCTTATTGTTTAATGCTAAACCCGCCGGTCGCGTGGCGCTCTAGCGATAGAGTCGCTGTCTATTTTCCGAGGGGCTAGAGTAGTTAAAGCGGGTATTTTCGTAGTAGCTTCAACAACTCAGCGTACACGTTGTTCTTTCTCAAGTTGAATCTATATTCGCACTCTTTCAAGTGCCAATAGAACTTCTCCGGGGCGATGCCATGAAACTGCTGGAGCCGATGTTTAGCATAACTCCAGAAGCTCTCAATGCCGTTGACGTGATGCGTGCCGCGCACGAACTCGCTCCGCCCGTGGTTGACTCTGAAGTGCTTCGCGTAGCCCGCGTCAACCAGGCCGTCGTAGCCGCGCCAGCCGTCAGAGTTAATGACCGCCTCGGGCGCGACGCGGCCGCGAATAATCGCCTGTAAGGTGACCTTTTTGAGTCCGGCACGATCTCCGTGTAGACGCACCCCTCGCGCTTGAGGAGGCCGAAAACGATAGTCTTGCCGCCCGCCCCGCGACCGCGCTTGCCACGCACGCGACGGGCGCCGAAGTAAGACTCATCGACTTCGACTTCGCCGGACGAGAGCGGCGACTCACGTTCACATTCTTCGGCGATGCGCTCACGGATTTTGAGAAAGATCGTGGTGACGGTCTTGCGCGTCAAGCCGGTCAGTTGGGCCGCGTCGGTGGCCGTCAAATCGAGCGCGAACAGGCGCAAGAGTTGACGGAATTTCTTGGCGGAAATTCGGGAACGGCGATAGAACGGGTTCGGTCGTTCCATCTCAGTAGTTTAGCACCCCATTGAAAGTGCTTAACTACTCTAGCCCCTATCGGAATATGAGAAGCGGCGTGTCGGCGGTCGGGTGCATGCCGTTGTTAGATTGCGCCGGACGTAGCAACCCGGCGTTGCGGCACAACCTATCCTTTATAATACTCGACTATTGAAGACAACTCAGCGGCGCTTCTTAACCACCTATTATCGGAGCGCAATAATTTCTCAAGCGCCACCTTTACCCTCCCTCTTGAGTGCAGTTCATATGCTGTACGAGACTCAGTCAATTCTTCATGTGGGTAAGTAGGCTGCGGTTTCCGAGGGTCCCAATGGAGCCCGCCCAGCCACGTCAGAGCTGACAACTCTTCGGCTACGTCGTCGGACTCCAGCGCAACTTCCCAATCCTCTACCTTGCGACTATCTATCGAAGGCCCTATCGGATGGTCAAAGGCACCGTATTCGTTCCTGACTAGCTGTCCCCGGCTATCTTCAAGCCGGATTAGTATGACCTGATCCCCAATCAGCGCGTAAAACTGTTTGACTACGTCACGACCGTTAATTACAGGCTGGCTGCTCACCACTACCACCCCTCTCTTTACCTCGGGCGCATACTCGACCTCCACTCCAGTGACGTCGATGCGCCAGCCGCTTGAGAAATTCGAGAAGCTGAGGACATGCCCTTCCGTATTAAAAATGTGAACCTGGAGGCGGGATTCGCCGGGTATCGATAGGAGCGGGGACTCCACGATAAGGGCGTAGCGGGTTTGACCTTGGGCGTTTGAAATCTTCGAGACGAGTCTCGGGGTCAACGGAAACTCGTAAGGGTTTGGTTTACCTATTAGGGAGTCGATAGCCCGCCGTAGTCTTATTGCGGAAGGCCGGTCCAGCTTGGTGAGGTCGCGATTCTCAAAAGAGACAAGAACCCGCCAGGCAGACATGTCCGCACCCGACTGCTCCCGGCTTTGATGTACGGCGGGAGGCGATGCGACCATTGACGGACTTATGTTTGACGGCTGGCCCAAGCGAACGGGCCAGCCAAATGCGCTGGCAACACCAGCAATGAAAGTAACAAGTGCAATGATGGGCCTGGCTATTAGGAAACGCATCTCTGTCCTCCCAACATAGGGCGAGCAATCTAACGCCCGGCATCACCCGCCCGCCCGCAAGATTGAGAAACATGAAAGCCAGCGTGTCGCGGGTCGGGTGCATGCCGTTGTTAGATGCCGCCGTCTGTGGACAGCACATCGCTCTGAGATTTACACCCCTTTGCCCGAAACCACTCAAGCAGCTCCGGGTCATCGCCTGAATACCGGAGCGCCTCCACGCACGACACCCGAACAGCTTCGACGGCGTGCTCTAACTCTTCCGCGGTCTGAGGCTGCCGCCTGAAATAACACCCGGTC
>JBJMGP010000181.1:0-64750 GCA_045807865.1 Pyrinomonadaceae bacterium
ACGGGCTGCGGCTCGCGGATGGGCTGCGCTTCCAACTCGTCGATACGGTCGGCGAGGCGGTGAACGAGGCGGACGATAGCCTCAACACCTTGCGCGTAAATCTTTCGGATGTGAGCCTCGCTGAGCAGGTTCATTGCCGTAACCGGGAGCGAAGTAACAGATCGGAGGTGGGAAGGTAGGGGAAAAACGTAGCGTGAGGATGGAGCTTCTATACCCTTTAAGTGTCGCCGCTTAGCAAGGTACCTGAATAATTACCTGTGACGGCGCTGGTCGGATAATGATGATTATGTGCAAACTGTGCGCCGAGACACTACAAAACCCACCACCGGAGTTAAACAAGCCGTCGGAGAGGGTGCGATTGTTGTATTCTTTTCAGGATGCCTTCCCAGGCACTTCCAAGCCCCCACTGCGTACCACGTTCTACTCGACTGTGTATGACCAGACGTGAGACTTCCTCAACGGGAAGGGCACGGGTGATTTCCTCCCTGAAGCGGTTCCATACGACTCGCCTGTTCTCCTTGTCCAAGGGGCTGCCACCTCGCCACGTTTCCACGGCGAACATTTCGTCAAGGACATCCAAGCAGGAAAGCAACCATGTGGCTTTCTTCGTCCCCCGAAAGACCAGACTTCGAGATACAACTTTGCCCGGATACCTGGCCAAGCATTGCCTACAGGCAAGATTGATCTTCGAGTAACCGCAGATATCCGAGATCTCCGCAGCAGTTACAAAGTACAAAACGGCGAGTCTTAATCCTTTCTCGTCTTCGCGGTTGAGCATACTTGCCTTCAACACAAACAGACCCATCACCAGAATGGCCGACACCCGTAGCTGCAAATCATGGCCCGACGGTGAGTCAATGAGCTTCTCTATGAAGTCCAAGTCTTTACGGAACTGTTCCAAGAAGTCATCGTCGTCGATTATTATTTCCTCAGGCTGATATACTTTGACGAGTTCGTCCCATGCGCTCAGTTCTGAGTCTATGGAGTTCATGACTTGTTGCATAATTGACGATACTCTTGCCCTATGGGCCTCGGAAGTTGCTTCGTCGCGGCCGATGCCTCTGGCTTCATCGAGTGAGACGGTGTTCAGATAGTTGGGGTTGACGGCACACCCTTCAGCAAATGTATATCCGGTGTCGATCAGATCGATTCTCTTCGGTATCGTGACCCACACACCATCAGACATCTGACCGAACCAGGCGGGCGAGCGAGGCAGGAACATCGCCGTCGTCCACATCTTGAACACGTCGCCTGCACTGGGCCAAATCCAGTTTCGTGACAACTGCGTCGTCACTATGTCCTCCGGATTGTGTCTGAAGTAGAACGATCCGATTCCCGGTCGCGAGCGCAAGTCCTCTACGCCGACAATGACCTCTTCCTGCTGCTCCACTTGTCGCACTACGACAGCAGGGACAATCATAAGGCTTTCCTGTCGACCGATTCTTGACATTGCCACTGAACCGGTGGGCACCTGTAAGATGTCATAATCTCTTTCATCCGACGATCCCATGCTTGCCAGGAAATCCTGGACGACTTCAAGCGCGGCCGAGTGGCCACAGTGGCGCATCTGTTTTCAATCGGGAGTGCGGGATGCGTCCGTTGCCATGCTCGCACTTTTACCACCCGCAAGCGGGTTAAGCTATCAATGCATCAGTCTGTAACAGCAAAGGCGCAGGGCGGCGGGTGATGCGCGGCGTTAGATTGCTTACCGCTTGAGGTGACGGCAGTGAATGAGAAGCAGAAGGAACGCTGGGGCAGGGTGAGGGCGAAAGGCCGGGTACGCTACCTAATCAGCAACGTCATCGCGGCGGCTCTCAGTTTGGTGGTCGCTTATGCCCTGTGGTGGCTGTCGGTGTACATCTGGCTAGGCGGCCTGGCTCCAGGTTCCGCCTGGGAGCCGCGGAGCGTTCTTGCAATAGCCGCGGGGTTGGCAGTCGCGGGTTACTTCCAGGCGTCGCGGCAGTGGCGGAGGAACGAGCGGGAGTATTTGTCATCGGCGGAGGCTACGGCGGATCGCGCCGCAACTACCTAGACGGGCGCCATCTAACAACGGCATGCACCCGACCGCCGACACGAGCATTGTCATTAACCTCTAGCTTGTGGGGCGGCGGGTGATGCCGGGCGTTATGCGGTTACCAAATGAGGAACTCCATGGAGCGAACAATCAAGCCACGCGCTGACGGGCAACTCTCAGGTCTTGCCGGGGAATTCTTCGTGGCGGCCGAATTGTTGAAGCGCGGTCTTCAAACTTCTGTTACGTTCGGCAATGCGAAAGCCATTGACCTATTTGCGCATAATCCCACGATAGATTTTACCTTCGTACAGGACAAAAAAGCTCATTGAAAATGCATCAAGGCCATTGCGCCGCTATCCTTTAGAAGATTTGTCGCCAAACGAATCTCGATAGGATGAAACACAATGGCCGACATTCGCTTGCTGGAGCGAACGCTTGCCGGCAATGTAGCGTGGAATAAGGCGCGCATCAACTTCGCGGCGAAGTTCATCGTCGCCCTCATCCGGGTCGGAAGCGTCAACCTCGCGGAGGTCGCAAGCGTCTTTGCGGGGAGCGCCCAGCCCGCCTCGCATTATAAGCGGGTGCAACGCTTCCTCCGTCTCTTTGAACTCTCTTACGCGAGCGTCGCGGCCTTCGTCCTCAAGTTGTTGGGCGTGCCTGCGCCGTGGGTGCTGACGCTGGATCGGGCCGACTGGTACTCGGGCCGGACGCCCTTGAACATCCTCGCCCTCGGCGTCGCTTAACGTGGCACGGCCTTCCCCGTGTTGTGGATGATACTTGAGAAGAAAGGCTGCTCGAACACCGAAGAGCGGTGCGCTTTGCTCGACGAGTTCGGGCGCTTGTTCGGCTTCAGGGCCATCGCTTACTTGTGTGCCGACCGCGAATTTATTATGGGGAGGGGGTAGGGAATTGGGCAGCGAAATGAGGTCAGAATGTCGGCGATATCGTTAGCCTCACCCCTTTCCGCGCCCGCGCCGAATCAGGATGACGCCCACAGCGGCTATCGCCGCGGCCCCCGCCAGCCCGGCCACGTAGAGTCCCGCATGACTCTCGCTCGTGGCCGCGGCGACCCGCACCGGCTCCGCCACGGCATCCGCCAGCAGGGCCGTCAGTCCGAGGAAGAGGCTCATCATTCACGCCCACCTTTCTTCGCCGGGATAGGATCAAGAAGCACCGTCGTGTTCTCCGTCACGCTCGGTGGGGGCACTGGGTCATGCGCGCCTGCCGCGTTAAGCGAAGGTCTCGCCCCGGCCTGCATCGCCGGAAGTGAAGTGTCTCTCTCGGCCGTCGTCTGATGCTGTCTCCTCTGAATGCTGCGCCCCATGAAGAACGTGACCAGCTGCCACCCGACGACCGTGAAGCAGAGAGCCAGGGGGATGACCAAGAGCCCCATATCTGCCCCGGTGAGAACTGCGAGAGTGGTGAGGGCGGAGACGAGGGCGGCGGCCGCGCTGAGGAGTTCGAGTAAGCGCATCCGCCGTTGCTTCCGCTCCGGCGAGAGGTGCCTGAGCCTGCCGCGCGGAGTCATCGCCGCCGCAGGGTCGGGGAGCCACTCGCCGCAGCTCCGGCAGTAGGACTCGACCGTCTGCCCGGGGGCGCCGCACCTGGAGCAGAATATGGTGTTAACTCCGGTCACCCATCCTCCATATCCCCCTCGACTTCAACTTCAGTGTCTTCGCCGACGAGTCGGGTGTCGGCCGGGGTCGGGATCGAGTCAGCGGCCGTCATCTCCCCGCCCTCTTCCAGAGAGTCTGGTGGCGTCAGGTCTGTTTGCTCTGCTCATTCACTTTCTTAACCGTCGTGCCTACTAAACGTAAGCGTTAGATGTGCGCGTTGTTGCGCAAGAACTGCTCGAAGGCTTCTGCGACAGATGACGGCGTGACGTCCGACCACGCCCCGGCCGTAAGGGGGGAGTTCAAGCCTACAAGTTTCCTCTCCTTCGCCCGCCTCTCCTGCGGCGCCAAGGTCTTCAGGTATGACAGGTAGGCGGCCCGGTCGCCATCGCTCATTTTAATGATGCGGACGCCCAGCAGGCAGCCGTACCCCCCCTCGGCCGCGGCGAGCTGCTCGAACCGCGCGGGCGCCGCGAGGATGCACACGGCGCCGGAAGGGGTCTCGACCTTCAACCCGAGGTAGCCGTTATTGTCCGTGAGGTAGCGGCTGCCGACGCGGATGCCCGGAAGGAGCAGCGTCAGACCGCGGGCGGAGAGGTCGCGGGTCGAGCCGGTGATGGAAGTTCGCGCGCCGGGCGCGAACTCCTCGCCGTCGCCGAGCGGCGTGACGGTGAGCGGCAGGTGCGCGGCGAAGCGCGCGCCCCGCCTCGGAGAGCGGCGCCTGTCTCCCACATATTTACGCAGGTACGCGAGGGCACCCACAAGCCTCCGCACGCTGCCCATCACTGACCGCCTTCCTTCTGTTTGCGCCTCATAGAGCCTCGCCCTCCCCTTCGACATCCGCTGTGGTGCCTGCGCCGACGGGCCGGGCGTCGGCCGGCGTCTGTATCGAGTCGGCGGCGGTAGTCTCCCCGGCCTCCTCCAAGGGGTCGGGACGTGTATCTTCAGCGTTCTGCTCGGTCGTCATTGCTTGTAGGATTTAAGGAAGTTCACGGCGACAGGCGCTCGACGAGCTTCTCGACGACGTTCGTCAGCCGATCAACCTGCGCCTCGGTCTTCGACTGCGCCTCGGCAAGCGCCGTGATGGCCGTCGTCACGGTCTGGTTAAACTGGCTCTGAGAGTCCGCCTGGATCCGCACGGCGGCGGTTAGCTCGGCGATGCGCCCGCCGAGGTCGCGGTTAACCTGTTCAATTCGCTCTTCGAGCGTGGCCTGGTTCTGCAAAAGGAACTCGATGGCGCGCTCCATCTCTTCGCCGGTCATCGGTTGCCCCGCTCGTCACCCCGCTGATCCTTCTTGGCCTGCCGGCAAGGTTTACACCGCTTCGGCTCGCTGAAGCCCTTCTCGGCGAAGAACTCCTGATCCTTGGCGGAGTGGAGGAATTTGCCGCGGCAGTCGGCGCAGGTCAGTTCTTTATCTTGATAGGTGCTCACTTCTTCCCGCCTTTCTTAGCAGTACCTTTCGCCGACTTCCCTTCGTTGTCGATGCTGGATATGGCGAGCGGCATTAACGCGAGGAAGTGATCTAAAGCCTTGCTCCCGCCGGACGCCTCGGCCGGGGCGGCGGGGCGGATCGCCACCACCTCCTCGACGCCCTCCTCGAAGCCGATCCGGAGCCTGACGGCGAGCCCCATGGCCTCGTCCAAGCTGTGGGCGAAGTAACGGTTGTAATGCACCTCGCCTCCCTCCGAGGGCGTCCAGTTGATCGCCTCGACGATGTGAGGTAACTCCGCAGCCCGGGCCCTCTCTTCGGCGTCGGCGAGCGCCATGTGCTCGAAGTTGTAGATGGCGCCGGCGTGGGGGTCGAACGTGAAGCCGCTTTTGAGCTTTTTCACTTCTTCCCGCCCTTCTTTTTACCAGTCGGCTGGGCGGGTTTGCCGGCGCCCGCGTTGACTATCAGGCCCAGTTTTTTCGCCAACTCCTTCACCTTCTCGGTTGCTTTATCCTCGATCATTTCTTCCCGCCTTTCTTCGTAGCCTTATCTACAGACACCTTTGGTGGTCTGCCGCCCTTCAACCTCTCGAATGTCGCTAAATCGGCCTCATCAATGACCAGATCGCGCCCGAACTTTTCAGCGGGGAGCCGGCCATCTAGAACGAGACGCCGCACGCGGGCGGCAGACACACCGAGCCGTTGGGCCGCCTCTGTTGTGGTGAGTCCCTTACTCATAGCAAAGAATATACGCGCAAAAAATATATTACGCAAGAGTGCGCTTCGTGCTTGACTTACCTAAAAGAAGGCTACCAGGAGCGGGCGAAGCCAAACGGCTCACGGGCGCCAGAGTCCGCGAGCCTCACGCCGGAGGGATGCGCCCGCCGCAGGGGTTCTGCGGCCTTGAAGGAGTCGAAGAACTCCGCCGCGGCCCGTTCAAGTAAGGCCGCAGCTTCCGGCCCGCGCGCCAGCCCCGAGATGACGTGGGCTCGCAGGGTGTAGTTCCTCCCTCCGCGGGCGAACGATCTTTCGAGGCAAGTATCTTTCTCCCCGATTAAGAGGAACTCCGCCCCGCCTTCGGGCAGCGGGCGGTTGCGCTCCACACGGTAGCCGTCGCGCTCGTGCTCCGCCATCAACGTCTCGGCCATTAAGTCGCCCGCCGTCTTGTCCGCGTACGACTCGTCCGTGACGATCTCCCCTTGAAAGACCTGGTATGTGACACGCCCTTCATGCGCGGAGTAGCTCAGGAGGGGGGGCTCTCCGAGGCTGCTCCGGTCGGGCGTGTGGGGCAGCCTCACCGAGAAGGAGCCGTCCGGGGCCGTATAAGTGTGCCAGCTCCAGACATCGCGCGCGCGCTCGGCCTCGTGCCCGTCCGGCGGTAAGGCGAAGGAGGCTAAGAAGGCCGGGGCGAGCCGCTCGACCTGTGCGACGCGCGGCGCGAAGACGCCGACCATGTAGACGCGCCCGCCGCGGGCGTAGATGCGTTCGAGGCGGGCGACGCCCGGCGGGCCGGCCGAGAGCACTTCGACCGCGCCGGCCAGCCGGCGGCGGCTCAGGACCCTGCGCCCGATGCCCTCGGTGGCCGAGATGACGCCGTCGGAGGTCGAGCCCAGGAGGCTCCTGTCGGAATCCATCGCCCCGACAGGCTCTTTGTCGGCCTTGACGGAGTAGAGCACATCCCCGACCTGTGCGAAGCACTGGCTGAAGGAGCCGCCGGTCACGGAGTTGGGGAAGTCCGCGCACGCGGGCGGGGCCGGGAACCTGACCGAGTAGTCGCCGTCGGGCGAGGTGAAACGCCCCTGCGCGGAGGCGTGGGTGGCGGCGAACAGGATGGCGAACGCCGAAAGCGCGGCTGCGAGAACAGTATTCTTAATGGCGTGTACTTCCTCCGGATCTTTTCAGCCGGAACTCTGCCGGGCTTTTACCGTTGGTCATGAGGTGGCGACACGCTTCTGCCCGGCATTGGGTTGGCAGGCGTGTCCGCGTTTGCCACCATGATGCGGTCGTCTTCGTTGTCGGCCACGACAGGTTTTCGCCCTGTACTCATTCGAGAGGCTTTCGTGGACTGCGTCTCGAAACATGAAGGGGAAGGCTTCACTATAGCCTGTCTGGAAGTCCTTGCGCCGTCAGTGAAATGCTGATTCTTTTGTCGTTATTTGTTCTACCTGCTCTCGGACTACCGGCGGCTCTTTCACCTCAGTGGCAGCACCTCCGACAACCAGGTTCGTGTGGCGCGGGCGGCAAGGAGGCAACCGAAGGGGTGAGGCAAAAGCGGCAGCCTGGAGTGAAAGGTAGGCGGTGAACAGGGGCGGGTCTCTTCGGGGCTCGCCCTTCATTTTGGCCCCTGTGACCTATCGAAGTGCGCGACACGCTGGCGCAGGAGGGGCACTTCAAACCCGAGACGACCCGCACCTCCTTTTCGTTGACTTATCCAATCCGCGGGCATATCGTTCCCGCACTTCTCTATGAGCTATCGGTTGCCTCACGTTCATAACACGGGTACGAACATGGGCGGGTGATGCCGGGCGTTATGTGTCTACCCTTAATAATGTGATCGAGCAGGAGCACCGCTTCATCAAGAAGAAGGTGCGAGCCTCGCAATGCTTTAAGAGCTTTCACACAGCAGAGCGAACACTCGAAGGCCTCGAAGCGGTGAACATGATAAGGAAGGGACAGGTCAAAAGGTTAGCAGGGAGGGATGCGATAGGACAGGCGAAGTTCGTCGCTTCGCTGTTCGGGATAGCTGCCTGAGGAAGAGCCGGTTGTAACTTTCTGCGCTCTAAAGTAGACCTCTTGTGAAAGTCGGAGTCGTCGAAATTATTGGCCACTAAATTACTGACTTTAGCGTCCAGCCAAACTGACTTTCGCAAGAGGTCTATTAATTCTCGCAACACTACCTCTTATAATGCTTCACCCCGGCTCCCCGATCTCGAATCGGCACTTGGGGGACTCATCAGCCCTGTGACAGGACTCGCGAACCGGAAGGCCGACGACCTCGGCCACCAGGGCTTCGGCGAGCTCGCACACCTCGGGGTGTTCGGCGACGGCCGCCGCGAGCGGGCACCCGCCGCTGCGGATCATCAATGTTCCCCCCTCTCTTTCGACGACCGGCGTCCCGCCGATGGTTTTTAGTACGTGGAGGACATTCTGCAGCCGGGCCTCTAGGTCCGCGGGGGCGTCACCCGAGGCGTGCCGGGCTGCTAGGGACCTGCCGACCTCGCGCAGTACCTCTTCGACGGCGGCCGGCGAGAGGCGGCCTTTCAAAGTCGCGATAAACTGGTTGAGCAGAGCGTCGTAGGCTTTGGGGAAGAGTCGCTCGGCCTCAGGCGTCAGTTCGTATGCGTAGTGCGGCTTGCGCGGGCCCCGCTGGACGCCGCCCTGCCGGATGAGCCCGTCGCGTTCGAGGCTGAGGAGGTGGGCGCGGACGGCGTTGTCCGTCAGTTCGAGCTTTGAAGCCAGCTCGTTGACGGTGCTCGACCCGTCGCGCAGCAGGCCGACGATGCGCCCCCGCGTGCTCTCGAAAAATCTCTCATCCAGTTTATTCTTCTTCATCCGGCCCCTCTTAGCCGCAAATATATACTTAAAGACTAAAAAACACAATAAGTCAAAATAGTCATTGACTTATTAGAAGGAAGGTGTATTTTATGAAGCGAACGATACCTCACGGAAAAGATTAGTGGTCTTCAACCTGAGGTGAGTAGAGAAGGTGGAACACATTTATAATGGCACCACGGCCGCAGGATTCTCTTCCGACGCTAAAACGCGCGTCTCCAGTTACGGCTACCAAGCCTATCAGATCCTGCGCATAGGGTTCATCGTGGCGCCAATCGTGGCGGGGCTCGACAAGTTCTTTCACCTGTTGGTGGACTGGGACAAGTACCTGCCCCCGTTCGTCAACAGGCTGACGGGCGACGTCTTCGGCTCGGTCAGGTGCGACTGCGGCCGCCAGCTACGGGCCGCGATGCGGCTGATAGAGCAGGAGGGGCACGGCGCCGTCGTCTACCAACTGCGAGAGGGGCGTGGCATCGGCATCATCAACAAGATTCGAGCCTACGCCCTGCAGGACGAGGGCGCCGACACCGTCGAGGCCAACGAGCGGTTGGGACTGGAAGTTGACCTGCGCCGCTACGACCAATGTGTGGAGGTATTCCTCGACCTCGGACTCAGCCGGGTGCGGGTGATGTCGAACAACCCGGAAAAGATTCGGGCGTTCGAGCGGGCGGGGATGGAGGTCGTCGAACGCGTGGCGCTCGAAGTCGAGCCCCACGACGGCTTCGCACGGTACCTCAAGACGAAGAGGGAGAAGATGGGTCACCTCATCCGTCCGGCCCGTTGGGGGACGGGTGTTACCACCCGCGGACGTTAGGTGTTAACACGCTATCCCGCATCCGGGTTCGAGTCCAAGGTGTGACATCTACTAATCGTCGGCGCGGGCGTGTTGAGGTCTGCTGCCGGAATCCAAAGGCGATCATGAAGGGGAAGTGTGATGAAATTCTTTTTAGACTCGGCGAACCTCGGCGAAATCCGCGAGGCGGCGGAACTCGGGTTGATCGACGGCGTGACGACCAACCCGTCGCTCATCAGTAAGGAAGGCGGCGTGGATTTTAAGGAGCACATCGCCGCCGTCTGCGCGCTAGTCGCGGGCGATGTCTCGGCCGAAGTGACGAGCCTCGACGCGGAGGGCATGCTGCGCGAAGGGCGCGAGTACGCGCGGATCGCCCCGAACGTCATCATCAAATGCCCGCTCACGCGCGACGGCCTGAAGGCGACGCGGCAATTAACTTCAGAAGGAATCAGGGTCAACGTCACGCTCTGCTTCTCCGCCGCGCAGGCGATCCTGGCGGCGAAGGCGGGCGCGGCCTACGTCAGCCCGTTCGTGGGCCGCCTCGACGACGTAGGGCAGAACGGCCTCGCGGTGCTCGCCGAGATCGTTGAAATCTTCCGCAACTACGAGTGGCGGACGCAAGTGCTGGCGTCCAGCATCCGCCACCCCATCCACGTCATCGAGGCCGCGCGCATGGGCGCGCACGTCGCCACGATGCCGTTAAAGGTGCTGAACCAGCTCTTCCAACACCCGCTCACGGACAAGGGGCTGGAGAAATTCCTGAGCGACTGGCACAAGGGAGAGAGAAATTGACCGTCCGACGGCGGGAAAGGTCTTATGACTCATAAAGAAATAGCCGTCGCCAAAACGGGCGAACTCAGGGATGGGGAGATGAGGCAAGTCTCGGCCGGCGGAACCGACATCCTGCTGGCGCGCGTCGGCGGGACATTCCACGCCGTCGGCGCGTACTGCACACACTACGGGGCCCCCCTCGCCGAGGGGGCGCTCTGCGGCGAGCGCGTCGTCTGCCCTTGGCACCACGCATGCTTCAACGTCACGACGGGCGACATGGAGGAGCCGCCCGCGCTCGACTCTCTGCCGCGCTACGGGGTGAGGGTCGAGGGCGAGAGCGTCATCGTGAGCCTCCCCGACGAGATCACGGACCGCAGGACGCCCGCGATGACGAGGCGTGATTCTTCGGCGGACGCCAGACTGTTCGTCATCCTCGGCGGCGGGGCGGCGGGTTACACCGCCGCACAGACTTTGCGCGAGGACGGATTCAAGGGGCGCGTGCTGATGGTCACGCGCGAAGACCGCCCGCCGTACGACCGCCCGAACTTGAGTAAGGATTATTTGCAGGGCCACGCCGAGCCCGGGTGGATTCCGCTGCGCCCGGACGAGTTTTACGTGGAGCACGACATAGAGATTCTGCGCGAAAAAGAGGTAGTGCACGTTGACGCCGCCACGAAGACGATCACATTCGAGGGCGGCGACACGCTCGCCTGCGACGCGCTGCTCGTGGCGACGGGCGGCACGCCGCGCCGCCTCGAAGTCCCCGGCTCATGGATGAAAAACATCTTCGTCCTGCGTAGCTTCGCCGACGCCGACGCGATCATCGAGGCCGCGCGGGGGGCCTCCCGCGCCGTCGTCATCGGGGCCAGCTTCATTGGCATGGAGACGGCCGCCAGCCTCAGGGAGCGTAAGCTCTCCGTGACGGTCGTCGCGCCCGGGGCAGTGCCTTTCGAGAAAACGCTCGGCGCGGAGATTGGCGGGCTGTTACGGCGGGAGCATGAGGCCCACGGCGTGCAGTTCAAACTCGGCTCGGGCGTCTCCCGTTTCGAGGGCGACCGCGCGGTCAAATCGGTTGTGCTGGACTCCGGCGAACGCGTCGAGGCGGACCTGGTAGTCGTCGGCGTCGGGGTGCGTCCCGCGACGGAGTTTCTCGAAGGCGTCGAGCTGCACGAGGACGGCGGCGTGTTCGTGGACAGACATCTGCGCGCCGCCGACGGTGTGTACGCGGCCGGTGACATTGCCTACTTCCCATCCTCGCCTTCGGGCGGGCGCCAACGCATCGAGCACTGGCGCACGGCGCAGCAGCAGGGCCGCGCCGCGGCGCACAACATGGCGGGGAAGGCCGTTGAATTCGACGGCATACCGTTCTTCTGGACGCGCCAGTTCGACGCCGGTCTGCTCTACGTCGGCCAAGCCGAAGGTTGGGACGAGATCGTCTACGACGGTGACCCACAGTCACAAAATTTCCTCGCATTCTTCGTCTCCGGCGAGCGGGTGCTGGCGGCCGCCGGGATGAACCGCGACCGCGACATGGCCGCCCTCGAAGAGTTGATGAGGGCGGGGCGAATGCCGACGCCCGCCCTACTCCGCAACGGCCCCGTAGATTTTCTTGAACTGCTTAGCGATGACGGCGCCGGCGACACGCCGGCCGAGGCGCCAGCACGCGGACCCTGTTCACCGCCTCGGCCAGTCCGCGCATGAAGAGGTCGTGGTCCTCGCGCAGGACCACGACGGACTCCAACACCTCCCTAGCCGTGGGCACGCCCGACTTGAATCCCACATCTTCCGCGGAGGCGGCCGATAGCAGCGCGGGGAAGAGGTGCAGGTGCTCGGCCCTGATGTGAATCGCCAGCCGCGCCCAGAGGTAGTCCAACTTCGAGAACACTTCGCGCGCGTCACCGCCGTCGAAGGCGAGCATTACCCCGCGCAGCAATGCGTCAACTTCAGCGTGGTCATCGACGAGGATGTCGGTCATAGTCTTTTGCCCCATCTTGATCGGCCATGCGTCGGATGGTAGCCGAATCGATCCGTCGTAACAATCGGATCGCGCGTGAGGGTTCGCCGCCGAGCCCCTTCCCGCCTTCCGTAGCGGCCGAGGGCGTAAACACCCTCCCCTCGGTCTGCTCGATCACCTGGGCGGACGAGGGCACGCCCTGGGCAATGTTCCGAACCGAGGACGTAGTCTACAACGTGGATGTGGAAGCCCTCATCCGGTCGAGGGGGCTGTAGCCCGCGAGAGATTTTAACGGGCGGTTCATCTAACCAGGATGACCATAGCTTCGTTTGGCCTCGCCGTCGTCGGTTGAAAACTCGGGAGAGAATGTCCGCCCGACCTTCCAATTTACCAGACTAATTTCCGTACCATTCGCGCCTTTCCCGTGTGATAAACTGTCTTTCCCTTAGCCAATAAAGAGTAGTTGGACGCGACGGTTCGGGCCGTGCCCTCAAGCGTAGCGCCGCCCGCCGGCTTTGCCCGCATGACCGGGCCCTGCGCCACGCTGCCGGTACAGGACTATCTTCGAGCGAGGTGAGAGGCGATGTCATTCCGTTCCGTGTTCATCGCGGTCGTCGTCGGGTTCGCCCTCGTCCTGGGGGCGTTCCTCGTCAACCGGCAGAGGCCGCGCGTCGAGACCGACCAGCCCAATGCGTCCCTCGTGCGCGCGACGGGGAAGTGCGCCGAGTGCCACAGCAGGCTTCAATACTCGGTCGTGCACGAGTTCGAGATGAGTCGTCACGCCGAGAAGGGCGTGAGCTGCCTCGACTGCCACCAGCCCGCGGCTAACCAGCAGGGGCGCGAGCACAACGGCTTCACCGTAACTGCGCAGATGACTGCGGGCAACTGCCGCACCTGTCACGAGAATATCTACCAGGAGTTCCAGCGCAGCCGACACGCCGCCGTCTCCTGGGCGGCCGTCTACGGGGCCGAGGGGTTGTCGCCCGAACAGGTCGCCTTCGCGGAGAAGTACCAGCCCGGCTACGCCAACCGCCCGCCCCACCCGTTCGTCAAGCTCGAAGGCACTTCCGCCATGGTCAGCGGCTGCGCGCAGTGCCACAGCGTGGGCCGCCCGAACACAGACGGCACTATCGGCACCTGCACCGCCTGCCACACCAGACACACCAGCTCCGTCGAGATCGCCCGCCTGCCCCGCACCTGCGCGCAGTGCCACATGGGACCGGACCACTCGCAGATAGAAATTTATGAGGAGTCGCGCCACGGCGTGCTCTTCGAGGCGCAGCGCGAGCAACTCAACCTGAAGGCCGCGCCCGCCTCGCTCACCACCCGCGACATGTTCGTGCCGACCTGCGCGACCTGCCACATGAGCGGCCTCAACGGGCTCAAGGTCACGCACGACCCCTCGGAGCGGCTCTCGTATTATCTGGCCGACGCGGTCTCGAAGCAGCGGCCGAACTACGCGCTTGCGCAGGCGGGCATGAAGCAGGTCTGCGCGCAGTGCCACGCTTCCTCGCTCGTCAACCGCGTCTACGACCAGGCCGAGAAGGTGCTGGCCGACACGAACACGAAGGTGACGGCGGCCAAGGAGATCGTTGACGGGCTGCGGAACGACAAGCTGCTCACGGGCGAGCCCTTCTCGAACCCGGTGGACTTCATCTACTTCGACCTCTGGCACTACGACGGTCGCACGTCGAAGCACGGGGCCTTCATGGGCGGCGCGGACTTCATCCAGTGGCACGGCAACTACCCGATACTGTCGAAGACCGTGGAACTGAGGTCGATGGCCGAGGAGATGCGTAAAAGGAATGGCAACGCTCAACAGACTTCGGGCGGCGCTCGGCCGGGCGCGCAGTAGCAGGTGGGCGGGCGAGCCTCTGCTCTGGGTGGAGGCTTTCGTCCTCTTCAACTTCCTGTGCCTGACGCTGGACATCTACCTGGCGCACTCGACCAACAGCTTCCGCCGCGCGTCCGAGTACGTCCCGCTCTACTTCTCGGCCGCGGCACCGCTCGTGCTGCTCGCCGGGCTGGTCGCGCGCGAGCGGTACGGCTACGCGCCCATCTGGCGCGACCTCGGCCACCTGGTGGGGTGGCTGGCCGTCGCCGTCGGCCTGGCCGGCGTCGTGCTGCACCTCGACAGCCGCTTCTTCTACGACACAACTATCAGGAGCCTGACCTACGCGGCCCCGTTCGCGGCGCCGCTCGCCTACACCGGGCTGGGGTTGCTGCTCATCCTGAACCGGATGGTCAGGGCGGAGACTGCGGAGTGGGCCTATTGGTTACTGCTGCTCGCGCTGGGAGGCTTCCTGGGCAACTTCGTCTTCAGCCTGACCGACCACGCGACGAACGGCTTCTTCCGCGCCGTCGAGTGGCTCCCCGTTGCGTCGAGCGCCTTCGCCGTGAGCTTCCTGCTGGTGCCTTTCATGGTGCGCGTCGGGCGGCGCTTCCTGATTCTCTGCGCCGGCGTGCTGATTCTCCAGGCGCTCGTCGGGGTGCTCGGCTTCCTGCTGCACGCCGCGGCCGACATCGAGGGCCCTTCTTCGAGCGCCTTCGAGAACATCGTGCACGGCGCGCCGCCGCTCGCCCCGCTCCTGTTCCCGAACCTCGTGCTGCTCGGACTCATAGCTCTGTGGGTGCTGAACCGACATCTGCCGGAACCCACCGCCACACAGGCCGACGAGATAAGCGGGGCGCAGGCGCGAACCGGCTCGACACCTTGACCGGCAGTTCGGGAGATGGAAGTCCGTTCAGGCCGAGCTGGTAGGATATAATTTTGCCGTCTCGCCAGTCTTCCGGCCATGCACAGACGCCTGGAACCGAAACTCCTGACGGTGCTGCGCGAGGGCTACACGCGCAGCCTGTTCTTCTCCGACCTGACGGCCGGACTCACCGTCGGCGTCGTCGCACTCCCCCTCGCCATCGCCTTCGCCATCGCCTCGGGCGTGAAGCCGGAGCAGGGGCTCTACACGGCGATAGTCGGGGGCTTCGTCATCGCGGTACTCGGCGGGAGCCGCGCGCAGATCAGCGGGCCGACCGGCGCGTTCATCGTCATCATCTACGGGGTCGTCCAGCGGTACGGCTACGACGGCCTTGTCGTCGCCACGCTCATCGCGGGCGTGCTGCTCGTCCTGATGGGGCTGGCGCGCATGGGCGCGCTCCTCAAGTTCATCCCGCTGCCGGTGACCGTAGGATTCACGGGCGGCATCGCCGTCATCATCTTCTCCTCGCAGATTGCGGACTTCCTCGGCCTCCGTATCGAGCGCGTGCCGGCCGAGTTCGTCGCGAAGTGGGCCGCCTACGGCGCGCACCTCTCGACGCTGAACCTCTACGCGGCGGGCATCGGACTCTTCTCGCTGCTGGTGGTCGTCCTCTGGCCCCGCGTCACGCACAGGATTCCCGGCCCCCTCGTCGCGATACTTATTGCGACGGCGGTTGCTAAGGCGTTCGACCTACCCGTGGAGACCATCGGCAGCCGCTTCGGCTCGGTGCCTTCGGGGTTGCCAGCGCCGCATCTGCCGCACGTCACGTGGGAGTTGGTGCAGCAGATGTTCTCGCCGGCCGTGACGATAGCGCTGCTCGCGGCGCTCGAATCGCTGCTCGCGGCGGTCGTGGCCGACGGCATGCTGGGCACGCGCCACCGCTCGAACATGGAGCTGATCGCGCAGGGCGCGGGCAACGTCGCGTCCGTGCTCTTCGGCGGCATCCCCGCGACGGGGGCCATCGCGCGCACGGCGACGAACATCAAGAGCGGCGGGCGGACTCCGGTGGCGGCCGTCGTCCACTGCCTGACGCTCCTGCTGATACTCCTCTTCGTCGGCCGCTGGGCGGCGCTCATCCCGATGGCGGCGCTCGCGGCCATCCTCATCGTCGTCGCCTACAACATGAGCGAGTGGCACTCCTTCGTCCGCCTCTTCCGCAGCCCGAAGTCGGACGTGGCCGTGCTCGTCGCCACCTTCCTGCTGACCGTGCTCATCGACCTGACGGTCGCCATCCAGGTCGGCGTGCTCCTCGCGGGCTTCCTCTTCCTCCAGCGGATGTCGAACGAGACGCAGGTGTTGCTCGTCACCGACAACCTGCGCGAGCGGGAGGAGGGCGAGGCGCGCGACATCTCGAAGATAGAGGTGCCGCCCGGCGTCGAGGTCTTCGAGATTTACGGGTCGCTCTTCTTCGGGGCTATCGAGCGCTTCCGCGACGCGCTGCGGCGGGTGGACAAGAGCCCGAAGGCACTGATCTTACGGATGCGCCATGTCATCGCGGTGGACGCCGCGGGGCTACAATCGCTCGAAGACTTATTAGAAGGCCTGCGGAAGAAGAATGGCCGGCTCATCCTGTCGGCGGTCGGGCCGCAGCCTCTGGCCGCGATGCGCCAGTCCGGGTTCCTCGAACGTCTCGGCGAGGAGAACGTTGCCCCCGACATTTTCGCGGCCCTTGAGCAGGTGCGCCGCGACGCCCGTCCCCCGGAGACGTAAATCCACTTTAATAGGCGCCGTAGAAGATTGTGTGCAGAATAGAATATCAGCCGCCGTAGGTTCACAACGGAGCCGCTTGTGAACACTTCCATCGATGAACCATATAAGCGATTTAATTCTATTGTGTTCCTTGAAGCAGCAAATGTGGTAGCGACGTAGTTGGAACCCAAAGACCTTCCCTGCTCTGTAGGTAATTTTGGCATAAGGAAACAATCTTGTCCCCATCACCAATACGCACCATTTGCTGCTCGATCTCAGTTCGACCGTGCTGCACGTCTTTAGTAAAACCTGACGATGAAAGAAGCAAGCCTATTGCTCCTTCAGCGTTTGAGGCCACGATATCAAAGAAGGCGGCAAACACTGCTCTACCCGGCTTCTTAGAATTAGAAACCCAGTGCTTGACCTCGACGAGAAAAGTCTTGGCCACTCCTCTTTCTATACATTTGAGCATTAAATCAAAGCCCCCGTCTTTGCTGGATCTAGTCAATTGAGTGTCGAAGCCAAGTCCTTCAAATACTTCCCGCAGCAAGCGCTCAAGATTTCGCCACTCAACGTTTCTTAATGAGTGATAGCCGGAAGTCGCCTCAGTTAATCAACCCCGGAACCTCACGGACATGCGGGTTGGCCGCGAGAATACTTTGCTTATCGAGGTTGCTCAAAAGCCTTGACTTCCGTCTCAGTTCGCCGTCCTCAATTAACATGGTGCACAGGCGTCCGCCGTCCTCGGTTAAAGCCAGTGCCGCCAGCACGGATTCGTCACACCTCATTCTCCGCACCAGCCAGTACATCGTCCGGCCTTCCGTTTGACTCGGCATACGCTGCTGCGACGGTATGCCCGTCGTTGCCGTTACGACGAACTGATCTCCGTGTGGGGCTACGACGAATGTCGAGGGATCAAACTGCGCCGAGAGTTCACGGAGGCGCCCGATCATCTGCGTGCGGTGCCGCATGTATTCGGGCTCTAATCCGGGCGGCAGCGGGGCCCTGTTACTGAGCACCATGAGCGGTAATAGCAGGGCGAGCAGGTATGGCACGACCTTATGTCTCTCCGGCATCAACAACCGGATCACGCAGGGTACCAGGACGGCGGCTTGAACGTATGACAGGCCGCGGAGCCGTTCGGCGGTGCCTCCCCATACTTCGGCAGACTTAATGAATGGATTGAGCGTAAAGGTCAGCGTCAGGACTGCCATGACCCCGACGGCAGACCAGCAGAGCCTTCGCCTTTCGCTCGCACAGCGGCTTAGCAGTACCAAGGCGGCCGGCGCGGCAAGCAGTAAAATCACTGCTTCAGCCGCGGAATGGCGGCCCCAGGGCCACTGCGGCACGGGCGAGATCTCAAGTTGCAACCAAGCGGGCAACCTGTGGAACCATACCGCGCCCGAGACCGCCGGGACGAGCCAGGAGGCCATGATTAATAGAATGACCAACCAGCCCTTTCGGGCAAAGCGGACGCCCTGCCCCAACCCACACGAAAGGAATACCAGGACCGCGAGTATCAGCGCGATTGGCAACGCCGAACGATGACTGAGCGCCGCCGCCGTCACACAGATGATGGCCGCGAACCCGTATATACGTCGGCGAGTTTGGGAGAACCGCACGGCCGCCCAGGAACCCCAGGTCAGCAGCGCCACCGCCCCGAGGTTGTTGATGAACTCCACGATGAAATAGAGATGTAGGCTCGAAGCCGTCGCCAACGCGCTGCCCAAGACTCCGAGCCAGAGGGAGCGGGTGACGGCCCTGACTAGTACGAAAATTCCCCCGCAGAGCGCTAAGTGCAACGAGACGGCGACGACTTTAACGGCAGTAACAGGATCACCCGTCACGCAGCGCACGCCAGCTAGCACGTAACACACTAAAGGATGCTCTGAAGGGAAAAACAGGTGATGTTGAGCCCAAAGCGTCTCGGCCTGTAAGACGTAGTAATAACCGTCTACACCCACGGCTATCGGGTATTGCGTAAGGAGGACGGCATCACGCCATGCGCCGGCACACAGCACGGCCGACAGCGTGACCCACCCCCACGGCACACCTTCCGTGAGCCCCGCGAAGGACGTTAATGATCTGCTGTTACTCCGCGCCACGACGGCTATATTTACAGCAATTCTCAGTCGATAACGTAGGGAGAGCTCACTACGGAGACTTACCAGTTTTACATTCGACCGAAGGCGTCAACAAACTAAAAAAGAAAGAAGCAGCGGGTGAGTTCACCGCTGCTTCATACGTAACGTTCACGGAAAGGCTAGGTGCGAAGCTTCAATAACCTGACCTTCAGCGCCGGCGGCTCGAAGCACTCACGGCCATGTATCATCGCCTTCGGCTTTATTCCCTGCCTTCTTCGCGCGCAGTACCTTCACCACGTCTATATGGCCTTGCTGTTGAGCTAGCATCAGGGCGGTCGCGTGTTCCTGGTCTTCAGCATCCACCTTGGCCCCCTTCTCCAGCAGAGCTTTGACCACATCCAGTTTACCCTTCCCCGCCGCGAACATCAGGACTGTGTGCCCTCTTTTATTAGCAGAGTTCGGGTCGGCACCTTTATCCAACAGTGCTTTGACGATGCGTACATCCCCAGACCCGACGGCGAGCATTAGGGGGGAGGCTCCGTCCGCCTGACGCAGATTTACGTCAACGTCTCTGGCCGCGAGCAGAGACTGAATGGTCGCGGGGTAGGGCCCCGATAAGGCGTAGAAGAGGGCGGTCGCGCCGACGTCATCCTGCGCGTTTACTAAGGCGCCGCCGTCGAGCAGAGCCCGCACCGTATCCGCGTGGTCTCCATACGCGGCCCACATTAAGGCCGTCCTACCTTTGGCGGTCTTCGCTTGCACGTTGGCCTTGTGCTCAATCAAAGTGTGCACGACCTCAGTCTGTCCGGCCAGCGCCGCGACCATCAGGACGGTGGAGCCTTCCCTGTCCCTTCCGTCCCTCGCGTTAGGATTGCCGCCTGCGTCGAGAAGTTTCTTAACGAGGGTTACGTCTCCGCTCCTGGAGGCTTCGATCAAAGACTCTATGGGTCCTTGGCCGCGCACGCCCAGAACGAAGCTGCATAAAGAGACGAGGACCGCGGTCGAGATGATGACGGTTCGCTTGCTCACCATATGCGTTGACCCCTGTAGCTCGCGGAGGCTCACGGTTACTGCGCGGCCTGACGAATTTCCTCAAAAAAATCCGCGCTTCTTTTGCCGTTATATTTTTGTGTCAAGGCGTCTTCCGCGCGCGCCTGCGGCAGGACGCGGCCCGCGGGGGAGAGCTCGAACAGCCCCTGGGGGCCGGCGAAAAGCATGTAAACGGCACCCTTCTGCTTCAGGAAGAAGGTGTAGCTCTTCCCCTCCGCCGGACTCCTCCAGTACTCGGGCATCCTAACTTCAGCCGAGGTGCCGTCCTCGAATTGCACGAGGCCGCCCGGCTCGCGCACGGTTATGTGCCCTCCCGCAAGGGCGGCACCCTTGAGCACATCCTTCACGCGCACCTGAAAGTCCGTGACGATGCTTTTCTCCTCCAGGCTGTGAAAGTGGGCGGCCTGTTTTTCTACGGTGCCGGTCACGACCAGGGCGCTCTGGCGAGTGAGCGCGGCGGCGTCGTCAAAGCGCTTCAGCCCGTTAGGGGTTGCGAAGACGACGAGCTGGCCGACGCTTCGTGCCTTCTCGCGGAGCGAATGGGGATCGGCACTCTCGGCTTGCGCCGGCGGCGTGGCGACCGGGCCGGGGCCGCTTTTAACTAATCCGAACGCCGCCAGGGAGAGTACGGCGGCTATCAAGGCGGCAAAGAGTATATGCTTTCTCATCGACGTGCCTCCGCGCCGGACGGGCGTCTCCTGCGATTTGTGTAGGTCTTCAGTAACACTCAACCCACGTATAAGGT
Source organism: Pyrinomonadaceae bacterium (assembly GCA_045807865.1). Taxonomy (GTDB): domain Bacteria; phylum Acidobacteriota; class Blastocatellia; order Pyrinomonadales; family Pyrinomonadaceae; genus QHXN01. Next base: position 20,451 of record JBJMGP010000181.1, read on the forward strand.
TCACACGTGTAGTGCCAGTAATCACACCGACCTGTGTAGGCGTTGATCGCCCAGCACTCCTGATGGCAGTCCTGGCCGGTGTATGTGATGCAGTAAGAATAGCCGCCGCAGCTGGAGGGGTCATAACAACAATAGTCGCCGCAACAGGGGTCACCGCAGCAGGGGTCTCCCCCGCACGGGTCACCCCCGCCGTCCGCCGGCTCCGCGTTCTCCCCCACGTAGCTCCCCGTGCATGTCGCCTGGTCAAAGGTATTACGCGAGGCCGCGTCTACGTCGCGGGCATAGATCGTGTTGGTATATCGCGACCCTGTCGCATTGACGCCTTCCATTATGGAATCGCAATAACCATTTGCGTTACCAGCGTTGAGCGGATGCCCTAACTCGTGCTTTACGCTCCCACACCTCTCACTGTCGGGCCAGTCTGATTCCTTCATGGAGGGCGTGAGTTTCATAGTGTAAGGCGGGGCGGGGGTGCCGGAAATAGAGGCGGAGGGGGCGTTATACGGCTGCTCTTTTCTTATTATGATCTGTGCGTTCGTGGCCTCCTGATCGATGATGAAGAAATAATGTGTTGTCGCGCCATTAGAACCCCGCGCCGTATTCCACGCGCCCGCGGCACACTTGACGGCGTCATAAATTGCCGGCTCGATGATGTACCCCCCGCTGGCGTCCCTGCCGTTAATCCAACTGTAGCCCTCTTGGGTGTCGAAGCGGATTCTGACGACAAGGCGGAGGTCGTTAGAGCAGCCCGGACAGGCGTCGGTAGCGCAGTAGCAGTTGGGGTCTCTCGGGAGTTGGTTCGCGCGCGTGTTCGAGGACATCGGGTTACGGTCTTTATAGCACGGCGGGCAGTCACCGGATTGGGCTTGGGCCGCGTCCGGAGCCGCGAGCACGGTGGCTATACATGCCCCGAGAATGAGAAGAAGCCGCTTCATCAGTCCCCGTCCTTCCGTTACAAGCAGGTTGATGGGGGAAAGTTGTTATTATTTAGCCTTCTTCACGTGCTGCTTCAGCCGCTCGACCGAGCCGCCGAAGTTCTGCCTGATGGCTTCTTCGAGGGGGTGTGACCGATTGCTTACAGGCTCTGCGGCCCCTTCGGGGCTGACGGCGTATGCGCCGCTGGGGCCGGCCAACAGTGAGGCCGTCCCGTTAGGGCTCTTCATGATAAACAGGAGATAGTTCTTATCTTCGGAGAAGGGCGGGAAGTCTGACTCCCCCTTCGTAACCTCCACACCGTCTACAGCCAGCGTGCCGCCGTACTTAGGCAATAGAAATTCGTCGTTGTTGACGGGCAGAATCTCGTCAGGGGGAGTGCGGTTAGGGCATCTCGGACAAGGCACCCCCTCATTTAACGTTTCTACGACTCTGAATTTATACCAAGTGACAACATCTTCGTCGTTGGGGGTGTAGGTGTACGAGGCTACAGGCCGTGCTACCACTATGATAGCTTGGGAGAGGAGTTCGTCGGCAGGAGAGTCTGTCCCCAGGTATTCGACCGGCGCGGGGATAAATATCTTATCTTTCCGAGCCGCCTTCGCCTTTGCCGCAAACCACCGGAGGCTGTTGGGCTTTACGTTCTCCTGCTTATTCCTTGAGGATGTTACTGCGACGACCCCGGATATCGCTAGGATCGAGCCGACTGCCACCGCTAAAATCAGCTTACTCACAGCTTGTAACCTCCTATTTTACCGGTTTCATATTTGAGAATAGGTGATAGGACTCCGCGTTGCATGGTCTTATTGTGAATAACTTATGGCTGTAAGGCCAACAGACCAATTAAGCCGGGAGATGTATGGTTGGGGGGATAAAACATACTCCCATTTGCGACCGGATGCAATAGAAACATAGCGAAGGGATTGCCTATGCAAGAAAATTAGCTCGGCGACTTCCGGCCACAGCGGACGCTCCTACCCTCGATACATCGGCTTGCCGTCAAAGTACATGCAGTCGAGGTCGCTCAGAGGACAACTTACGCGGTGCACGAAGTCATGCTTGGTTGTGCTCCCTAACCCGCTGCTCCTTAAGAGTCGCCGCTTCCCACGACACCATTCTGTGCCGGCAAATTTGTCGCCCCTCACCAAAGGGTATAGACAAAGGTCGTTCAGCTTCCGGCAAGTCAACAGGTTCTTTGAGAACGGGCGCGAGGTGAGGGTGGCGCGCACTAGTAGCTCGGGCGCGGCAGGGGATGAGAAGAATCTCGCTCCGGGAACCCGATGGGCTGTCGTCCGACTTAGACACGAACTCCACCCCGCCACCGCGTGTCAGGCGTGGGTAAGACGTAGCTTGGCTAACGTCTCGTCGGCCAGGCGTGCGTACAAGTCGGCACCCGCTGTTACTTGCCCGGAGCCCGCCACCGGCATGTTGCCGAGAGATTGTTCAATGAGGCTTATGCCCTCCTCCCCTTGCCCGCTCGGCGAGACCGGGATGAGCACGTGCGTCGAGGCACATAGTGACGCCCGCGTCAGCAGCGCGAGTGAGGAGGGCGTGACTCCTCGTTACCCGGCCCGCTGACCCAACGCCACGTCCGATAACTAAAGCGACGACGCTCCCGGCCCGCTCAAGCAGAAAAATCATGGGTCAAGAGTAAGGCCATCGGCGTTATCGGACTCCGGGAAGGTGGCTAACCCCGGTCGTACTCTGTGCTGTGTCAGCCGCGCCGTGCCCTTGTCACCTCGGAGACGAATGGGGTGGGCTCAACGGGGCTGACGGGTTGACCTACCTGCTCCCTCGCTCGCCGTCTTCAGACGCGTACTTAGCTCGATGATCGCCTCAAGCTCGTGACGCGCCTTCGCGGAGGATTGGGCGTCGAGTAGGTAGACGCCCTTTGAAGCAACGTCGTCCACGAACTTGAGTATCAGCCCGTCGAGCGCCGCGAGCGCATCACCCAACTGCGCGGGTGGAGGCGCGTCTTTCGCCTCGGGGCGCGTGCCCTCGCCGGCCGGCTCGGGCAGCACAAGGTTGTCTCTGAGTCGCGTCGCCAATTTCTTGATCTCGGCGGCCGACCGGGAGACGAGCTTGAAGTCAAGAGCGTCCCTGCGGGAGACCGCCCGTGCCAGACCGTTGTTGAGAACTTGTAAGCGGACGAAGTCCTCTCTGATCTGCGCCAGGGCGAGGCGAGGGGCGGGCGGCCCCGCCGGTCGCCTGTCGGGCTCCATCGTTCTGAGGAGATACTGGCGCTCGCTCATGTCGGCTTCACGCATCGCCTGGTCGCGCCGCTCGCGCTCAAGCCGCTCGACCTCGGCGGAGTTGCCGGCGCCGCGCCGCTCAGTCTGCTGGCCCGAGGCGTTGTTGAAGAGAGCCAAGGTGAGAACACACGTCGTCACGGACAACACCACGAATCTGGTCGCAGAGTTCATCTCTTAAATCCCTCCCTACAGCTCCGGCTCCGAGGCAGTGCATTATATAGTAAGCTCGACCGTGCGTCGTGACTGTTTTTAAACGGAGAGGCGAGCGTCCGGAGTGCGATGAACAGATTCTGCCAAGCCTTACTGCTCCTCGTCCTTCTGTCTACGGGGCCGGCCCTGTGGGCTCAGACCCGTGGTGGACAGCTCAACCTCCAACGCCTGGAGCAGGCCGCCGCGGCGCTCGGTGCAGGCGAGTTGCAGCGGGCAGAGTCTCTGCTCAACGCGGTACTGGCCGCTTCTCCGCGGGACGCCGACGCGCTCAACCTGCTCGGCGTCTTAAGGGCGCGACAGCAGAGGGGCGCGGAGGCCGAGCGCCTGTTCCGAAGCGCCCTCGCCGCGGAGCCTTCTCACCTCGGCGCACAGATCAACCTGGGCGAACTGCTCGTCAGGGCGGGTCGGGCAGAAGAGGCGCTCGACGTTCTGCTCGCCGCCTACAGGCTCGCGCCAGACCGCCCCGACCTTAACCTGAGGCTGGCGTCGCTCTACGTCGGCAGGGGCGAGCACGAGCACGCGCTCGAACACCTGCGTCGAGTCCCACGCGCGGCAGCGGGCGCCGACTACTTCCCCCTGCTTCTCAAATCACTGCTGGCCACGGGCCACCGCGACGAGGCGCGCACTCTCGCGCGCGAGTTCGCGGACTATCCTGCGGCGGACGCACACGCGCGCGCGGAGTTCGCCGTCGCGCTCGCACGCGGCGGTCTGGTGGACGAGGCACTCGGACTGCTTGAGGCGGCGCGCCGGCGCGAGCCGCGGTCGTTCGAACTTCTCTTCGCGCTCGGCTACATCAGCGCCGCCACGGGGCGCGGCGAGCGTGCCGAGGCGTACCTGACCGAGGCTTTGAGCGCGAAGCCCGACGACGTGGAGACACTGCGCGCGCTGGCGAGTGTGTCGCGTTCGCGGCGGGAGTTGGAGAAGGCGCTGGCCTACCTCGTCCGCGCGCGCCGCGTCGCGCCGGACTCACCCCGCGTGCTCTACGACTTCGGCGTGACCGCACTGCAAATGGGTCTGTTGCTCGACGCACTGCCCGCCTTCGAGCAGTTGCACCGCACGCATCCGCAGGAGACGGCCTACCTCTACGGGCTGGCGGCGGCGCGCTTCAATAAGGGCGAGAAGGCCGAGGCGGTGCGCCTCCTGAAGGAGTACGTCGCGCTCCGCCCGAATGACGCCGCCGGCTTCTACCTGCTCGGCGCCGCGCTCAACAGCCTGGAGCAGTCGGCCGAGGCGCGCGCCGCGCTCGAACAGAGCCTCAAGCTCAAGCCCGATGTGGACGCCGAGTATCTGCTCGGCGAGACTCTGGCAAAGGAGGGTGAGCGCGCGGCCGCGGTCGAACTGTTCCGGCGTGTCGTACAGGCACGCCCCGACCACGCGGCGGCGCATGCGGCACTCGGCACGGCCTACCGCGAACAGGAAGAGTTCACGGCGGCCAAAGCGGAGTTAGAGCGCGCGGTCGAACTAGACCCCGACGATCTGCGCGCCAACTATCAGCTTGGTCTCGTCTACGCCAGACTCGGGGACAAGGAAGGCGCGAAGAAGATGTTCGCCCGGGCCGACGAGCTGCGGGGGCGAGAGCGCCAGCGTGAAAGCGTCATCCTGAAACTGATCGACCCGCCTCAGCCATGAACGAGACGCACAACCTCTGCGGCGCGCTGCTCTCGACACCCGCAAGAATCGATTGACCGGCATCCAGTGAGGTCATAATATGCCGGTGCCTTCAGAGCATTGGTCAGACGCGCGCCTTCCCGCGTCCGAAGGCGCCTTACGGCAGACTGAGCACCACTCGCACCTTTTACAACCGGTGAGGGCCTCGCACCTGAGACTAGATGGCCGAAGAGAGTTCAGCCGCGAAGCGACGCGCACAGGTGATCTTGCAGCATTTGCTGCGGGCGGGGAAGGTCTCCGTCGGCCCGCTGGCCAAGCGCTTGAAGGTCTCGACGGCGACCATCCGCCGCGACCTGACCGAGTTGGAGGGGCGTGGACTGCTGCGCCGCAGTCACGGGGGCGCCGTCCCCATCCAGCAGCCGCTCTACGAACCTTTCCGCCACACCTCCAACTACCAGGAGCAGGAGAGTCACCGGAGCGCGGAGAAGCGGCGCATCGGCCTCGTCGCGGCCGAACTCGTCGCGGACGGAGAGTTACTCGCCATCGGGGCCGGCACGACGGCCACGCAGGTGGCCCGGAGCATCTCCCTCCACAGAGGGCTCACCGTCCTCACGAACGCCATCAACGTGGCGATGGAGCTGAGCCACCGCGACGACCTGAAGGTCATCGTCACGGGCGGCTTCCTGAGCGGCGACTGGTTCGCGCTGGTCGGGCCCGGGGCGATTCAGAGTGTCGGCGAGATCTTCGCCGACAAGGTCTTCATAGGGGTGGACGGCATCCATCACGAACACGGCCTGACGACGAACTACCCCGACCAGGCCACCATCCACCGCGCCATGATGCGCCAGGCGCGCCGCAAGATCGTCGTCGCCGACCACCGGAAACTCGGCGTCACCGCCGCCGCCCTGATCTGCCCGATTGACAGCGTAGACGTTCTCATCACCGACAAGGGCGCGACTGACGAATCGCTCGCGCCCTTCATCGCCAGAGGCATCGAGGTGCGGAAGGCTTGACCCTCATTTGAGCGAGACCGCGGGCCACCCTTCCTTATCCCAGTTGAGGTCGCTGATGCGCAGCGTCGGTGTGCCGCGCCACTCCGTATCGTAGGCGTGGTAGATGAGCTTGTCGCCCCCCTTCGTCCGCAGGACGGCGCAGTGTCCCGGCCCGGCCCAACGAACGCCGCCCTCCAACACTAACGTCCCGCCGCCCTCCATCAAGGACTTGCCGCTCCTGTCAACGTATGGCCCCATCACGCGCCGCGCACGCCCGACGCGGACGTTGTAAGTGCTCTTCGCCCCACGGCAGCAGAAGTCGAAGGAGACGAAGAGGTAGTAGTAATCCCCCCGGCGGACGATGAATGGCGCCTCGACGGCGCCGGCTTGCCCCGGCCCGCGCGGCCGGCTCGCGAGCGAGTAGAGCGTCTCGTCCTGTGTGGAAAGCTTGCCCGTGCCCGGGTCCAGCTTGCGCAGCTTGATGCCGCCCCAGAAGCTGCCGAAAGAGAGCCAGGGCTGCCCCGCCTCGTCCAGGACGAGGTTGGGGTCGATGGCGTTCCAGTCGTCGGAGCGCGCCGAGCCGATCACCTTCCCCTGATCCCTCCACATGTAGTTGACGCTCGACGGGTCGAGCGTGAGGTTCGTCGCGAGCCCGATGGCCGAATGGTTACTCCCGAAGGTGGAGGCGGAGTAGTAGAGGTGGTAACTGCCGTTGAAGTATGAGATGTCCGGCGCCCAGAGCCCGCGCAGCCCCGGCACCTCCTCGACGGCCCACTGCGGCAGGTGCCCGAACACGTCGCCGCACAGACGCCAGCGGACGAGGTCTTCGGAGCAGCGGACGCTGAGACCCGCCCGGGTCGAGTAGAGGTAGAAGCGCCCGGCCTCCTCGATGACGGCCGGGTCGTGGACGTTGCGGATGTCGCCCGTCGGCTCGTCCGCCCCCTGGCCAAAGGCGTTGCTTGAGAGGAGGGCCAGAAGTGCCAGGAGGCAGTGGCGCACGCAAACGTACGAACTTGCTTGCTTAGATTTTAAAAACCTTGACTTCATGTTCATTTGTAGTGTAAATGAACAAACGCAACAGGCCACTAGGAATTTGAATCTGCGAGCATCGGAGGGGCCGGCTTCCACGCCGGCTCGGGCTGGCCGGACGTGTCGGCCGACGGTCGCGGTTCGTTCCTTCCCGATTCTTTAGTCAAGTTTAAGTTGCACGTCAGCGTTTGCCGGCGCGCCCGGAGCTGCTCTTCCGGGCGCCTCGTCTCCCCTAGACGCGGTCGGCATCATCACTTCGGATCGGGTGAACCTTAACGCAATCGTGTTGCGTGCTCAACAAGCCACCGGGAGGCGTGCATGAAATTCCACAGGCTGACTTTCGCCACACTGCTGATTCTCATCCTCGGGCTGGCCGCGACCGCCAGCGCCCAGAGCGACCGCGGCACGATCACCGGCCGGGTGGTCGATCCGAGCGGCGCGGTCGTCCCCAACGCGAAGGTGACGGTCACCAATACCGAGACCAACACCCCCGCCGAGTCCAAGACCAACGACGAGGGTAACTTCACCTTCCCGCAACTCCCGGCCGCGCCGTATCGCCTGACGGTCGAGGCCCAGGGCTTCAAGACCGCGACGCTCGACGAGGTGCGCGTCGGGGTGCAGATTACGCGCAGCGTCGAATTCAAGCTTGAGGTCGGCGGCGTCGGCGACGTGGTCAACGTCTCGGCCGACGCGTCGCCGGTCATTCAAACCGACACGCCCGTCTCGCAGCTCAACGTCACCGAGCGGCAGGTCAGGGAGTTGCCGCTCCTCGTCTCGGCCGAGAGCGGCGGGCGCACGCCCCTCTCCTTCATCTTCCTCGACAGCAGCGTGGTCTCGAACGACACGCCGAACGGGACGGGCACGACCTCGGGCAGCGCCGGCACGAACGCCACCAACTTCCGCATCAACGGCGGGCAGGGCTTAGGCGCCGACATCCTCATCGACGGCGCGCAAACGCGGCGCGGCGAGAACGGCACCTTCTTCTCGGAGGTCGCGCCCGGCCCGAACGCCTTCCAGGAGTTCACCCTCTCGACCAGCTCCTACTCGGCCGAGTTCGGCAACTCGACGGGCGGCGTTATCAACTTCACCATCAAGACCGGGAGCAACGACCCGCACGGCGAGGTCTACCTCTTCCACCGCAACGAGGCGCTCAACTCCAACATCGACCGCAACCGCATCCTGAACCAGCAGAACCCGAACTGCGCCAACAGCGACTCCGCCCCCGGCTGTTTCCAGAAGCCGCTCGACCGGCAGTTCGACTACGGCTTCTCGGTCGGCGGCCCCGTCGTCCTGCCCCACTTCGGCGAGGGCGGCCCGCACGTCTGGAACGGGCGGAACAAGACCTTCTTCTTCTTCAACTACGGCGGCTACCGCATCACGCAGAGCGAGTCGGTTGACATCACCGTGCCGACGGCGCGGATGCGGCAGGGCGACTTCTCGGAGCTTCTGACCGACCCCTACGTGCTCGGGTTCTTCGGCGGCCCCGTCCAGATTTACGACCCGGCGCAGCCCGCGGGGCAGCGCACGGCCATCCCCGGCAACCGCCTCGACCAGTACCTCGGCGGCGCGCGCATCAGCCGCATCGGGCAGAACTTCGCCAACCTCTTCCCGCTGCCGAACCAGACGGGGCCGAACGGCTCGACGGTCTTCCGCAACTACCGCGCCTCGACGACGGCCGGCTCGCGGACGAACTACTACGTGGGGAAGATCACGCAGAACCTGACCGACCGGCAGGCGCTCAATTTCAGCTACACGTTCCGCGAGCTGCCGAGCACGAAGGGCGGGTTCCCGCGCTTCGCCGAGCCGTTCGTGGCCGTGGGCGTCTGGGATCAAATCTTCAAGTCCTACTACGCGCGCCTCCAGCACGACTGGACGCTGACGGGGACGGTCATCAACCACTTCAACGCCGGCTTCTCGCGCTCCGACGTGTCGAACCGCAACTTTACCTTCGGCGAGGGCAAGAGCAGCGACCTCGGCCTGAGCCCGACGGCGACGCAGAACCTCGGCCTGCCGATGATCGGCTTCCCCGGCTACGGCGACGCCGTCGGCTCGACCGACCCGCGCGCCTACCAGGGCGGCGGCTCGACCTTCTTCAGCAACCGCGTCCGCGACAACTCCGAGCACATCAGTGACGTGTTGACCATCATCCACGGCAACCACACGTTCAAGACCGGCGGCGAAGTGCGCATCCAGCAGCTCAACAACGCGGCGCACTTCGACATCGGCGGCCAGTTCAACTTCCGCAGCAACCAGACGGCCAACACCAACGACTTCAACCAGGGCTGGCCCATCGCCAGCCTCCTCACGGGCCGACCCGAGTTCTCCTTCAACTCGAACCAGACCATCGACCCGGCGCACCGCTTCTTCTCGACCGCCTACTTCTTCCAGGACGACTACAAGGTCACGCCGAAGCTGACCCTCAACCTCGGCCTGCGCTACGACTACGGCCGGCCGCGCGAGGAGGCCCGCGGCCGTTACCGCGGCTTCGACCCGGACGTGCCGAACCCCGCGGCCGGCGGACGCCTCGGCGCCATCGTCAGCGCCGACGCCTCGAAGGGCGGCATCCAGGCGGCCAACTTCGGGCTGGTCGAGCCGGACAAGAGTAACTGGGGACCGCGCGTCGGCTTCGCCTACTCCCTCAACGACAAGACGGTCGTGCGCGGCGGCTACGGTATCTACTACGCGCCGGTCATCTACAACGACTTCGGCAACGCGGGCGCGCTCGGCTACAGCCCCGGCTCGGTCAATATCAACGGCGGCCTCGACGCCTTCATCACGCTTGAGAACTACCCGAACATCCCGGCACCCGACCCGACCACGCAGGCCGTCGGCGACCTGAACCGGACCGACCTCGACTACTTCACCAAGGGCTTCAAGGCCGGGCGGACGGCGCAGTGGAGCCTCGACGTACAGCGCCATCTTCCCTGGAACTTCGCCCTCCAGGCCAGCTACATCGGCAGCAAGGGCTCGCGGCTGCGCTCGGGCTTCGACCAGATCAACAAGCTGCCCTTCGACGCACTCAAGCTCGGGCTGCCGCTGCTCTCGAAGCCGCTCACGGCCGTGACGCCGGCCGAGCGCGCCTTCGCCGCGGGCCTCGGCTTCAACCTGCCGACCAACCCGAACGCCATCTACCCCGGCTTCACCAGCCAGTTCGGCGACTTCGCCGGGTCGGTCGGCCAGGCGCTCAGGCCCTACCCGCAGTACGGGAACATCATCAACCGCCTGGAGAGCGAGGGGCAAAGTCTCTACAACGCCGGCAAGCTCGACCTCCAGCGCCGCTTCTCGCAGGGGATGCAGTTCGGGCTCTCCTACACCTACGCCAAGCTGATCACCGACGCGGCCGAGGACGTGTTCGGCAACTCGCCCCTGAACGGCGTCGTCCAGAACCCGTTCGACCGGGCGTCGCTGCGCTCGCCCTCGGTGAGCATCCCGCCGCACTCGCTCGTCTTCAACTACATCCTTGAGATGCCTTTCGGGAAGGGCAAGCGGTTCCTGAATCAGGGCGGGATCGTTGACCGTCTGGTCGGTGGGTTCCAGGTCACGGGTATCCACCGCTACCGGAGCGGGCAGGGCCTGGTGCCGTTCATCGCGGGCGGGCAGAGGGAGTTCCTCCAGCGCGTCGGCTACCTCGGCAACCTGCGGCCCAACGTCGTGAGCAACAACTTCTACACGGGCAACACCGGCGGCGGCGTGGACTTGCTCTTCCTGAACCGGGCGGCGTTCGCGCGTCCCGTTGACTACCGCAACGCGCCCGCGGAGCTACTCGCCAACGGCTCGATCAACCCGGCCTACGCCGCCTTCTACTCGAACCCGAACCTTTTCTTCGGCAACGCGGCGCCCTCTTACGGCAGCCTGCGCGCCGAGCCCTTCATGACTGAGGATTTAAGCATCATGAAGAAGACCAAGCTCACCGAGACGACCTTCTTCGAGCTGCGCTTCGAGTTCTTCAACCTGCTCAACCGCGGTCGTTACGGGATACCGAACTTGAATATCGACGATGTCAACTTCGGCCTCGTGACGCGCAACGCCGACATCTTCCAGCCGCGCCGCGTGCAGGTCGGCGGGAGGTTCGTCTTCTAAACCAACCTTCAACGGCAGAGGGGCGCAGAGTGTGTTCGAAGCAAACCTCCTGCGCCCCTCTTCCATTTGCGGCGTGAAGCGAAGCCGCCGCGCGGGGGCCATGCTCTACAGGCGCTCATGTAAATTTCAACGCGCCGCGCTCCTACTGCTCGCGGCGCTCGCGGCCCCGGCGGCGTCTGCGCTGTGTCGCGCGCAGACGCCGTCCCGCCCTGCCAGACAGGGCGCGCGCGGGACTTCGGCTTCGGCGGCGGCGGCCGTGGACGAGGGCGTCGCGGCGCTCGACCGCGGTGACCTGGAAGGGGCGCGCGCCGCCTTCAACAGAGCCCTCGGCCTGAACCCGAAGGACGCGGACGCGCATAGATACCTCGGGCTCCTCGCCGACCGCGCCGGCGACCTGCAGGAGGCCGCGCGCCACCTCGCCGAGGCCGCGCGCCTTTCTCCCACCTCGGCCCCCGCGCGTAACAACTACGGAGTGATCCTGCTGCGGCTGGGCCGCGCCCGCGAGGCCGCCGCCGAGTTTGAGGCTTCGCTGCGCGCCGACCCGCAGCAGCCGAACGCGCTCGTCAACCTCGCGCAGATACGCTTCAACTCCGGCACGGCCGAAGACCTGCGCGCGGCCGAAGACCTCTTCGCGCGGGCCGAACGCATCGAGCCCGACGCCGAGATCGCACGCGCCCTGACCGTCATCTCGCTGCGCCGCGGCGACCCCGCGGCCGCGGCCGCACACTACCAGAGCTACGCCGAACGCATCGCGGCCGGTGGCGCCTCAACTCCTTCGACTGAAGCCTCGGCCGAAGCCGCACGCGCCCGCGCCGAACTCGGCGCCGCACTCTTTGAAGCCGGACTGTTGAAGGAGGCGGAGGCCGAGTCGGCGGTCGCCACCCGCCTTGATCCTTCCAACGCTGTAGTCGTCATGCAGCTGGCCCGCGTCCAGCTCGCGCGTAAGGACGTCCGCGGCGCCGGCCGGACGCTTGAAAGCGCGGTGGCGCGCGGGGTGGAGTCGGCCCCGCTCTATGCACTTCTCGCCGACGTGTACCAGCAGGCGGGGCATCCGGAGAACGCCATCCCGGCGATGCGCCTCGCCATCCAGCTCAACCCGCAGTCTGAGAAGTACCGCTTCGCCTACGGCGTCCTGCTGACTGACGCCTACGCGCCGGCCGCGGCCGTCATCAGGCTTGAAGAGGCTTTGAAAGAGTTCCCGGGCTCACCCCGTCTCTGGTTCGCGCTCGGGCTCGCGCACTTCAAACAGGGCAGAGACGATGATGCGTCGCGGGCGTTCGGCCGCGCGGCCGCGCTCGACGCGAAGTTCGCGCCCGCTTACGCCTACCTGGGCCTGCTGAGCGTGAGGAAGGGCGACGTGGCGGGGGCGGTGGCACTCTACGAGAAGGCGCTTAGGGCCGACCCGCAGATGCCAGTCCTGCACTACCTTCTGTCCGAGGCGATGCTTCAACAGCCTGACGCGGACGCGGCCAGCGTCGAGTCACATCTGAAGCGTGCGGCCGAGCTGGACCCGACCTTCAGCGCGCCCCGTCTCTCGCTGGCCAAGCTCTACATACGGGGCGAGCGCTGGACGGACGCGGTCGCGGAACTGGAGAAGGTGACGGCCCTGGAACCCGACTCGGCCGACGCATACTACCAGCTCAGCCGTGCCTACGCGCGGCTCAAGCGCACCGCGGAGGCGCAGGCGGCCGTCGAGACTTTCAAGCGTTTGAACGAGGGCAAGAAGAAGCAGGACGAGGACGAGTTGAGGGAAGTAGTCCGCCGGCTCGGTAGCGTGCGCTTCTGATTCGTGGAGGGACATGACGAAGATCGGGAGGCGAGAGTTCATCGGGGCGCGGCCGCTTTGACCGGCGCGGCTTTGACGGCGGCGGGCACGCGTGGCCCGGCGGCGCGTGCGGCGCGCGCGGCCGACTCGCGCGTCGAGGTGCTCGTCGGCGAGGAGATTGGCACCATCAACCGCGACATCTACGGCCACTTCGCAGAGCACCTCGGCGGCGTCATCTATGACGGCATCTGGGTCGGCGAGAACTCGAAAGTCCCGAACACGGGCGGCATCCGCACCGCGCTCGTCGAAGCACTGAAGCGCATCCAGGCGCCGGTCATCCGCTGGCCCGGCGGCTGCTTCGCCGACAGCTACGACTGGCGCGACGGCACCGGCCCGCGCGAGCAGCGCCCGCGCCGCACGAACTTCTGGGTGGACGCGCCCGAGTGGCCCGACGGCGCGCCGAAGGACGGCCCCGGGAGGTACGAGCCGAACCATTTCGGCACGAATGAGTTTCTGCGCTTCTGCCAGCTCGCGGGCGCGGAAGCATACCTCGCGGCCAACGTGCGGGGCCTGGGCGCGCAGAGCTTCTACGAGTGGGTCGAGTACGTCAACTCGCCGGCCGGCACGACGACCGCCGCCGTTTTGCGGGCCGCCGGCCCTCTGCCGAGCCGCGACCCTTACAAGGTTCGCTTCTGGGGCGTCGGCAACGAGTCCTGGGGCTGCGGCGGGAACCTCACGCCCGAAGAGTACGCGATGGAGTATCGACGGTTCACGGCGGCCGTCCCGCGCTACGGCGTCGATTTAAAGTTCATCGCCTCGGGCGCCAACGTGGACGACTTCAACTGGACGCGCGGCTTCTTCTCGAAGACGGCGGAGAAGGGTTCGTTCCTCTTCGGCGGCATCTACGGCTTCGGGCTGCACCACTACGCCTGGAACGTCTCGCAGGGGCGTACGAACGACTGGTTCGCGGGCAAGGGCGACGCGCTGAAGTTCGACGAGGGCGAGTACTACGAGCTGCTGCGCGAGGCCGACCGCATGGAGTCGCTCATCAACCAGCACTGGACGATCATGGGGCAGTACGACCGCCAGCACCGCGTCAGGCTGGTGGTTGACGAGTGGGGCGCCTGGTACCGAAAGGGGTCGGAGATAGACCCGACGCACCTGCTCGGGCAGCAGTCCACGATGAGGGACGCGCTGCTCGCCGGTCTCACGCTCGACACCTTCAACCGCCACGCCGACAAGGTGGCGATGGCTAACTGCGCGCAGCTCGTCAACTGCCTCCACTCGCTCTTCCTCACACATGAGGAGAACTTCATCCTGACGCCGACCTTCCACGTCTTCGAGATGTTCGTGCCGCACATGGGGGCGAAGTCCGTGCGCGCACTCTTCAGCGCGCCGGAGGTACGGTACACGCGCGCGGGCAAGCCGGCTGAGTTCTGGGGGCTGTCTGGCTCCGCCTCTGTCAACGAGAGGCAACTGACGCTTACCGTGACGAACCCGCACCTGACGGAGGCGCGCGAGTCGGAGATAGCCGTGCGTGGTGCGCGTGTCGGCTCGGCGCGGGCGCGCGTGCTCGCCGAGCCGGACGTGCACGCACACAACACCTTCGCGAACCCGCGCGAGGTGGAGCCGCGCGACGAGGCGGTTAACACGTCAGGGGGCGCCCCTTTCGTCTACCGCTTCGCGCCCGCGTCCGTCACGCGGTTGTCAATTACACTAGGGTGAACCGTGAACCGTAAAGCGTGACCAGAGGAAGGCAGTTTTTACTTGTCACGGTTGACGGTTCACGATTCACGCGAACGGAGTGAGCACATGGTCTGGGAAGAGCGCTGGCACCCTCTGCGCGAGGAGTGGGTCATCGTCGCCGCGCACCGGCAGAACCGGCCGTGGAGCGGCGGCACCGTCGAGCACGACGCCGGGGAGGAGCCCTCCTACGTCCCCGACTGCTACCTCTGCCCCGGGAATGTGCGCGTCTCGGGCCGGCGGAATGCCGCCTACACCTCCACCTACGTCTTCGACAACGACATGCCCTGCGCCTCTCCCGACGCGCCGAAGGAGTTGCAGAAGCCCGCGGGTATCTACCGCAACATGCCGGCCGAGGGGCTGGCCCGTGTCGTCTGCTACAGCCCGAACCACTCCCTGACGCTCGCCGAACTGGAGACCGGACGGGTGGACGAACTGCTGGCCGTCTGGCAGCAGCAGTACCGCGAGCTGGGCGAGCGCCCCGAGGTCAACCACGTCCTCATCTTCGAGAACAAGGGCGAGGCGGTCGGGGTCTCGAACCCGCACCCGCACTGCCAGATCTACGCCACCAACTTCGTCTTCAAGACCATCGAGACCGAGGCCCGGGTCTCTCAGCGGCATCTGGCGGAGACGGGGCGCGTGCTCTTCCAGGACATCCTGGCGGCCGAGCGGGAGGACGGGCGGCGGATCATCTACGAGAACGAGACGGCGATTGCCTTCCTGCCCTACTTCGCGCGCTACGCCTACGAGGTCTACGTCGCGCCGAAAGAGACGCGGCCGTCGCTGGCGGCTTTGACTGATGAAGAGCGGCGGGACTTCGCCGACGCCCTCCGCCGCGTGCTCATCAAGTTCGACAACCTGTGGGGGATACCCTTCCCTTACGTGATGCCTTTGCACCAGGCGCCGACGGACGGCGGGGACTACCGCGGATTCCATTTCCACATCGAGTTCCACCCGCCGCTGCGGCGGCCGAACCTGTTGAAGTATCTGGCGGGGCCGGAGATCGGCGGCGGCAACTTCCTCTCCGACACCTCACCCGAGGAGAAGGCCGCGGAGCTGAAGGCCGCCCCCGATGTCCACTACAAACACGTCGCGCGTGGGAACACCTGACGAGCGCGGGCGCAGACTTACACAAGTGAAGGGAAGGTCGAGAATCTATGTCAGCTGTAAGAAGAGTCGCGCAGGTTTTCGTCACGCTTTTACTCTGCCACGCCGCCGCGGCGGCGCAGGCACAGAGGTGGTCGGAGCAGAAGGCCCGCGACTGGTACGCGAAGCAGCCGTGGCTGGTCGGCGCCAACTACAACCCCGCGAGCGCCATCAACTCGCTGGAGATGTGGCAGGCCGACACCTTCGACCCCAAGCGGATCGACCTCGAACTGGGCTGGGCCGAAAGTCTCGGGATGAACACGATGCGCGTGACCATCCACGATCAGCTCTGGCAGCAAGACCCGGCGGGTTTCAAGAAGCGCTTCGACCAGTTCCTGACCATCGCGGCCAGGCACAAGATCAGGCCCATGTTCTGCCTCTTCGATTCGGTCTGGGACCCCGACCCGAAGCTCGGCAAGCAGCGCGACCCGAAGCCGGGCGTGCATAACTCCGGCTGGGTGCAGGGGCCCGGCCGCGCGGCGTTGCAGAACCCCGCCGAGTACGCGCGCCTGGAGGCTTACGTCAAGGGCGTCGTCGGCGCGTTCGCCAAAGACGAACGCATCCTGGCGTGGGACATCTGGAACGAGCCGGACAACACAAACCAGGGCAGCTACGGCGAGCTTGAACCGAAGAACAAGGTCGAGCTGGTGCTGGCCCTGCTGCCGAAGGCGTTCGCGTGGGCGCGCGCGGCCGGGGCGACGCAGCCGCTGACGAGCGGGCCGTGGAAGGGTGACTGGTCAACGCCGGAGAAGATGGACGCGATGGATCGCTTGCAGATAGAGCTGTCGGACATCATCACCTTCCACAACTACGACCACCCGACCGAGTTGGAGAAGCGCATCAACTGGCTGAAGCGCTACAACCGCCCGATGATCTGCACGGAGTACATGGCGCGCGGCAACGGCAGCTTCTTCTTCGGCGGCCTCATGGTCGGGAAGGTGCACCACGTCGGGATGATCAACTGGGGCCTCGTGCAGGGCAAGACGCAGACGCACCTGCCGTGGGACTCCTGGCAGCACCCCTACACCGACCGCGAGCCCTCCATCTGGTTCCACGAAGTCTTCCGCAACGACGGGACGCCCTACATCCCCGAGGAGGTAGAGTTCATCAAGCGCATAACCGGCGCGTCGAAGGCTAAGTAAGGATTTGAAATTTCAAATTTCAAATTGGGGAGAGGTTGTAGACAGATGAGAACGTCTCGTACCGACAGGGGGCTTGCGTCCGAACTTCTCCGGCTCGCTTGTGCGCTCGCGCTCTGCGCCGCGCAGGCCGCACCCGCGGCCGCGCAGACGCGCAGCGTCACGGTGCAGTTGGACAGGCCCGGCGCGCCCGTCCCACGCACGCTCTTCGGCCTCTTCTTCGAGGACATCAACTTCGCGGCCGACGGCGGACTCTATCCGGAGCGCGTGAAGAACCGCTCGTTCGAGTTCCCGGAGCCTTTGATGGGCTGGAAGCAGGCCGCGCCCGGCGACGCGAAGGGCACGCTTCAAATCTACGACCTGAGCACCGAAGGGGACACGCCGAACTCTCATTACCTGCGCATCAAGGTCGATGAGCCGGGCAAGGGCTTCGGCCTGTCGAACGAGGGCTTCCGCGGCGTCGGCGTCGAGAAGGGACGGGAGTACAACTTCTCCGTGATGGCGCGGCGTGCGGGAGGCGCGCCCGCGGCGCTGCGCGTCGAGGTGGTTGACGCGCAGGGGCGTGCGCTGGGTCAGGCCCGTGTGTCGGGCTTCACGCCGCAGTGGAAGAGATACACCGCGACGCTGCGCGCGACCGACACGGAGGCCAGGGCGCGATTCAACTTGCTGGTCGAAGGCGCGGGCGCGCTCGACGTTGACCTCATCTCGCTCTTCCCCTTGGAGACCTGGGCCAACCGGCCGAACGGCCTGCGCCCCGACCTCGTCAAACTCCTCAAGGAGATGAACCCGGGCTTCCTGCGCTTCCCCGGCGGCTGCATCGTCGAGGGCCGCTACCTCGAACAGCGCTACCAGTGGAAGAAGACCGTCGGCGCGACCGACGAGCGCAAGCTCATCGTCAACCGCTGGAACACGGAGTTCCGCCACCGTCTGACGCCCGACTACTACCAGTCCTTCGGCCTCGGCTACTACGAATACTTTCAGCTCGCGGAGGACATCGGCGCCGAGCCGCTCCCGATCATGAACTGCGGCATGGCCTGCCAGTTCAACTCGGGCGAGCTGGCGCCGATGGAGGATGTCAATCACTACATCCAGGACGCGCTCGACCTCATCGAGTTCGCCAACGGCGCCGCCACGAGCAAGTGGGGGCGCGTGCGCGCGCAGATGGGCCACCCCGCGCCCTTCAACCTGAAGATGATCGGCGTCGGCAACGAACAGTGGGGGCCGCAGTACATCGAGCGTTACAAGGAGTTCGCCAGGGTGCTCAAGGCGAAGTACCCGAACATCACGCTCGTCTCCGCCGCCGGCCCTTTCCCCGAGGGCAAGGAGTTCGACTTCCTCTGGGGACAGTTGCGTCAGCTCAACGCCGATCTGGTGGACGAGCACTACTACAAGCCGCCGCAGTGGTTCCGCGAGAACGTCGGCCGCTACGACGACTACCCGCGCAACGGCCCGAAGGTCTTCGCCGGCGAGTACGCCGCGCAGTCGGTCGCCATCGCCAGCCCCGACAACCGCAACAACTGGGAGTGCGCGCTTTCGGAGGCCGCCTTCGTGACGGGGCTTGAGCGCAACGCCGACGTGGTGCGGATGTCCTCTTACGCGCCGCTCTTCGGCCACGTGGATGCGTGGCAATGGACTCCCAACCTCATCTGGTTCGACAACCTGCGCTCCTACGGCACGCCCGACTACTACGTCCAGAAACTCTTCAGCACGAACCGCGGCACGCGACTGCTGCCCGTGCTGCTCGACGGCTCGCCGCAGAACGGCCGGGACGGGCTCTATGCCTCCGCGTCGCTCGACGAGCCCGCCGGCGAGGTGATTCTGAAACTGGTCAACACCGAGCCGTCGCAGAGGGAGGTCAGCATCAACCTTGCGGGCGCGCGGGGTGTGAAAGGCGGGCGCGCGCTCGTGCTCTCCAGCAACGACCTCAAAGCCGAGAACAGTCTGGACCAGCCGACCCGGGTCAGCCCGGTCGAGAGACCTTTGTCCGCCCCGGGCGCCGAGTTCACCTACGCGCTGGCGCCCAACTCGATGACGGTGCTGCGCGTCTCGACTCAAAGATGAGTAACGGATGAGACTCCTGTCGCTCGTCGCCCTCTGCATCCTGCTCTGCGCCGCGCCCGCGCTGCATGTCGAGGCGCAGTCGGCGGCGCGTGCGGCCGCGCGCGAAGCGAGCATCCGGATCGACGCGAACAAGGTCGAGAACCGCATCAGTCCCCTGCTCTACGGACAGTTCCTCGAATTCATGTACGAGGGGATGAAGTACGGCCTGCACGCGGAGCTGCTGCGCGACCGCGGGTTTGAAGAAGTACCGAACGCACTGGGCTTGCCTCGGCATTGGGAGCGCTATCCGGACGACCGCAACGACGACTACGGACTCTCCTTCAAGTGGGACGACTCCGCACCCTACCCCCCAAGACGAAACCTGAAGGTCGAGACGGGCGAGAAGCCCGTGCCCGAACACTCGCTGCGCGTAGACGCGGGCGACGGCGTCATCGCGCGCCACGGCCTCTTTCAGCCGCGCCTGCCCGTGCGCGCCGGCGCGGAGTACCGCGTCTATCTCTGGATGAAGGCCGAAGGTTATGCGGGAGGAGTCACGGTCGCGCTCGAATCGGACGTGAACCTCGGCGAGACGTACGCCGAGGCTTCGGCCGGCAACGTCGGCGGCGACTGGCGCAGGTACGACTTCACCCTGCGGCCCACGAAGACCGACCCGCTCGCGCGCCTGTGTCTGCTCTTCGGCGGACGCGGCCGCGTGTGGGTCGATCAAATCTCTTTGATGCCGGCGGACGCGGCACCGGGCGGAGTCCGCCGGGACGTGTTCGAGAAGATCAGAGACGTAAAGCCCGCCTTCATCCGCTGGCCGGGCGGCAACGTCGCGCAGGATTACCGCTGGCTGTGGGGCGTCGGCCCGCGCGACGGGCGCTACACCTGGGTCAACCTCTCGTGGAAGAACGAGCCCGAGCCGAGCGACTTCGGCACGGACGAGTTCATCGCTTTCGCGCGCGCCGCGGGGGCCGAGCCGTCAATCACAGTCAACGTCGAGGGGCGCGGCGCCACGGCCGAGGAGGCCGCGGCGTGGGTCGAATACTGCAACGGCGCGACCAAGACGAAGTACGGGGCGATGCGCGCGGCGAACGGTCATCCGGAACCCTTCGGCGTGAAGCTCTGGGAGGTCGGGAACGAAATATGGGGCGACTGGGTGCGCGGCCATTCGGACGCGGCCACCTACGCGCGCAACCTGCGTGAGTACGCGCGAGCGATGCGCGCCGTAGACCCCTCGATCAAGCTCATCGCCGTCGGCGACAACGACATGCGCTGGAACCGCACGGTGCTCGCCGAGGCCGGGCGCGAGATAGACTATCTCGCCATCCATCACTACTACGGGCGCAGGGAGTCGGCCGGCGACCCTCTAAACCTGTTGGCGCGCCCGCTGCACTACGAACGCTTCTACGAGCAGGTTGGGCGCGCGTTGCAGGAACTGGTGCCCGGCCGCGACATTCAACTGGCGATCAACGAGTGGGGGTTAGACCTTCCCGTCGAGCGCCAGTATTCGATGGAGTCGGCGCTCTACGGCGCGCGCCTCTTGAACGTCTTTGAGCGCGCGGGCAACCTCGTCGGGATGAGCGCCGTCTCCGACCTCGTCAACGGTTGGCCGGGCGGCATCATCCAGGCCGGCAGGCACGCCGTCTTCGTCTCGCCCCTCTACGTCGTTAACCGCCTCTACGCCGAGCACCGCGGGGACGAGCGCCTCGGGACGGAAGTCGCCTCGCCCGTGTTCGACACGAGCCGCGAAGGCAAGGACGTGCCCGTCCTCGACGTGTCTGCCACACGGACGGCCGACGGCCGGAGGATTTACGTCAAGGCCGTCAACACCGACCCGCGCGCCGCGCTCTCGACGAGGGTCGAGGTCGAAGGCGCCGGCCTCGTCGAGCGCGCCGAGATGCAGATCGTGGCCGCGGATGCTTTGGGCGACTCGAACGACTTCTCAAGACCAAACGCGATTGTCGTCAGGACGACGCCGGTGCGCGCGGGCAAGAGTTTCACGTTGACGCTGCCGAAGCAGTCCGTTGCGGTCATCACACTCGACCTGGCGCGCGCGGGCTCGACGGGCAGGAGGGGCCGCCGGTGACCGAACACACCTGTAATTCCCGCTACGACAGGCTGCGGCTTCCGAACCAGCGCCGCCAACCTTCCGGCGCCGCCCACTCTTCCGCAAACTCCCGCGTCCGCGGGTCCCGTGCATCCAGTTCGTCGTCCGACGTATAGAGGCGAAGCTCGGCTTGAGAAGGCAGCTTGACGAGGTGGTGTTCAAGCGACTGCGCCAGCCGTGCCAGCCGCGCCTCAACTCGCCGGGGTCATATTCGCGTCGCATGTATTTGGCGAGAAGGTGCTCCATGCTCAGAAAGAGATAATGCCGCATGGGGAATAAGGTCGGGGCGACGCGCATGCCGGGGAAGCGCACACGGTGACCGCCGTACCAGGCCAGCTCGACCCGCGCGGGCTGCCGCCGCCAGGCGTTGAGCCGGTGCGGCGACCAGGGCAGGAAGGGGGCCGATTGAGATCGCCCAGAGGCTTCGAGCCGAACCAGCGTAATGAATTGTTTTCGGAATCATTGGCTCTGGCTCTCTCTTGCCTTGCTGTGTTTCTAACTGGAAGGGTGTTAAGGGGCGACCGCATCATGCCCCGCCGGCGACTTGTAAACGACGCCGCCTTTCATCACGAAGCGGACGCGCCGCAGGGCCGAGACCTCGCGGGTCGGGTCGCCTTCGACCGCGATCAGGTCGGCCAGCAACCCCGCCTTCACCCGCCCCACCTTCTCCTCCAAACGCAGGACGCGGGCGTCCACGGACGTGGCCGAGCGCAGCGCGTCGATTAAAGGCATGCCGAAGTTCACCATCGCCTCGATCTCGCGCGCGTTGTCGCCGTGGGCGAAGACGCCGACATCGCTGCCGCTCGCGATGGTCACGCCCGCCTGGAGTGCCGACTGGAAGACCTCGCGCTTGTGCGCGGCGTTCGCGGCGCTGACGATGGCGAGCGTCGGGCAGAGCGCCACGCCGTGCTCCTTCATCAGCCTGAAGACCTCCGGCGTCCCGCCGTCCCCGTGCTCTATCGTATCCACGCCGGCCAGCGTGGCCCGGCGCATGCCCTCCGTGGTGGTCGCGTGCGCCGCCACCGGAACGCCCGCGCTGTGGGCCACCTCGACCGCCGTCTTCAACTCGTCGAGTGTAAAGGTCGGGGAGGGCGCGCCGCGGCCCCAGCGGTAATCGGCGTAGAGCTTGACCCAGTCGGCGCCCTTGCCGATCTGTTCGCGCACGGCCCGCACCAAGCCTTCCGGGCCGTCGGCCTCCTGCGCGCCCTGCGGCACGTCCCACTCCGGCGCGTAACCCTTCGGCGCGTAAGAGCCCGTCGCCACGATGGCGCGCGTCGCCACGAGCATGCGTGGGCCGGGTATGATGCCCTGCTCGACCGCCTGCTTCAGTCCCACATCGGCGTAGCCCGCGCCCTCAGTCCCGAGGTCGCGGACGGTCGTGAACCCGGCCAGCAGAGTGTGACGCAGGTGGTTGGTGGCGCGCGCCACCCTCAGACTCAAAGCCTCGCGCGCCACCTGTTCGGCCCAGGGGGTCTCGCTGTACGGATGCAGCAGCACATGCGAGTGGGCCTCGATGAGGCCGGGGAGCAGCGTCAACCCCGGCAGCTCGATCACCCTGGCGCCGGCGGGCGTGCGGACATCCCCCGCGGGGCCGACGGCCTCAATGCGCTCGCCGCGCACCAGCACCACCCAGCCGTCATGGAGTTGTGCGGATTCGCCGTCGAAGACGTGTGCGGGCTTGAGCAGGTAGACGGCCTCGGGCTGAGCCGTCGTCGTCACTTGAGCCGAGCCGATTGGAGAGACAAGCATAGAGCACAAGAGGAGCAGTATCACGGAACGCATCTTCGCCACCTTTACTTTGCCCGCGGGTCGGCGCTCAAGTGTAACGGCTGTGTGTAACTCCTGCCGCCGACGGTAAGCTTCACCGTATAGTCCCCGGGCGGCACCGGCGGCACCCCGCGCCCGCCGAAGACCGCCGCGCCGCCGCGCTGAGTACTGTTGGCGGGAGGGGGCGGGCGGAAGTCCCACGTCCGGCGGTGCATGCCGGCCGAGGCCGGGAGCGGCTCGGGCACGCGCACCCAGGAGGCTGGGATGTCGAGCTTGTCCGGATCGACCGGCGTCGCCTTCTCCTCGCTGGAGTAGAGCCGGACAGTCTTCCCGTCCGCGCCGAGAATCTCCAGCGTGACCGGCCCCGAGGCCGCTCGCTTCAGATAGTAGTCGATGACCGCGCCGTAAGGAGGGTTCTCCGCCAACGGCTCGTCGCGCGGCTGCGGCGTGCCGTTCTCACTGTAAGGCGGGAGGATGAAGGCGTCGGCCGGTCGGAAGAGGAACGCGTCGGAGTTGAAGACCTCCTCGCCCGACTGCCGCAGCGGCGAGATGTCGTCGAGCACCCAGAAGCCACGGCCGTGCGTCGCCACCACGAGGTCGTTATCTTTCAAGACCAGATCGCGCACAGAGACCGGAGGCAGGTTGAGCTGAAGCGACTGCCAGTGGTCGCCGTCGTCGAAGGAGACGAAGACGCCCAGTTCCGTCCCCGCGTAGAGCAGGCCGCGCCGCCGCGGGTCTTCCTTGATCGTTTGCAGGTAGACGCCGGCGGGGAAGCCGTTCGTCATACTTTGCCACGTCCGGCCGCCGTCGCGCGTTCGATACGCATGCGGCTCGTAGTCTTCGAGCCGGTGCCGGTCGATGGCCGCGTAAGCCTCTTCCACTTCGAAGTGTGAGGCGTCCATCATCACGACCTTGCTCCACGCCGTCAGCTCCGGCGGCGTCACGTTGCGCCAGGTCTTCCCGTCGTCGTCAGTCCGTTGGATGAGCCCGTCGTCTGTACCGACCCAGACCGTCTGTGCACGGAGCGGCGAAGGCGCGATGGTGTAGATGACGCCGCGTCGCTTCCCTTCCGGCGCGTCCGCGGCCGTGACCGCGTCGAGGTTCGGCGGGGCGCCGGGGTCTTCGCGCGTCAGGTCGGGACTGAGCTGCGCCCAGCTCTCGCCGCCGTCCGTCGTCTTGAAGAGAAACTGGTCGCTGAAGTAGAGCGCGTGCGGGTCAGCCTCAGAGAAGACCAGGGGCAGCGTCCAGGTGTGGCGCGCGGTGTTCGCGGGCAGACTTCGTTCGGGCGAGACGTTGACTATCTCGCCCGTCGTGACGTTGCAGCGCGTGACGCGGCCGCCGAAGAGTATCTCGGGGTGGAGCGGGTCGGGCGCCGTATAGTCACTCTCGCCGCCCGCGCAGACGGGCCGCCAGTCGTGCATGGAGATTTCCGCGAGGTTGCTGCGCGAGGGCACGGCGACCGAGCCGCTGTCCTGCTGCGAGCCCGTCACCCAGTAGGGGAAGCGCCTGTCCGCCGCGACGTGATAAAGCTCCGCGGTCGGCTGGTTGTACCAACTGCTCCACGTCTGCGCGCCATCGACGGTCACGACCGCGCCCTGATCGCTCGCGAGAATCATGCGCTTCGGGTTGTCGGGGTTGATCCAGAGTTGGTGATAGTCGTCGCCGCCGGGCGCGCCCTTGATGGCCGTCCAGGTCTTGCCCGCGTCGGTCGAGCGGTAGAGCGAAGTATTTGAAACGTAGACCGTGTCGGCGTTCAAAGGGTCTACGTTGACCTTGCAGAAGTACCAGCCGCGTCCCCAGATGCGCGCCTCGTTCGAGACGAGAGTCCAGGTCGCGCCGGCATCGTCGGAGCGGTAGAGCCCGCCGGCCTTCGCGTCCGCGATGGCGTAGACGCGGTTGCGGTTCGTCGGCGCGACTGCGAGCCCGACGCGGCCCAAGCCTTCCGTCGGCAGACCCGCAGTCAACTGCGTCCAGTTGTCTCCGCCGTCCGTTGACTTGTAGACGCCCGCGCCCGGGCCGTACGAAGGCGGGTAGATGCTCCAGGGCGGCCGGCGCGTGTTCCAGAGGGAGGCGTAAACAACCTTCGCGTCCGAAGGGTCGAAGGCGAGGTCGGCCGCGCCCACGTCCTCATTCTTAAAGAGAACCTTCCGCCACGTCTTGCCCCCGTCGCGCGTGCGGTAGACGCCGCGCTCGGGGTTCGGGCCGTAGGCGTGGCCGAGCGCCGCGACGAAGAGAACGTCAGGGTTGCGCGGGTCGATGATGACGCGGCTGATCTGTCGCGTGCCGTCGAGCCCGAGGTGCTCCCAGGACTTTCCCGCGTCCAAAGACCTGTAGACCCCGTTGCCGTATGAGATCTGCGAGCGCATGTCGGCCTCGCCCGAACCGACGTAGACGACCTGTGGGTTCGAAGGTGCGACGGCGACCGCCCCTATCGAAGCGACGGGCTGGGAGTCGAAGACCGGCGCCCACGTCCGGCCCGAGTTCACAGTCTTCCACACGCCGCCGCCAACCGAACCGAAATAGAAAGTCTCCGGCTCCGTCCTGACCCCGGCCACGCCGTTCACACGCCCGGCGCGGAACGGCCCGAGCAAACGCCAGCGCAGGCCCGCGTAGAGACTCGGATTGGATTGCCGCGCGGCCGCGTTGAAGGAGGAAGAGAGCACGAGCGCGGCGAAGAAGACGGCGCCAACCCGCCGGCAGCGGGTCGCGGATGAGCATGCTACTGTTTTAGTGCCGGTCATCATTTCCCTTCCCCTGGCCCTTCACATAAGCCTCGTCGAGGTCGCGGTAGGAGAGCCGGTAGTGGCAAGACCAACGGACGCATAGAAGGATGAGCGACGGCTCGAAGTGGCGCCACTTGCACGGAGACTTATTCAATCTCAAAAGTATATTTCCGGCGTGTAAGAGATGAACAGGCGGGTGGATTATAGCTGAGAAACTATTCTCGCGACACAACCTACTGCGGGTCGGCGCCGCGCGGTAATCTGGTGAGGGCTCGGACGGTTTAGAGGAGGCGGGTCGTCGCACGCCCCCTTCGCGTGCGACGACCCGCCCTTGATGCCGGCGGGGCCTGCCCCTCAGTCCGCCAGCAAGTCGTTCTCTAAGATGTCGATGAGGAGTTTGAACTCAGTTACTTTGTCGAGGAAGAAGTTGGCCCCGTTGATGAGGCACTCGTCGCGGTACGCCTCGTCGGAGGTGAAGATGATGACGACGGTCGAGTCGTCCTCGTGCTTCCGCACCTCCTTCAACACTTCGAGGCCGCTCAGGTACGGCATCTCGATGTCGAGGATGATGACATCCGGTTTGAGCCCGCGGATCAGACGTAACGCCACTTCGCCGTCCGGCGCGACCCCGATAATCTCGACCTTCTCGATCTTGGAGAGCAGGGCCGTCAGCAGCTTCCTGACGACGTTTGAGTCCTCCGCGATGATGATTCTCAGCCGCTTCTCATCTGCCACCGGCACACTTCTCCTTCGTCGAGACAGTGTGCCCGTTCGCCGCGCGGACGAACATCAACGGCTTGATGAATTTCTCGTCATCTCTTTTAAGGCCCGGCGGTAGTGATTTGTATGACAGGAGCGGTGTGGGCGGCGCTTGAAGAGGTCGAGGGCGGTGAGGCAGGCGACCCGAAGGACAATGACCAGAAGCGGTGTCTTGCTTCTCAGTACGTTCACGGCGTATCCCAGTCTTGGGGATGAGGGACGGCCGGCGGTTACTCGGAGGGCTTCCAGACGTACTTCCCCGTCTTGTCGATGTAGCCCATCTTTTTGTCGGTCAGCATCACCATCGCGATGCCACCGGAGAAGTCGGAGGCCATGTCGAATTGCGGCTTGCTGACGACCCGTCCCGACCTGTCGATGTAGCCCCACTTGCCACCGGACTCGAAGGCCGCCAGCCCTTCGTGGAAGTTACAGGACTGGGGCGGGCAGTCGCCGACCTTTTTACCGGACTTGTCGATGAACCAGGACTTGTCGCCGACGCCGAC
Source organism: Pyrinomonadaceae bacterium (assembly GCA_045807865.1). Lineage (GTDB taxonomy): Bacteria > Acidobacteriota > Blastocatellia > Pyrinomonadales > Pyrinomonadaceae > QHXN01. Next base: position 47,250 of record JBJMGP010000181.1, read on the forward strand.
GACCGCCGTCCCTTCGGAGAAGCCGCCGGCCCGGTCGTAGGCGGGCTCGATAGCGAAGCGACCGGTGCGGTCGATGTAGCCCCACCTGTCGCCGGACGGAACGGGGGCCAGCCCTTCGGAGAACTTCGTCCCGGGCTTGACCTGCCCCTTGTAGATGAGCCGCCCCGTCCGGTCTATGAAGCCCTGGGTGTCGTTGTCAATGCTCACCAACGCCAGCCCCTCGGAGAAAGGGTTGACACCATAGTAGGGCGTCTGGAGCACCAACGAACCGGCCTTATCGATGTAACCACGCCGGTCGGCGTCCTCGTAGACGCCGGCCAGGCCCTCGGAGAAGCTGCCGGCGGCAATCCACTTCGGCCCCAGCACCACCCGCCCCTCCTTATCTATATAGCCCCAGCGGTCGCCCACCGCGACCGCGGCCAGTCCCTCGGAGAAGTCCTTCACCTCCCAGTACTGCGGCTCGACTACAACGCGGCCCTGCGCGTTGATGTAACCGAAGCGGCAGCAGTAGCCGGGTCGCTCCGACGTACTGACGGCCGTCCGCGCCATCCCGTCCGAGAACTCGCCCCCCTTCCATAGGTACTCGCCACCGAATTCGGGCGGGATGACTAGCTTGCCTATGTTGTCGATGAACCCGATCTTACCTTTGAGCCAGACGGGATAGAGCCTCGGCGACTCTGCGCGGCCCCCAGTCTGCGCGGCGGGCGGGTTGCCACCGACGGCCACGCCGCGGTCGGGTTCGTGGCTGAAAAGCCGCCCGGTGTAGGCCGCGGCCAGGAGGCAGGCCGACGCCGAGAGCGCGGCCGCGACGGTGAAAAGCATGTGTCTCCGCTTGAACGTGGCAAGCATATTTTAGCGCGGGGGTGGGGCTGCGAACCCCGCCCCCGCACGTCCCCGGTTCCCCGCAGATTACCTGGGCCTGAGCGGTATCCTCAGTATCTGCCGCTTAATGTCCACCTCTTGATCGTTGATACTGCGGTCGTCGGGGTTGGCGTTCGGGTCACTGTTATTACGTGAGCCGTTCGACGAAAGGAACTTCCTGACCAGCGGCTCGATCTGTTTGAAGCTCCGCTCCTGCTGCGCGGGCCGGTCGAAACACTTATTATCCTTGCACCACTGCTTCATTCTGTCCCAGGTGTCCCTAACCATCGACATCGCCCGGTCTACCCTACTGTACTCCAGGCCCCGCAAGTTGGCGGCGACGTTCGTGATGGGGTAGCGGGCGGTGCCGTGGGTCTTGTCGGGCATGTGCTGGTGGCCCCTCAGCACCTCAATGCCATGCCCGACCCGGTCGCTCGTGTAGCCCGCGTGGCTGTACGTGTCCTGGACGTAGTGGAGCGCCGTGCCGAAGTGCCTTAGCTTCTGCTCCTTGATCGCGTCGATCTCCTTCTTCTTGTCGCGGTGGCACTTGATGTTGGACGGGATCGCCGTGTCGCTCATCAGCGAGGCGATGTTCATGTAATGGTTCTGCGGGTCGGTCAGCGCGAAGCCGATGGTTCCCGCGTTGGTCTGAGTCATGGTCACGGGGATGGCGCTGTTCGGTGGGTTGTTGAAGAGGTCTACGAAGATAACCCTGATCGTGTCCCCCACGAGTATCGTGCCGTAGTCGCACCCCGAAGGCGACGAAGAGGCGGCCTGCGGCGCGGAAGTGGCGATGTCTTTGGTCGTGGTGTCGGTCGTCGGCTCGGCGGGTGCTCGGCCCGCCGACTGCGGCGACGCGGCTGGGGCCCCGGTCGTTTTCTGCGCGGACTTCTCGGGGGCCTTGCGAGGGCTGTTCTTGTCGCTCTTGACGACGAGCTTCTGCGACCCTTGCTGCGCGCGCGTGGCCCCGCCGAAGGCGAGTAAAAGAACCCGCCGACGTAGTCTGGCTTGTGAGCCCGCTTTCACCGACGCCGAGGTCTGGACCGTGGCGGTGCTGCAAGGCTGCTTCGGCTGCGCCACTTTGAAGAAGACTTATCTGCTGGTGCGTGAGAACTGGCTCGCGCCCTTCCCGCGTCTCGTCTCCTACAAGCAGTGGATGGCGCGGCTGCACGCGTTGGCCGAAGTCGTAGGGCGGTTGCTGCGCTCGGTCGCGCTCTCGCTCGCGGAGGCCGACAACTTCTACCTGCTGGATTCCAAGCCGCTGCCTGTCATCAAATCTAATCTCGCGGGCGGGTAACGCCGAGCGTGAGATCGCTCCGATGAAACCTTGCAAACCCTCACCCGTAAAAAGCTGTAAATATCGGGCCAGACTGCTTCCCAAGAGATGGATTAAATCTGAAGAGAGGAACGTTGATGATATTCCTACCGTGGGTCTTGCTCACGTCTGCTCAGGGAGCTTTCCCAACGGCTGCCCAAAGCGCAGATGACACAAAGAAGCAGACGGCTGCCACGGTTTATTCAAAGGGCAGGGCGCGTGTTGCGAATCAACGCGATCTCACACCTCATCGAACCGGCTCGTAATTAAATGACCTTTTATCGAGGAGTAATCCCCGCGTCTGCTTCAACGCGTCTCGACATCTCGGCGACCGAATCGAAGTCAGGAGAATGATATGGGCAGAGTCAACCGACGAGAATTCATCGAACAAGCCGCGTCCTGCGGCGCGGCTTTGGTGTGGTGCTCGATGGGGGCACACGCCTCTACCGTTCGCTGGCGAGAACGGCGCGATCTCTACCCGGAGGGTGTCGCTTCGGGCGACCCGGACTCCGGCAGCGTGATTCTGTGGACCCGCAGGCCCTTCGATAAAGGCGAGCGCCAGAGACTGACGGTCGAAGTCGCCGAAGACGAGGGGTTTCGCCGGGTCGTGGCGCGGGCGCGCGTTCCGGTTTCGCAAGCGTCTGACTGGACCGCCCGGGTGCTCGTCGGCGGCCTCAAGCCGGCGCGGGTCTATTGGTATCGATTCACCGACGCGGACGGCAACGGCAGCCGCAACGGCCGCACGATCACAGCGCCATTGCCAAACGATCCCCGCCCGGTGAATTTCGCATTCGTGAGCTGTCAGGATGTCAACGAAGGCAAGCTCAACGCTTATCGCCGGATGATCTTCGAAGACGAACGCGCGCGGCCGGAGGATCAGCTCGGCTTCGTGCTGCACCTTGGCGACTTCATCTACGAGGTCGTTCAATATCCCGAAGAGGGAAACACTCGCTTCGACCGGACCATCTATGAGGTCGCGCGCATTCCCGATGGGGGAAAGAGCGGCAAGCTCCACTACCCGCTGACCGTCGAGGCTATCGCGCCGTGTACAAGGGCTATCTCGCTGATCCCGACCTCCAGGATGCCCGCGCGCGCTGGCCGTTCGTCGCCATCTGGGACAATCACGAATTCTCGTGGCAGGGCCGACAAAGCATCGTCCAAGCGGGCGGCGAGCCGCAGCCCGGCCAGACCGTCAAGGTCGCCGCCAACCAGGCCTGGTTCGAATATGTCCCGGCTCGCGTGTCGCCGCCGAGCGGCTCGCTTGCCGAATTCGGGGCGGTTGCGGTCAAGAACGTCAAGATCGACAAGTGGGACGGGAACGGGCTAGGGCTAGAGCCGAACAATCTGACCGCGATCCGCAGCCTGATCGCTTATCGGGCGCTCCGCTACGGCAAGCACCTCGACCTCCTCATTACCGACCAGCACAGCTTCTGCGGCGACGACCCAACTGACGCTGAGGGGGTTGGAAAAATTTATGACCCTGCCTTCAACGGAATGTTTTCCGAGGAGGCGATGATCGCGCTCGACGCGGGACGCGCCTTCGACGACGGGAGGCCGCCCGCCGAACTCCACTTCCGCGATGTGCGCATTCCGAATCCGCGCAAGGAGACGCCGCCGCGAACCATCCTCGGCGCCGACCAGAAGGCATGGTTCAAGGAGCAGCTGCGCAAATCGACGGCGACGTGGAAAATCTGGGGCAATTCGCTCGGCGCGCTCGACCACCGGGTGGACCTGCAAAACCTGCCTGCCGGAATGGCCAAGAATCCTTGGCCCGCGGACACTTACGGCATGGCCGGGAGCAACGATTACGGCGCGGCTTATGCCGAGCGCAAGGAGATCTATGACCTGGTGCGCGATGCGAAGATCACGGGCTTTGCCATCGTCTCGGGAGATCGCCACAGTTTCTGGGCGGGCTATGCTGCAGCCCACCTTCCGCCACGAAAATTCGAGCCGGTTGGGCTAAGCTTCGTCGGCGCGTCGCTGGCAAGCCCCGGGACGATGGAAGCCTATGAGCACAATCTGAAACAGACCAACCCGCGCCGCGCCTTGTTCCTCGCTGACCGCCCCGACGGCGCCAAGCCGGCATGGACCTACAATATGCTGCTACGGCATGGTGTCCGCTCTTGCCTTGAATATGCGAAAAGCTTCGACCTCAAGCGCGCCCGCGCGCTCTCGAACCCGCAGCTTGCGCCGCACCTCGAGTTCGTTGACCTGGGCGGCCACGGCTACGCGAAGGTGCGCCTCACCGGCGATGAGATGCGAACCGAGTTCGTGTGCATCCCGCGGCCGATCAGCCGCAGCGCGAGCCCGGATGGCGGGCCGATACGCTACCGCGTCGCGCATGTCGCCAAGCTGTGGGGACCGGGCGAGCGGCCGCGCCTCCAGCAACAGGTTCTGGAAGGCGAGGTCGGACTGTCGATCTGACGGTGCCCCTGCGGCGTCGTGGCGCAATTCTGGTTCCGGGTGAACGCCACGTCGCCGCAGGGGCACGATGCTCCGCCTTCGCCCGCGCGATGGGGCCTGTCGCAGCGTGAGAGGAATTCGCCGGCAGATTCGGGCCGCCGGAGGCGGCCCGCGAGTGAATGAGAATGCGTGCTGGGCGTCGGTCGCGTGTGGCAGGCTATCGGCGGCGGCGACCACGCAGAGGTCGAGAATACTTGGAGGGAACACCCCGCCCAGCAGATAGACCCGCGCCGCGCACAGGGACCACACTTTGTCTGGCTCCGTTGCAAAGATTGATCTGAGGTAAGGAAGGTCGTGGAGAGGTCTACGTCTACGCAGCTACGCCGAACAAGCTCTCGATGAACTTGGCCTGCCCCGCCGAATCTCTGCCGTCTAATCTCTTGACCTGCCCCTTCCTCATCATGTGCGCCGCTTCAATCCCTTCCAACATCCGCGCGGCGGTGTGGAAAGAGCGGAAACATTGCATCGCTCGCCACCTCCTGCGGATTGCACGGTGGTACTGTTCTATCACGTGGTTGAGGTACTTAACGCGCCGCAGCTTGCAGTCACGGGGTAGGACTTTCTCATTCACAGAAGCGGTGAAGGCCTCCGGATAGGAGGCATGCTTGTCCGTCCCGATGGTGAAAGGGAGACGTCGGTGATCCGAGAGGAGACTCCGGGCTCCGGACGGCTCGCAAACACTGACATAGCCGCTATTCCGGAAAGGGGTTCACAACGGAGACGGTCGTGAACTCATTGTTGCTGTGGAAATGAATATAGCGATTTGCACTTGGATGCGACTGGTGCGGAAGGCGGCAAGTCAGTACCGCCTGCGGTAGCGGGCGGGTCTCGTGCGCGCTACCCGCCCGCTACCGCAGGCGGTACTGACTCATCCGCGGTCGCACTCATGCGCAAGCCGCTATAGGGGGCGTGTCTTGCCGCCCCTGTTTGGGGAAGTGCGCAGGCTTCTATTTCGCCGCCGCCTGCTCTTCTTCTATCCGGAACAGGTAATCGAAGACCTCCGAGCCTGCTTCTTCGCTGCGCAGCGGGTGGGCGTCCCCTTTGTCCGGGATGCTCGCGAAAACCTTCAGATCACTCTCGGCATTTTCCCCGCATAGCCTCTCTAACGGCCAGAGGCAATCACCACCTAAAGAGCTCGTCGAGTGGGTGTGAGATCTTCTCCCCGGCCCGAAACCTTCTCCGTGTCGATGCCACTGCGTGAACCACATCTGTCACCCTCCTCCCTCACAGGGTGACAGAACGGTAGACCTGTTCTCTTGCCTTAATTCCGCAGGCTCTTTACCACCTAAGGAAAGTGCAATGAAAAGTAGCCCTGCCTCTCTCTGGAGTTCAATGAGGGCCATGGCATGCCAGATGCAATAGACCATCACGAGCTGCGCCGGGCTTATCCTTCCGGCGAAGCCAAGCCCCGTACAGCACACACTGAAAACTTCACTGCTAAAACAAGGCCGGATTCTGAGCCGAGTCTGTAGGGGAATCTGCGCGCCGGTGACACGCCGGTACGAAGGGAGATTTATGAACGCACTTAAGAAGTCAGGGCAGGCCGAACAGACGACACTCTTTGAAGACGACGTGAAACCGTTGCGTTCGGGCACGGTAGCGATCCAAAGGATTAGCCTCCCGTCCGGCTACGAGCCGGACGCGCAGGCGGTCGAAAGGGCGAAAGCGACTGCCCGCGAGGGGGCGGCGCGCCCGGTGTTCGAGGTCACGATAGACGGCGCCCTCGTCCGGGACTTCGAACAGTTCGCGGCGCTCGGCATGTCGGGCGCCGTCGAGGTGCGCGTCCGCGTTAGGACGGAGAATGACCTCACCCAAGGCGTCGAGAGCAGTATCGTCAAACTCGCGAGCCGTCTCAGCCACCTCGAGCGCTGCGAAGAACTCCTGCGCGGCCAGGAGGATTACGAGGCGCTCTTCCCGCGCACCCGGAGGGGCGGGTACGACCGCTCGGCACGGGAAGCCGGTGTGGCGGGCAAGGGCGGGAAGCAAAAACGAAAAAAGTGCGTCTATGGGGAGTCCCCCTTCACTGAGGTGGCCGCCGCCCGCCTCAACCTGATGCAGCGGACACTCCAGAACGATCTCAGGGTCGCCAAACGCCTCGACCCGGAAGCACGCGAACGCGTGAGGGACACACGCCTTTCGCGTAAGAAGAGTGACCTGTCGAAACTCAGCGCATTGACGGCCTCAGATCAGCTCGCCGTACTCGACAAGATGGATAGTGACAACCTGACGCTGGAAGGCGCGATCACGGCGTTGGGTCTGTCGAAGCAGTTGACCCCGGCGGAAGTGGCAGCCCGCAAGCTACGGCGGACGCTCGGCTCCGTAGTAAACAACCCGGGCCTGCTCGAACATTTCTCGACCCCTGAAGTCGCCGCCATGTTCAAGGAGTTCGATCTTCACAAAGGTGTAATTACGACGGCGTTCGCCGCGGTGATCCATCACTTCAAGCAGGCAACGGTCGCGATGATGTTATGGCCCCCGCGGAAGAGAGGAGGGCCGCATGAGCACCAGGTCAGAGCAGAAAGCGGAGGTATCGGTTTAGAGAGGGCCGTCAGTTTTTAGGGAAAGCCAGATATGGAGGACCGATATCGCGGTCGAAAACCGATACCGGTCAACTTTGAATCCGAGATTACCTTAAAGAGAACTACCCCGCCAACCCGGCCCTCGTCGCGTTCCACCAGGACACGAAACACCTGCACGCACACGTGCTCGTCCCGACGCGCCGCCTCGATGGCAGGCGCCTCGACCTCGGGCAGCGATTCTTCAAGCTCGACGAGTGCTGGATGAAGGTCGCCGCCCGCCATTTCAAAGACCCGGAAATATACAAGACTCACTACGTTCTGAAGGCGGAGACCAAGGTTTGGAAGGAGCGGTACAACCAGGCACTGCGGGATGGCACCCCCATCCCGCCGAAGCCGGACCGTCACCGGGATCACTGGGAGGTCTGGAACAGCTTCCGCCCGCACGACGACTTCTGGGTCGGCAGGGTGCGCCACCGCCTGAAGACGCACGGTAAGAAGCTCGAGTACCTCCGCGAGTCCGGGGTGCCCGGGTCGGAGGTCGAGCGGACGGATCAGGAGTTGGTGCTGCTTCGTGAGAAGTACGACGCGGCGGCTGAGAAGCATGCGGGGCGTATCCGGGGGCCTGAAGGGTCTCGGACGCGGGCCGAACGGGCGCGGCTGGGTGGCACGATGCCGCCGGAGATACCGACGGTCAACGAGGTGAAAGAGATTAGGCACTACGCGCGGGAGCTCAAGCGGCTTCGCACTGAGCGGTTGAAGGAGTGCTTCGCCGGGGCGGTCGAGGAGTACAAGCTGACCCTGCTCCCGGCCGACGTGCGGCAAATGACCCACGACCTGGATAAGTTCGACGGTCGTGTGCATGACCTCGAGGGGGCGCTGCTGGCGGCGGCGACCGGGAAGGGCGTAGACCTGAGACAGACCTCACTCGACGCGGAGGGCGTGAGGGAGTACGCCCGCGACGTCCTCGCCGAAGAGATCGACCGTGAGGACCTCCGGCTGCGGGAACTGCTTCGCGCCGAGACAGGCCGGACGCCCGCCGAGGCGCAGCGCGCCGACCGCGTTGGGCGCGCCATCGGGGTGGTCCTGTACGAGGAAGTGAGGTGTAAGTTTCAGGAGGAGCTGGCGGCGAGAGGTAAGGCGGCGGAACCGGCCTTGGCTAGGTACAACCTCAATGTCGCCAGGGAGAGGCTCGAGGTGGCGCGCGAGCAGACCGACCGGCCGGGGCTTGCTGGGGCGGTGCGCCCGCTGCTCAAGGAAGACAGGGAGTTCCAGATCGGCCGGATGCTCGACCAGATCGAGGACCGCGACTTCCGGAAGGCGTACAGGGAGAAGCTGGCCGACACGGGCATTATTAACGAGAAGGTTCACGAACGCGGGCGCGTCCGGTGAGGGACAGGCGAGACTTTGTAAGGGGGCCGATTAGGGTGATGCCGCTTGAGAGCAACGAAGAAGGCATAACTCTTTAGCCTTACCGGTAGAGAGTGTGCCGAGCCGCCTTACATTACTGAGCGGGAGAAAAGGGGCGGCGGGTAGGGATGGGCGATGGCGGCGGGAGAGGACGCGGAAGGTAGCGCCCGAGACCGGCGCCACGACACCAACCCTTAAGGAGACCTAAATTAGTGTTTGATCCCACGGTAAACCCGACCGTCCTGGTGGACGGTCTGTTCGTCAGCCACCTTCTGCTCAGTGATGATCGCCTGTCGGCGCTCGCAAAATTGCTCTACGTCTTTCTCGCCCAGCAGGCGAGCCCACGCGGCGAGGTCGTCCCGGACGTCGCCTACATCTCGAAAGTGCTCGGTGCCGAGGGGCACGCCGTCTACCGAGCGCTGAACGAGTTAGACCAGCATGATTACTTCTCGACGCGCAGAAGCGGCTCCGGCACGGAGTTCGTCCACTGCCGTTTCGTCACACCGTCGTGGCTGAAGACCCCAGCGCAGAAGATCGACGACGAGGCGTACTACGCCCGCCGGCGCGAGGGGCGCAAGCGCGGGCGCGGTAAGTCTCAGAAGCAGCAGGAGCAGACGCCGCAGGCCGAAGTCGTCGACATCAACGAGGGGCAGGGGCGCACGGGGACCCGCCGCCGCGGTTCAGAGTTTCCGCTCGAAGTCTGCCGTGAGTGGGCACTCCACTGCGAGCGCCGCGGCGACCACTTCCGCGACGGGGTGGATCATTTCGCGGGCTGGCTGTGGAAGTTCGCAAAACAGGATCACGACATTCGCAAGTGGCTGCGCAATAACCCGCGTGGCCAGGAGGTGGCGCGCGAGTTCAACATCGACGTGAGCCGCGACGCCATAGCAGGCTAATCGTCGCCTCCGCTCAAGGTGAGGGCCTTGATTGCGCCCTCAGGTCGAGTTCAGCAAAGAGAGAGGCGGTAGGGTGCCCATCACCCTGCCGCCTCTCTCTTTGCTGATAGGAAGGTTGTGCCTCGATGTTTCACTCCGAAAAGCGCGTGGTGCTCAACGGCGCGTCCGCTCCGGCGTCGTGATCTCCCAGACGTAGAGCCAGAACCCCGGCCGCAACAATCCGCCGCCGAAGGTGAGTTCGTGAGCAGCGGGCCTTACGTCACGGCTCTCCGAAGGATGCGCGTCCTTTCCCAAGATTAGTAAGCCCATGTCTCGTGCGCCAGCGGGGCCCGATTCAGCTCATCCCGATGAGACCGCCACTGCGGCAGGAACTTATCCATCAGCCCGGTAAATCGTTCGTTGTGGCGCCGCTCGAGCAGGTGAACCAATTCGTGGACGACGAGGTATTCGAGACACCGCGCCGGCTTTTTGGCGAGCTCCAGGTTGAGCCAGATGCGGCGCGCGCCGGCGATGCAGGAGCCCCACTTGGTCTTCATCTTCTTGACGCCCCAGTCATTGACGGTGACGCCAATTATCGCCTGCCATCTGTTCAGGAGGGGCGGGATCAATTCCCTCAACCGTCGGCGATACCATCCTTGCAGCGCCCGCAGGCGCTGCCCCTCGTCGGCGTCCGGCCGAATGCGGAGCTCGATAATCGACATGTTGGGCACATAAATGCGGGCCGGCCCATCATGGGGGATGACGCGGAGGCGGTAACGCCGTCCCAGGAAATAGTGGCTCTCGCCGCCGACCATCTCCCTCCGGGACTGGCGCGGCTGGGCCTCGAACCTCGCCTGCTGTCGTTTGATCCAACCGAGCTTTCCGATGACGGCCAGCCGCACGGCGTCGTTGCTGAAACTGAGGGGCGCCGCCACCCGCACGCGTCCGTTCGGCGGGTACACGCCGAGATGAAGGTTCTTGATGTCCTTCCGGACTATCTCGACCCTGACGCCGCTGACTACGATCCGGTTCAACTCAGTACTCATACTGATTCTTCACCAACTCCGTGATCTGCTCGGTGAGGGCTTCGTCGTTGCGGAGCGCGGCTTTGACGGCCAGTTTCAGCTTCTTAATTTTGAACGGGTTGCCGCGCCAGTCGTCCTGCCTGCTCGTGCGGACCGCGGCATCGACGGCGAGCGCCAGCGCCTCGTCCATACCCAGGTTGTCGAAGAGGGCTCGCCTCCCGGGCGTGTTTAGCGTGGCCGGGTATGAGCCGCCCGTGGCCGGGTTCATCACCTTCTTAGTGAGTTCGACGATCTCCTCTAGATATTTCTGGTAATCGAGCGCCTCCTTCCTCCGCTGCTCGATCAGCGCGTCGAGCAACTGGGACATCTTTTCGTAGTATTTCGGGTTGAGCGGCTGCTCGTCGATGATCAGGCGGCGCACGTTGTTCTCGATGGTCTCAGCCACGGCCTCCTTGCACTCCCTAATGCCCTTCGGCATGGCGCCGACGGCCTCGGGACCGCGCTCGACCATGAGCTGGACGAGCGACGTGTCGTCGAAGGCTGACACCTTCTCGCTCTCCTCCGCCGTGATGTAGGTGTCGATCAGGTGGCGCATGGCCGGCTCATACATCTTGAGGTCAACGTAGTCGCCGCTTGCCAGCTTCACCTCGGTGCGCGCCTTCTCGAAGTGATCGACCTCAGCCTTCAGGGAGGTGATCTCCGCCTGTCCATAGCCGGCCTCCCCCAACTCGTTAGCCACGTCGGCGTAGGCGCGCACCAGCGCCGCCGCGTGCTTGTACAGCGCCAGACGGTACGGCTCGTTCTCTTTGAGCTGTTCGGCGTTGCCTGAATCCTTACCGCAGAAGTAGCGCAGGTAGGCCGGCGTATCCTTCGGCGGCTCGACCGGCTCGCACAGCGCCTTGACGGCCTCGCGGGCCTCTTCCAAATGCTCGCGGGCCTTGCCCAGCCGGTCCTCCAGCAGCCCGGCCACGTCGTCCTTGTCGTAGCCGTCGAGCGCGCCGGAGGTGTAGTCCCGCACGGCCCCCTCCAAGCTCTTAAACAAGTCTTTGTAGTCGATGATGTAGCCGTACTCTTTGTCGTCTCCGTCGAGACGGTTCACGCGACAGATGGCTTGGAAGAGGCCGTGGTCGCGCATCTGCTTGTCGATGTAGAGATAGGTGGCCGGGGGGGCGTCAAAGCCGGTCAGGAGCTTGTCCACGACTATAAGGAGCTTCATCTGCCCCGGCTGTTCGACGAACTTCTTCTTCGCCTCCTTCTCGAACTCATCGACGCGCTTGACAGCATCCTCAGGCGCCTCGTTGAACCAGTCGGCCAGCATCTTCTGGTAGATGGCGTACTGGCGCAGCCTCTCTGTCAGCCCCTCGCCCGACTCCTCGCCCTTGAGGGCGGCCGGCGTCGGCTTGTAGGACGTGACGATGGCGCACTTGCCGGCGAGGTCCGTCTGGCTGAACAACTCGTAGAGCTTGCACGCCTGGTAGATGCTGCCCGAGACCAGCATGGCGTTGCCGCGACCGCTCTTCAGGCGGTCGCGGGTCTCCATGTCCACCAGGATGTCATCGACGATCTTCTCCAGCCGGTCCTGGGAACTGAGCACCTTCTGCATGGTGCCCCACCGCTGCTTGAGCTGCGCCCTGGCCAGGTCGGTCAGCCCCTTCGTCTTGAGCTCGAACCACTGGTCGATCTTCTTCTGTGAAGTGATGTTCTGGTCGATGTCGCGCGCCTCGTAGCGCAGGTCGAGGATGACGCCGTCGGCCACCGCCTCGTTGAACTTGTAGGTGTGGATATAGCGGCCGAAGACTTCGATGCTCCTCTGCTTGTCGGCCTTTAGCAGCGGCGTGCCGGTGAAGCCGATGAAGACCGCGTTGGGGAGGATGGCCTTCATGGCCCTGTGGAGATCGCCGGACTGCGTGCGGTGACACTCGTCAACGTACACGTACAGGTCGCCCTTAGCTCGGAAGCCCGGCGGGAGGGCTTTCTTCACCTCCTCGACGTAGCCCGCGATGTCGCCGACCTCTTCGCCGTCTTCCCTGCCGCCGAACTTGTGGATGAGTGTGCAGAGGAGCCACTTCTCGTTCCTGTTGAGCTTCGCTATCAGGTCCGCGCCGCTAGTCGTGCGGTAGATCTCTTCGCCGACGCCGAGGAAGATCGCCTCGATCTGTTCGTCGAGTTCCGTACGGTCGGTGATGACCAGCACCCGCGCACCCTTGACGTGCTCGCGGATCCACTTGGCGAGCCAGACCATGGTCAGGCTCTTGCCGCTTCCCTGCGTATGCCAGATGATGCCGCCCTCGCGGCGCCTGACGTGCTCCTGTGCCGCATGCACGCCGAAGTACTGGTTGTGGCGGCAGAGCTTCTTCGTCCCCGCGTCAAAGACGGTGAAGTCGTGAATCAGCTCCAGCAGGCGGGCCTTGCCGCAGAGTTGCGTCAGGTGGCGGTCGAGGAGATTCCCCTCGTCTCCGTCCTCCTTCCACGTGAGGTAATACTTCTCGGGCGTCTGGATGGCGGCGTAACGCAGGCCCTCGGTATCATTGCCCGCCATCACGAGCTGAATCGTGGAGAAGAAGTGTTCGATGAAGACTTTCTTCTGGTTGTCGAGGTTCTGCCGAATGCCCTCTGCCACCGAGATCGTGGAGCGCTTGAGTTCCAACACGCCGAGCGCGATGCCGTTGACGTACAGCACCACGTCGGGGCGCTTGGTGTAGGCCCTGGGGTCGCCGCCCGGGACGGTGACCTCCTCGGCTACTGCGAAGCGATTTCTTTCGGGGTGTTTCCAATCGATGAGCCAAACGTCAACCGTGTTCTCGCTTACCTCGGGCTTCACCTTCACGCCGTAGCGGAGCATTTCATAGACGGCCCGGTTGCGGTCGTAGAGGCTCTTGCTGGTATCGCCCGCCGCCTTCTCTATAAGGTAGAGTGCCCGGTCGATGAGGGCGCCGTCGTAACCCTGCTTAACATGCAGAAAGTCCCGTAACAGTTTCTGTTCGATGTTACGGTTGCCTTCCCTGTCTGACCAGTCGCCCAGGTAGTCGTATCCCAGCTTGTCACGGAACAGCCTGATCACACGCTCCTGGGTCTTCCTTTCGATCTGGCCGACAGTGCTCATCAAGCCGCCTCCACCAATCTTGTCTTCCCGGTTAATAGCTCCTGCATCATGCCCTGCTTGATGGCGCGCGTCTTGTCGCGCCGTTGTTCGAGCGCGCTGACCTCGGCATCCATGTCAGAGAGGACTGAGGCAATAGCGCGTTGTTCAGCCGTTGATGGTGGTATTGACACTTCGAAAGCATGAACATCATTTCTGTTCAGTGTAGGAACTCCGGAGCCTGTGCCAAGCCTCTCCAACCCGATGCTCTCAAGCAGGTAATAAATGTATTTAGGCGCATTGCCTTTGAAATCTGTAACCCAAAGAGAGGTATTGTGAGGCCAGAAATCCTGCTCAATAAAATTAACCCTTCCGATTGTGCCTGATCTACCAGTTACAACACCGGGTCCTCGCACTTGGAATTTTGCGTGATGATTCAGAATTCCATTCGAGTAAACAACCGGATAGCTACCTCGTTTGAGTTGTGAGGAGGGTAAATCAAAACCACGTTGAAGAGGAGCAACACTTCCCACACTCTTTACTTCCCACTCTTCGGTAAACCCCGGTAGGCGTCGCTTGCCGGTGAGGAGTTGCTGCATGGCGGCCTGTTTGATGTCGCGCTTCTTGGCGATTAAACAATCCAACGAGCGGATAAGATCATCGACATCGCCTAATGCTCCAGCAATAGTTGACTGTTCCTCCGGCGTTGGGACCGGCATAGGAATTTCGGCAAGTTTTTCCCTCGTAAGATGCGCAATGCTTGTCTGGGAAACGTAATTCAAAAGCATGTCGTGATCCGTCCAGTAACGCAGGAGTGCAAGCATGAGCCGTGTATTAAACTTGCGCAGAGGACGAAGGCGGTGCAGTGCTTTTTGGTAATAGCACTCTTCAATCGGAGCTTCCCAGATTGCAGCCCGACCAACTTCACCTCCTTCACAAACGAGCAAATCTCCCTGACGTAAGCGGAAACGATCCATGTCCGACTTAGACATTGCCACCATTGGCAAATTGTTTATTTCAATTCGGTCCCACTGAACAGATTTATTACCAAGATAGGGCTTCAGTACACCAATGTTCCTCGCCGAATCAAGCATCTTGCCCAGTTCGATTTGAAACTCTCGACCGACGGCCGAAACCTCCCAGTCCTCCGGAATCACTCCCACCTCCGTCTGCTTGTATCCGGGCTTCAGTTCCATACTGCCCCCATCCTTTTCAGGTGCTCATCCACGCGGGCGGAGAGGGCTGCGACTTCATCAATGAGTTGCGGCAGCGGCGTGGCGTAGCGGTCGGCCAGTTGCTTGATGCGCACGGTGAGCGCCTGCGACACGCGGTTAAGTTCGGACTGTACGGCGGCAGCGAGGACAGGCAGCCACTTGTCGTCCACGACCAGAGTCTTCATCTCGTCCTCTGTGAGCTTGCCGTACTGCGCCGCGACCTTCGCGTCCAACGCCTTCGTCGCGTCTTTCACACGCCTGTTGGCGCCGGCCTCGCCTTCGATGAGCGCAAGATAATCCTTCAACAGTTGGCGCTCATTCCCCGCGTCTTCGTCGTTCCTGATGTCGGTCAGCCGTGACTTGACGCTCGCCTTTGTGAGCTTGCCCTTCTCGTTCTTCGCGTCGGCCAGCAGCCCGTCCTCGCCGCCGTGCTCTTCGTCGAGTTCCTCCATCCGGCGGGTGATGGCGTCGCGGTCAACTTCGAGTTGTTCAATGGCCGCCTGCTCGGCGGCGAAGTAGCGGCGGATGACGAGCAACCTCGGGATCAAGTCGGTGTTCGGCTTGCCGTCAAGCACGCCCTTCCAACCCTCCTGCACCAGCAGATAAACGTCGTCCTGCATGGTCTCTGCCCAGTAGTCCAACAGGTGCTGGTAAACGTCGTAAGGGTCGAGCAGCCGCGCCTTCCTGAAAGTTTCCAGTAAATCCTCGGACAGCGTCTCGATCAACTCTTTAGGCTTGCCGCCGAGAGAGATACCTTTCAGCCGCGGCGTGTTAGCTTCCCTCCATTTCGCGAATAAGGCGGACACCGACTCGTTGAAGGCGGTGAACTCCGAGTGGCCGAAGATGGATGTTTTGATGTCGGTAGCCGCCACCTTGAGCCGGCAATAGCCGGGGCGCTCTGCCGGGGCGACGAGCGCCGCGCGGACGGCTGGCAGCACCTGCCAATAGTCTTCCAGAGCGTCGATGTCGCGGACAGGGATGCCGCCGCGCAGGTGCGCGTCAATGTCCTGCAAGTCTTCCGGCTCGGCGCTGTCGATGTAACGCGGCAGGTTGAGGTTGAAGCCGTTGCCCTCGATCTCCGCCAGCGGCACCATGCGAGAGAATCGGGAGAGTTCGAGCTGGCGGGTGAAGGCATCCACGATTCTGTGGATGTCCTGATCGCGCAGGCGGTTCTTATTACCGTCTTTTCGGAAACCCTTCGAGGCGTCGATCATGAAGATGCCCTTGCGTGCGGCGGCGTGCTCCTTGTCCACCACGATGATCGCGGCGGGAATGCCGGTGCCGTAAAAGAGGTTGGCCGGCAGCCCAATGATGCCCTTGACGTAGCCTCGGCGGACGAGCTCCCTGCGGATGCCCGCCTCGGCGCCTCCCCTGAAGAGAACCCCGTGGGGCAGGATGATCGCGCCCTTACCGGTGCTTTTTAGCGACGCGATAAGATGAAGAAGAAAGGCGAAGTCGCCGTTCTTCTTCGGCGGGATCCCGTAAACGAAGCGGTCATAGAGGTCGTTAGCTGGGTCGAACCCGTTGCCCCACGCCTTGGTCGAGAACGGCGGGTTGGCGACTATGAAGTCGAAGGTTTTGAGCCTCCCGTCGGTCTGCATAAAGTGGGGCGTGGAGAGGGTGTTGTCTTTCCATATCTCCGCCGTCGGGCAGTCGTGGAGGATCATGTTCATCCTCGCCAATGCCGCTGTGGCGACGTCGTTCTCCTGCCCGTAGATGGCGAGGTCGAGCCCTGTCCTCCCGCGGGCCTCGTCGTGGGCCTTGAGCAGCAGCGAGCCCGAGCCACAGGTCGGGTCGTAGATCGTCTGGTCGGCGCTCTTCGCCCCCCCGACGGCGATCACCTTAGCCATGATGCGGGACACCTCGGCCGGCGTATAGAACTGCCCCTTGCTCTTGCCCGACTCGGTGGCGAAGTGGCGCATCAGGTATTCGTAGGCGTCGCCAAGGATGTCGTCGCCCTCGGTGCGGTTGCCGCGGAAGTCGAGCGCCGGGTCGTCGAAGATCGACACCAGGTTGGAGAGGCGGTCCACCATCTCCTTGCCCTTGCCCAGCTTGTCCTCGGCGTTGAAGTCTGCGACGTTGATGACACCCACGAGGTTGTTAGCCTCGGCGAGCCGGTCGATGATCTTGTTGATCTTATCGCCGATCTCCTTATCGCCCTTGAGCGCGACCATGTCGGAGAAGCCGCCGCCCGGCGGAACTTCGATCAGCGCGTCCTTCCGGCCCGCGTACTTGTCGGAGACATATTTGACGAAGAGGAGGACCAGCACGTAGTCCTTGTATTGGGAGGCGTCCATGCCGCCGCGCAGTTCGTCGCAGCTCTTCCAGAGCGAGCCGTAGAGTTCACTTTTCTTGATCGCCATTGCTCATCCGCTGAAGACAGTTTGTCGTTGATGCGTGAGACTAATTGCAGGCACGTTTGATTTTCATGTTGCCCGGGTATTAACCAGTCTTGCGAGTTGCCGTGTCCGATAATGCCTAAAAACCCGGCTCTTCCGCACATTTGGTGCTACGAGCATGGTTCTTCGCCGAGGCTGCACTTCAGTCTTTATCAGGCCGCTTGCAGCACCCGCGCACGCAACAGGTCAAGCTTGCCGCGGCCATACATCTGCCGCTTGACCAGCTTCAACCGATGCACCTGCCCCTCCACCTGCCCGTTGCTCCACTCATATTCCAGCGCCGCCCGCACGGCTTGGAAGTCGGAGGTGATCCCGTTGGCAAAGCTGACGAACTCCGCTACCCC
>JBJMGP010000182.1:0-37913 GCA_045807865.1 Pyrinomonadaceae bacterium
ACATCGGCAACTCGGCCGTCACCTCCTCCATTGGAGAGGAGGTCGAGAAGATGATCTGGGCGACGCGCTGGGGTGCCGACACGGTGATGGACCTCTCCACAGGCAAGAACATCCACACCACGCGCGAGTGGATTCTGCGCAACTCGCCCGTGCCCATCGGGACGGTTCCGATCTATCAGGCGCTGGAGAAGGTCGGCGGCAAGGCCGAGGAGCTGACGTGGGAGGTCTTCCGCGACACGCTCGTCGAGCAGGCCGAGCAGGGCGTCGATTACTTCACCATCCACGCGGGCGTGCGCCTGCCCTATATCCCCTTGACGGCGCGACGCACGACGGGCATCGTCTCGCGCGGCGGGTCGATCATGGCGAAGTGGTGCCTCGCGCACCACGAGGAGAGCTTCCTCTACACGCGCTTCCGCGAGATCTGCGAGATCATGCGCGCCTACGACGTGTCGTTCTCACTCGGCGACGGCCTGCGCCCCGGAAGTATCGCCGACGCCAACGACGAGGCGCAGTTCGCCGAACTCGAAACGCTCGGCGAGCTGACGAAGATCGCCTGGGAGTCTGACTGTCAGGTGATGATCGAGGGGCCGGGTCACGTCCCGATGCACCTCGTCAAGGAGAACGTAGACCGACAGCTCGAAGTCTGCCACGAGGCGCCGTTCTACACGCTCGGGCCGCTCGTCACCGACATCGCGCCCGGCTACGACCACATCACCTCGGCCATCGGCGCGGCGATGATCGGTTGGTTCGGCACGGCCATGCTCTGCTACGTCACGCCCAAAGAGCACCTCGGCCTGCCGAACAAGCAGGACGTGAAGGACGGCGTCATCGCTTATCGTCTGGCGGCGCACGCGGCCGACCTGGCGAAGGGGCACCCGGGCGCTCAAGCCAGAGACAACGCGCTCTCGAAGGCGCGTTTCGAGTTCCGCTGGGAGGATCAGTTCAACCTCGCGCTCGACCCCGAGGTCGCGCGCGAGTACCACGACGAGACGCTCCCGCAGGAGGGCGCCAAGCTCGCGCACTTCTGCTCGATGTGCGGCCCGCACTTCTGCTCGATGAAGATCACGCAGGAGGTCAGGGACTACGCCTCGAAGAAAGAACTCGACGAGCAGTCCGCGCTCGCCGAAGGGCTGAAGGAGAAGGCCGCCGAGTTCGTCTCCTCCGGCGCCGAAATCTACCAGGGCGAACTCCCCGCCGGGGCCAAGCGCGAGCACTAGCCTAAGTGCGGACAGGCTCGCCGGCCCCGACCGGTACGGCCTCTTCAGCCGATTGGCGCATCCAGCGCTGCAACGCTTCGGTGTCCCGCGCGACGGTGCGCGAGGCGGCGTAGAGGACGAGCGCGAGGAGCGCGCCTAAGAAGGGGATGATGTACATGGCCGTGTGCAGGCCGGCCGCGCGGAACGGTTCGAGCGCCTGCGGCGTGTGGACGGTGACGCCCGCCGCCGTAGCCGCCCGCGCCGTGAAGAGGTCGCTCACCAGCCCCGTCCCGTAAGGCCCGAGCGACGCGCCGAGTACGTACATCGCGAAGAAGTAGAGCGCCATCGCCGTCCCGCGCAGGGCGGGCTCCATCACGTCCTGAATGGTCGAGTAGACGCACGAGTAGTACGCATACATCAGCGCGCAGCCCGCCCCCATCAACACCATGAACCCCAGGACATCTCCGCCGGCCCTCCCCAGTGCGAGAAAGAGCAGAGGCGCCGAGCAGAGTATCGACAGCGCGCCGACGAGCAGTCGGCCGTCGGCGCGGCGCGCGGCCGCCGCGTCCGCCGCCATCCCGCCGAGGATCAACCCCGGCGCGCCCGCCAACCCGTAGGCGACCATCGAGACGAGGTTGGCCGAGCGTATGTCCGACCCGTGGTAGCGCATCAGGAACGGCGTGAGGAAAGAGGCGATGGCGTACATGTTGAAGTTGTGCAGCGCGCCCGAAAGGATCAGCCAGCGCATCGTCGGCGTGCCCAGCACAAGCCTGTACGGAGAGCCTTCCCTCCGGCGCGCGCCCACGCCGTGCGCTTCGGCCGCGCCGCGCTTCGGCTCGCGGATAAAGAGGACTGCCGCCGCGCAGAGCAGCCCCGGCAGTCCCGCCAGGTAGAAGGCCGCGCGCCAGCCGTACGCGCGCGCGATGACGCCGGACGCGGCGAAGCTCAGGGCGACGCCGACGGGGAGCCCGAGCATGAAGACCGACATCGCGCGGCCTCTTCCCTTAGCCGGGTAGAGGTCGCCGATGAGCGACGACGCGGCTGGCGCGCACGAAGCCTCGCCCACGCCGACGCCCAGGCGAAAGGCGAAGAGCTGCCAGAAGTTTCTCGCGAAGCCGGAGGCGACCGTCAAGAGGCTCCACAGCAGGACGCCTAACGACAGTATCGACTTCCGTCCCGACCTGTCCGCCAGCCGACCCAGGGGCACGCCGACCGCGGCGTAGAGCAACGTGAAGGCCGTCCCCAGAGCGCCCATCGCCCCGTCGCCGAGCGCCCACTCTCTGCGCACCGCTTCGCCGACCGCGCCCAGAATCTGCCGGTCGAAGAAGTTCATCGCGTTGATGGCGAACAAGACCCAGAGCGCGAACCGCGCACCGCCTCGTCTCTGTTCCATGGACACTCACTCTGCCAGGGGTGGACTGTTTGAACTCCAACGCGAAGGGCTGGCATTATATCCCCTCGCCGGTAGACCTGTGGTAAAGAATTCGGCTCCCGAGCTGATAGTCGTCCAACACTTGCCCGCTCACTTGGAGGAAGATGTCTATGAGGGTCTTTACTCTTCGACTGTTGTTCGTCGGCTTCATCATTTTAGCCGCCGCGATGCTCGCGGCCCGGCCGGGGTCGGCCGGCGCCGCCGCGGCCGAGACCCGCTGCGGCTGGTTCGACAACCCGACTCCCGCCAACGCCTCTCTGCACGACCGCGAGGACGAGTGGATCATCGGCGTGCAAGGCGGCCACCAGGCCGAAGGCGACTGGCCCGAGTTCGGCCCGAAGCAGTGGGTCGAGACCAACGGCCACTACGGCTACGGCTGCGCCTGCATGAGCGTCGAGGTAGACCGCGGGACTCACCACGTGCTTACGATCAAAAGCGCACGCGCCCGCCCGCTCTCGGCCTGCCGCCGCGACGCCGCCTTAAAGCGCTGGGGTTTTAAGTAAGCGAGAAGGAATCAACCGCGGAGACACGGAGACGCGGCTCGTTGAGTTACAACTCAACGAGCCGCGTCTCCGTGTCTCCGTGCTTAATTGTCTTCCGTTACGGGTTCGAGGTCTTCTCGGCGGAGGCGGGCTCGATGCCGGTGCGGCGGCGGGTGTAGATCTGGCCCTGCTGGACGAGGCCGGCGCGCTGCGCGAGGGCGTAGGCCACCGACTCGATGATCTCCTGATCCTTGAGCTTGAACTGCGTCACGCCTTTGAGGTAAGTCTCGGGGTCTTCGAACTGGATGGTCAGGTACTCGAAGTTCTTCTTAAAGAGCAGCCCGGGCAGGCCGAGGATGCCGGCCGTGCCGAGCACGACCGACTTCGTCCCGTCGCCCATCAGGCGGCGCGTCTCGTGGTCGGCAAAGGCGACCATCACGGCGTCGTAGGAGATCGAGATGAGTTCCTTCTCGTTCTTGTCGCGGAAGACGAGGCGCTGGTTGCGGTCGTCGAAGTTGAGCATGCCCTCCTGCTTCTTGCGGTAGCCGGCGAACCCGCCCATGTACTTGGCCGGGATGACCTTCGGCGGCGCGGGCGGCGCGGGCGCGACGACCTTCGGAGTCTTCTGGCCGTCGGGCGTGCCCTGCTCCGTCTGCTGCGGCTGAGGCGGCGGCACGGGCTTCGGCGCGTCGCCCATCTGGCGCGTCCGCTGTGCGTAGGCCGCGCCGGGCGACAGGGCGGCCGCGAGGAGCAGCAGGGACAGGGACTTACTTACGAACTTCATTTTCTTGGCTTTCCTTTCGAGAGGCGAGAACTTTCCGTGCTCTTTAAAGACGCAGTTGACCGAGAGTTCGTTGCCAAACCAGAGACTTTTTCAGGACGCAGAGCCGCTGCCGCTCGGCCGGCTCGCAGGCCGGCTCCAGCTGTTCGATGACCGCCTCGACGAGCGGGACGGCGAACGGCCCCGCGTGCGCGAGCGCCTGCGAAAAATAGTGGAGCTGCACGGCGCCGCCCGCCCCCTTGTGGAACTCGAAGACCTCTCCGTCCGGCAGCGAGTAGACCTCCTGCCCGACGGGCACGACCCTGCGCGGCACGCCGTGGTGCGCCGCCCACCCTTGCCCTTCACCGCGCGCGCGCCAGCCGAGGAGCAGCACGCCGAGCAGCACGCCCTGCTCGTGCAGGAAGTCCGGGCTCAGCACTTTCAGATCGGCGTGCGACGACAGGCGCGGGCCGAAGCTGCCGTAGTCTGGGTTGGCGAGCTGCGTGTCGTAGACCACGCCGACGATCTCTTCCCCTTCGCTCACGGGCATCCGCACGAACTGCGCGAAGCCGTACTCCTCCGGCGCGGGCGGCGCGTCCGCGTCCAGCTCGTCGATCACGCGCGCCACGTAGTCCACGTGCGAGTTCGACTTGACGATCTTGGCTATTCTTGTCATCGGTTAGAACGGAGACTGCCGCGACCACTCGGGCACCTTGTAGAGAATCCACCAGAGGAGGAGCTGCGCGCAGAGCACGAGCAGGCCGAGGGCGATGCTGAGGACGGCGGCGCGCGCGTGGCCCGACTGTGGCGCGCGCCGGGCGCGCAAGAGCCCTACGCCGCCGAAGAGGAGCGCGCCCGGGCAGAAGAGTATCCCAAGGTACGGCACCAGCGCGTAGGTGACGAAGGCCATCGCCATCGCGACCGCGCCGTTCTCGGTTCTGCGTGGCATAAACTCCCTCCCCGCGCGCAAAGGCCGCCAGCGCGCGTAGGCGCCCCAGCGGACGCGCTTCAAGGCCGGCCCGCGCCATGCCTCCATGCTGTGTGAGACGGGCGCGCCCTCAAAGCGGTAAGAGGCGCGCAGCGAGTCGGTCGGGAAGTAACCGCCGCCCAACGTGTGCCCGCACGTCGCGCAGAAGCGCGCCGACGCGCGACGCGCACGCGCCCCGCACGCGTCGCACGCACGCGTCGCCTCGCCGGAAGACTCTTCGCTGGCCGAAGATGCTCCGCGGCCTTCGAGGTCGCTGTGGCTTTCGCCCGAAAGGCCCTTCATAAGTTTTTCGTCGGGGAGCCTGGGAAGCCTTTTCGCCGGTCGCGGACGGATGATGACAGATTTCGGCGCGGCGCTCAACGGCGGCGGCCCTTGCTGAGGGCCTTGCGCGAGACGTGGAAGTCGAGCCGGTGTTCGGCGGCGAAGTCCTGGACGACGCGGAGGAACTGCTCGCGGTCGCGGCCGGTCATCAGCGCGGCCTGGTCTGCGGCCTCGATGGCGTAGGGGTAGCCGTTGCCGACGACGCACTCGGCGCGGACGGTGTCGGCCACCTCTTCGATTAACCCCGCCTCGTGCACCCAGACGGGCACGTCGAGCCGCGCGGGGTGGCCGCCCGCGGTGGTCTGCAAGTAGACGAAGCCGACGAGCGGCGCGCCCTGCTCGTCGGAGAAGACTTCGGCGAGGTTCGGGCGCTGGCAGTGGAAGAAGACCGTGCGGTCGCCCCAGTCGGCGAGCGGAGGCTCGGCCGTGCCGCGCGCGCGGGCGCGGAGTATCTGCGCGTCGTAGGCGTTCGACTCGGGCAGTTCTTGGTGGAGGGCGGCGAGCAGGCCGGCGAGGTCGTGCGCGTAGGAGTGATCGACGTAGCCGATGACGGGCACCTCGGTCTCGCGCGACGTGTCGATGAGTTCGGCGAGCGCGGCGGCCATGCGCTGCGAGAGGTGGCGGTCAGTCCCCTTACGGAGTGAGGCGACGAGCAGCGTGTTGTCGAAGAAGGCGAGCGGCGCTCGCTCGCCGCGTGAGCGCCAGCCCCTGCTCTTTTCGAGGAAGTGGCAGACGGCGCGCGCCTCAAGCTCGAAGCGCCGGAGCGAGACGACCTGTTCGGGACTCTCGTAGTCGCCGGGGCGCCCGAGCAGTTGTTCGGGCGTGAGGACTTCGAAGTGCACGTCCTTCGTGTAGCGCCCCTCGGGCACGTGCGGATTCTCAAACGAGGCGATCTGGACGGCGGCGACGGGGAGGCTGGCCTCGCGCCCCGGAAAGATCTGGCTGCCGTCGGCGGCGAAGGTCACACGACCCCGTAGCGTCTCAAGCGCCCAACGCCGCGCCTCTTCGTGCGAGCGCCAGGACTCTTTGAAGGGGACTACGCTCGCGCCCGCCCGCTCAAGCTCGTCCGAGGGGTAGGCCACACGCGCGGCCACGGCGCCCGACGCCTGCCGCACCTCCGCGCCCGTCCGCCCGGCGAGCGCGACGAGGCGCGCGGCCAGCTCGCCCACCTCGCCCCGCAGCGAGCGCTCGAACCTCGCGAAGTCCTCGCGCGTCTTCTCCAGCGCGCTGATGACGTGTGCGCGGTATAGCATAAGGAGCGTGAACGGTGAACCGTGAACCGTGACAAGAAGGAAAGCCGTTCTCTCTGGTCACGGTTGACGGTTGGCGGTTGACGTTATTTTCCTCTCTGGATGCGCGATAGACGATCCATCGAGTAGGCGTAGCGCGTGGTCTTGAGGTGGCTCTCGACGAAGGTGTAGATGAGGCCGTCCTTCTCGTCGGTGTACTTCTCGACGTTGCCCTGCGCCTCGCGCTTGAAGGCTTTGTTGGTGACGAGGTTCAGTGACTCGGGCGTGTCCTGCGCGCTCTGGTGCTGAAGGACGATCTGTAAGACGGTGCCCTCGTAGTGCGCGGGGAGCCTCTTCGTCGCGATAAACTTCGGCGTGACGAAGAAGACCGTCACGCGGCCGCCCGAGACGTTGAACTCCAGCGTCCCGTCACCGTTGTAGCGGTCGGCCGTCGGCGCGCCGAGTACGCGCTCCACGTCCGCACGGTTCGAGACGAAGGGCTCCAACCCCTTCCACGTCGCCGCCCGCGCGGCCCCGGCCGAAAGCAGGACGACCAGCGCGGCAACCAAACTCAGGATTGTGTTTCTCATGCGCAGGATGCTAGCGCAAAAGATGTGAACCGTAAACCGTGACAAGAGAAGAACGGCTTTCCTCTAGTCACGGTTTACGGCTTTTGCCGGTTCACGCTCTTATTTCGCGTAGGGACGGACGCGGTCGGCGGACTCTTTGAAGTAGGTGTCGGTCGGCGCGAGTTGGAGGCCCTTCTCGTAGGCGGCGAGCGCCTTGGCGTACTGCTGCGAGGACTCGTAAGAGAAGCCGAGCAGGCGGTAGACCTCTGCGTTCTGCGGCGTCTTCGTGGCGGCTGTCTCAAGCGCGGTGATGGCCTTGGGGAAGTTCTTGGACTGCACGTGCGCGTAGCCGAGCAGGTAGAAGGCTTCGTCCGGCGCCTGCGGCGAGGCGGTGGCGCGCTCTAAGGCCGCGGCCGCCTTCGGGAACTGCTTGGCGAAGACGAGCGCCTGACCTTGCAGCAGGGCGGAGCGCGCGTCGTTGCGCACGCGCGCGAGCGAGTCGGACGCGCGCACGGCCGAGAGGAAGTCCGCGTCGGCCGCGGCCCCACTGCCTGCGCGGCCGCGGTACATGTAAGCCTGTGTGAGCAGCTCCCACCCTTGCGCGAAGGTCGGGTCGGCGAGCGTGGCGCGGTTGAGCATGTTGACGGCCGTCGCGTAATCCTGCCGTCCGAAGGCGAGCTGGCCGAGGTAGAGGAGCGCGAACTTGTTCTTCGGGTCTGCCTTCAGCACCTCGCCGAAGGAGCGCTCGGCGTCGGCCGAGCGCTTCAGGTTCATCTCGGTGATGGCGCGGTAGTAGAGCGTGTCGGCGTTGGGCTTGGCGCCCGCGCGCGTCGTCGCGGCGACGAGGAGCGGGAGGGCCTGCTCGTACTTCTCCGCAAAGAAGTAGGCGTTGGCAAGCGCGTCCTCGATCTTCGTGTCCTTCTGCCCTTCGGCACTGCGCAGCTCAAGCGCGCGCTCTAAATCGGCGGCGGCCTCGTTGTAACGCTTCAGGTAGAACTCCGCGTAGCCGGCGATCTTCCAAGCCTCGGAGTTCTTCGGGTCGGCCGTGGAGAGCTGCCGCGCCTCGGCGAGCGCGGCGTCGAACTGCTTCTGCTCAAGCAGCGAGAGCGCGTGCGCGGTCGAGCCCGCCGCCATCGTGCTCGTGCCCGCGGCCGGGGTCGCGGTGCTCGCCGCCTCGCCCGTCGGCTGGACGGGGGTCACGCGGCGTGGGCGGGTCGCGCCCGACTGCGCCGAGGCGAACGCGGAGCACAGGAGGAGCGCGGCCGTTGCGCCCGCAAAACTGTTCGTCAATCTCTTCATGGCAGCGAAGTCTTTCATAACGCCGAGGTCTTCATCAACCGCAAGGCCGAGGGAGAGGCCGAACTTCGGATGCCCCTCGCGCGGGGCGGGTTCGCCGTTATTTCCGGCTGGCTTCCAGTCCGGTGCCGGCCTGGTCGAAACCGGGTTGGACGGTGACGACGCCGAACTGCCGGTCCTCCTTTTCGCGGTGCGCGGCCATCAGCCAGACGAAGTTGATGCGGTGGCCGGGGACGGAGACGTTCGGGTGGAAGCCCCGCGGCATCACGACCGCGTCGCCGTCGCGCACGACGCCGACGAACTCCGGCTCGTCCGGGTTCGTGTAGACGAACTGGACGCCGAAGGCCGGCGCGGGCATGTCGTAGTAGACGTACAGCTCTTCGAGCATCTCGGCGTGCTCGTGCGGCGGCCACGAAGTCCAGTGGCCGGGCTCCGACGAGGTGAAGCCGGCGACGATGCGTCCGGCCTGCACGTTCTTACCCAGGGCGATGTTGATGGTGCGCGTCGTCGAGGGGCCGCCCGTCTGGAACCTGAGCGAAGGGTCGCGCTCGATGTCGGAGAAGCGGACGACCTGCAAGGGATACTGGCCCTCGACCTCGGCCGAGCACTCGACGAAATCGACGTGGCCTTCCGTTTCGATCTCGACCTCCGTGTCGCGCGGGATGTAGATGGAGTCGCGGTGCTCGATGCGGTGAGCCTCGCCGTTGGCCTTGACGGTACAGCCCCCCGCCATGCAGATGAGCCCCGTCTCGTAGGTGCCCGTCGAGAACGAGACGCGCGGCGTCTCCTCGTCGAGGATGATGCGCCCGTAGACGAGGTGTTTCATCGAGCTGTTCTCGGGTGTGACAGCCTGGTGGCGCCCCTTCTGCCGGTTCGTGCCGCGGTAGATGTATCTGTCCGACGACGGCTGCAATTGCGTACTCATAAAGTCGTTCCTCTTTCGCGCGGAGCTGTGTGGTTCCCTGGTCGCCGCCAGTTTAACTCTTCCGGCGCCCTCCGAGCCACAGCCGCCCCAAATTTCCGTGCTTCAAGGTCGCGCGCTGTTATAAACTTGTGGCCTATCTGAGTCGCCGTTCCCAGTCGCTCCCGCCCTACGACGAAGATGCCCAACGAGACTTTCCACTTCTCTCCCTTCTGCCTGAACCCGGGCGTCGGACTTTTGTTCCGCGACGGCGCGCCCGTCCCTTTGGAGCCGCGCGCCGTCAAACTCCTCGCCTACCTCGTCCGCAGCCGCGGGCGCGTCGTGCCGAAAGAGGAGCTGCTCGACAAGGTCTGGGCGGACGTGTTTACGACCGACGCGGTGCTCAAGCAGGCGGTCTCGCAGATCAGGCGGGCGCTCGGCGACGCGGCCGACTCGCCCCGCTTCGTCCAGACCTTCCATGCGCGCGGCTACCAGTTCATCGCCCCCGTTACCTGCGAGGCCGAAGAGACAGCCGGGAGTTCCGAACGTGTCGCCCCACCCCTCGATGAAGGCGGTCAGGCGACTCACCCGCGCGTCGCCGCGCAGACGGACGCGCACGAGGAGGCGGGGCCGAACTACGACCTGCTGGTCGGGCGCGGGAAGGAGCTTTCGCTGCTGCGCGCGGAGTACGGGCGCGTGCTCGCGGGCGCGGGGCAGCCCGTCGTCGTCAAGGGCGAGCCCGGCATCGGCAAGACGCAGCTCGCGCGACACTTCGGACGCTGGGCGCGCGAGCAGGGCGCCGCGTACGTCTACGCGCGCTTCTTCGACTACGAAGCCAGCCGCCTCGCCCCTTACGAGACCTTCATCGACCTCCTGAGCGGCGCGATCTCGTTCGGCGACCGCGCGCACGCGCCCGGCGAGCTGCGCGCGGCGGTCAAGGCGCGTTGCGGCGTTGCGCTTCCCGACGAGCTGTTCGGCGTCGAGGATTCGAACGCGCAGCTCGCGCGCGCGGCCTCGGGCGACCACTTCCGCATCGTCGCTCCTCTGGGGCGCGCCTTTCTGCGCCTCAGCCGCGAGCGCCCGCTCGTGATGGTTCTCGACGACTTGCAGTGGGCCGACGAGGTGAGTCTCGACTGCCTGGGCTACCTCATGCGCGTGCGCGCCGCGGAGCCGCTGATGCTGGTCATGCTCGCGCGCGCCGAGGAGACTTCCGACCCGAAGCACGAGCTGGCCGGGTGGCTCAAGCGCCACGCCGACTACCGCAGCTTCACCTCCGTCCGCCTCCAGCCGCTCGGCGAGCCGGCCGTGCGCGAGGCGGTCGAGGAGGCTTTCGGCGGCGCCTTCCGCGCGCCGCTCATCCCGCAGACCGACACCTCGACCGTCTTCCGCGTCACGGGCGGCAACCCCTACTTCCTCGTCGAGACTCTGCGCCTGCTCGTCGCCGAGGGCGCCATCACCGTCGCCGGCGACGGCAAGGAGTCCGGCCCGCGCTGGCAGTGGAACGGCATCGGGAATGT
The DNA here is from genome assembly GCA_045807865.1 of Pyrinomonadaceae bacterium. Lineage (GTDB taxonomy): Bacteria > Acidobacteriota > Blastocatellia > Pyrinomonadales > Pyrinomonadaceae > QHXN01. Next base: position 10,692 of record JBJMGP010000182.1, read on the forward strand.
GCCGCTCCCCGACTCGCTCGTGATGGCGGCGCTCGGCAAGCTTGAGCGGACGCCGGCCGACTTGCGCGAACTGTTAGAGCACGCGGCCGTCATCGGCGACGAGTTTCGCGTCGAGACCCTCGCGCGCATGTCCGGGCGCGGCGAGGACGAGTTGGACGAATCCCTGCGCGAAGGGCTCCGGCTCGGCGTGCTCGCCGAGCGCGGACTCTCGCTCGGCGAGGACTACCGCTTCTATCACACCATCCTCCGCCGCGTGCTCTACGAGAGTCTCGCGCCGCGCCGCCGCCGCCGTCTGCATCTGCTCGCCGCCGCGGCCATCGAGGCGGTGCACGCGCGCCACCCCGAACGCCTGGCCGAAGCCCTGAGCACACACTACGAGGCGGCGGGCGACGCGCGGCGCGCCTTCCGCTGGGCCATGCGCGCGTGGACGGCCGCCGCCGCGCGCTGGCACTGGGTCGAGGCCGTCAAGTGCGCCGAGCGCGCCCGCCGCGCCGCCGAGCGGCTCGACTTCCGTCCCGACGCGACTTACGCCGAAGGCGATACCACGGGTAACTTCTTCCGACCACAGCCGGACTGTGAGATGGACGTGCTCCCGCTCTCGGCCAAACTGTCGATGCTGCTCGCGCTCTGCGAGAGCCTGCATGCCGTCGGCCGCAACCGCGAGCTTGAGCCCGTGATCCCCGAGGCGCTTCAACTGGCGCGCACGCTCGAAGACGAGTGGGCCGAGGCCGCGGTTCATTTTCAGGACGGGCTCGTCCACTCCGCGCTCAGCCAGTACCGCGAAGCGCAGGCGGCCGTCGAGCGCTCGCTCGAAATCTACCGCCGCCTCCGCGACAACGCGCGCGCCCGCCTCGCCGTCGTCCACCTTGGGCGCATCCGCGCGAGCATGGGCGACTACGAGCACGCGGGCGAACTCATCCAGGCCGTGCTCGACGAGGCGGGCGTGGACGCGGAGACCGCGTCCGACGCGGCCGGCGTCCTGGGCTGGACGCGCGCGCTGCAAGGGCGCTACGACGAGGGGGTCGAGCTGATGCGGAAGTGCCTCGACTACCACGCGCGCTGCGGCAACGTGCGGCTGCGCGCGCAGGTCTTGCGCCGCCTCCACTGGGCCGACCTGAGCCGCGGCCAGTACGAGTCGGCCGTCGCGCTCGCCCTCAGCGCGCAGAAGGATTTTCAGGCCATCGGCAACCTCTTCGGCGAGGCCAAGACCTACATGGGTCTGGGGCAGGCGCGCATCGCGCAAGGGCTGTTCGAAGAGGGCATCGGCTACCTGCGCCGCACGCTCGAAAGCCTGAAGACGAACGGCGACGCGCACTGCGAGGCGGAGACCTTGTGGCTCCTGGGCCGCGCGCACTGCGAGGCCGGTCGCTTGAGCGAGGCCGACGCGATGCTCGCGCGCGCGCTTGAGATGATCCGTCACATCGGCGACCGCGACGACGAGTTCCGCATCCTCGTCGATCAGGCTCGGCTCTCGGTCGCGCGCGAGGATTTCAGACCGGCACTCTCAAAAGCCACCGAGGCGGCGAAGATCGCGGCGGAGCTGAACTGCCGCGACGGGCTCGGCATCGCGCTCGTCGAGCAGTCGCACGCCGAGCGCGGGGTACATGACGCGCGCCGCGCCGTCACCTCGGCCGAGGTGGCCGTGCGCCTGCTCGACGAGACCGGCTCGGGCGAGCGCTGGCGCGGCTACCGCGCCCTCGCCCTCGCGCTCGAAGCCGAGGGCGGCGCGGCGGAAGCTTCCGGGGCCGCGCGCCGCCGCGCCGCCGAACTCCTTCAGGAGATGCGCGAACAGCTCCCAGCCTCCGACACGTACCGCCGCGAAGAGATGGCACGCACCCGCCAGCTCGAATGATAGGCCACAGGCCGATGGCATTCGCCGCGTCAGCGCGCCCAACCTACCCGCCCCGTTTCTCTCAACCACCACCATCCGCTTGCCGCTCACTCTCTTCCTTACTTAATCCTTACCAAACCCTCACCAAACCCTCATGACCGATTCCGGCCACGCGCGTAGAGTGCAGCGTGTGGACGGCGGGACTTCAGAGGGAAGCCCGCCCGCGCGGAGACTCGGTTTGAGGATGAAGGAGTTCTTCGGATGAAGACTAGAAGATTTATCTCGGCCGTCGCGCTTCTCTTCGCCGCCTGCGTCGCGGCGTCAGCGCAGACGGCCGGCGGCAGTTACCAGCTCACGCTCGCGGACGGGCATACGAAGTACGTCGAGTTCGACGCGAGCGCGCAGACGGGCGGAGGCGCCTCCGGCCGTATGTTCTTCAGCGACGACACGACGATCACCGACCAGGACGTGGACGGCACCGGCGACCCCGAAGAGAGGTATCCCGGCTTCTACTTCAGCGCGGAGTTCGACGACATGGTCGTCTCCGGCACGCAGGCGGTCATCAGCGGGACGGTAAGCGACTCAAGCATCCGCGGGCTCATCGGGCAGCGCGTGCTGCTCACCGTCGAGGACAACGGCGACAACACGCGCGTGCCCGACCACGTGACGTGGGGCGTCTACGCGAACGCGCGGAGGACTTGGACGGCCTCGGATGCGGAACTCGAAAACGACCCCGGTGTGGGGTTAAGATGGCGCGCGACGGACGCCGAGCTGCGCGACGACCCGGGCGTGATCATGCCCGGCGACGACTCGATAGGCGTCCGGACTTTCCCGCTCGCGTCCTTCGAGTTCGTCGTCGCGGCCGACGGCTCGGGCGACATCTCCGTCCGTCCCTGACACACTCGCCAACCGCCACATGACGTTTTTGCAGGCGTCCCCCGACCGCCGTCGAAACAACCTTATTTAAGGAGACTACCATGAGAATCTTTTCCGCCAGTTGCAAAGCTTTGACGTGTGCCCTCCTCCTCGCAGTCTTCGCTTCGGTCGCACAGGCCCAGGCCACACGCACGTGGGTCTCGGGCGTCGGCGCCGACGACAACCCTTGCAGCCGCACGGCGCCCTGCAAGACTTTTGCCGGCGCCATGCTGAAGACGGCCACCGGCGGCGAGATCGATGCCCTCGACCCGGGCGGCTACGGCAGCGTCACCGCCAACAAGTCGATCACCATCGACGGCGGCACCGGCTCGGGCTGGGCCTCGATCCTCGCCAGCAACGGCGTGACCGGCGTCATCGTCAACCCCGGCGCGTCGGGCGTCGTCCGCCTCCGCAATCTCTCGATAGACGGGGCCGGTACAACCCTCGGGCTGGACGGCATCCGCGCCATCTCGGGCTCGACCCTGCACGTCGAGAACGTCCACATCTTCAACTTCACCGGCGACGGCGTCGAGCTGGCCTACACGGGAGCCACGGTCGGCCGGCTGGAAGCCCGCAACCTCGTCGTCTCCGAGTGCGACGGCTCCGGCGTCCTCATCGGCGGCTCGAACACGCTGCAACACGCCGTCAGCCTCGACAACATCAACGTCTCGCGGTGCGGCCACGGGCTGCGCGTCAACAACCGCGGGATCGTCCGGTTGAGCAACTCCGTCATCACGCTCGTCAACGCCAGCGGTTCGAGCGCGGCCGTGCTGGCCGACTCGGCCGTCGGCGGCGGGGCGATTATCGACGTGGTGAACACGCAGCTCGACTTCAACTCCAACGCCGTCCAGGCGAACGCCGGGCAGACCGTCCGGCTGGGCCGCAGCCGCCTCACGGCCAACGGGACTGCGCTCAACTTCGCCGGCGGCACCATCGCTACCTACAAGAACAACGAGATCGGCGGCAACACGGGCGGCGAGAACTTCGCCGCGCTCACTCCCATTAACGCCCAGTAGCGTTTAAGCACTCGGCGGAATGCGTCAGAGAGTTCTGACGCACGCGCAGAGATTGAACACGGAGACACGGAGACACAGCTTGAAGAGATAAGTCTTCAGGCTGTGTCTCCGTGTCTCCGTGTTGAAGGCCCACGCCAGCCGCGCGAGCGCACGCGCACGCGTGGTCAGAGCTTCGGCGAGCAGCGCCTGCTCGCCCGCGCGCTCGAAGACTTCGGCCGCGCCGCGCGCCAGGCGCTCGGCCTCCGCGGCGCGCCCCTGTGCGAGAAGGAGGCGCGCGCGGCCGCGTCCAGCGAAGCCTCTGCGGCGAGCTCAGCCTCTATGTTTGCGCGAGCTTGATCCGATTCCTGTTTTCGACTAACGGACGATTGTGTTCGACCAGGACGGGGATGTCTCCTGCCCCTGGTCGAACGTTAACTGAAGCCAGGACCCTGTGCCGTCCGACGCGATTTGAAATTTCCGGAATGGAAGACGACTCAACGGCCTAGAACCAGAAGCGTGAACGACCCCGGCACGATGCTCGGACGCGGCCTTGGGCGTTCCGGTGTCGGTGCGGGCGGCGGGCCGAACTCGGCCGTGACGAGGTAGACGCGATGCGTCTTCGGGTCGAGCGTCATCGTGCGCGCCCCCCTTCGCGTCGTGACGTTCTCGACGACCGTGTACCTGTCGGGCGAGTCCTCGTGGACGACGGTGAGCGTGCCGTCCCCGTTCGAGCTGAAGACGAATCCCGTCTCGGGGTCGAAGGCGGCGGCGTCCACCCCGCCCCCGATGGGCACGGTCGTCACGACCTTCCCCGTGTCCGCGTTCACCACCGCCATCATCTTGTTCGAGCCGACGGAGAAGAGCCGGCGATGTTTGCGGTCGAAGGCCAGACCCGAAGGTTCCTCGGCGGGCGCGATGGGCCAGTCGGCCTCGACCGCGAGGCGGCGCGAGTCGAACTCGGCGATGGCACTCTTGTCTTCGAGGTTGACGAAGACGTGGCCCTGCCCGTCCGTGACGGCGAACTCGGGGCGGCCGCCGAGCGCGAGCGTGCCCGCGACCGCGTCGGTCTTCACGTCAATGGCCGTCGTGTCGTTGCTCGCGCCGTTCATCGTGAAGACGCGTCGAGAGGCGTCGTCGTAAATAATCGCGTCCGGGTTCTTGCCGACCGGAATCTGCTTGAGCGTCTTCAGGGTCTTCAAGTCGAAGACCGTGACGGTCGAGGCGCGCCCGTTGCTCACGTAGCCCTTGCCTACCTCCTCCACGACGGCAATCCCGTGGACGCCGGGCGTGTCGGGGATGTCGCCGACGACCGCGCCGGTGTCCGCGTCAACCACCACCACGTGAGTCGCATGCGAGACGTAAAGGCGTCGTGCCTTCACATCAACTGTCAGGTAGTCCCAGCCGCCCTCGCCACCGAGCTTGTACTGATTGATGACGTGGTAGCCGGACTGCGTCTTCGTCTGCGCGTTGGTCACCAACGCGTTTAAGACCAGGGCGAGCAGGCAAAGGAACGTGCCGCGCCGGTTGAATGACATGATGTTTGGCCTCCTGTCGAAAAGTTGAAGCTACCCTGTGGGTTCACGCCGGAGCATGACGTAGACGGTCGGCGTCACGACGAGCGAGAGCAGGAGCGCGACGGCCAGGCCGCCGATGACGGCGATGGCGAGCGGCTGTAGAAGCTCTGCGCCCGCGCCGAGGGCGAGCGCGAGCGGCAGCATGCCGAGGATGGCCGCGAGCGAAGTCATCAGCACGGGGCGGAAGCGCCTGCGCCCCGAACGCAGGAGCGCCTCGCGCAGGCTGTCGCCCGCCGCCAGATGCTCCTCGACGGCGTCGAGCATCAGGATGCCGTTCTTGGCAACGATGCCGACGACCATGATCATGCCCATCAGGCTGACGACGTTCAGCGTCTCGCCGGTCAGGAAGAGCCCGAGCAGCACGCCGCCGAGGGCGAGCACCGCGCCCGTGACGATGGCCACCGGGTGCGCGAAGGAGCGGAACTCGATGAGGAGCGTGATGAAGACGAGCACGACCGCGAGGACGAGCGAGAGGGCCAGCTCGCGGAAAGAGGCCTGCTGCTCCTGGTAGAGCCCGCCGTACTCGACCGTCATGCCGGGCGGGAACTTCACGTCCTTCGCCAGTTGCTTCTGAATCTCCGAGACGGCCGTGCCAAGGTCTTTCCCTTCGAGCCGCGCCGTGACCGGCACGTACTGCCTCAGAGACTCTCGGTTGACCTCGGTCTGCCCCTTGTCGTATACGACCTCTGCCACCTGGTCGAGTCGAAAGAGCGCGCCTGTCGCGGAGCGCACTTGAAGGGAGCGCAGGGCGTCGAGCGAGGTGCGCAACTCCGCCGGGTAGATGACGCGGACGTTGATGAGGCGGCCCTGTTGAAGTATCGACGATGAGCTGTCGCCCGACATGGCCGTCGTCACGGCATTGGCAACGTCGGCGGGCGTCACGCCGAACTGTGCGGCGCGCTGCGGGTCAACGCGGAAGGTGACGGCGGGGCCGCTCACGACGACGCCGGGGTTCGTGTCCACGACGCCCTGCACCTTCTGAATCGAAGCCTCGACCTCTTCGGCCTTCGCGTCGAGCGCCTTCGTCTCTTCACTGAAGATCTTTATCTCGACCGGCTCGGGCGAGCTGACCAGGTCGCCGATGAGGTCGGAGAGGATGCCGACGAACTCGACTTCGAGCGCGGGCTCCGACTTCTCTACGCGGTCGCGTAGGTCGCTCTCCACCTCCTCGGTCGAGCGTGCGCGGTCGGACTTGAGCTTGACGAGGAAGTCGCCGGTGTTCGGCTCCGTGATGGAGAGGCCGAGTTGCAGCCCCGTCCGCCGCGAGTAGCTCTCGACCTCGGGCGTCTCCTTCAACATCTGCTCGACGTGGCGGAGCACGCGGTCGGTCTCTTCGAGCGACGAGCCCGCGGGCGCGATGTAGTCGAGGACGAACGCGCCCTCGTCGAACGCCGGCAGGAACTCGGAGCCTAAGCCCCGGTAGAGCAGGTAAGAGCCGGCCAGCACGCACGCCATGACCAGCAGCACCGCCCAACGGTTGTCGAGCGCGTGGCCCAGCACCCACTCGTAGCGGCGGATGACCGCGCGCAGGAACGGGCCGCCCTGCTCCTCCTCCTCTTCATCCCGCGGCGCGTCATCCATCCTCCTCGCTTTCACGAATCGCTCCGCGAGCACGGGCGTAAAGAAGAGTGCGAGGACGAGCGAGGTAAGCAGCGCGACCGCCATCGTCAGCGCGAGCGAGCGGAAGAAGACGCCCGTGACTCCGGTCAGGAGCGTCAGCGGCAGGAAGACCACGACGGGCGTCACGGTCGAGCCGATGATGGGGATGGTGATCTCCGAGACGGCCGCCTCGACGGCCGCGCGCCTGCTCTGCCCGCGCGCGAGGTGCGTGTAGATGTTCTCGACGACGACGATGGCGTCGTCGATGACGAGCCCGATGGCCGCCGCCACGCCGCCCAGCGTCATCAAATCGAAGGAGAGCCCGACGAGCCACATGGCGAGGAAGGTGACGAGCACCGTCACGGGAATGACGAGGATGGCGACGAAGGTCGTCCCCCAGTTGCGCAGGAACGCGTAGAGGATGATGACCGAGAGCAGAAGCCCGAGGAGGATGGCGTCGCGCACGGACTTCATCGACTCGCGCACGAGCAGCGACTGGTCGTAGAAGGTCGAGACCTGTACGTCCTTCGGGAGCAGAGGCCGGACGGCCTTCAACTCCGCCGTCAACTCGTCAACGACCGTGACGGTGTTTGCGTCCGGCTGGCGGTCAACGTTAAGCAGAACCGCGGGTCGCCCGTCGGCGGTGACGATGGTGTACTGCGGTTCCACCCCCTGCCCGACCGTCGCCACGTCTTCGAGCTTCACCGGAGAGTTATTGATGTTTGCGACGACGATTGAGTTCAGCTCGTCGAACGTCAAAGCCTGCCCGCTCACGAGCGCGAGTTCGAGCTGGTGGTTCTCTTCGATGAGCCCCGGGCTCGCGATGATGTTCGAGTTCTTGACCGCGTCCACGACCTGCTGGATCGAGACGCCGCGCGCGGCGAGCCTCTGCGGGTCGATCACCGCCTGGTACTCGCGCACCTGCCCGCCCGCGACGTTGACGGCGGCGACGCCCGGGAGGCGCGCGAGCCGTGGGCGCACGACCAGGTTCGCGATGTCGCGCAGAGAAGCCGGGTCGCGCGTCTCGGAGGTGAGGCTGTAGCCGGCGACGGGGAAGACCGCGAAGGTCAGACGGTCAACGCGGCGAATCTCGGCGGGGGGCGGAAGTTGTGCCGTGAGTTGCGAGAGGCGCGCCTGCACGAGTTGGAGCGACTGCTTGATGTCAACGCTCCAGTCGAAGAAGAGGTTGACCTCGCAGGAGCCGCGGGCGGTGACGGAGCGGATGCGCGTGATGCCGGGGATGCCGTTCATCGCCTCCTCGACGGGGCGCGTGACGGAGACGAGCGTCTGCTGCGCGGGCACCACTCCGTTATCGACGGTGATGACGATGCGCGGGAAGTCCGTCTGCGGGAAGATGGCGCTCGGCAGACGCCAGGCCGCGTAGAGCCCCGCCGCACACAGCAGCGCGACGAGGACGAGCACCGCGCGCTTCTGCTCCGAGATGAGTCGCGCGAGCCTCACTTCTCTTCATCCTTCTTCGCGCCACCCTTCTCTGCGTCATCGTTACTCTTCTCTTTGTCCGCGCCCTTCTCTTCGTCAGACTTTTTCTCGTCGCCCTCATCCCCCTTCTCTTCTTCGTCGCCCTCGCTCGCTTCGACCTTCGTGCCGTCGGGCAGCGAGAAGTTGCCTTCGACGACGACCGTCTCGCCGCCTTGCAGTCCCGCAAGTATCTCGGTCTTGTCGCCGGAGCGGATGCCGACTTTGACCTTCGTCTCGTGCGCGACGCTCGCGTCGTCCACGACCATCACGGTGCCCTCGTCCGCGTTGGAGGCTTCGAGCGTGACGGCGGACGTGGGGACGACGACCGACTCCGACTTCGCGTTCGCGGCGACCGTGACCTGCGCCGCACCGTTCGCGCGCAGGCGGCCCGCGCCGTTACCCAGAGTGACCCAGACCTCGACCGTGCGGCTCGCGGGGTCAACCGAGCGGCTGATGAGCGTGACCTGCCCGTTCAACTGCTCGCCCGGCAAGTCCGTCGGTTGGACGGTCGCCACGTCGCCCGTCTTCAACTGCGCGGCCACCGTGTCCGCGAAGGGCGCTTTGACGATGACCTCCGTCGTGTCCGCGATGGTGACGAGCGTCGTCCCCGAGGCGACGAAGCTCCCTTCGTAAAGCGCCTGGTCGATGACGACCCCCGAGATGGGCGCGCGCACCGTCGCGTAACCCAGCTGCGCGTCGAGCGCGCCGACGTGCTGTTCGGCCTGACCGACGCGCGCCGCGGCCTGCGCCCGGTCGTTCGGGTTCAGAGACCGCGCGCGCAGGCTGACGTTCGCCTTCGCGAGCCGCAGCTCGTTCTCGGCCCTCGTCAAATCGAGCTGCGAGGCTTCGAGGTCTTTCTTCGAGATGCCGCCGGCGTTGTAGAGCGCGAGGCGCCGCTCGTAGGTGCGGCGCGCGTTATCGACGGCGGCGCGCGCGTCGCGCAAAGCCTTCTCGTCCTGCGCGGTGTTCTGCGGGATGGTGCCGGTCTCGACGCCGCGGGCGCTGGCGCGCGCCTCGTTGAGGGCGGCCGCGGCCTCGCCCCGCTGCGCGCGGAGGTCGTTCGCTTCGAGCACCGCGAGGACTTCGCCCGCGCGCACCACGCGGTTCTTCCAGAGCGGCATCTGTTTGATCTGCGCGCTGATCTTCGGCGAGACCTGCGCCGTGTCGCGCGGGAAGATGGTGCCGAGCGCCGAGACCTGCGAGGCGATAGGCGCGCGCTCGGCCTTCGCGACCTTCACGCTGACGACCGCGGTCTCCTTCTCTTCCTCAGCTCCGCCACTCTTGCGCGAACGCATGACGAGCACGACGGCCACGATGGCGATGATCGCGGCCGTCGCCACGGCGATGAGAGTCGCACGGCGTCTGCGCCCGGCCTCGAAGCGGGACGCGGGGTCGGCCGCGTTCAACTCGTCCGCCGCGTGCTCGTCGGGCGTGCGCGAGTCTGGTCTGTCTGGCCCGTTGCTCATTGTCCTGCCGCCCAACGCAGGCGCGCGAGGGCCAGCCGGTAGTCGAACAGCGCCTGGAAGAATGCAAGGCGCTGCGCGGCCAGCGTGGTCTGCGCGTCGGTCACTTCCACTATCTGCGCCTCGCCCGCGCGGTAGCGCGCGACCGAAGTGTCGAGGTTGGTCTCCGCGAGTTTGATGCCTTCGGCGGCGAGCCTGATGCGCGTCGAGGCCGAGAGGGCCTGCGTGCGCGCGGCGCCGAACTCCTGCGCGAAGCCGCGCTCGGCCTGAGCGCGCTCGTTCTGCGCGAGTTGTAAGCGCACCTGCGCCTGCCGCTCGCGACTCTTCGCCGCGCCCCAGTCGAAGATGGGGATGGAGAGGTTCAACGCGGCCGAGGTGCCGACATGCTCCCTCAGCCGCGGCGGCTTCAGAGAGTCTGTGTCGAAGCCGCCGTTGAGCGTGTAGGAGAGCTGCGGCCGTCGGTCTGCGCGCGCGGCGAGGATGTCCTGCACGGCGGCGCGCTCCTGCGCCTCGAACTGCGCGAACTCGGGCCGGCGCTTGACGGTCTCGGCGGTGAAGCGCTCGACCTCGCCCGGCGCGGGGACGAGCGTCGAGAGGTCTGCGGCCGAGATGGCGCGCGCCTGTTCGTAGCCGACGAAGACGCGCAGGGCCGCGGCCGCAACCTCCTCGGCCGCACGCGCCTGTTCGAGTTCCCCCTCGCGCTGTTTGGTCTGCAACTGTGCGCGCGTGAGGTCAACGGACGCGACCTCGCCGCCCGAGAGCAACAGGGAAGTGATCTGCTCGAACTCCCGCGCGGCCGCGAGGTTCTGTTCGGCGGCGCGCCGCTCGGCCGCGGCGAGCGCGAGATCGTAGTAGGCTTCCGTACTCGCCTGTCGGAGCGTGCGGCGCGCCACCTCCGTGCCGGCGCGCGCCGCTTCTAGCAGCGCGCGGTTGCGCGCGAGCGTGGCGCGCAGGCGGCCCGAGAGGTCTATGTCGCCGGCGACGTTGACGAGCGCCTGATACTCGCCGATGGCGTTGTTGGCGATGTAACTCTGCACCCGCGGCTCGCCCCGCGGCAGGCCCAACGACGGCGAGGTGTAGATGTAATCGAGGGGCGCGGTCACCTTCGGCAGGAAGGCCGCGCGCGCCTGTCGCACGTCCTCCTCCGCGACGCTCTCGTTCAACTGCGCCTGCCGCAAGCCTGAGACCTGCGCGTTGGCGAGCCGGAGGACTTCGTCAAGACCGAGTTGGCCCGGCGACTGCGAGGGGGCCTGTCCGGCCTGCGCGCCCGCGGGCGTCGAACCCGGCGGCGCGGCCGTGACGTTCGGCGCCGTCGGCGGGGGCGTCTGCGGCGTCTGCGTGGGCGACGGGGCAGCCTGACGGCCATGCGCCGCGCACGTCAACGCCATGCACGTCGCGATCACCGAGATCATTTGAAGCGGCCGCGCGCGCGGCCCCACGCTCCCCACGCCTTCAAACCTCACTTTTATCTTTCAGGCGATTCTAACTTTTTAAAGATGACAGGATGATTAAGCGCCCGGGGCAGAGGCCGGCGCGGGCAGGTTGATGAGGAAGGTGCTGCCGCGTTCGCCCGTCTGTTCGAGCGTGACGCGCCCACCGTGAGCCTCGGCGATCCAGGAGGCAATCGAGAGCCCGAGCCCCGCGCCGCCGCCGCTGCTGCGTGAGCGCGCCCTGTCCGCGCGGTAGAAGCGCTCGAAGATGTGCGGCCGCGCCTCCTCGGCGATGCCGCCCCCCGTGTCGGCAATCCTGACCGCGTAGCCTGAGCCGTCGCGCGCGAGTTCGACACGCACCTCGCCGCCCGCAGGGGTGTACTTGATCGCGTTGTCGAGCAGGTTCACGATCATGCGCCGCACCAGCGTCTCGTCGCCGCGCATCGGCATCTCGCCGCCGGCCTGTTCGTGCCGAAGGCCCACGCCGTGCTGCGCGGCGAGCGAGCGGACAGCGCGGACGCACTCGGCCGTCGTCTCGTCGAGATAGAAGGTAGCGAGGGCGAGGCCGTACTGCCCCGAGTCGGCGCGGGCGAGCGTGAAGAGGTCTTCGACGATGCGCGTCAGCCGGCGGCCCTCTTCGTGCAATATCGCGAGAGACTCGCGATACTCCTCGGGACTGCGCGCCGCCTGCGAGAGCGCGACCTCCGACTCGCCGCAGACGATGGCGACGGGCGTGCGCAGCTCGTGCGAGGCGTCGGCCATGAAGCGGCGTCGCTGTTCGAAGGCGGCGTCGAGTCGCGCGAGCAGCTCGTTGAAGGTGCGCGCGAGACGGCCCAGCTCGCTGCGCTCGTTGCCGACGGGCAGGCGCTCGCCGAGGTTCTCCGCCGAGATGTGCGCGGCACGTTCGCCCATCTCGACGACGGGCGCGAGGCCCTTGCGCGCGAGGAAGTAACCGCCGAGGCTCGCGAGGAAAAGCGCGATGGGGACTGCGACATAGAAGGCGCGGCGCACACGTTCGAGCTCCTCCTCCTGCCCGCGCAGAGACTGTGCGACGGCGACGACGAACGAACGCCCGCGAATCGAAGCGGGCGCCGCACAGGCGCGGACGCCGTCTTCGCCGAGGGCGATGGTCGTGTAAGCGTGCTCCGACTTTCGGGCCGCCTCGACGAGCCCGCCGAAGCTTTGAGAGAGCGTCGCCGCGTCGAGCCACATCTGTCTCCCCGACGGACTTGTGGGAGTGTCCGACGAGGCGGCGAGGCGGCCGTGCTCGTCGAAGACGAAGGCCTGCCTGTCCGCGAATTGAAAGTCGCGCGCGACCTCCTGCGCGGCACTGTCGCCCGTCTGGTCTTCTTCATACTCGGCCGTGAGGTTCAGGGCGAGGGAGCGTGCGTCGTCGGCGAGCAGTTGGTCTGTGCGCTCGCTCGCGGCGCGCGCGAGGTAGGCGTAGGCGGCGGCCGCGAAGACGACCAGCACGAGCGCGAGGACGCCCGTATACCAGAGGTTCAGGCGCGAGCGCATCGAATCAAGCACGGCCGCCCTCCGCATCGTTCGCGCCTTCGGCCGCCTCACACGCGCGCAGGTCTTCCGGCGCCGCGAGCATGTACCCTTCGCCGCGTCGCGTGTGAATGAGCGGCACGGCGAAGCCGTCGTCAACCTTGCGGCGCAGGCGGTTGATGTTCACGTCGATGAGGTTGGAGAGCGGGTCGAAGTTCTCGTCCCAGACGTGCTCGGCGATCTCGGCGCGCGTCAGCACGCGACCGCGCTCGCGCGCGAGATATTCGAGCAGCGCATACTCCTTGGCCGTCAACTCTATCTGCCGGCCGGCGCGCTCGACGGCGTGGGCGCGTGTGTCTATGCGCAGGTCGGCGACGTTGACGAGCGCGGGGCGCACCGCGCGTCCGCGGCGCAGCAGGGCGCGCAGGCGCGCGAGCAGCTCCGCCACCTCGAAGGGTTTGGTCAGGTAGTCGTCGGCGCCGGAGTCGAGCCCGGCCACGCGGTCGGGCACGGCGTCGCGCGCGGTCAGCATGATGACGGGCACGACCGACCCCTGCGCGCGCAGCTCGCGGCAGACCTCGAAGCCGTCGCGCCCCGGGATCAACACGTCGAGGATGACGGCGTCGTAGTCGTTGACCGAAGCCTTGTAGAGCGCGTCGTCGCCGTCGGCCGCCGCGTCCACCGCGTACGCCTGCTCGCGCAACGCCTGCGCGACGAAGCGTGTGATGCGCGGGTCGTCCTCTACGAGAAGTATCCTCATGGCCGCGAGAATCTTAATTCAACGCGGCGCGTTGGGCTAGAAACTCCAGGCGAGGGCCAGCCCGTACTCGCGTCGCGCGCGGCTGAAGCTCGGCGCGACGAAGGGCACGAACTTAGAACGCGCCGGTTCTCGTCTCACTTCCGCTTCCTCCTCCCGGCTCACGCCCGCGCTTGAGGCGTCGAGCGCAGGGTCGTGGTGCGTCTTGTAGACGTAGCGGCCGATGCCGTAGCCGATGGCGCTCCCGACGAGCACGTCCGAGAGGAAGTGCTTGCGCCCCGTGTAGCGCGACACGCTCACGGCCGCGGCCAGGCCGTAGGCGGCGACCTGAACCGCGCGCCTGTCCTGGTACTCGTAGGCGACGACGGTGGCGAGCGCCCAGGCGCTCGCCGCGTGCCCCGAGGGGAACGAGTGGCCGCCGTCGAAGAACTCCGCGTGCGCGTCATCGATGGTCGGGCGCGGGCGCTGCGAGGCGTACTTGAGCGCGGAGAAGACCAGCCCGCTATCTATCAGCGCCTCGCCGCCGAGCAGCCCCGTCTCGCGTGCGCGAGCGTTCCCCGTCGCGCGGCCCACGAGGTAGAAACCGGCGGCGAGACCCGCGGTCGAATAGATGCTCCCCGCCTGGCTGACGCCTTTGCTGACGGAGATGCGCCGGGGGTTGTTGCTCAGTTGTCCGGTGTGCTGGTCTGTGGCGGCGAGCGCCAGCACGGAGAGGCCGAGCGGGGCCAGCCACTTCGCGTCGCCGCGCCCGAGATGAAACGGCGAAGTCCAGATGGCGCGCTGGTCACGCAATATGTCGGCGAAGAGTTGGCGCTCCCGACTCGGTGTCGGGGAGGGCGTGGCGCGGGGCGCGGGCTTGTCTTCGTGCGGGTCTGATGACTGGGGACTCTGCGCGGCCGCGTCGATAGATGCCGCGGCGATCAAGACGCAGAGCGCCGCCAGTCTGAACTTTCTTTCGACCGTCGAAACACTTCTATACATCTTGCCCTCCCGGCGCGGCCCATTATATGGGAGAGAAGATGAAGGGAGGATTACACTCGCCGCCTGGTGCGTGACGTTCGAGCTTCTCAGGGGCGCTCGGGCGAGCCTTCGCGCTGCGCCTCGAACGCCTCTTCCGGGTCGCCCGTTCCGCCCGACCCGCCCTCGCGCGGCAGTTCGGGCGCCTTCTCTTTGAAAGCCTTCTCTAACGTCTCTCTGTTCTGCGGGAACTCTTCAACCGCGTCGCGGAAGAGCGTGAGCGCGATGCGCTCCGCGTTCGGTTGCCCCTTCTTCAAAGCCTCGGCGTAGTGCTCGGCCTGCTCGGGCTTCATCTTCCCCGGCATCAGTGGCTCGAAGGGGTCAACGACGGCCTCGACCAGCGCGGGGCCGTCCGCGCTTAGAGCCTCTGTGACCACGCCCGCGACCTCCCCGGGGCGCTCGACGTGAAAGCCTTTCGCGCCGCACGCCTCGGCCACTTTGGCGAAGTCGATGTCGCCGAGTTCCACCCCGTACTCCGGGTGGCCGAGGTACATCATCTGCTCCCAGCGGATCATGCCGAGCAGGTTGTTCTTGGCGACGAAGACCTTGACGGGCAGCCTGTACTTGACGCAGGTCGAAAGCTCCGCCATCAGCATCGCCATCCCGCCGTCGCCGCAGAAGGCGACGACCTGCCGGTCGGGGAAGGCGACCTGCGCGCCGATGGCGTAAGGCAGCGCCGAGGCCATCGTGGCGAGCGTCCCGCTGCCGGAGATTTGTTGAGCGCCTTTGATGTTGACCTGTCGCGAGAGCCAGAACGTGTTCTGGCCCGAGTCGCCGCAGATGATGGCGTCGTCGTTCAACTGCTCGGAGAGGCGGGCCGCGAAGACCTGTCCGCTCATCGGCACGTCTGCGCTCGCGGCGCGAGCCGCGAGCAACTCTCTCCATTCGCTCATCGAGGTCTGGGCCGTTTCGAGGAACGAGCGGTCTGTCTTCCTCTTCAACAGAGGCAGCAGCGCGCGCAAGGTCTCGCGCGCGTCGCCGACGAGCCCGACCTCGACCGGGAAGCGCAGGCCCACGCGCTCGGGCCGCACGTCTATCTGGACGCCGCGCACGCCCTCGGGCTTCGGCAGGTAAGAGACATACGGGAAGGAGCTGCCGACCATCAGCAGCGTGTCGCAAGCCTTGAAGACCTCCTCGGTCGCGGACGTGCCGAAGACGCCCATGCCGCCCGTCGTGTACGGGCTGTCGTCGGTCAGCACGCCTTTGCCGAGGTAGGCTTTGGCGACCGGGGCGCCGAGCGTTTCGGCGAGCTGTTCGACCTCTGCCCGCGCGCCGAGCGCGCCCGCGCCGACGACGATGGCGACCCTCCGTCCCTCGTTGAGCACCTCGGCCGCGCGCTTCAGGTCGCCCGCGTTCGGCACGACGCGCGGCACGCGCCAGTCCTCGGAGGTGTGCCCGGGCACGTTCATCTGGCTGTACTTCGCCTCCGAGGCGGGCTGCTCTTGCAGGTCGGTCGGGAAGGCGAGGTGCGCGACTCCGCCGCGGCCGAGGGCCATGCGGACGGCGGTGTTCGTCACGTTCTCGACGTGCGCCGGCCCCATCACGCGCTCGGTGTAGACCGAAACGTCCTGCATCAGGCGGTCCGTGTCTACGTCCTGCTGGTAGAAGGTGCCGACGAGGTCGTGGTACTGCATCCCCGTGATCGCGAGCACCGGCACCTGGTCGAACTTGGCGTCGTAGAGGCCGTTCAACAGGTGCACCGCGCCCGGCCCGGAGGTGGCCAGGCAGACGCCGAGGCGGCCGCTGAACTTACTGTACCCGACCGCCGCCAGGGCCGCGGCCTCCTCGTGGCGCACGCCGACGAACTGCACGTCCGCTTGCCGCTTGCGCAGCGCCTCCATGATGCCGTTGACGCCGTCGCCCGCGAGCCCGAAGACGTGGCGCACGCCCCAGCGATCAACCAGCAGGTCGAGCATCACCTCCGCCGCAGTCTTCTCTTCGCCCATCCAGCCCTCCTCCGACTGAAGTCCCACCCCGCCCCGAAGTTGATCACGTACGGCCGCACTTATACCCGCCACGCCTCACGGCTTTCTGCCGGGCGTCTGTCGAATTATTGATGAATCATCCTTCGCGCCGAAAGCATCGGCCCGGCCGCACTTTCATCGAGGGGGCTTTATGCCGCGGCGTCATCTCGCGCTGCAAGAGCCTGCCGCGGTATTCTGAAGGGGTTGCTGAGTTGGACGCGCCTGCGCGCCGGTACGTTCGGGGGGCTGTGAGTATGTTGGTTCCTATGTGGCTTCAAGCGGGCTTCTGGGGGTTCGTGGCGGGGGCGGCTCTGCTCATCGGCGCGGCGGTCGGGTACTTCGCGCGCGTCCCGCAAAGGCTGATCGCCGCCGTCATGGCCTTCGGCAGCGGTGTGCTGATCTCGGCCCTCTCCTTCGAGCTGATGGACGAGGCTTTCCGGCGGGGCGGCTTCGACTCCACGGCGCTCGGCTTTCTGGGCGGCGCCGCCGTCTACACGGCGGCGAACTGGGTGCTCTCGCGGCGCGGCGCGAAGCACCGCAAACGCTCCGGCGGCCGGCAGCCCTCCGAGCACGAGGACGAAGGTAGCGGCCTGGCAATCGCGGTGGGCGCGCTGCTCGACGGCGTCCCCGAATCCATCGCCATCGGGCTGAGCATGCTCGCGGGCGGGGCGGTCAGCACGGTCGCCGTCGCCGCCATCTTTCTTTCCAACATCCCCGAGGGCCTGTCGAGCGCAGCCGGGATGAAGAAGGCCGGGCGCACGCCCCTTTACATCTTCGGCGTGTGGGCGTCGATAGCGCTGCTCTCCGGCCTCGCGGCGCTCGCCGGTTACACGCTGTTCCGCGGGGCCTCGCCGGACACGGTGGCCGCGACCACGGCCGTGGCCGCGGGGGCGATCCTGGCCATGCTGGTGGACACGATGATTCCCGAAGCCTTCGAGGAGGCACACGACTTCGCGGGCCTGATCGCCGTGCTCGGCTTCCTCGCCGCCTTCGCGCTCAGCAAGCTGGGACATTCATAAAACTGAAAGGGGGCGCATCGCCCTGGTAAGCAATGCGCCCCCACCCTCAGCTCAAGCGAATGTCTTTTAGTCGGGCACAAAGCCGTGAGTTGCCACCTCGGCAACTCACGGCTTTGTGCCTTATCAGAAGTTCAGCTTGAGGCCGAACTGGAATTGGCGCGGGTCGAAGGCGGCGGTGGAGCGGCTGCGGAAGCGGCCGTTGTCGGCGCGCTGGTTGATCGCGTTCACGTCCTCGAACCGCGGCGAGACGGCGGCCTCGTTGAAGCGGTTGAAGAGGTTGAAGCCCTCGGCGATGACTTCGAGCCGGAGCCGTTCGCCGAGCATGATGTTCCGCGTCACGCGCATGTCGAGCGACTGGTAGGAGTGGGTCAGCCCGGCGTTGCGCCCTAAGCTGCCGGCCTGGAACGGGGCAGGCACGAAGAGCACGCCGTTGGCGTCAACCGACGGGCGGTCGGTCGAACTCGACAGGTCGTTGTTCGTGTCGCGCCCCGAAAGGATGTTGAAGGGTCTGCCCGAAGACCACTCGAAGATCGGCGCGACGACGAAGCCCGAGAGGAAGCTGTGGAAGCCCCCCTCGCTGCGCCAGGAGCCGGGCGCGGCCACCACGGCGCTGAAGACGAAGCGGTGGCGCTGATCGAAGAGCGAGTCGGCGCGCTCAAGGTCGAGCCGCGTCACGTCCTGCGGCAGC
Organism: Pyrinomonadaceae bacterium; assembly: GCA_045807865.1. Lineage (GTDB taxonomy): Bacteria > Acidobacteriota > Blastocatellia > Pyrinomonadales > Pyrinomonadaceae > QHXN01. The sequence goes on from JBJMGP010000182.1 coordinate 28,917, forward strand.
AGGAGGGTCTGGAGGTCGCTCGAATCGTCGATGGAGTGCGACCAGGTGTAGGAGGCGAGGAACTGGTAGTTGTGCGCCATGCGGCGGCGCACCTCGAACGTGCCGGCGTGGTAGACGGAGTTGCCGTCGGAGACCTGCGCGTTCACGTCGCCGAAGGTGGTGACGAAGCCGGGGCGCGCGAGCGCGCCGGTGGCGGTGAGCGCCGCGTTGAAGACGGCCGGCGTGACCGCGCCGCCCGTGATGGCCTGCGTGAAGAAGTAGTTCGGCCCCGACGGGCGGAAGAGGTTGGCCGCGAAGGGCTGGACGACCGAGCCGCGCGTCGTGACGGCGATCAGGCCCGGGATGGGCTGCGCCACGATGTTCGGGCAGGTCGAGGGCGTCAGCGTCAGCACGGCCGTCGTGTTCGTCGGCTGCGTGCCGAAGCAGCGGACGTAGTTTTGGATGAGCAGCGGGTTGTTCGGCGCGTTGAGGTTGGTCGGGTGCGGCAGGTGGTGCGCGCCCGTGAAGAGCCAGCTCGCCGAGATCGACATGTTCTCCGTCAGCTTGTGTTCGATGGTCGCGTTGGCCTGGTTGGCGTAGGCGAACTCGAACTCGGTCGAGACGGGCAGCGAGAAGGGCAGGAACGGGCCGAAGCCGGGGAAGGTCTGGTCGTTGAAGCGCTGGCGGCCGAACTGGTACTGCGCGGTCGCGGCCGCGCCCGGCGTGAAGACGCCCGGCGGGCACAAGGGGTTGCCGCCCGCGGCGGTGCAGACCGTCCCCTGGAAGATCTGCACGGCGTTCAGGAGCGCGGTCGGCGTCGGGCTGCCGGGCAAGCTTATGAACTGCTGCTGCTGCACGTTGTCGGCGATGTCGGAGTTGAAGCCGATGGCGAGGAGCGGGTGGTCGTAGAAGACGCCGAAGGCGGCGCGCAGTACCGTCGAGCCGTTCCCCTTCAAGTCCCAGGCCATGCCGATGCGCGGCGCGAAGTTGTTCTTGTCGTGCGGGAAGCCCTGCTGGACGTGGAAGGCGTCGTAGAACGCCTGCGTGCTCGCGGCCGGAACGTTCAAGCCCGAGAGCGGGTCAACGAAATCCTGCACGGCGAGCTGGTCGGTCTGCTCGTAGTCGTAGCGCAGGCCGTAGTTGACCGTGAGCTTCTGCGTCACCTTCCAGGAGTCCTGCGCGAAGAGCGCGTACGGCCGGTTCTTCAGCTTGCTGTTCGGATTGCCGAAGCCCTGCACGTAGTTGCCGGGAAAGCCCAGCCCGTACTGCTGGACGGGCTCGAAGGCCGGCGCGCAGCCCGTCTGCGTCGAGGTCAGGCAGTCGCCGCCGGGGAAGGCCGCGAGCGTCGTCGCGGAGAGGCCGCCGAAGTTGTAGAGGCCGGCGAAGTTCAGCTCGAAGAGTGCCCCGACGCTGATGAAGTTGGCGTCGGCGCCGAACTTCATCGTGTGGTTGCCCCAGACCATGCTCACGTTGTCGGTGTAGGCGTAGCGGTTCTCGGTGCGGATGACCGGCGAGAAGAGTTCGCGGCCGATGAAGGCGACGCCCGTGATGTTGTAGGCCGTGCCCTGCCCGTTCTGCGAGGTGAAGGTCGCGCGGCGCTGCCCGAAGTTGAAGCGCGCCTCGTTGACCATCGTGTTCGAGAGCGTCGAGTGGAGCGTGACGACGGCGTTCGCGTCGCGCAGCGTCTGGATGCCCGTGCGCGAGAAGTCGTTCTGGCCGAGCGCCTGGTTCTGCGACTCGACCTGGATGCCGGTGATGTCCGAAGGGTTATAGCCGAAGCGCATCGTCAGCTCGTTGCGGCCGTTGATGCGGTGGTCGAGGCGCGCCGAGGTGAAGGTCGTGTCCTCCGAGATGGGGAAGACGCGGTTGAGGTTTAGCAGCGGGCGGAAGGCGTTCTGGCTGACGGGGACGGGGGCGCCGGTCAGGAAGAAGCGCTGCCCGATGGTGGCGCCCGCGGTGATGGCGCCGCCGGGGCTGCGCAGCGTGCTCGCGCCGGTCAGTCCCGTCTGCCCGCCCGAGGAGGCGAGCGTCGCGTACTGGACGGCCGCGCCCGCGATGGCCTGCCCCGTCGCGACGTTCCCGGGCGTGCCCGTCCCGATGAGCTGCGCGGCCTGCGTGAGCAAGCCCTGGACGTAGCCGGCCTGCTGCGCGGTGATGCGGTCGAAGGTCTGCGAGAAGGGGAGGAAGGGCGCGCCGATGGTGATGCTCGAAGTCAGGTTCTGGACGACGTTCGAGGTGAAGAAGCCCGACTCCTGCCGCTTGCGCTGCTCGAAGGCGAGGAAGCCGAAGGTGTTGTCGCGGTCGAGCGGGAAGCCGAGCGTGGCGCCGTACTGCGCGCGCGTGAAGGGCGGCTTCTTGTCGGGGTCGCCGTCGATGATCGGGGCGAAGGGGTTCTTGGCCTGAATCGACTTGTGGCGGATGAAGCCGAAGACGTTGCCGCGCACCTCGTTGGTGCCCGACTTGGTCACGACGTTGACGACGCCGCCGGCCGAGCGGCCGAACTCGGGCGCGAAAGAGTTGGTGACGACCTGAAACTCCTGCACCGCCTCCTGCGACACGGTCGAGCGCGAGGCGTTGACAGAGTTGTCTGTGTTGTCGGCGCCGTCCACCTGCACGAGGTTCGAGCGGCCGCGCTGGCCGCCGAAGTTGAGGCCCGAGGTCGGCGCGGGGCCGATGGGGCGGCCGTTGTCGCGCGTGACGGTCGAGGTCGTCAGGGTGAAGTTGATGTAGTCGCGCTGGTTGATGGGCAGGTTGTCGATGCGCACCTGATCGACGGTGTTCGAGACGTTGGTCTTCGAGGTCTCGATCAGCTCGGTCTGCGCGCCGGTGACGGTGACCACGTCGGTGATCTGCCCGATCTCAAGTGCGAAGTCGAGGTCGGCGCGCTGGCCGACGGTGACGGTGACCGTGGGGACGACGGCCTTCTTGAAGTTGGCGGCCTCGACCGTCACCTCGTAGGCGCCCGGCGGGAGCTGGACGATCTTGTAGAAGCCCTCGTCGTTCGTCGTGGCCGTGCGCATGACGCCGACCGCGGGGTTGCGCGCCGTGATGGTGGCGCCGGCCACGACCGCCCCCGCGGGGTCGCGCACGTAGCCGCTCAGGTCGGCGGAGGTCGCATCGGCCTGTGCCAGCGCAGAGGCCGCGCCGCAGATGAGCGCGAGGGCGCACGCGAGCACAAAACGGTAAGCGGTCGGGAGCCACCGCCGGGGGTTAGCACGCATAACTTCTTCTCTCCTTAGAAAGACTGGTCTTGGTTCGGCGGCGGAGGCGGCGCGCATTGTTTACGCGCCCAACAAATCCGCCAGCGGGAGTACTGCCGGGCTGCTCACGAACAGAAGACGGGCGCGCGCCGGGAGCTTGAGTCGCGTTTCGCCCGCTTCGTTAAAGGAGGTCTGTGGCGTAAAGCTCTGTCCGTTACGGAGAGCAACCGGTCTTCACTTACGCACGACTTTGTACCTTAAACGCCCTGCCTTTGGCAAGAGACTCTTCTCTTCAGGCCGGGTGGCCGCGCGTCGAGCGCGCGAGCCTCCGCCGCAGCGCGTTGCTCGCGTTGAGGGCGACGACTGAGACCTCCGCCAGCGCGGCGGGCGCGAGCGCCGCGCGGCGCAGCAGACCGCACAGTCGCAGCCGCGCGTCGAAGCGCTCGGCGTAGGCGCGACGGTAGTCCCGAGCTATTTCATCAAAGCCCTCGCCGCCGCGCGCGAGCCAACTCAAGACCGCGCGCGCCGCCAGTTCGCCGCCTTCGAGCGCCATCAACATACCGCTCCCCGTGAAGGGGTCGATGAAGGCCGCGGCGTCGCCGACGGCGAGCAGCCCTTCGAAGGGCGCGGGCTCGTGCCGGCCGAAGCCTTCGAGCGAGACGCCGAGCCAGGGCGTCCTCGCGGTCGCATCTTTGAGCGACTCGGCGGCGCGTCGATTCTTCATCAAGACTTCTCGCAGCACGCGCGCCGCGTCGCTGCCCGCGGCGCGCACGTCGCCCGCGCGCGCGATGAAGCAGAGGTTACTCAAGCCCTTCTCGACCGGGCTTAAGCCGCCGTAGCCGCCCGGGTAGAAGTAGATTTCGCAGGCGCCCTCCGCGCCGCGCGCGCCTTCGAGGTGGGCCTTGAAGGCGACGAGCGGGGCGCGGCCGTCACGCCTCTCGTCCGCTTCCCTCCCCAGCTCGCGCTCGGCGCGCCGCACGACCGCGCGGTGCCGGCCCGTCGCGTCGAGGGTCACGCGCGCGCGGAACTCCTGTAGCCCGCCGCCCTCCGCATGCAGACGCACGCCGCGCACGCGAGTGCCTTCGACGACGAGCGACGCGAGCGCGGCCTCTTCGATGACCTGCACGCCGGCCCCTTTCGCGCGCGCGAGCAGACGGGCGTCCATCTCCGCGCGGCTCAGGCCCAGCGCCTCCCCTCCCTCTCCGCCGAACCACGCGCTCGGCACCGAGACGCCGCGACCCGAGGGCGCATAGAAGATGGTCTCCGACACGCGCGCGCCGCCCCCTTGCTCCATCTCTTCGAGCACCCTAAGACGTGCGAAGTGCTCAAGACACTCGGGCGAGATGAACTCGCCGCACAGCTTCTCGCGCGGGAAGCGCTCGCGCTCCGCGAGCAGCACGCGCGCGCCCGACGCGGCCAGATGCACCGCCGCGCTCGCCCCCGCCGGCCCGCCGCCCACCACGATTGCGTCGAACTCCTTCGTCATACGCTCGCGCTCATCACCAGACGATAAGGGAAACGCCTTTCGACTTTAACTTGCTTGAGACCCGCGCTCTCCGCGAGTCGTCGCAGCTCGGCCGGCTTGAAGCCGCGGAGGATGGAGAGCGCGCCGTCCTCGCGGACGAGGCGGTTGTGGAGGATGAGCCGGCCGATGGTCGTGTAGAAGTAGTAGGCGATTGGGTGCCGGTGCAGGTCTATGCAGTAGACCCTTCTGCGTGCGACGCGCGCCATCTCTTTCAAGACACGGACGCACGCCTCGTCGCGGAAGTGGTGCGTGAAGAGCGAGCACATCACGTAGTCGAACGCGCCGTCGGCGAAGGGCAGGCGCAGCGCGTCGCCGCGCACCGAATTGATCTCGGGAAACTCGCCCGACTCTTCGAGGAGTCCGGCGGCCGCGCGCCCGTTCAACTCCAACCCGACCAGCTTCGACTTCGAGCCGCGGCTGCGGGCTGCGAGCGCGACCTCTCGCAGCAGCTCGCCCGTACCGGCGCCCACGTCGAGCAGCGTGAACTCGCCCGCGCCGCCGCGCGCGATCTCCGGCAACACCGAGCGCCGGAGGGCGCTGAGGTCGCCGAGCCAGCGGTTGACGCGGCGCAGCTCGGCCAAGCACCCCTCGTACTCTTCGGGCGTGTAGTCGCCCGTGTCGATGTGCTCCGGCTCGTAGCTGCGCTGGCCGAATCGTCCGCTCACCTCAGGACGAAGTTGTAGGTGAAGAGCGCTGTCTTCATAATCTCTGTTCTCTCGCTCGGCCGCCGCCCTCACTCCGACGGGCGCTCGACGACGAGCGCGCTGTTCTTCGAGCCGAAGCCGATGCAGTTGCAGAGCGCCACGCGCACTTCGCCTTCACGCGCGCGGTTGGGCGTGTAGTCGAGGTCGCACTCGGGCGCCGGCTCGTCGAGGTTGATGGTCGGGGGGATGACGCCCAACGTCATCGCGCACAGGGCCGCGGCGAGCCCCGCCGCTCCCGAGGCGCCCTGCGGGTGGCCGATCTGCGACTTCGTGCCGGACATCGGGATGCGCCTCGCTGCGTCGCCGAGTGCAAGCTTGAGGGCCTGCGTCTCGATGCGGTCGTTCAGGATAGTCGAGGTGCCGTGCAGGTTCACGTAGCCAACCTCCTCGGCCGCGCGCCCCGCGTCTGCGAGCGCGAGCCGCATCGCCCGCGCAGGCTCCTCGCCCGTGTCTTCGAGACGCACGCGGTGGTAGGCGTCGCACGTCGAGCCGTACCCGGTTATCTCCGCATAGATCTTCGCACCGCGCCGGCGCGCACGCTCATACTCCTCCAGGACGTAGACCCACGAGCCCTCGCCCAGAACCATCCCCGAGCGGTCGCGCGAGAAGGGGCGAGAGGCGCGCGCGGCCTCCTCGTTCCAGTCCTCGGTCAAGACCTTCATCAGGCAGAAGCCCGCGAGGATGCCGGGCGCGAGCGGCGCGTCGGAGCCTCCGGCGAGCATCGCCTCCTGACGGCCGAGCGCGACGTGCTGCGCGGCGTAGGCGATGGCATCGGTCGAAGAGGTGCAGCCCGTCGAGACGATGTGCGAGAGGCCGCGTAAGCCGAAAGCCATCGAGAGTTCCGACGACAAACCTCCGTGCGTGGACGAAGGGATGGTGTAGACGCTCGCCGCCGCGGAATCGCCGCGCTTGAAGTATTGCTCGTACTGCCGCTCGGTGAATTCGAGTCCGCCGCCGCCCGTGCCGAGCACGACGCCGAACGCGCGCCTTTCATCAAGAGAGAAGTCGGAAGTCTGAAGCCGCGCGTCTTCCAACGCCTCGCGCGCGGCGGCCAGGGCCAACGGGACGGTGCGCGCGACGTGGCGGCGATCCTTCGCCTTCAGCTCACCCTCCCAGTCGAAGTTCTGAATCTGCCCGGCGATGCGCACGGGCGAGCCGGACACGTCGAAGCCCTCGATGCGCCGCACCCCGCTCTCGCCGCGCACGAGCCCGCCCCAGAACGCCTCGCGCCCGACGCCCAGAGGCGTCACGCACCCGAGCCCCGTGATGACGACACGGCGCGGCTGCCTCAAATTCTTAAGCATGAGATGAGTCGTCCTCGGACTGACAAGGGGAGTGCCGAACTTTGTCTGGGAACGCACCATAGGATACCACGCCCCGCCGAGCGGGCAGTAGCTTTGAGGTCAGCGGAGTCGGGACGTGCCGCCCGACTTGCGCCGCCGGCGCGCGAGCCACGCGGCCGCGCACGCGAGCGCGGTGGCGCCGCCGGTCATGTCGAGCAGGCTGTCGTAGATGGTGCCGGTGCGCGAAGGTAGAAAGCTCTGGTGGTACTCGTCGGTGAGCGCGACGCAGGCGACGAGCGCGAAGGCGGCGAGCCACCAGAGTCGTCTGAGCCTCTCCCCGTGGGAAGTGCGGAAGGCGCGCGCCGCGAGCAGAGCCAGCACGGCGTACTCTGAGAAGTGCGCGGTCTTGCGGACGAGGAAGTGGACGTAGTTGAGCGACTCTTCCGAGATGTCCGGGAAGAGCCAGAGCAGCAACGGCCTGATGATGCGCGACGTGTTCGACGCCGAGAAGCTCGCCGACGAGGCGAACAGCACGAAGCACGCCCACGCCACCAAAGGCCCGTAGCGCCAGAGACGGCGGCGCCAACCCTGCTTCTCGTCTTCGACGTTCACGACCCTCCGTCTTAAAAGAGAAAAAGAGGGAAGCCGCGAACGCCTGCTTCCCTCACCCGCTTCCGAGATTTAAATTCTCTTTACTGCGCGGCGGCCGCGCCCGAGACGATCTCGATGATCTCGCGCGTGATGCTCGCCTGGCGGATGCGGTTCATGTTGAGCGTGAGCGACTGGATCAGCTCGCCCGCGTTCTTCGACGCCGAGTCCATCGCCGTCATGCGCGCGCCCTGCTCGCTCGCCACCGACTCAAGCAGCGCGCGGTAGACCTGTGTCTCGACCAGCCGCGGCAGGAGCTGGCTGAAGATTTCTTCGGGAGGCTGCTCGTACTTGTAGCCGACGAGGTTCGGCGAGGCGGGCTCGCCCTCCTCCCCGCCCTGCCCCTCTTCCGTGCGCGCGACGGGAAGAATCTGTTCCACGACGACGTGCTGCGAGATGACCGAGCGGAACTCGTTGAAGATGACAAAAACCTTGTCGATGCCCTCGTCCGCTACGAAGCGGCCCATCACGTCGCGCGCGACCTCTAACGCCTCGGCGTGCTCGATCCTCCCCTTGCCCGTCAGGCCCACGTACTCGCCGGCGATCTCCGCGCCGCGGCGGCGGAAGAAGTCGCGGCCCTTGCGGCCGACGGCGAGAATCTCGACCGCCTTGCCCTCGTGCTCTCTGAGAAAAGCCTGCGCGGCCTTGACGACGTTCGCGTTGAACGCGCCCGCGAGACCCTTGTCGGCCGTGACGAGCACGAGCAGGTAACGCTCGTCACCGCGCGCGTCCATCAAAGGGTGCTTGAAGTCCTCGCCCGCGTGCGAGGCGAGTTCGGTCAACACCTCCGTCATCTTCAACGCGAACGGGCGGGCCGAGACGGCGCGCTCCTGCGCGCGCTTCAGTTTCGCCGCCGAGACCATCTTCATGGCCTTCGTGATCTGCTGCGTGTTCTTGACCGACTTGATGCGCCGGCGGATGTCGAGGAGGTTAGCCATTGTCTAAATCAAGAGTCATGAATGATGAATTGACTGCCGTCTCTCATTCATCACTCATCGTTTCCTTTAAGCCCCGGCCGCAACCGTCGTGGCCGCCTTCGTCGGGTCGGCCGGCGGGTCGGGCTGCGGGTTGAAGCCGCGCTCCTGCCAGGCGGACTTGAAGTCGTTGACGGCGCTGACCAGCTCTTCCTTGATCTCGTCGGAGAGCGCCTTCTTCTCGCGGATGGCGTTGAGAATGCCGGGCTGCGAGGTCTCGACGAAGCGTTGGAAGTCGGCCTCGAAGCGGCGCACCTGGTCGACGGGGATGTCGTCGAGTTGCCCGCTCGTCGCCGCCCAGAGGATGAGCACCTGCTTCTCAACGTCTATCGGCTGGTACTGCGGCTGTTTCAGAATCTCCATGAGGCGCTGGCCGCGGGCGAGCTGCCTCTGGGTCGCCTGGTCGAGGTCGGAGCCGAACTGCGCGAAGGCCGCCAGCTCGCGGTACTGCGCGAGGTCGAGCCGCAGCGTGCCCGCCACCTGCTTCATCGCCTTGATCTGCGCCGAGCTGCCCACGCGTGACACCGAGTTGCCGACGTTAATCGCCGGGCGAATGCCCGAGTTGAAGAGGTCTGCCTCAAGGAAAATCTGCCCGTCAGTGATCGAGATGACGTTCGTCGGGATGTAGGCCGAGATGTCGCCCGCCTGCGTCTCGATGATCGGCAGGGCGGTGAGCGAGCCGCC
>JBJMGP010000183.1:0-23943 GCA_045807865.1 Pyrinomonadaceae bacterium
AAGGGTAGGCCCAGCGTGAGCGTCGTGCCCTCTTCGACGACGCGCGGCGTACCCGGCTCGGCCGAGAACTCCAGCGGCATCACTTCCGCGCAGTGCTCGCGAAACTCTTCGACGAGCGCGGTCGGCGTGTGGCGGCTGCCCTTGATGTCTGCCCAGAACCTTTTTCGGCGGAGCGGGCCGACGCCTTCCGAGGGCAGTTGCTCGGGGATGGAGTCGGCGAGCTTCGCCAGCCCCACGTCGAGCGTGGTGGGCTCGACGCCGAGCCGCGAGGTCAGGGCGTTCGCGGACGGGTGCTCGATGAAGTTGCCTTCCAAAAGCATCTTCAGCTTCGCGTCGTTGAGTGGGAGCTTGACGCCCAGAAGTTTTTCGAGCTTCGTGCTCTCCGCGAGCCGCACGCCGAGCGAGGCGAGGAACGAAGGGACGGGCACGCGCGCCACCGTCCGCCCCGTGATGGCCGACAGCCGTTTGATGATGTCGCTCGTCGTGGTCGTCTCTCCGCCCGCCAGCTCTAAGGTCTCGCGCCTGAGGGTCGGCGTCTCGACCGCGCGGAGGATGGCCCGGCCGAGGTCTTCGTACCAGACCGGCTGGAAAGGTTGGTTGCCCGCGTCGATGACGGGCACGGCCGGGAGCGCGCGCACCAGTTTTAAGAGCGTCGAGATCATCTCGTCGCCGGGGCCGTAGACGTTGCCCGGTCGCAGGATGAGCCAGTCGAACGCGGAGGCGCGCACCAGCTCTTCGGCCTTGAACTTCGAGCGGTGGTACTGGGAGCGGCCGCGCTCCGCCCCGAGCGAGGAGACGTAGACGAAGCGCTTGAGGCCGGCGCGCGCCGCCTCGGCCAGCACGTTGCGCGTGCCCTGGACGTTGACGCGCTCGTAGGTGAGCGCGGGCGGCGACTCGTCCACAATGCCCGTGACGTGGACGACGGCGCCGCAAGTATCGGCCGCGCCGCGCAGTGAACTCGGGTCGGTCACGTCCGCGGCGAAGGGCTCGACCTTCGCCGGCCAGCGCTTCGCGTCGTCCGCGGCCCCGCGCGACAAAAGACGCACGGCGTGTCCGGCCCCGACGAGCGCAGGGAGCAGCCCCTCGCCGATGACGCCCGTCCCCCCGGTCACGAGAACTCTCATCCGGTAAACCCCCGCAAGGAAGACATAGCACCAATTAACCCGCCTTGTTTCACGCGCGCATGACGGGGCGGAAGAGAAAGTATTGTATTCGACTCCGAAAAACCTTTTCAGCCGAAGAAAGATGTGGAACTATTCCGGCGCCTCAAGTCCACTAGTAGTCGGTAGTGGGAACCTGCTGGACGAACACGAACATTGGCGACACACCCCAGTGACGAAGATTTGCTGCGGCGGATGCTCGGCGGTTGCGCCGAGTCGTTCGCGACGCTCTACGACCGGAGGCAGGGCGGCGTCTACCGCTTCGCGCTGCGGATGACCGGCTCGGAGCCTTTCGCCGAGGACGTGACGCAGGACGTGTTTCTCGCGCTCATGCGCGAGGGCTGCCGGTTCGACCCGTCGCGCGGCTCGGTCAAGTCTTACCTGTACGGGATGACGCGCCACCGTGTGTTGCGTCGCCTGGAGCGCGAGCGCGCACACGTTTCGATGGAAGAGGACGAAGGCGGCGCGTGCGAAGATTTGCCGGGCGCGGCGGACGACCCTTTCGCAGACCTCGCGCGCGAAGAGATGGTGGGCCTGGTCAGACAGGCCGTGCTCTCGCTCCCGCCGCACTTCCGCGAGGTGATCGTGCTCTGCCACTTGCAGGAGATGAGCTACGCGGAGGCGGCGGAGGTCGTATCGTGCCCGGTGGGGACTGTGCGTTCGCGTCTGGCACGCGCCAGAGAGATGTTGACGGAGAAGCTGCGGGCGCTTAAAGGGCCGTCGGTTGACGAAAGAGTTGTGAGAGCGGGGCAGGCGATATGAGCTGTCAGGATTTTAAAAGGGTCGTCGAAGAGCTGGCGGAAGGGCGCCTGATGGACGCCGCCGCGCGCGTCGCGGGGCTGGCGCACGCGGCCGTCTGCGTGAGTTGCGCGGCGCACCTGATGGAGGCGCGCGGGCTCGCCGCGGGGCTCAGGGTCGCGGCGCGTGCCGAGACCGAAGAGGCACCCGCGCGCGTCCGTGCGGCTCTGCTCGCCGCGTTCGCCGAACAGCATCGTTCGGGTCTCGCAACACAAGTGGACGAAGAGCCCGCGCCGTCTCACGTCGTCGAGCTTCCTTCGCGCCGCGCGGCCCGCCGTTGGTTCGCCGCAGGGGCCGCCGCGGCCGCGGCCGTCATCCTGCTCTCTCTGATTCTCAATTCGCTCATGCGTTTCCCGGCGGACGGCCCGCGGTCGAAGCCTGTAGAGATAAGTGACGCGCGGCCCCTCCCGGCGCAGAAGCCCGCGGAGCATAGGGAAGAGAAGCCGGGCATTCTCGTCGGGAACGATGACGCCCGGAAGAGCACGTCGAAGAAGGCTCCGGCACGCACGCCGAAGGCCGCGCGCAATTTGAAGAGGGAGAAGCCGCGTGAGTCGGCTGAGGTCGCGCAGGCCAGGAGCGACGAGTACCTGCCGCTGACCTATATGTCCGGGGCCATGGCGATGGAGAGCGGGACGGTCATCCGCGTCGAGCTGTCGCGCTCGGCGCTCATCAGCCTCGGCGTTCCCGTCGAGCTTGGACGCTCCGACGAGACCTTGAAAGCAGACGTAGTGCTCGGCGACGACGGCGTCGCGCGCGCCATCCGCCTTGTCCGTTAATTAATAGCGGTCAGAACCACCCGCGGTAGCGGGTGGGTACGTGTGACTCAAGCGGCTTGCAAGACGTTAGTCCGACCCACCCGCTACCGCAGGTGGTTCTGCCTGGATTCCTGACAGGAGGACTTATGAATATTAAGAGTAACCGTGTCGCCGGCCTTATTCTCTGCGGACTGCTCGCGCTCGCCGCGTGCCCCGTCGCTTTCGGTCAGGGGCCGCAGGGCGGCCCGCCACCGGGCGGTGGCCCCGGCGGATTCCCGCCACCGGGCGGAGGGCCTCCGGGTGGCGGGCCGCGGCGCGGCGGGCCGCAGGGGCCTCCGCCTGACGGGCACCACCCGCCGCCGGGAGGGCCGCACGCCGACCTGCTCTCGACCGAGATGCGCTTCGGCGACCGGCCCGTCAAGGGCGCGCCCTACTCAGCGCAGTTCGTCGCGGAGAGCACGCGCACGCTCGCCAACGGCACGCACATCTCGCGCAACACCACGGGCGCCGTCTACCGCGACGCCGCGGGGCGGACGCGGCGCGAGATGGTGCTCGGCGCGGTCGGCCCCATCGTGATCGAGGACGGGCCGAAGCAGGTGGTCTTCATCAACGACTGGGTCGGGCGCGTCCACTACGCGCTCGACGCGGGCTCGCGCACCGCGCGCAAGCTCCCGCTGCTCGACGCGCCCAAAGGCGAGGTGCTGCCCGTCATCGCGGGGCAGGAGGACTCGCCGAAGATTGAAGAACTCGGCAAGCGCACCGTCGAGGGCGTCGAGGCCGAAGGCACGCGCATTACCGTCACCGTGCCCACCGGGCGCGTGGGTAACGACCGGCCGCTGGAGTTCATCACCGAGCGCTGGTACTCGCCCGAGTTGCAGGTCGTCGTCCTCAGCATCCACAAAGACCCGTACGTCGGCGACAACGTCTACCGCCTGACCAACATCACGCGGGCCGAGCCCGCCGCCTCACTCTTCGAGGTGCCAGCCGACTACGCCGTCGTCGAAGGCGGCCCGCCGAAGGACGGCCCGAGAAGACCACGACCCCAGGAGTAATTAACATGGATGGACAGGATGAACAGGATGAGAGAAAGACAGATTTGAAATTTCAAATCTGAAATCTTAAATCCTTATCCTGCCCATCCTGTCCATCCATGTTAATTCACTCCCCCGCGATACGAACTTAACCCGGATAACCCAGAGAGAGGAGTGAGAGCGCCATGCGTTCGCTTCGCCTGCCAGTGGTGTGCCTGTTCGCCGTCGCTGCGTTGCTGTTGCTCTCGCAGAGACTACAGCCGGGGTCTGTCTCCTCGGGGCAGACCCCGAGCGCTCTCTCCGCGCCGGCCGGAGTCGCCGCTTCTGACAACTCCTATTCGACGAAGGTCGGCGTGACGTGGGCGGCGGTGCGCGGCGCGACCTCTTACCGTGTGCTGCGCAACACGACGAACGACCCGGGCACTGCCGTCAGCCTCGGCACGACGGCCGCCGACTCCTTCTTCGACACGACCGCCGCCGCGGGGCAGACCTTCTTCTACTGGGTGCGCGCCGAGAACGGCTCGAACGTCGGCCCCCTGAGCCAGTCCGACCCAGGGGCGCGCGCCAACGGCCTGACGGTCTTCGGCCCCGTCCCGCCCTTGAACCCTCCGCCGGTGCCCCCGGGCAATCAGTTGACGGCCGCGAAGGCCGCGCTCGGCAAGACCCTCTTCTGGGACGAGCAGCTCTCTTCGACCCGCACCGTCGCGTGCGGCACGTGCCACTTCTCGGCCAACGGCGGGTCGGACGCGCGCACCGTGACGGGCAGCGCGCGCGCACGCAACCCGGGCGCGGACGGCCTCTTCAACACGGCCGACGACGTGTTCGGCTCCCCCGGCGTGCCCTCGAACAACTCCGACGGCACGTACAGTCTTTCGCCCACCTACGGCTTCCGCGAGCAGGTGACCGGTCGCAAGTCGCGCTCTTACATCGACGCCGGCTACTCGAACACGCTCTTCTGGGACGGCCGCGCGGGCGCCGTCTTCACAGACCCTTTGACCAATCAAGTCGTGCTCCAGAACGGCGCGGCTTTAGAGAGCCAGGTGCTCGCGCCGCCGGTCAACTCCGCGGAGATGGCGCACGCGGGGCGCGACTGGAACGACGTGGCGGCGCGCGTCGCCGCGTCGAAGCCGCTCGCGCTCTCGCCCGACGTGCCCGCGGCGCTCAAGGAATGGATCGGCGGTCGCACCTACTCCGAGCTGTTCGCCGAAGCCTTCGGCACGAGCGAAGTCACGCCCGCGCGCATCGCGTTGGCCGTCGCCACCTTCGAGCGCACGCTCTACTCCGACCGGACGCCGTTCGACCTGAGCGTCTCCGGCATCGCCCCGCTCCCGGCCGCCGAGCAGCGCGGGCTGAACGTCTTCAACAATCAGGGGCGTTGCAACACGTGCCACGCCGGCACGCTCTTTTCAGACAACCAGTTCCACAACATCGGCCTGCGCCCGCAGGCGGAAGACCCCGGCCGCTTCGCGGTCACGAACAACGCCAACAACCTCGGCGAGTTCCGCACCGTCTCGCTGCGCAACGTGGGTCTGCGCGCGCCCTACTTCCACACGGGACAGTTCGCGACGCTCGAAGAGGTGGTTGACTTCTACAACCGCGGCGGCGACTTCGACGCGCCGAACATCGACCGCAACCGCATCCGTCCGCTCGGACTCTCCGCGCAGCAGCGCTCAGACCTCGTCGCCTTCCTGCGGGGCGCGCTCACAGACCCGCGCGTGTCCGATGGCTCGGCGCCCTTCGAACGCCCGATGCTCTACACCGAATCGACGCGCGTGCCCGTCTTGACGGGCGCGGGTACGCCCGGCTCGGGTGGTAACGTCCCCTTGATGACGGCCGTCGAGCCGCCCTTGGTCGGCAACCCGAGTTTCACTGTCGCCGTCTCGAACGCGCTCGGCGGCGCGCAGGCCGTCTTGGTCGTAGACCGTAACGACCCGGGCACGGGGCCGAACGTCCCGCAGACGGGTTCTTTCGCGCGCGTGGGCGCGCGGCTTGCCGGGAGCGGGGCGGGGCAGGGCTTCGGCTCCGTGAGTCTACAGATTCCGGACAGCGCGGCGCTCGTCGGCCAGACCTTCTACGGCCGCTGGTTCGTCAGCGACCCGGCAGCCGCGGGCGGGGTCTCCGTCACGCCGGCCTTTAAGATGACCGTCTTCGGCGAGGCCGCGTCGAACGGCGGGTCGAGCCGGATCGACGCCACACAGTTCTTCGTCGCGCAGCAGTATCGAGACTTCCTCTCGCGCGAGCCCGACGCCGCGGGCCAGAGCTTCTGGGAGGGCAACCTCGACGAGTGCGGCCTCGACCCGGCCTGCGTCGAGGCCAGGCGCATCAACGTCTCGGCCGCCTTCTTCCTTTCGATTGAATTTCAGGAGACGGGCTTCTACCTTCTGCGCGCGCAGCGCGCGGCCTTCGGCCGGAGGTCGGATAACTCGACGCGCCTGTCGTTCGCCTCCTTCCTCCCCGACGCGCGCACGCTCGGCGAGCACGTCGTCGTCGGGTCAGGGGACTGGCGCGGGCAACTCGATTTGAACAAGCAGGCTTACGCCGAGCGCCTGGTGGCGGGCACGGACTTCGTCGCGCGCTTCCCCACGTCGCAGACCGCCGTCCAGTACGTCTCGGCGCTCTACGCCGCGGCCGGGGTGACGCCGACGCTGACGGAGACGGACGAGGCCGTCATAGCTTTCGGTTCGGGCGGCACGGCGGGGCGCGCGGCGGCACTCAGGAAGGTGGCGGAGTCTGCGTCGCTGACGCGCGCGGAGTTCAACCCTTCGTTCGTGCTGATGGAGTACTTCGGCTATCTCAGGCGTGACCCGGACGAGGCGGGCTATCAGTTCTGGCTGGCGAAGCTCAACCAGTTCGGCGGCGACTTCGTCCGCGCCGAGATGGTCAAAGCCTTCCTCTCTTCGGACGAGTACCGCGCGCGGTTCGCGACGCAGTAGAGGCGTTTGCGGGAGGTCGGACGCGGGCCGGCGCGCGCCGCGTCGCTACTGTTCGGGGCCGGGCGCGTAGTAAGACTTGCGCCCCCAGACCGTGTACTCGGGGTGATCGCGCACCTCGATGCTCACCCGCCGCCGGCTGCCGTCGCGCGCCTTGTTCATCGGGTAGAAGCCGATGACGTAGCGGCGGTTCACGTCCGAGTAGATGCGCTCGTAGATGCCCGCGGCCTGCTCGGGCTCTTCGAGGAAGTCGGCCCAGCCGCCCGACAGCACCGAGAGTTCGACGAGGGCCTTTTGAATTGTGACCTCCTGTTCGATGAGGTCACTCAGCTCCTCGGACGACATCCGGTTGAAGCGGTCGTCCATGCCCACAGAGCACAGCCGAGACCGAGCCCGAGGACGAGCAGAACTCTGTTGGATGTGTCTCTCACTCGACGGCTCTCTGCAAAGCCGCCCGGGCGAGCAGGCGGGTCGAGTCCAGCGTGGGCAGCGGCGAGTCGTCCGGCCGCACGATGAGGGGTAGCTCGGTGCAGCCGAGGACGACCGCGTCGCAGCCGCGCTCCTTCAGCTTCCCCGTCACCTCGTTCAGGTACAGGCGCGAGGTCTCCGGGAAGAGTCCGTTGACCAGCTCCTTGAAGATGATGTCGTTGATGCGGTCTCTGTCCGGCGCGTCGGGTATCTCGCTCTCGATCCCGAACCCCTCCAACGTGCCGGGGTAGACCGGCCCCTCCGTCAGGTACTTCGTCCCCAGCACGCCGAGGCGCGAGTAGCCCAGACGTTGCGCCTCCGCGGCGACCGCCCCGGCGATGTGTATCCAGGGGATGGGCGAGCGCGGGAGCAGGAACTCGAACGCCTGATGGTAGGTGTTGTCGGGGCAGACGGCGAAGTCGGCGCCGGCCTGCGCCACCTTGCGCGCCGACTCCAACAACACGCCGGCCAGCCCCTCCCAGTCGCCGGCACGGACGTACCGCATGTGCTCGGCCAGCGGCACCGAGTTCATCGTGATCTCCGGGTGGTTGTGCTCGCCCAACACGGCCGACGCCTCCAGACAGATCGTCCGGTAGCAGAGCGCCGCCCCCTCCGCGCTCCCCGCCACGATACCGATGTGCTTGGTCACAAGTCCTCCTCTGCTTTCTCGTCCGACCTTCACGTCACTTTCTTCCAGACGACGGAGTAGCGCCACAACAGATGTCGCGTGAACTCTGCGCCGGGCAGCATCTCGGCGCAGAGTTCACGCACCTGCGCCAGCGTGAGGTAAGAGTCGTGCCGGCCGTGCTCCTCCCAAGCCCTGCGCACCTCGCGGGGCGGGAGCAGACGGCCGTGTCTCGTCAGTCGCAACCCGAGGCTCAAAGGCACGGCCAGCGCGCTCGCGGCGGCGTCGAACAGTCCTTCGGTTTGAAACAAATCGAGGACGAGCAGCACGCCGCCCGGCTTCAGTGCGCGCTTAAACTTCGGCACCACCTCCCTGACGGGCAGATGGTGGAGCGTGGCGATGGTGGCGACGCAGTCGAACGACTCGGCGGGGAGTTCCTGCGCCAGCACGTCCGCGACCCGGAAGTCGATGTTTGTAAACCGGGCCGACCTCTCACGCGCGACCCTGATCATGTTCGGCGAAAGGTCGAGGGCAAGCACGCGCTCTGAAGTTTTCGCCAGCAGGCGCGAGAAGGCGCCCGTACCGCAGCCGACTTCGAGCGCCTCGCGACACCGGGCGGGGAAGTGGCGCGCGAGAAAGGTATGGTAGTGGCTGCTGTGATCCCACTCGCCGCCCGCGAGCAGCGCGATGCGGTCGAAGTCGGCCCGGACGGTGGAGGTCTCTCTCATTGTGACGGAGCGACGTTTTTGACCGACGGGTTGGGCCGCGCCCGCGTCGTCGTGTCGATGAAGAACAGGCCGTCGAAATCTGTGCCGATCCACGGTCGGGGACGTGCTAGATTTTCCGTGCCACGTCGCCGATGCGAATCGCGCCCCCTCGGATGACGCGCGCGTTGATGCCGCGCAGGTGTAGCTCCCGCCCGACACTCGAATTGACGAACTTCATCGCCTCCACCCCGAACCGCGCCACGAATTTCTTGCACCCCGTGTGCGGCTGCGCCGTCACCTCGATCAACGCCTCGCCCAGCGCCAGACGTGTCCCCGCCGGGAGGTTCTCGCCGCTCAAGTCCAAGTCCAGATAGAGCTGGTCTCCGGCCAGCCGCCACCTCTCCCTCTCCTGTGCGACCAGCGCGATGACCCGCGCGTTCATGATGTTGAGCTGCATCTCCGGGTGGGCCGACCCGTCCGGGGTGCGGGAGCTGCCGCGCTCCTTCCAACTGTCGCCGACCAGCCCGTCCGAAGGGTCTAGCTCGCCTTCCGCGAGAACTTCCCGCTCGTCAACGCGCGGCCGTCGCACGATCAGCTCCAGCAGGCCGGCATCCCTGGGTGAACGTCGAATCTCCGCCAGTCCCGCCTCCAGCTCCGCCGCCGTCAGATGCTTGACCTCAACAGACATCCCTCTTCCTCCCGTCACAGACCCCGTTCCCGTCTCGCGCTTGCGCGTGTATGATGCCCGCGCCTGCCGGCACTTTCAAGACTTTTTGGGCGGGCGGGATGAGATGGCAGAATCTTTCCGGATGATATAAAGCCTCCCGTGCTTTATAACTTCAAAGTGTGTCGTCGCGCCCCACGCCTCAACGTCATAGACAACCGCGGATGCAGATAAGGAGCGTTACCTGTTGAAGAGTCCACAGCTCAAACCCCGCGCCGGCTTTCTGAAGTGGCTGGCGTTAGTCTCGACGGTGATGCTCTCGGCGTCCTGCGCGCGGCAGCCGCAGGCAGGGGCGTCCGGGAGGCCGACTCCGCCGGCCGCCGGGTCCTCGGCGTCGCCCATCCCTTGGGCGACGATACAGCCGCCCGCGCAGGTCGGGGCCGCCTCCGGCACGCCGGAGCCGCGCCTGCCCGTCAGAACCTTCCGCGGCAAGGGGGTCGTCCGCTTAATCAACCTCAAAGAGGGTTGGTTCGAGATCGACCACGAGGAGATCGTCGGCCTCATGCCGGCGATGCAGATGGAGTGGTCGGTCAGGGACAGGTCGTTGTTAAAGTCCGTCAGCGTCGGCGACAGGGTGGACTTCACGCTCGAAGATGACAACGGTAACGAGGCCGTGACCGAGTTGAAGAAGTCGCCGTAGCCGAGGCGTCAGAGGACGACGCGCGGGTAGAGGTAGGCGCCGACGGCGACCAGCACGGCCGTCGTGCCGAGCATCACCGCGTAGTCCGTGGGCAGCCCGAACGTGCTCGCCCCGTTCTGAAGCATCAGCGTGCGCAGCGCGTCCACCTCGTAGCTCAGAGGGTTCACGCGCGAGATCACGCGCAGCCACCCGGGCATCAGGTCGATAGGGTAGATCGCGTTGCTCGCTAAGAAGAGCGGCATCGTCAGCAGTTGGCCGATGCCCATGAAGCGCTCGCGCGTCTTGACCAGGCACGCGATGATGAGCGAGAAGGTCGCGAAGAGCGCCGCGCCGAGCACGACCGCGGCCAGCACGCCGAAGAGCGCGAGCGGGTGCCAGTTCAACTTGACCCCCAGCAACAGCGTCACCGCGTAGATGATGACGACCTGCGAGAGCGTGCGCACGCCGGCCGAGAGAGCCTTGCCGAGCACGAGCGCCGAGCGTGGCGTCGGGCTCACCAGCAACTTGTTCGTGATGCCGAGGTCGCGCTCCCAGATGATGCCGACGCCGTAGAAGATGGAGACGAAGAGCGCGCTCTGGCCCAGGATGCCCGGGGCCATGAAGTCGAGATAGGACAGGTCGCCGGTCGGGATGACGCGGGCGCGCGTGAAGACGCCGCCGAAGAGGACGAGCCACAGAACGGGTTGGACGGCGCGCGTGATGAGCTCGGTGAAGTCGTGCCGGAGCTTGCGCACTTCCAGCTCGGTTATCGCCAGCGTCTTGACGAAGAACCCGCGGGCCTTCGTCAGGACGGAGGGGCCGGCGAGGGCGCCCGGCTCAGCCGAGACGCCGCGCCGCACGTCTTCCTCTTGAAGTCTCACGGTAGCTGCCTCCCGAGTCGAGCGTGTCGCCCGCGTAGTGGATGAAGACATCGCCGAGCGTCGCTTCAGGGTTGCCGACCGACGCCTTGAGCCCCGCGGGCGAGTCGTCGGCGACGATGCGGCCGCGGTGCATGATCGCGACGCGGCCGCAGAGGTGCTCGGCCTCCTCCATGTAATGCGTCGTGAGGAAGATGGTGGTGCCGAACTCATCGCGCAGGCGCTTGATGTGCTGCCACACGGCCGCGCGCGCCAGCGGGTCGAGCCCGACGGTCGGCTCGTCGAGGAACAGGAGTGGCGGGCGGTGGAGCGTCGACTGCGCGATCTCCAGCCGACGAATCATCCCGCCCGAGTATTGGCGCACGAGCTTGCCCGCGTCGTCCGAGAGCCCGACGAGCGCGAGGGCGTCGCGCACGCGCCCCGCGCGTTCGGCACGTGGGATGTCGTAGAGCTTGGCGAAGATGAGCAGGTTCTCGTAGCCGTTCAGCGCGCCGTCCACCGAGAGCAGCTGCGGCACGTAGCCGATGCGGCGCCGCACTTCGGCGGGACGCCGGGCCACGTCGAAGCCCGCGACCCGCGCTATGCCGGAGGTCGGCGGCAGAAGCGTCGTCAACATCCTGATGACCGTCGTCTTGCCCGCGCCGTTCGGCCCGAGCAGCCCGAAGACCTCGCCGCGCCCGACCGAGATGTTCAGGGCGTCCACGGCCGTTAAGCCGCCGAACCTGCGCGTCAGCGCTTCAGTCTCAAGAATCATCATCCGGTTTTATACGGTTCGGGAAACACGATGATTGCCCAGCCCGTCGGCATACTGTATTCTGTCGCCTCGGCTCTTGGCATCGACGGACATAATACCAGCCCTGCGTTCCACCTCTCGATAAGTTCGCGCAAGCCTTTTGAAAAGTCTCTGGGACGGAACCGAGCGACATGCGCAAAGACCCCGGCGTCTCCGGCGTGGCTGGACACACCGCCAGCCCGGAACTGTTCGACGGCCAGGCGGAGTTCTTCGACCGCCGGACGGGGCTGCCCGAAGACTGCTGCCGCGCCGCGGCGGGGAAGGTGCTTGAGTTCGCCGCGCGGGGCGTTGCAGGTCTCACCGTGGAGGTCGGCTGCGGCACCGGGCAGATCGGGCGTTGGATGGTCGGGCCGGTGCGTTACGTCGGGTTCGACCTCTCCTCGAACATGCTGCGGGAGTTTCAGCGGCGGCTCCTCGGCGTGGGGGGCGGTCAACCTACACTCTTACAGGCCGACGCCAACGCGGCGTGGCCGTTCGCGGACGGCTCGGCCGGACTCATCTTCAGCTCGCGGGCGGTGCACCTGCTCGGGCACGAGCACGTCGCCGCGGAGGTCTTTCGCCTCGCCTCGCCGGACGGTGCGACGCTACTCCTCGGCCGGGTCGAACGGACTCCGGGCAGCGTGAAGGAGCGCATGGCGCGGGAGATGAACGAGCGCCTGCGCCAACGCGGCTTGAAAGGCAGGCGCGGCGAGCGCCGGAACCGGAAGCTCTTCGAGGCGTGCGCGCGGCTCGGCGCCGAGACCCTAGAGCCCGTGCCCGTGGCGACCTGGAATGTTTCGGCGAGCCCGCGGCAGTCGCTCGACTCCTGGCGCAGCCTCAAGGGCCTCGGCGGCCTGCCGGTCTCCGCGGAGACCCGCGCGGAAGTCCTGGACGGTCTTGAAGTGTGGGCGGCGGCAGAGTTCGGCGGGCTGGACGAGGAGTTCGAGTTCGAGGAGACCTACGTGCTCAGCCCTCTGCGCGTGCCGCCCGCGCACAAAGCCTGAGAGTCCCAACCTTCAACCCTTAAAAGAGCAACCCCGGATGCAGAACAACCTACTCACCGAACTCGGCAAGTCGCTGTTGACAGGCTCCCTCGACGACGGACGCCTGATGGCGCAGACCGGCGAGCAGCCGGCCGTGCAGATTCTTCCCGAGGCCAACGTCGTCAAGGTCGGCGGCCAGAGCTTCATCGACCGCGGGCGCGTGGCCGTCTTCCCTTTGATCGAAGAGATTGTCGAGAACCTGCGCCGGCACAAGATGATCATCGGCACCGGCGCGGGCACGCGCGCGCGCCACGCCTACAGCGTCGGGATCGACCTCGGTCTCCCGACCGGCGTCCTGAGCGTGCTCGGGACTTTCGTCAGCATGCAGAACGCGCGGATGCTCAACTACCTGCTGGCGAAGCATGGCATCCCCTTCATCGAGCCCGCGCAGTTCGCGCAGTTGCCGCACTACCTGGCCGAGCGCGGCGCTTGTATCTTCTTCGGCATGCCGCCCTACATCTACTGGCACACCAACCCCTCGGTCGGCCGCATCCCCCCGCACCGGACGGACACCGGCAGCTACCTCGTCAGCGAAGTCTTCGGCACGCGCTCGATGATCTTCGTCAAGGACGAGAAGGGGTTGTACACGGCCGACCCGAAGAAGGAGCGCGGCGCCAAGTTCATCCCGCGGATCACAGTCGGCGAGCTTGAGCAACTCGACTTGCAGGACGTGGTCGTCGAGCGCAGCGTCCTCGACCTGATGAAACACGCGACCCACCGCCGTTCCATCCAGATCATCAACGGCCTTGAGCGCGGCAACCTGACCCGCGCGCTCGACGGCGAGCACGTCGGCACCATCATCACCTCCGACTGAGCGCGGAGCCAAAACATCTCATCAACCGGGAAGGAGAACGCGCAAGCTTGAGCGACTCACCGAAAGAGACGGACGGCCGTCACCACGTCGAATCGATGCTCATGCGGGAGAGTCTGGTGGACAGGGAGGTGCAGCGGACGACCGAGACCCCTGTCTTCAAGATGCTGCCCGAGGCGCACGTCATCAAGGTCGGCGGGCGCTCCGTGATGGACGCCGGCCGCGCCGTCGTCTACCCCGTCGTCGAGGCCCTGGCCGAGTGCCTCAAGACGAAGAAGCTGATTATCGGGACGGGCGGCGGCGTGAGGAGCCGGCACGTCTTCTCCATCGGGATAGATTTGGGGCTGCCGACCGGCGTGCTGGCGCAGTTGGCCGTGGCCGACTCGCTCGGCAACGCGCACATCCTGGGGACGCTGCTCGCGCCCTACGGCGTCGTCGCCATCCCGCCCGAAATCTTCGGCCACCTCCTGCCGCTCTTCATCGCGACCGCGCCCGGCGTCGTCTTCAACGGCGACCCGCCCTACTCGCTCTGGGAGCACCTGCCCGAGAGCGGGCGCATCCCGCCGCACCGCTCCGACGCCGGCTCGTTCCTGCTCGCCGAGTGCTTCGGCTGCAAGACCTTCACACTGGTCAAGGACGTGGACGGGCTCTACGACCGCGACCCGCGCGAGCACACAGGCGCGCAGTTCATCCCCGAGATCGACACCACGGAGTTGAGGCGGCGCGGGTTCGAGTCGCTCCCGTTCGAGCGCATCCTGATCGAGCTGCTTGAGAACGCGCGGCTGTTGCGGTCGATTCAGATCGTCAACGGCCGCCACCCCGAACAGATCAAGGCCGCGCTGGAGGGCGAGCATGTCGGCACCATCATCCACGCCGGTGAGAGGCCGCGCGTCTAGCGCCGGCGGCAGCTCAAGGCTTCAACGCCACCTTTACGCGCCCCTACAGCATTTCGCAGTTGCGCGTAGCCGAGAGGCGTTGGACACAGAGACACAGAGACACAGAGACACGGCTTTGAAGACATTAGTTCAACTAGCTGTGTCTCTGTGTCTCTGTGTCTCTGTGTTGAAAGCACATGCCAT
Organism: Pyrinomonadaceae bacterium; assembly: GCA_045807865.1. Lineage (GTDB taxonomy): Bacteria > Acidobacteriota > Blastocatellia > Pyrinomonadales > Pyrinomonadaceae > QHXN01. The sequence continues at coordinate 14,401 of JBJMGP010000183.1, forward strand.
ACGCACCTGGATAAAAACCTCTTTAGTCTTTCTGATCGTCTGTGTCGCCGTCTTGTTCGCGGGCTGCGGGCAGAAACCCGCCTACGATGTCCGGCAGGAGGGGGTGCTCGTCGTCTCGGCCGCCGCCGACCTGACCCCGGCCTTTCAGGAGTTGGGCAGACAGTTCGAGCAGCAGGAGGGCACGAAGGTCATTTTCAACTTCGGCTCGACGGGGCAGCTGGCACAGCAGATCGAGCAGGGAGCGCCCGTAGACCTCTTCGCCGCCGCCAACGTCTCCTTCATCGAGGGCCTTGAGCAGAAGGGCCTCACCATCCCCGACACGAAGACGCTCTACGCGCAGGGGCGCATCACGCTCTGGACGCGCGCGGACAGCACGCTCAAGCTTGAGCGGGTCGAAGACCTCGCGCGGCCCGAGTTTAAAAAGGTCGCCATCGCCAACCCCGAGCACGCACCTTACGGCGAGGCCGCGCGCGAGGCTTTGCAGGCGGCCCGCGTCTGGGACGCGGTGGCGCCGAAGCTCGTCTACGGCGAGAACATCAGCCAGACTTTGCAGTACGCCGAGAGCGGCAACGTGGACGCGGCCGTCGTCGCCCTCTCTCTGAGTACGCAGAGCAAAGGGCGCTGGGTGCTGATACCCGCCGAGATGCACAAGCCTTTGAACCAGGCGCTGGCGGTCGTCAAGAGCACGAAGCACGAGCAGGAGGCGCGGCGCTTCGCCGCCTTCGTCAACTCCGCGCAGGGGCGCGCCGTGATGCGCAAGTACGGCTTCGTCCTGCCGGGCGAGGAGCCGCTCAGATGAACTGGTCGGCGCTCCAGCTCTCTTTGCAGGTGACGGCCGTCGCGACCACTCTGCTCTTCGTCGTCGGCCTCGCGCTCGGGGTGCTGCTCGGGCGCTACAAGTTCCGCGGCCAGATCGTCTTCGAGACCATCATCTTCCTGCCGCTCGTCCTGCCGCCGAGCGTGCTCGGTTACTTTCTGCTGCTCGCCTTAGGGCGCGGCAGCCCTCTGGTCGAGTGGTTCCACCTACAGATCGTCTTCACGTGGCCGGCGGCGGCCATCGCCTCGGCGATAGTTGGGCTGCCCTTGATGGTGCAGGCTTCGCGGGCGGCCGTGGCCGGCGTCGATCCGGTTTTGGAGAACGCGGCGCGGACGCTCGGCTCGTCGGAGTGGGAGATACTGTGGCGCGTGACGCTGCCGCTGGCGCGGCGCGGGGTCGTCGCGGGACTCATCCTGGGTTCGGCGCGTGCGCTCGGCGAGTTCGGCGCGACGCTGATGGTGGCGGGCAACATCCCCGGGCGGACGCAGACGCTGCCGCTCGCCGTCTACGACGCCGTGCAGTCGCGCCGCTACGACGAAGCGAACGTGATGCTTTTAATATTGACGAGCCTCGCCTTCGCCGGCCTGTGGTGCGTGCGGCGGCTTGAGCGGCCGACGTACCAGAGGGGCGCCGACGTGCGTTGAGAGCGAGGGCATGATGGAAGCGCACGGCCTCAGGATCGAGTTCGAGAAGCGTCTGGCGACCTTCAACCTGCGCGTGCGGTTGGAGGTGTGCGCGGAGATACTCGTCCTCTTCGGCCCTTCGGGGGCGGGCAAGACGCAGACGCTCAACGCCATCGCGGGACTGACGACGCCCGACTCAGGCGAGATAGTCCTGGGCGAAGACATCTTCTTCCGCTCGGGGCAGAACGGGCACGCCTTCAACCTCCCGCCGCGCAAGCGTCGAGTCGGCTACGTCTTCCAGCAGTACGCGCTCTTCCCGCATCTGACGGCGCTTGAGAACGTCGCCTACGCGCTCTGGCGGCAGCCCGGGGCGCGCGGGCGCGCGGAAGGTTTGCTGGAACGGATGCACCTCGCGCCGTTGTCGAATCGTTACCCGCACGAGCTGTCGGGCGGGCAGCAGCAGCGCGTGGCGATAGCGAGGGCGCTGGCGATGAAGCCGCGCGTGCTGCTCATGGACGAGCCCTTCTCCGCGCTCGACAGCCCGACGCGCCAGAGGCTCCACCAGGATTTGACCACCCTGCAACAGGAGGAGCGCCTGATCGTCGTCTACGTCACGCACAACCTCGCCGACGCCTTCGCCGTCGGGCACCGCCTCGCCATCATGCGCGAGGGGCGCATCGAGCAGGTCGGCGTCCCCGAGGACGTGCGCCGCAACCCCGCCAACCCTCTCGTCCTCGCCGCGCTCGGGATAGAGTAACTACCCCCGCCGCTTTTACTTCGTCATGAAAGTCCAAGCGACTTCGGCGTAGCGCCAGCGCTTGCCGCGCGCGTCGGGCGTGACGGAGCCTTGCCAGCCGCCGCGCGCGTCTTTCGTCACGCGGAGGAGAGTCGAGGAATATTCACCGCGCTCGTAGTCGAAGGTCTCGCCGTCGTCGTCGTAGAGTTTGAACTCGCCGGGGCGCTCGCCGTAGTGGCGCACTTCGAGCGGAAGGACCTCGTCCGGCCCCGGCGCCCACTGCCGTTCGGGTATCAGGGGGATGAGACCGCCGTCCCTGACGAAGAGGGGGATTTGAGAGAGCGGCGGCGTGACTTCAATAGTCGTCTGCCCCCCGCCGGCGAGTCTGCCGGAGTAGAAGTCGTACCAGCGCCCCGCGGGCAGGACGACCTTGCGCGTCTTCACGCCCGGCGGGATGGGCGCCACGAGCAGAGAGTCGCCGAGCATGTACTGATCCTTCACCTCGTTCACGCGCCCGATGGCGTAGGGGTTAACCGTCGCGTCGAGCCGGCCCGACTCGTCCCGCGCCGGCGGCGCCTGGAAACCCTCGACGAGTTGCATGGGCCTCACGGCCGGGGTGCCTTCAAAGTGGTACTGCGCGAAGGTCGTGTAGAGGTACGGGAGCAGGCGCGCGCGGAGCAGAATGGCGGCGCGGATGTCGTCTTTGACCTCGGCGTGCGTCCAGAGTTTGTCGTCGGTGGCCCAGCCGTTGAAGAGCGCGAGCGGCGAGAAGACGACGGCCTGCGTGCGTCGGAGCATCTCTTCGCCGCCGCCGCCGCGCACCTCCGGCGACCAGAGCACGCCCGCGAAACCGCTGTTGCCGACGGCCGTGATGTACTCGTCGAAGGCGTAGTTGTCGTTGTAGATGACGAAGGGGAGGGCGGAGGCCCCCGCGTTCGTGCCGCGCACCTGTCCGAACGTGCGCAGGTTCCGCCGGTGGAAGAGGTCGTAGACGAGGCGCTGCACGAGCAGCCCGTACGTCTGCCGCAACTGCTCTCCGTCACGGCCCGAGGGGAACGCGGCCGCGTCGGGCCAGAGGTAACGGTCGTAGCCGTCAACCTCGTCGATCTTGAAGCCGCCGACCGCCCGCGGGTTGACGCCGACGACTTCCCGTTCGAGGTGTTCGGCGAAAATCTTTCGCGGCGCGGGCAGGGTGTAATCCGGCACGATGCCGTTCCAGACGAGGTGCGTGCCCGCGTAGGGGAGAAGTTTTTTGTAGAGCGGCGCGGTCGGCGAGACGTAAGGGTTGAACCAGAGGTTGACGCGGACGTGGCGGCGCTCGACTTCGGAAAGAAACTTCGCGGGGTCTGGGAAGCGCCCGGCGTCCCACTCGAACGAGCACGGGTACGCCTGGTCGTGCCAGCCGGGTTCGAGCCCGAGCATGTCGAGCGGGATGCCGTTCCGGCGGAACTCGTCAATCTCTTTCAACGCCTGCTCCGCGCCGTACCGCGTCGGCGTGCGCGCGAGAAAGCCGAGGCCCCACTTCGGCGGGAGCGCGCCGCCGCCGTTGTAGAGGTTGTAGCGCCGAATCGCGTCCAACATCGTCGGCCCGGCGTAGACATAGACCTCCATGCCTTCGGCGTTCGCCAGCGCCTCGACCGAGTCCGAGCGCGGCAGCGCGGCCCAGCCCTTGCCCGTCGTGCGGTCGATGACGGGCGGCTTATCCTTCGACGCGAGCCGCACGCCGAGCCCGACGCTCACGTCCAGATAGCGCGCCGAGTTGAAGAGGACGGCGTACCCGCGCGTCGAGACGTAGAGCGGCACGGGCGCGTGCGTGCGCCCCGTCACGCCGCCCCAGTGGTCTACGTGGAGTTGAAAGGTCGTGCCCGTCCGCCGCATCGTCTTGAAGTCCACGCCGAGGCCGTAGACCTCCTCTCCGTGCGCGAGCGGGAGGCGCACCGCCGTCTTCCAGCCCCAACGCCGTCCTTCAATCTCCTGACGGTCTAAAGGGAACGGCGCGTCCGGCATCTTCCCCAACGCCTCCAACGCGGGTTGGGCTCCGGCCGCGCCGAGCAGCGTCAAGCCCTCCGGCCTGCCCACCTGCGCGCGCCACACGCCCGGTGCCACGCGCTCCCAGCGGAGCACACGCTCCTGCGCCGAAGCATCAAGGGCATACGCCGCGCACAGCGCGCAGACGAAGGCGATGGTGATTATCTGTTTCAAGATGACTTGAAGTAGCATTCCGCCGCGGAGCGGCGCTTGAATTTAGCCCGGCCTTTCAAGGCCGGGTCAGCTTTGTATCGAAGACGGCCGCGTCGCGTCAGCGACGATTGAGCCTACGCGGCCCGTTCAGCCGTCGCTGACGCGACGCGGCACTCATACCGTTCGGCGGCCCCGGCCTTGAAAGGCCGGGCTAAACTCAGACGCCGCTCCGCGGCGGTTTGCGCATAGCCTTCAGCTTATCTTGTCAGAGCTTCTTCAGCGGCGCGCGCTCTATCAAGGTGTCGGGGAGCGGGCGGCTCTGCTGGAGGCTGAAGTCTTCGACGTTCTTGAGGAGGAAGGTGGAGGCCCCGGGCGCTAGTTGGGCCTTGAGGTGGCGGAAGTCCGCGCCGCGCACGTCCGTCAGGACGAAGGCGGGTCGCAGGTCTTCCGCGAGGAAATCGACCCGGATGTCGCTCATCTCCAGACCCTTCACGTGGCGGACGAAGAAGCCGTAGGCAGGCATCTCGCCGAACATGGAGGGCTCGGGGTATGCGTCCTCTTTCTCGGGCGGGTCGAGCGCGGCCTGCGCCGCGGTGCCGCCGCCGCGGTAGTAGATGCGGATGTTGTTGAGGCGCACGTCCTCGATGTCGTGGCCGGGGACGCCGCTGATGATGGAGGCGTACTTCGGGTCGGCGTTGTAGACGACGAAGTCGCTGATGTTGACGCGGCGCAACTCGCCGACCTTTGTGCTCTCCTTCGGCCCGCGCAGACGCGCGCCGAGGCGGAGGAAGATGGGCGAGTTCGAGACGTCGCGCATCGTGACGTTGGTGATCGAAACGTCTTCGAGCAGCCCGCCGTCCACCGTTTCGAGCGCGAGGCCGCGCGAGTAGTCGAAGACGCAGTTCGAGATGGTGATGTTCTTAAAGCCGCCGTTCGACTCCGTCCCGAACTTGATGCGCCCCGTCGGGCTGAACTCGCCGCCGCCCTCGCGCCGGTACGCGCGTTTGTAGGTGCCGTCGAGGAGCGTCCCTTCGTCGTAGCCCGAGACCTGGCAGTTCGTGATGGTCACGTTCTCGGTCGCCCGCGCGAAGCCGAGCGCGAAGGAGCTCTTCGGGCAGATGCCGTCGTCGAAGGGCGAGTTGACGGTGCAGTTCGAGATGCGTACCTGGCGGCAGGCGTCCACGTCGATGCCGTCGCGGTTGGTGTCGATCTTGAGGTTGTCGATGGTCAGGTTATCGACGCCCGTGGCGAGGATGGCGAAGTGTCCGCCGTGCAGGATCGTCACGTCGCGGATGATGACGTTGCGCGAGAGCTTGAGCGCGACGGCCTTATTGCCCCAGCCCGACTCGACCGCGTCGCGCGCGTTTGGGTAGCCGAAAGGCGTGGCCTCCGGGTTCTGGCTGCCGAGCGCCTTGTTCTGCGCGTCGGTGCGCGACTGCGTGCCGCTGCGCACGAGCCCCTTGCCCCAGATCATGCCGGGGCCGTCGACGGAGACGTTCTCGATGCCCTCGCCCCAGATGAGGCTGTTATGCCAGTGCGTGTGGCCGAAGTCCTGATACTTGTCCCACTGGTTCGGCTCGGGCGGGTCGTATTTGCCGTCGCCGTCGCGCGGGTCGGCGGCGAGGATGACCGAGCCCGGGTCGAGGTGGAGCGAGACGTTGCTCTGAAGACGTATCGAGAAGGAGCGGTAGGTGCCGGCGGGGAAGCGGACGGTGCCGCCGCCCGCGGCGTGCGCCGCGTCGATGGCCTTGTTTACCGCGGGCGAGTCGAGCGCCTTCCCGTCGCCCTTCGCGCCGAACGCGCGGACGTTGTAGACGCCGTCCGCGTCCGCCCGTTGCATCAGGACGGCTGCCGTGCCGGAGCTGGCCGCGGGCCGCGGCGTGGAGAGAAGCGAAGCCAGAAGGAGGAAGGGGACGGCCTTCAGAAATCTTTTCATCTTCATCGTCATACCTAAGTGCCCGAGATTCAACACAGAGACACAGAGACACAGAGACACGGCTTCATCTTTAGTCTTCATCAAGCTGTGTCTCTGTGTCTCTGTGTCTCTGTGTTGAAAAATTGTTGACTTAACATTCGACTGCGGCGTTTCGTAAACATCGGTGGCGCTGGAGGCGCTATCCATGTAAGATGCGTGCGAAGGCCCCGGCACCAAGTAGAAGCTAATGCCCGTAACCCTTGCCGACATCGCGCGCGAGCTTGGCGTCTCGAAGATGACCGTCTCGCGCGCCATCAATAACCACCCGCTGATTAACTCCGAGACGCGCGCGCGGGTGCTCGAAGTCGCGCGGCGCCTGAACTACCAGCCGAACCAGCACGCGCGTGCGCTGGCCACGAACCGCTCGCACCTCATCGGCGTGGTCGTGCCCGACCTGATGCACTCTTACTTCGCGGAAATCTACCGCGGCGTCGAGGCGGTGGCGCGACCCTTAGGCTACCGCAACCTCATCTGTAACACGGACGAGGACGCGGCCAAAGAGCTGGACGAGACCGAGGCGCTGCTGCCGCGCACCGACGGCCTCATCGTCGCCTCGTCGCTGCCGCCGGGCAAGGTCGGCTTCTATAAACGCATCATTAAAGAGGGGGCCAAGGTCGTCTTCATCGACCGCCGGCTTAAAGGGCTCAACTGCCCCGTCGTCATGACCGACGACGTGCAGGTCGGCGTGCTGGCGACCGAACACCTCATCCGTGCGGGCCACAAGCGCATCGGGCATCTGCGCGGCACCACCGCCTCGACTTCGGAAGGGCGCTTCGAAGGCTACCGGCGCGCGCTGGCGAAGCACGGCCTGCCGTTCGACCCGGCGCTCGTGCGCGACTGCGGCTTCTCGGAGCGCGACGGCTACGAGGCCATGCAGCGCTGGCTCAACGAGGGCGACGTGCCCGGCGCCATCTTCGCCGGCAACGACCCGGCGGCCATCGGCGCCATGCAGGCGCTCGAAGAGGCCGGGCGCCGCGTGGGGCGCGACGTGGCGGTCGTCGGCAGCGGCAACATACACTACGGCGACATGCTGCGGGTGCCGCTGACGACCGTCTCGTGGTCGAGGAGCGAGATGGGGCAGCAGGCCGCGCGCCTCCTCCTCCGACTCATCGAGGGCGAGGCGCCCGGCAAGAGGCAGGTCGTCCTCCCGCCCGAACTGGTCGTGCGCAGCTCAAGCGGCGCAACCGCCCGCCCGCGCTAATCCCCGGAGCGCGACTCGGTCAGATAAGTGTTCGACCCGGTCTCCTGCGCCGTCGAAGGCCCGCGCAGGAAGGCTGCTTCGCCCGCCCTCTCCTCATGCCCGTTCTTGTTGCCGTAACCCAGCTCGGCCCCGCCCGAGATGATATGATCCACGCCGGTCGTGAACGTCGCCTCCGCCGCGAGGTAGAGGCAGAGGCGACCGACCTCCTCGGCCGTCCCCATCCTTCCCAACGGCTGCGCCGCGCGCCCTTCGGCCAGCGCGCGCTCCGGGTCGGGCGCCGCGTCCGCCGCCTCCTGCCACAAGGGCGTGTAGATGTTCCCCGGCGAGACCGAGTTGACCCGCACGCCGCTTGCCGCCTCGTCCAACGCCAGCGCCTTCGTGAAGGCCGTCAGCGCGCCCTTCGTCGCGACGTAGGTCGTCGCCTGGTACTGGCCGATCTGTGCGACGAGGCTCGACATGTTGATGATGTTGCCGCGCGTCCGGCGCAGGTGCGGGAGCGCGAGCTTGCAGGCCGTGAAGACGCTGACGAGGTTAAGCTCTAAGAGCGCGCGGAACTCCTCGACTGAAAAGTCGTCGATGGGCTTGTGGGGCGGGTGCCAGCCGGCGTTGTTGATGAGACAGTCGAGGCGGCCGAAGCGCTCGACGGCGGTCTCGACGAGGCCGCGCACGTCCTCTTCCTTCCTCACGTCGCAGTAGACGAAGAGCGCCTCGCCCGCGCCTTCGGCGCGCGCCAGTTCTTGCAGGTCGCGCGCGACGGCCCGCCCGCCCTCCTCGTCGTTGCAGCAGACGACGACCTTCGCGCCCGCGCGGACGAACTCGTAAGCGCAGCCCTTGCCGATGCCGCTGCTGCCGCCGGTGACGATCAAGACCTTGTCGGCGTACCGAGCCCCCATCCCTTCAGCCCTCCGTGTGTCTTGCCGCGAAACAGGTGAGTAGAGTTTATAGAATCCCCGGCCCCGTTGACTAATGTGCCGCGCGCGGCCCCCGGCCCGGCTGGCCGGCGGAAAAATTGTTACCGGTAAAAATATACTTGTTATCGGTAACAAGATCAAGTATATTGTCGCCGCCGGGGGCGCAAGGCGGGGTTTTCCTGAGCGGACGAGCAGTCCGAACCCGGGCCTTGCGCCCCGGCGCTCGCCGAAATAAACACGCGCCAGACAGTTCGAGCCAACAAGGGTCAGAAGCCATGTCGCCGGCCGAGACACAGTTCGCCGCCCGTGTCGGGAAGTTGCGCCCCGGTGCGCCCGCGGGGCGTTTTTTTGTTGCTCGCTTGAACAAACCCCGGCGCGCAGCAGCGCACGCCTCGCCGCACGGCCGTCAGACTTCTTCCCGCAGCTACGCCGTGACCGAACCAGCCACGCAAGTAAAAGGAGAACCCCTATGCCTACCTTCCCGAGACGCCGGCCGACGTTGGTGTGCGGCCTCTGCCTGGCCCTCCTGCTCTGCCACTGGACGGCGGCGCAGTCCATCACCGGCAACATCACGGGCACGGTGACCGACGCCTCGGGCGGCGTGCTCGTGGGCGCCACCGTGACGCTCGTCAACGAGAAGACCGGCGAGCGTCGGAACGTCAACACGAACGAGGACGGGCGCTTCCAGATCGCCGCCGTCCAGCCCGGCGTCTACACCGTGCGGGTCGAGCAGCAGGGCTTCCAGACTTTGGAGAGAAGGAACACGACCCTGAGCGCCAACGAGAACCTCGCGCTCGGCGAGTTGGCGCTACCCGTCGGGCAGGTGACCGAGGTCGTGACGACCGTCGCGTCGGGCACGGTGGTCGAGACCGCTTCGAGCGATCTCACGGCGCGGCTCACCGCCGACCAGATCTCGCTCATCTCGACGAAGGGGCGCGACATCACTTCGCTGCTGCGTCTGATGCCGGGCACGTCGAACAACGACGACATCGAGGGTGTAGGCGACGGCTTTGGCACCGACCTGCCGAACGTCTCGGGACAGCGCGGGCGCTCGGCCGTGGCGACCGTGGATGGTTTGATGGCGGGCGAGCCGAGCGGC
>JBJMGP010000184.1:0-17417 GCA_045807865.1 Pyrinomonadaceae bacterium
GTCGCGTCGGCGACGCATGAAGGCTCAGGCGTCGCCGACGCGACGCACACATGTTGGGTTCGACTCTATCCCGGCCTTGAAAGGCCGGGCTAAACTCAGACGCCGCCCCGCGGCGATTCATAGGCATGCTTCACGTCTAAATCAGAGGAGCTACACGTGACCCTGACGCGCCGCATCCTGCCGGCCCTGCTTATCATCTTCGCCGCCCTCTCGGCCTCCGCGCAGCAGTTCGACGAGCGGCTCTACCAGTCGATGCGCTGGCGCATGATCGGCCCGTTCCGCGGCGGTCGCACCGTCGGCGCGACGGGCGTGCCCGGCCGCCCCAACCTCTTCTACATCGGCGTCAACAACGGCGGCGTCTGGAAGACCGACGACGCGGGCCGCACGTGGGCGCCCGTCTTCGACGAACAGCCCACCGGCTCCATCGGCGCCCTCGCCGTCGCCCCCTCGCGCCCCGACACCGTCTACGTCGGCAGCGGCGAAGGCTTGCAGCGCCCCGACCTCTCGACCGGCGATGGGCTGTATAAATCGGACGACGGCGGGCGCACGTGGACTCACTTAGGTCTGCGCGATGGCCAGCAGATCGGCTCCATCATCGTAGACCCGCGCGACCCCGAACGCCTCTACGTCGCGGTGCTCGGCCACCCCTACGGCCCCAACGCGGAGCGCGGCGTCTTCCGCTCGACCGACGGCGGCCAGACCTTCGAGAAGGTGCTCTACAAGGACGAGAACACCGGCGCCATCGCGCTCGCCCTCGACCCGTCGAACGCGCGCAACGTTTACGCCGTGCTGTGGGCGGCGCGCCAGGGCCCCTGGGAGAACGGCGCGTGGCAGGGGCCGGGCAGTGGACTCTTCAAGTCCACGGACGGCGGGACGACGTGGCGGCAGTTGTCCAAAGGCTTGCCAACCTTTGAACAGGGCCTCGGGCGCATCGGCATCGCCATCGCGCCTTCGGACGCGCGCCGCATGTACGCCAACGTGGACTCGCCGCAGCTCGGCGGCGTCTACCGCTCGGACGACGCGGGCGAGAGCTGGCAGCGCACGAACGACGAGACGCGCGTCTGGGGCCGCGGCAGCGACTTCGCCGAGCTCAAAGTTGACCCGCGCGACCCTGATGTCGTCTACGCGGCCAACACCTCTTCGTACAAGTCCGCCGACGGCGGGAAGACCTTCCACGCGTGGAAGGGCGCGCCCGGCGGCGACGACTATCACACCATCTGGATCAACCCCGAGAACCCGCAGATCGTCCTGCTCGCCACAGACCAGGGCGCGACCATCACCGTCAACGGCGGGCGCACCTGGTCGAGCTGGTACAACCAGCCGACCGCGCAGTTCTACCACGTCTCGACCGACGAACAGTTCCCCTACTGGGTCTACGGCGGCCAGCAGGAGAGCGGCTCCGTCGGGACGACGAGCCGCGGCGACAACGGCGCCATCACCTTCCGCGACTGGCGCACCGTCGGCGCCGAAGAGTACGGCTACGTCGCCGCAGACCCTCTCAACCCGAACCTCATCTACGGCGGCAAGCTCTCGCGCTTCGACAAGACGACCGGCCAGGCCGTCCAGATCGCGCCCGAGGCCGTGCGCAGCGGCAAGTACAGATTCCTGAGAACCGCGCCCGTCCTCTTCTCGCCCGTAGACCCGCACGTGCTCTACTACGCCGGCAACGTGCTGTTCAAGACGACGACCGGCGGGAACTCCTGGGAGGTCATCAGCCCCGACCTCACGCGCGAGACTTACGACGTGCCTCAGTCCGTCGGCGTCTACTCGAAGCCCGAGATGGCGACGATGCCGCGCCGCGGCGTCATCTACACGGTCGCGCCCTCGCACAGGGACGTGAACACCATCTGGGCCGGCACCGACGACGGCCTCATCCACCTCACGCGCGACGGCGGGAAGACCTGGAAGAACGTCACGCCGCCCGAACTGACTTCGTGGAGCAAGGTCTCCATCATCGACGCCGGACACTTCGACGACCAGACGGCCTACGCCGCCGTCAACCGCTTCCGCCTCGACGACCTCCGCCCGCACGTCTACCGCACGCACGACGGCGGGAAGACCTGGGCTGAGATCGTGAAGGGTCTGCCCGCAGACCCCGTCAACGTCGTGCGCGAAGACCCCGTGCGCAAGGGGCTGCTCTACGCCGGCAGCGAGCGCGCCGTCTACGTCTCGTTCAACGACGGCGACGAATGGCAGCCGCTCCGCCTCAACATGCCCGCGACCTCCATCCGCGACCTCGTCATCCACCGCGACGACATCGTCGTCGGCACGCACGGCCGCTCCTTCTGGGTCCTCGACGACCTCACGCCGCTCCGTCAAATAGACGCGAGCGTCGCCGCGGCAGACGCCTTCCTCTACGCGCCGCAGACCGCCTACCGCGTCCGCCGCAACGTCAACACAGACACGCCGCTCCCGCCCGAGGAGCCGGCCGGGCAGAACCCGCCCGACGGCGCCGTCATCAACTACTATTTGAAGACGAATTCGACGGCCCCCGTCGTCCTCGAAATCTTCGACCGGGGGGGCAAGCTTGTTCGGCGCTTCCGCAGCGACGACCAGCCCGAATACGTGGACGAGAAGGAGCTGCCCTACCCGACCTACTGGGTTCGCCCCCCGCGCGTCCTGCTCGCCTCGGCGGGCATGCAGCGCTTCGTGTGGGACTTGCACTACCCGGAGCCGAGGGCGCAGCGGCACGAGTATCCCATCTCCGCCATCTACCGCGACACGCCGCGCCACCCGCTCGGCCCCGCGGTGCTCCCCGGCGAGTACACTCTGAAGCTTTCGGCCGCGGGGCAGACCTTCACGCGCCCGCTCCGCGTCGAGATGGACCCGCGCGTCCGCGTGCCGCGCGCCGGCCTCGAACAGCAGTTCGCGCTCTCCGCCCAGGCGGCCGAGGGCATGACCGAGACCTTCGACGCACTCGCCAGTCTCAAGAAGATTCGGGCGCAGATCGCCGACCTGCGCAAGCGCGGGAGCGCCGTCCCGCCCGCCGCGGGCGACCTGCTCACGGCGCTCGACAAGAAGGCCGCCGCGCTCGAAGCCGGCGCGCCGGCCGCGGCGGCGCGGGCTACACAAACCGCGCCGCCGAACTTCGACCAGCTCCACACAGCTTTCGCGACGCTCTACGAACTCCTGCAACAGGCCGACGCGGCGCCGACGACGCAGGCCGTCGCCGCGGCGGCCGAACTCCAACGCCGCCTCCGCGAAGCGCTGCCGGCCTGGAACGAGTTCAAGTCGAAGGAGGTGGAGTCGGTCAACGTGCAGCTCCGCGCGGCCGGCCTGCCGCCGCTGACGCTTTAGGAGGGTGGAGGGAAGGAGATGCGTCTGACGAAGCCCGCCCTTTGCCTCTTCGGCGTCTTCTACGTCTGGGCCGCGGCGCAATCAGTCGGCGCGCAGACTCCGGCGCCGAAGGCGCGCGTCGTCATCGCCGCGGACGTGCTGCTCGACGGGCGCGGCCGTGTGATACGCAACACGCGCGTCGTCGTCGAGGGCTCGAAGATTGTCGCCATCGACCCGAAGGCGGGGCCGGTGGACTACGACCTGCGGGGCCTGACCGTCATGCCCGGCTGGATCGACGCGCACGTCCACATCACCTGGAGTTTCGGCAAGGACGGCAAGAACGCCGGCGCGTCCGAGACGACGCAGGAGGCCGCCTACCGCGCGGCGTCGAACGCCTGGCTTACCCTGTCGGCGGGCTTCACGACCGTGCAGAGCGTCGGCTCGCCCACGGACGTTCCGCTGCGCGACGCGATTGCGCAAGGCGCGCTCCCCGGCCCGCGCATCCTCACCGCGGTCGAGCCGCTCTTCGGCCAGGGCGCGCAGACCGGCACGCCCGAAGAGATTCGCGCCTTCGTCCGCAAGCAGAAGGGGGCCGGCGCCGACGTGATTAAAATCTTCGCCTCGCAGAGCATCCGGCAGGGCGGCGCGATGACTCTCTCGCGGGAACAGTTGGCCGCCGCCTGCGACGAGGCGAAGCGTCAGGGCCTGCGCGCGGTCGTCCACGCCTACAAGGAGGCCGTGCGCGCCGCGTCCGAGGCCGGCTGCACGCAGGTCGAGCACGGCACGATGGCGACGGACGAAGACCTCAAGACGTTGGCCGCGCGCGGGACATACCTCGACCCGCAGGCCGGGCTCGTCATCGAGAACTATCTGGCTAACAAGGAGAGGTATCTGGGCACGCCCGGCTACACGGAGGAGGGCTTCGCGGCGATGGGGCGCGTGCTCTCGCTCAATCACGACCTCGTGCGGCGCGCGTCGCGGACGAAGGGGCTCAAGGTCGTCTTCGGCACGGACGCCGTCGCGGGCGCGCACGGCCGCAACGCCGAGGAGTTCATCGACCGCGTGCGCGACGGCGGCGTGGACGCGATGTCGGCAATGGTCTCGGCCCAATCGCTCGGGGCGGAGGCGCTCGGCATGTCAGACCGCATCGGCACGCTCGCGCCCGGCTTCGAGGCCGACCTCATCGCGCTCGACGGCGACCCGCTTACAGACATCACGGCCGTCCGCCGCGTCGTCTTCGTCATGAAAGGCGGCGTCGTCTACAAGAACGCGGTCTCTACTCCAAAGGAATTTCGACACGGAGACACAAAAACACAGAGACACGGCTTGAAGCAATAAGTCTTGAAGCCGTGTCTCCGTGTCTCCGTGTTAAATGTCTTCTTCTTTAAGCCCGACTGAAAACGAGTAAGCCCCATGCGACAAATCCTAATCTCAATCTTCATCTTCCTCTCGCTCGCCTCCGCGTCGGCGCAGGAGCGGCCGGCGCGCAAGTCTTTCGCGGAGCTGACGCGGGGCTCGCAGAAGCTCGACGGCTACTTCCCGCTCTACTGGGACGCGGAGGCGGGGCGTCTCCTGCTGGAGATCCCGCGCTTCAACTCCGACTTTCTTTATCAGGTCTCACTCCCGACGGGCGTCGGCTCGAACCCGCTCGGGCTCGACCGCGGGCAGCTCGGCGACACGCGCGTCGTGCACTTCGAGCGCGTCGGCCCGAAAGTCCTCCTCGTCGAAGCGAACCAGCGATACCGCGCCCTGACGAACGACGCCGCCGAGCGGCGCGCCGTCGAAGAGTCCTTCGCGCGCTCCGTCCTCTGGGGCTTCAAGGTTGAGGCAGTTGAAGGCGCGCGCGTGCTCGTGGACGCCACCGCCTTCTTCCTCCGCGACGCGCACGGCGTCGCCGGCCGCCTGCGCGAGTCGAGCCAGGGGCAGTACCGGCTCGACGAGTCGCGCAGCGCCTTCTACCTTGAGCGGACGAAAGCCTTCCCGAAGAACACGGAGGTCGAGGCGACGCTCACCTTCGAGACCGAGGGCAACCCCGGACAGTTCGTGCGCGACACCGTGCCCACGCCGCAGTCGCTCACCGTGCGCGAGCACCACTCGTTCGTCGAGCTGCCCGACGCGGGCTACAGGCCGCGCCGGCTCGACCCGCGCGTCGGCGTTAACGCCGTCGAGTTCTACGACTACGCCTCGCCCTTCACGGAGCCCGTCGAGAAGCGCTGGATCGCGCGCCACCGGCTTGAGAAGAGGGACCCGCGGGCCGCCGTCTCCGAACCCGTCAAGCCCATCGTCTACTACGTAGACCCGGGCGCGCCCGAGCCCATCCGCGGCGCGCTCGTCGAGGGCGCGTCGTGGTGGGCGCAGGCCTTCGAGGCCGCCGGCTTCCGCAACGCCTTCCAGGTGAAGATACTCCCGCCGGGCGCCGACCCGATGGACGCGCGCTACAACATGATTAACTGGGTGCACCGCTCCTCGCGCGGCTGGTCTTACGGCTCAAGCATCAGCGACCCGCGCACCGGCGAGATCATCAAGGGCAACGTCACGCTCGGCAGCCTGCGCATCCGGCAGGACTACCTCATCGGGACGGGACTCGTCCCCGTCTTCGGCGACGAGCGGCGCGGGGCGCGCTCGGGCGTGTGCGAGCTGGAGGGCGCGGCGGGCGACGACGCGGAGTACCTCGCGCAGCTCGACCCCGCGGCCGACGCGGCGCGGATGTCTCTGGCGCGCATCCGGCAGCTCGCCGCGCACGAGGTCGGGCACACGCTCGGGCTCGCGCACAACTTCGCCGCGAGCACCTACGGCCGCGCCTCCGTGATGGACTACCCCGCGCCGCTCGTCGAGATCAAGGACGGCAAGCTCGACCTCTCGAACGCCTACGCCGTAGGCATCGGCGCTTACGACAAGTTCGCCATCACCTACGCCTACGCGCAGTTCGCGCCGGGCGCCGACGAGGCGGCCGAGCTTGAAAAGGTCGTGGCCGGGGGCGTCAAGGCCGGCATGCTCTTCATCTCGGACGACGACGCGCGGCCAGCGGGCGCGGCGCACCCGCTCGCGAACCTCTGGGACAACGGCGCCGACCCGGTCGCGTCGCTGCGTCACGAGATGGAGGTGCGGCGCATCGCGCTCGGGCAGTTCGGGCTCGCCAACGTGCCGGCGGGCACGCCGCTCTCGCTGCTCGAAGCGAAGTTCCTGCCGCTCTACCTGCACCACCGCTACCAGCTACAGGCGGCGGTCAAGTCGGTCGGCGGGCTCTACTACACCTACGCGGTGAAGACGGCCGCCGGTGTGGCGAGCCCGGCCGAGGTGCAGCAGGTCGTCCCGGCCGCGCGCCAGCGCGACGCGCTCGCGGCCGTGCTCGACACGCTCAAGCCGGAAGAGCTGGCCGTCCCGCCGCGCATCCTCCAACTGATTCCGCCGCGCGCCTTCGGCTACGAGGGCGGCACGCAGGAGCTTTTCGCGAAGCGCACCGACCCCGCCTTCGACCCCGTCGCCGCGGCGGTCGTCGCCGCAGACCTCGCCGTCTCGCGCCTGCTTGAGCCGCGCCGCGCCGCGCGCCTCATACAGTTCCACGCGCTCGACAAGTCGAACCCCGACTTCGGCGACGTGGTGGACGCGCTCCTGAGTCGCACATGGCGCGAGCCCGTGGCGCGCGACCCGTATCACGCGGCCGTCCAGCGCGCCGTGCAGTCGCTCGTCGTCGAGCGCCTGATGGACTTGGCGGCCGACGACGGCGCCTCGCCGCAGGTGCGCGGGGTCGCGACCGAAGGGCTGCGCTTGCTCCTGCTGGGAGAGACGGCGAGCGGACTCAACGCCGCCAGCCTGGAGCCGACCGCCGCGCACCTGCGCTCGACGCACGAAGAGATCGAGCGCTTCCTCGCGCGCCCCGACGCGCCGCGCAAGCGCACGCCCCAGCCGACCACGCCGCCGGGCGACCCCATCGGCTCGGGGCCTCAATGAACACGGGGCGAGCAGGGGTTTGAAAATTTAGAGGGTGACACCGGGCTCGTCTTCGCAGGCGGCGCCGGTCTCGCAGAGGCGGTCGAGGATGAGTGCAAAGAGGGCGAAGAGGCGGCGGAGGCGCTCGGCGTCGGTGACGAAGCCGGGCGCGCGCAGGACGAGTTCGTCCACGCCCTCGGGGAGGCTCGCGCCGAAGGGGCCGTCGCCCCCGCGGGCTTCGAGGTTGAGCGAGGGCTGCGACTGTATGAGGCGGCGGATCTCCTGCGGGTCGAAGAGGCGACGGACGGCCTCGTCGTTCTCGGAACGGACGACGAACTCGCGGTCGAAGTCCGTCTGGCCGGTCTCGCTCGAATGGATGCGCAGGCGGCGCGCGAGCGCGTCGAGGAGGTCGCGCCGCTGGAGCTTGAAGCGAAACCGTCCGCGCCCGACGAAAGGCGCGCGCATCCTCGTCACGACCGCCGCGGCCGCGCCCGCCGGCACCACGTTCGTATCCAGCGTCACGCACCAACACTTATAGCGCACCCGCGCGCGCCCCGCCCGCACGTACTCGGAGAGCGCCGCGTCCACGCGCCCGCAGAACTCGGCCCACGTCTCGCTCCCTACGCGCTCGGGATTTGAAATTTGAGCTTTCAAATTTGAAATTGCCTTATTACAGTCGGCAGTTGAGTGCAAGTGGAAGAGATTTAACACAGAGACACAGAGGCACAGAGACACGGCTTGGGGCAATATTCCGCAACAAGCCGTGTCTCTGTGCCTCTGTGTCTCTGTGTTGAAAGCTCACGGCATAACCACTCGAATGAAAACCGTTTTATCCCCCGCTTCAGGCGCGGCGGATGATCTTGGCGGCGACCCAACCCAGAAGGACGAGCGCCGAGAGGATGACCCAGTTGTAGTCGTGGCCGTAGGTCGAGACGGGGTAGTGGTTGCTGATCATCGTGAAGACGGCGGGCACGACCATGAAGGTGTTGTGCTTCGAGCGCAGTTTGGCGCGCGCGCCCTCCGAGGGGTCGGGCGCACGGCCCTCTTTCACGGCCGCGATCATGCGCCGCTGCGCGGGCAGTATCCTCATCCAGACGTTGAGGAACATGATGGTGCCGAAGGTCGCGCCGACGTGGATGTAGGCCGCGCGCCCGGCGAGGACGTGCGTCGAAAGGTAGGCCGCGCCGACGACCAGCGCGTAGGCGACGGCCGCGAAAGCCTTCTCGTTTCTCCCGAGCGGCGACTGCACCAGCAGGTCGTAGACGATCCAGCCGACGACGAGCATCCCGACGCCGAAACCCCCGGCCGCCCACGCGCCGATGTCGCGCACGTCCACGTCCACCATCGCGCCGCCGTGATAGTAGACGAGCGTCAGCAGCACCATGCCGCTCAGCCACGTCGAGGCCGCCTCCCAGCGGAACCAGTGGAGCCGCCTGAGCGAGGGCGTCTTGCGCTTGCCGACGACGTAGAAGCCGCCGCTGTGCACCATCCAGACCTCCGGGTCGCCGCCCTCTTCCTTCGCCGCGCGCTCCTCCTCCTGAAAGCGGCCGTCGAGCCAGGTGAAGTAGTAGGTCGAGCCGACCCACAGGATGGCCGCGAAGACGTGGAACCAGCGCGCGAGCAGGTTCAGCCACTCGCTCAGGGCAGGGGAAAGTCTCATCCGTTTCAGCTCCCGCGATAGGTCGTGTAGCCGTAAGGGCTCAAGAGCAGAGGCACGTGGTGGTGCGCCGCCGCGTCGCGGACGACGAAGCCGACGACCACCTCCGCGTAGAATCCTTCCACGCCCGATGCCTCGAAGTAAGCGCCCGCGTCGAAGGTCAGTCGGTAGGCGCCCTCGCTCAGAACGAAGTCAGGAGGCGTGAGGTCGCGCAGGCGTCCGTCGGCGTCCGTCGCGCCGCGTCCGATGACGTTCCAGCCACCTTCGCCCCTGGCTTCGAGCGCGACGGGCACGCCCGCCGCCGGGCGCCCCCGCGCGATGTCGAGCACGTGTGTCGTGATGCCGCTCATTTGACGTTCAGGAATTTCTTGAGCCGCAGCTCGGTGATGCGCCACTGTTCGCCCGCCGCGACGCGTAGCTCGGTCTCGGGGTCATGGTTGATGCGCTCACGCAGGAGCGCGAGCATCTCCTCGGCCGACTTGCCCGTGGCGCAGACGATGAAGATGAAGCCGAAGCGCTTCTCGTACTCGCGGTTCGCCTCGGCCAGCGCGTCGAGCGTCTCGTTCGAAGCCTCGCGCGCGCGCGCCTGCTCGCCCTCCGCCCAGCTTTGAGCTTCGGCGCCCGTCTCCTTCTCGGCCTGCTTCTCGCCGATCTTCGGGTGCGCGCGGAAGGCTTCGAGCCAGTCCTCGCGCGGCAGCTCGCGCCACACGCGCCCCGCGAGGTTGAGCAGTTGTCCCACGTCCCAGAAGGGCCTGAGCGCCGCCACCGCGTCGGCCCACCGCGTCGAGCCGCAGCAGGCCAGCAGCGCCGCGCGCGCCTCGTCCAACGAGAGGCGGTTCAACTTGCCGATTGGCCCTTCGAGCTCTTTAAGGTCAGGCATCCTCTGCGAGGTTCCCGTAGAGACGCAGGCGGCTCACCCCGCCGTCCGGGTAGATGCGGAAGAGCGCGTGCGTGGCCGCGCCCGCCTCCTTCAACTCCGACTCGTAGAAGTGGCGCGTGTGCGCCTGCAAAGGCGTGCGCGGCAGTAGCTCGCGCCACGCGGCGGAGGTCAGGTAAGACTCCACGGGCGTGAGCAGCTCCGACGGCCCCCGGCAGACTTCGAGCGAGCAGCTCTCGGGGAAGTTACCCTTGAAGTGCGCGGTGTCCACCTCGACGCGTCGAATCGTCCCCGCCGCGCCGAGCTCGATGACGCACCAGTCGTGGCCGGGGCCGCGGCGCCGCTTAGTCTCCCAGCCGTCGCTCATGTCCGCGGCGCGGCCGGGCATGATGAGGTTGTGCCGGTGGCCGAAGAACTCGTCGCTCGTGGCGACGACCGTGCCGCCGTTCTCGACGGCCGCCAGATCGACGAGCCCGCCCGCGCTCCTGATCGAATCCCAGTCCGGCAGAACCTCCCCGTAGACGCGCAAACGGGCGACGCCGCCGTCCGGGTAGATCTTGAAACGCAGGTGTGTGAAGCGCCGCCGCGCGTGCACCACGAACTCGTTCTCGAAGTGGCCCTTGAGTTCCGACCGACGCAGAATCTCGACCCACTCGGTGGCGCCGCACTCAAGCTCCTCCGCGGTGGCGTTGGGCGCGGCCGCGCAGGCTTCGAGCGAACAGCTTTCGGGGAAGTTGCCGCGGAAGTAGCTCGTGTCCACGACGAGGCCGCGGACGCGGCCGGCCGTGCCGAGGCGGACGAGGCACCAGTCGAAGCCCGGCGTGCGCCGCCGGCGCGACTCCCAGCCGTCCATCCACTTCCCTCGCTCGGTGTACGCGCCCTCGCGCCAGACGGGCGGGCCGGCCTTCAGCAGATTCTCCTTCGGCGCGAAGAAGTCGTCGTTGGCATAGACAACGGCGCCGCCCAGACGCTCCGAGGCGAGGTCAACGAGGTTGGTGAACTCCTGCGTCATACTTTCCAGTTCGTTTCCGTGTCGCGGCACAAAGAATTCACATGGATGGACAGGACTGACAGGATAAAGCAATGACAGATTTCAAACCCTTAATTCTTATCCTGCACATCCTGTCCATCCATGTGAATTCCTCCCAGCCATTTAATCGTCCCAATCGTCCCAGATGGACGGCTCTCTCTTCGGCGGCTCGCGCAGCAGGAGTTGTCCCGTGGGCTCATCGGCGAACGTGCCGCGGTCGTAAATCTTCACGCCGCGCAGGTAGGTCGCCAGAACCGCGCCGTCGAACTCAAGGCCGTCGTAGGGCGTGAGCTTGTGCCGGTGTTGGTTCGTCTCGGCCGTGACGCGCGTCTTCGCCTCGGGGTCGAATACGCAGAAGTCGGCGTCGCGGCCCGGCGTGATCGCGCCCTTGCGGCCGAAGAGACCGGCGAGCCGCGCCGGCTCGCGCGCGAGCCAGCGCGCGAGGTCGCGGAGATCGTGGCCGCGCCGTCGCGCCTCCGTCCACACGACGGGCAGCCTGTACTGCAAAGAGCTGATGCCGCCCCACGCTTTAATAAAGTCGCCCTCGGGCCGCCGCTTCATCTCGGGCGGGCAGGGCGAGTGGTCTGAGACGACCATGTCGATGGTGCCGTCGGCCAGCGCCGCCCAGAGCTGTTCGCGGTTCTCGCGCTCGCGCACGGGCGGGCAGCACTTGAACTCGGTGGCGCCGTCGGGTATCTCCTCGGCGACGAAGGTCAGATAGTGCGGGCACGTCTCGGCGGTGAAGGGGAGCGCGGCCGCCTTCGCCTCGCGCAGCAGCGCGAGCGAGTCGGCCGACGAATGATGCACGACGTGGACGCGCGCGCCCGTCTCGCGGCAGAGCCGCAGCAGGAGCGCGACCGCCTCGTCCTCCGCCGCCCGAGGCCGCGAGCGCAGGAACGTCTCGTACCGGCGCGGGTCGCCCGCGGCCTCGCCCGTGCAGCACGACGCGAAGGCTTCCGCGACCGGGCCGGGCATCTCCGCGTGGACGATGAGCGGGGCGTCCAGGCGCGCCAGCTCGAACATCGCCGCGTGCAGCTCGCCCTCGTTGACGTTCGGGAACTCCTGCACGCCCGAGTCGATGAGGAAGCATTTGAAGCCGGCGACGCCGCCCGCGTACAGAGTAGCGAGCAGGCCGAGGTTGCCCGGCACGAGCCCGCCCCAGAAGCCCACGTCCACGCGGCACTGACCCTTCGCCGCCTCTATCTTCTCGCGCAGCCCGTCGGGCGTGGTCGTCGGCGGGATGCAGTTGAGCGGCATGTCCACGATGGTCGTCACGCCGCCCGCCGCGGCCGCCTTTGTCGCCGTCGCGAACCCCTCCCAGCGCGTCCGCCCCGGCTCGTTGACGTGCACGTGCGAGTCCACGAGGCCGGGCAGCACGACGGCCTCGCCGGCCTCGACCAGCGGACACCCTTCGGGCACCTCTTCGAACTCGAAGATGTCTTCGACGCGCCCGCCGCGGATGTGAACCGAAGCGGGGCCGTCCGACTCGGGAGTGATGACGCGCTGGCCCCGTATGCAAAGGTCGGGCGAAGGCATGGGGAAGACTTTAAAACATAAGTCGGGGCTTTTGGCAACAGAATGATTGGACGGTCTCGCGCGGCCGCGTCGCGCTACGATAGAATGCTCCGGCCTTAAAGAGGTGAGGAGAGATGATGAGAACAACTTTAACGAGCGAGGCGACGCGGGAAATTTCCGCGCGCCTGGGTGAGGCCAACCGCGAGTTCGCCGCGCGCTACCCGGGCGAGTCCTTCCGGCGCCAGCCGGTGCACACGGTCTACGGCGGCGCGCACCTCTTCAAGTCCGACACGACGCCGCGCCTCGGCGCGCTCGCGCGCCGCGCGCTTGAGACGTACGCGCCGAACTTCGCCGTCTTCGCGCGCGCGCTGCAACTCCCCGGTCACGAAGAGCTGCCCGACTCCGTCGCGGACGACTCCGCGGTGCGCGCGGCGTTGGAGCAGGACGAGGCCGGCTTTCAAAGAGAGCACCCGGGCGTGTGGCTCGCGCACAAAACCTACGCGCGCGTCTCGGAGAAGCTGCGGCGCGAGCCCGTCGAGGACTTCCGCATCGACTTCGAGGACGGCTACGGCAACCGGCCCGACGCGGAGGAGGACGGCCACGCCGCCGCCGCCGCCGCCGAGGTCGCGCGCGGGTCGGAGGCCGGCACGCTCCCGCCCTTCATCGGCATCCGCATCAAGCCGTTCACCGAAGAGCTGTACGCGCGCTCGTCGCGCACGCTCGACCTCTTCCTCTCCTCGCTGCTGGCGGAGGCGGGCGGGCGCCTGCCGGAGAACTTCGTCGTCACGCTGCCGAAGGTGACCGTGCCCGAGCAGGTCTCGGCGCTCGCGGACCTCTTCGACCTCTTCGAGCGCGAGGCGGGACTGGCCCAAGGCTCTCTGAAGCTTGAGCTGATGGTCGAGACGACGCAGTCGATCATCGACCACCGCGGCGAGTGCGCGCTGCCGTCGTTCGTCGCGGCGGCGCGCGGACGCTGCACGGCGGCGCACTTCGGCACGTACGACTACACGGCGAGCTGCCAGATCACCGCGGCGC
This sequence comes from Pyrinomonadaceae bacterium, assembly GCA_045807865.1. Classification (GTDB taxonomy): domain Bacteria; phylum Acidobacteriota; class Blastocatellia; order Pyrinomonadales; family Pyrinomonadaceae; genus QHXN01. Next base: position 13,321 of record JBJMGP010000184.1, read on the forward strand.
ACCAGCACATGACGCACCCCGCGTGCGACTACGCGCGCCACGCGATGCAGGTCTCCTTAGGCGGGACGGGCGTGTGGCTCTCGGACGGCGCGACCAACATCATGCCGGTGCCCGTCCACCGCGCCCCCGAGGGCTCCGCGCTCACCGAGGAGCAGGAGGAGGAGAACCGTCGCGCCGTCGCGCGCGCCTGGCGTCTCCACTACGAGCACATCCAGCACTCACTCGTGAACGCCTTCTATCAGGGGTGGGACCTGCACCCGGCGCAACTCCCCACACGCTACGCCGCCGTCTACACCTTCTTCCTCGAAAGCCTCGGCCCGGCGTCGGAGCGGCTCAGCAACTTCGTCGAGAAGGCCGCGCGCGCCACGCTCGTCGGCGACGTGTTCGACGACGCCGCGACCGGGCAGGGCCTGCTCAACTACTTCCTGCGCGCGACCAACTGCGGCGCCCTCACCGAAGGAGAGGCCGTCCGCCTGAGCGGCCTCACCGTCGCGGAGCTGCGCTCCGGCTCCTTCGTCAGGATTCTCAGGAACCGTAGGCACATCTGAGGTGACGCAATGAAGAGACCATTCCTGCCGGCGTGCTGCCTGGTGCTCGCCCTCCTCGCGCCCGCGTCGAGCCAGCAACCGGAAGACCCGCGCCGGCAGGGCGCGCCGGACGAGGACGAGGTGGTCAGGATCAGCACCAACCTCGTCCAGGTCGATGCCGTGGTCACGGGCGGCGACGGGCGGCAGGTCACAGACCTGTCGGCGCGTGACTTCGAGATTCTCGAAGACGGCAGGCCGCAGCAGATCGCGAACTTCTCTTACGTCAGCCTCGGCGGGCCGTCGCCCGACGCGCCCGCGGCCCCGGCGGTGCGGAAGGGGAGAGGGTTTATCCCGCCGCCGCCCGTGCGCCTGAGGCCGGAGCGGGTGCGCCGCACCATCGCGCTCGTCATCGACGACCTGAGCCTCTCCTTCGAGAGCATGGTCTCCGTCCGGCAGGCTTTGAAAAAGTTTATCGATGAGCAGATGCAGCCCGATGACCTCGCCGCGGTCGTCCTGAGCAGCGCGGGGAGCGGCGCGCTCCAACAGTTCACGGCCGACAAGCGCCGGCTCTACGCCGCCGTCGAACAGCTCCGCTGGTACCCGAACGGCCGCGGCGGCATCAACGCCTTCAAGCCCATCGACCTCGACCCGCTTGAGAAGTTGCAGGCCCGCTCGCAGAACATGCCGGGCGCCACCATCTCCACCAACCCAGACTACTCCGGGTCGAACGCCGACGTAGAGGACTTCCGGCAGGACACGACTTCCGTCGGGACGCTGGGGGCCATTAAGTACGTCGTCCGGGGCATGTTGGAGCTGCCCGGGCGGAAGTCCATCGTGCTGGTCTCCGACGGCCTGAAGGTCTTCGACCCGGTGAAGCGCAACGAGAACAGCAACGGCAGCACGTCGGCCGGGAGGCGGGGGCGCGACCGGGACGTGAACGGCATGGCCGAATCCCTGCGCCGCCTGGCAGACCTCGCCAACCGCGCCTCGGTCGTCATCTACACGATGGATGCCAGGGGGCTCGCGACCCTCGGCTTCAACGCCAACGACGACACGCAGGACATCCCCGCCGACGGGGTGCGTTCGCGCGTGGAGGGGCGGCGCGACGAGTATTTCGCCTCGCAGGACGGGCTGAGCTACCTCGCGCGACAGACGGGCGGCTTCTTCATCCGAGACACCAACGATCTCGCGGGCGGCATCCGTAAAGTTTACGACGACCAGAAGGGCTACTACCTCATCGGCTACCGGCCAGACCCTTCGACGTTCGACCCCAACACGGGCGCCAGGCAGTTCCACCGCCTCACGGTGCGCCTCAAGCGGCCGGGCCTGAAGGTCAGAACCCGCACGGGCTTCTACGGCGTCGCCGACGCGGAGCTGCGCCCCGCCCCGCGCACCGACACTCAACAACTCGCCGCGGCGCTCGAATCGCCCTTCGCGTCCGGCGACCTGCACCTCCGCCTGACCTCGCTCTTCTTCGACGAGCCGTCGGGCGGCCCGTTCACACGCAACCTTATCCACATCGACGGCCACGACCTGACCTTCACCGACGAGCCGGACGGTTGGCACAAGGTCTCTTTCGACATCCTGGCGGTGACCTACGGCGTGGTGGGGGAGGCGGTGGAGAGGTACGGGCGCACCGAGGCGATGCGCGTCAGCGAGGTCGCCTACCGGCAGGCGCGCGAGTACGGGCTGGTCTACACGCTCGACGTGCCTTTGAAGAAGGCCGGCGCCTACCAGATGCGCATCGCGGTGCGCGACGCGGTCTCGAACCGCATCGGCTCGGCCAACCAGTTCATCGAAGTCCCGGACCTCGGCCGGAAGCGACTCGCACTGTCGGGGTTGGCCGTGACCGGCATCCCTGAAGGCGCCGCCGCGGTGCAGACCTCGGCCGCGAGTCCGTTAACCGACGCGCCCGAACCCGACCCGCAGTCCAGTCCGGCCGTGCGCCGCCTCCGCCCGGGCATGACTTTGGAGTACGCGTATCTCATCTACAACGCCAGGACTGCCGCCAGCTCGCCCGCGCCGCGGCTGCTGACGCAGGTGCGCCTGTTCCGCGAGGGGCGGCTGGTCTACGCGGGGAAGGTCTACCCGTACAGGATCGGCGGGCAGAAAGATTTGCGCCGGCTCCCGATGACCGGGACGCTCCAGCTCGCCCCGGACGCCAGGCCCGGCGAATACTACCTACAGGTCATCGTCACAGACCAACTGGCCGGGGAGAAGCAGGGGACGGTCACCACCTGGACAGACCTGGAGGTGTTATAGCTTCAGGGAACGCGCCGAAGTCTCGCTTGACGAATGTCACGATAAACTTTCCGATGTCGAGAGGAGATTTCCGCGCGTCGAGACGACTCCGGCCCGTGTAGAGATGATTCCGGCGGGCGTCGAAATGGCTCCGGAGCGTGTCGAGCGGAGCTTTCAGCCCGGAGAGATGACGCGCACACGTGTAGAGACGACCTGACTGCGTGTTCAATTTATACGCACACCCGTTTAGATAAATCGCATTTATACAAAATCGACTTGCACACGTGTCGAGCCGACCTGCGTGCGTGTTCAATTTATATTTACTGGCGTAGAGATAAATCACATTTATACAAAATCGATCTCCACACCCATCGAGATGACTTGTTAGCTAGTTGAATGTATACGTGAGCCCGTTTATAGCGATTTGCACTTGGATGCGACTGGTGCGGAAGGCGGCAAGTCAGTACCGCCTGCGGTAGCGGGCGGGTAGCGCGCACGAGACCCGCCCGCTCCCGCAGGCGGTACTGACTCATCCGCGGTCGCACTCAAGCGCAAGCCGCTATAGATGAATCGCACTTATGCAAAACAGACCCGCACGCCTGTAGAGATGGCCCCGACGACGACTCAACCCACCCCGCCGACGCAAAAATATACTCCCCCTACCCCACACCCGCCCCCGCGCGATCACACCCGCCCGCCCGTGCCTTCGATGGTATATGACAGGCGGCGTACGCGGGTCGCGTGCATGCCGATGTCAGGTGGCGCCTCCGTTTAAACCCCTTCAGCCTTCGGCGGATTCCTCCCACCCGAGCTTGCCCAGGCCGCCCACCTGCCGCAGGTTCCTCTGGATGTAAAGTTTGGGGAATTCGAACTCCAGCCGCACCTCGCGGCCGCCCGCCCGGACGAGCAGCGACAGCGTGAGGCGGAACTCCCCGTCGTCCCGCCAGATCGCCGCGTGCGCACCCGGGGCGAGGCCGTTGACGAGTACGTCGGCGGCCTGATTGTGCCCGAAGTCGCCCCACTCGGTGCCGACCCCGTATAACGTCGCGGATTCGAGCGGCACGTCGCCATCATTAGGTTCTGTTGACATTGTTAGCGTAGCCACACAAGCGCGCTGACGAAACTCAAGAATCCCAAGTAGTTCTTTGACAGCTTCTCGAATCGTGAGAAGACCCTGCGGTAGTGCTTGATCTTACCGATGAAGCATTCAATCAAGTGCCTCTCCCGATACAGATGCCGGTCATATTCACGCTGCACGAGCCGATTCTTCTTCGGCGGAATCACCGCCTCGATGCCTCTGACTGTGACTGATGCGATCAACGGGTCTGA
>JBJMGP010000185.1:0-14197 GCA_045807865.1 Pyrinomonadaceae bacterium
CGCCGGTGACGGCCGAGGATTTCCTCCGCTTATACGGCTCGCGGTCAAGACTCGTCCCCGAGCAAGCTGTGCCGGCGGCTTGGACTGCCTGGGAGCAGGAGATCGACCGGCAGTTGAAGGTGGCGCTAGTGCCGCGGAACCCGGCGTTGCGTATCCAACGAACTCAGGTCGTGTATGCCGACGACAAGCTGCTCGACGTTTACTTCGAGTTCACTTTAGTAGACGGCTACAGCCAGCCCTTCCGCCTGGCGAGCGCGACAGTGACCACGAATAAGCCGGGCACGAAATCGCTCCAGGTGTTGAAGGGCGACGGCGTGGTCGCGACCGTGGAGGGGCCGGAAACCTACATCGTCTCGAAGGAGATCGGCCCGAGAAGGGACGAGACCCTTTCCTACGAGTACACGGTGCTCGACAGGGAGCAGGCGTCGAACCTGTTCGGCGGCGGCATCGCCGATAACTTCTATGTGGTCAAGCTCTCCGTCATCAACCGCGGGGAGAAGAAGGTCGCCGTCCCTCTGGCCGCCATCCAAGCGGAGATCGAGTGGGCCAGCGGGCCGGTCGTCCTCCGGCGGGAGCAGCGGGTCGGGACGAATCAGTTCAACCTCACACTCGACCCGAATAACGAATATCTTGAAGGGCCGGAAACGCAGACGCCGATTCCCTTGGAGGACGTGTCCGGCTTCTTCGACGCGTACAACAAAAGCAAGGGCAGGAAGGCGCGGCTCTTCAACACCCTCGCGGGCGTAACGACGCTGGGGGCGGCATTAATCCCGTTCGTGGGGCCGGGCTTCAAGGACGCTCACGTGGTCTTCACGGGCGGTTTGATTCCCGGCCTGCGTCAAGGTCTCGGCGACCTTTCGAGCCAGCAGTTACAAAACCTTACGGCGAGGACGTGGGAGAGCATCGAAGTGTTACCAAGTGGCGGAGGCTCGGTCAGCAAGTACGTGTTCATTCAGCGCGGCGAGCAGTTCTTCTCCGGCAGCGTAAAGCCGAATGTTCATAAGGCGATCATGAACATCAGGGGCATGGAAGTCACAGGCTTCGAAGTGACGGAGAGCGCGCCGAAACAGGCCACGCCGCAGCAGTGAACTGCGTGCCTGCGGCTTTCGAGTGAACCCTGCCGAACATAAAGAGAGGTCTTGATGAGCAGGAAAGAAGACACCAGAGAAGGCGGCCCGAGCAAGACCACAGCCATGGCCGTGGGGGCTTTAGTCGGAGCGGCGTTCGGAGCGGCGGCGGCGATGCTCATGAGTAGGGGCGGGCGTAAAGCGCTGACGCCGGAAGTCTCACCGACAACCGCTTTTGATGAGCACGGGGCCGGGGGAGGACACCCCGGCGGCGGGGGGAACCCCCCCTTCGGCGGCGCGGGCGGTGGTCATGGCGGCCCTCCGGTCGGAGGCGGACACGGCGGTCCCCCGGCCGGCGGGGGACATCACCCTTAACCTCTGCGGGCGGGAAATAAATCTCCACCTCTCTCGCCTTCCGGCGTGTCGTGCGGCGCGTCGTCGGAAAGAAGTCTGAAACGGATTGGAATATCAGGATGGAAAAGGCCGTCTCCGGGCATGGAACGTTTCTCTACGACGCGCGTGCGACCATCGCCCGCTACGGGTCGCCGGCGCTCGTCGCCGCGGCGCTTAAAGACTGTGACATGCAGCACGCCTGGGTGCGGGTTCACAGCGCCACGCGGACGGAAGACCCGACGTACACCCGACCGCTGATAGACGCCCTCCGTCAGGCGGACATTGCCGTCGCCGGCTGGGGCTGGTGCCAGGGCGATGACGTTGGCGTTGAGGTCGAGCGCGCCCTGACGGCGCTCAGCGAGTTTGAGTTAAATCACTACGTCGCTGACATCGAAGACGGCGTCAGGGGCGCGAACTGGACGACGGGTGAGGTGCGTAGATTCCTCGGCTCGTTGCGCGAGTCGCTCCCCGACGCACAGATCGGCGTCTCAAGCTTCGGCTTCATCCACTGGCACAAGCCCGAGTTGATGCGCGCCGCCGCCGAGTTCGTCGACTTCTTCGCCCCGCAGGTCTACTGGTTCTGGTACCCGACCGCCAAGATTCTGGACGCGGCCGGGGTAGACCCCGGCGACTACCCGCTCCACCACCCGGCTTCATACGTGCGCCTCTGCATGGACGTGTGGCGCAGGGCCGTCAGCAAGCCGCTGGTTCTAACCGGGCAAGCCTACTGGGGCGAAGACCCGGACTACACGCAGGGCACTGCCGACGCGAAGCTGGCGAGCTTCCTCGCGAACTTCGCCCACTGGGGCGAGGTGCAGGGGCTCAACTGGTGGCACATGGGCGGGAAGGGGCAGGCCGCCATGAGTTTCGGCATGTATCAGGCCATCAAGTCTGCGCGGCTCAACGGGAAGTTCGACGGCTGAAGACGGCGTTCGGGAGCGAGACATGCATAGATTTAACGTCGGGGAGTTCGCCGCTAACCTGGGCAACGGGACTTGCAGCACGGAAGGGCTGAGCGGACTGAACCTGCAGATATTCGAGTTGCTGCGCCCGGCCGTGCCCGACGAGCTGATCTCCTGCGTGCACACGTTCGAGTCCGTAGGCCCGAGCGCCTTCCCCTTCCTGCAACCCGCGGCCGTGAGGTCGTTAGAGGCGGTGGTGCGGGAGAGGGGCGAGAGGCCGAGGCTCAACCACGCCTACCGCACGGTCGCGCACCAGTTCGTGCTGCGTCGGTGGGCCAGCGCCAGGCAGTGCCGCATCACGATTGCCAACCCTCCGGGCACCAGCACGCACGAGAAGGGGATCGCCATCGACATCGACGACAACGAGAGATGGCAGGCCGTGCTGGGCAGGCACGGCTGGATACACAGGGATAACGACCCGCCCCATTTCACCTTCACCGGGCGCGGCCTCAGCACCCGGGTCTTGACCGAGAGCGTCAGGGCGTTCCAGAGGCTCTGGAATATTCACAACCCGACCGACCGCATCACCGAGGACGGCCTCTTCGGCGAAGTCGAGACGGCCCCGCGCCTCCTGCGCTCTCCCGTAGACGGGTTTTAATCTGCTCGTTGTGAATCTGAGTGATGTCCGCAACGGAAAGAAAGCCACAACGCCTTGGGAGACGCCGTCGAGCAGGGCGTGCTCTTCAACAACGTGCTCGTCGAAAGCTTTGGTGAGATGCCTGCTTTAACGCGACGTTATAATAGAAACTGGATCAGACGCATAAAGTTTTCGTGCATCATTGTCATCCTCATGGGAAGCGCAAAACGGCAGTACGACCTGCAGTAGTCAAGACTCTTATAGCCTTCGGATGCTGATTTATTTTAGACTTGAGAGGTATGCCGTCTACACAAATGCGCGATTCCTGTAAGCAAAGCAGGAAAAATTCTAGTGGTTTGCACTCGCACCGGCACTAGAGGCTGTTCAAAAAGCTGAGGCTTAACGCTTTAACCCTAATCGCTGGCGGCTCGGCACTCCGTACGGGGCTTTGAGTGCCAGTCGTCGCAGCATCAAGCGCGTCATCACCAAGTGGATCATTGCCTCGCTACTGTCGGTCAGGTATTCGTAGTCCTTACTCATCCGCCGGTAGCGCCCGACCCACGCGAAGGTTCGCTCGACCACCCACCGACGACGCAGCACCGTGAAGCGCGGCATCCGAGGAGGTTCGACATCAATGGGGTAGCGCCCCCACTTCGAAGGTCGCTTCACGATCTCCAGCTTCCAGCCGCAGACTTGCTCGATCCACGTCTTGAGCTTCTCACCTCGGTAGCCCATATCGGCCCAGATCAACTTCAACCGGTCGCACACTCCATAGGCTGCGCCCAACACGAAAAAGGCTCCGTCCCGATCCATCACCGCCGCCGCATGCACGACCGCGTTGATGAGCAGTCCCGTGGTATCAACGAGGATATGCCGTTTTCTCCCGCCGATCTTCTTCGCCCCGTCGTAACCATGAATCCCCCTTTTTCCGTCGTCTTCACCGACTGCGAGTCGATGATGGCGGCCGAGGGCTGAGCATCGCGCCCCATCTGCCTGCGCACTTCTTCATGCAGATGGCCGTGAACCCTGAGCCATGTCCCGTCCCGCTTCCACGACCGGAAGTAGTGATAGACACTCTGCCACTGCGGCAGGTCGTGCGGCAGCGAGCGCCACGCGCCACCGCCCCTGATGAGGTACTCGATGGCGTTGACGATCTCGCGCAGGGCGTAGCCGCGATGTCTGCCGCCCGGCTTCTCCGATGGGAGTAACGGCTCTAAAATCTTCCACTCGGAGTCACTGAGGTCGCTCGGGTATGGCCTTCGCCGTATCGCCATTGCTGGTTGCATAATGTAGCGAGGCTATCATAAAGGGGTGCAACTCATTGCCTCTCAGCTTTTTGAACAGCCTCTAAAGCATCTTGCAGATGAATGAAGATGAAGAAGATTAACCACAGCGACACAGCGACACAGCTTGGAGTCTTATTGTCTGCAAGCTGTGTCTCTGTGTCTCTGTGGTTAAATTCATCTCCGTTTCCACTCAAGTGAAATTCGCTCTAATACAGAAGCTCATCCTTACGTCGAGCCTGAATCTGCGGCGCTTTTCCTAACGCTGGTTGGTTTCGTCAGTGCCGATGCAAGTGCAGACCGGATGAACGAGCCGGCTTTGCGTGCCCTTCAGTGTGGGAACAGATTCCGCCTGGACATCACCAGCCCGACGGTGAGCACCTCCGCCTTCCTGGAGACCGACATGTTCTGAAAATTGCGTAAGGCTTCGGCCTCCTCCGGCGACCGTGCGAACGACTGACCGGCTAACGCGCCGATCCCCTTCATGAGCGTGAGTCCGCCCGAGACGAATGTCGCGGCCTCCTCGTCCTTCATTACAGCCACGAGTTCGACCGGGAACGACTCACCGTCCCGCCCTATCGTGCAGCCGAGGGCGCGGGCGTAACCTATTTTACTCATGAGCTGACCTAACGGACCGACGCTCGTAAAGTCCAGCATGAGCGAGGCCACCTTGAGTGCGGCGTCGGCCGCGTCCTGCAAGTGCTGCGGGAAGGCGAGGATCATGGAGACTGGAGCGCCTCCCTCTTTAAAGAGCTTGGAGAGCCTCTTGTACGTGGCCGTCGAGGCGAAAGACTCTGCTGTGTCGAACTGGGCGTGGAAGACTCCGGCGACGCCTCTCTTCGTCCCGCACGCGAGCGTGCCGGAGTCGAGCGCGGCGAGGTGCGTACCGTCGCCCTGACTCACGTAGACCTCGTGCCCGTCGTAACTCTCCCTCGCCCACCCGCGTCCCCTCGCTGCATCCACGATCTCGCGCGCGTTGAAGGAGCCGTTCAGGAGCATGCCCGCGCTCCCGCCGGGGCCGACCGCCCCGTCGCCGAAGACGGCGAGGCGGGTGACGGCCTGCTCGTTCACGCTCACCTCGTCGAGAATCCGCTTGAACTCCGCGCCCTTGACGAGCGCCAGTAGATCGCGGTCGCCCCTCACCGCCTGCCAGTTGACGGAGAGCACGACGAGGGCGTCCGCGGGGATCAACTCGACGAGCGGGCGCCGGCCGTAAGACCTGCCACAGCCCGCCAGCCACGGTGCCGAAAGACACAAAACCAACGCGGCGACGAGACAGCGTTTCATGACTCTTCCACCTCCCCCTTCAGTCGTAAGCAGAGCCGGGCTTGAATAGCTAACGCTGTGCTCTGTTGCCGCACAGGCTGATCGCACGCCCGAACGCCGCAGCCACCCCGTCGGCCTTCTCTTTATCGTCATAAAGCAGCACCAGCCGCCAGTACTTCTTGGGGCTGGCCTCGCGCCCTCCCTCCAGCTTTTCGAACGCCTCCCTGCCGCCGGCACCGACCAGCGTCACGCTCCATACGTTTATCGAGTAGGTCGTTCCCGGGGCCGTACGTAACGCCACCTTGATGTCCGCGGGGTCGAGGTCGGAGAGGGATACGCGGTGGATGTCGTCGAACACGCGCCATTCGATGCGGCAGCCTTCGAAACGAACGGGCTCAACCTGTATGTATGCGTTCTGGATATACTGAACGCCCCCCGGAGGCTGGCGTGACTCCTTATAGGTAAACTTGGACGCGAAATGTCTCTTTAGCCATTCCACAGTCTCTTCGAGGGACTGGTTATGCGCTACGGTCGGCACGGTTGAAGACTGCTCGGGCTGTGGCTCCGCGGCGAAGGTCAACGCCGGCGTCTGGGTCGAGACAGGGGTCGGAGTGGGCGTCGGCGTTGGCGTCGGAGTAGCGGTGGGCCTTGAAGCTTCCAGGCCGGGCTTGGCCGCAGGCGAATCATCATCGCCCGCCCTGTTAGCAAGCAGGGCGTTCATGCGTATTCTCGCTAGTTCCACGAACTGCCCCTGTGGGTACTTCCTGAGGTAGGCGGCGAACTCTTCAGGGTTCTTGCTGTCTTTGATGGTGTTCCAGAACGTTATCTCTACGTCGAGCGGCAAGCCGTACTGTTCGCTCTTCTGAGGCGAAGGCGCGGGCACCACTTCTTCCTGCGGCGCGTGCGGCACGACGACGCGCGGCGGTGCAGCGACGCCCTGTGGCGTGTCGGAAGTCTGGGGCGCGCTCCCGTCTCCCTCCCTAACTTCCTGATGCCCGCCCGGCGCCCCTTGGCCGTTCACCCCCTCGGGACTTGTTTGCCCGCCCGAAGGCGTAGGAGTTTCCCCCATCGAAGAGAGTTTGATGACGGCCAGCTCGTAATTCGCCAACACGGTGGCGGTCTGCGTGACGAACCCTTCCTTGGTTGCGCGCAGCGTGTGCTCCTTGTCAGTCTTCACCTTGGGGATGAGCAACACGCCGTCGGCGTCGCTCGTCCCCTTAAGTTCGTCATCGAGGAATACCTCGGACTGTGGCGGGTATGTCTTCACCTTCAACGTCAGCACGTCGCGGGCGAGTCTGACCGACGCCTCCCTCTTGTACGGCGGTACGGTAACCGTCTCCTCCCGGTAGTCCTCCTTCGTCGCGTGCAGCGTATGCTGCACGCTCGGGTCTACCTCCTTAAAGGTGAGCAGTCCGTCGGAGTCACTCTCGGCCTCCCCCTTCCCGTCGAGATTAACCTTCACGCCCGCCGGGTTCGTCTTCACCTGCAAACTCAGGAGCGCCCGTCTCAGGACGAACCTCTCTTCCTGCTGGTAAGGCGGAGGCGATTTGACCTCGACCTCACGAACTTCCGTGACGTAGCCCGTACTCGCCACGCCCACATCGTAGACACCGGGCTCCATCGGGATAGACAGTCTGCCCTGCTCGTCCGTACCCTTCTCCTCGGGTTCGCCGTCGATCAGCACGTTGCAGTAAGGCAGGTTCGAGATGATGGTCACGGTCACGAAGCTGCGCGCCGGCCTTTGTGCTCGGCGGGGGCTCTCTTTTACCCGATGGTGTCTCGGCGTGCGCGCCGGCCTCGGGGTCGCACTCGGCCCTTGCGCCGGCATGCTCGCGTCCCGCCCCTGGGCGGCACCCCGGAGCGTGCACCAGGTACAAAAAGTTAAGGCAAGGAGAACGAGCGCCGCGGCAGTGAGTGTTTTTCTGTTCATTGAACCATGCCGTCCCTTATCTCTTCTGGCTCGCCGCCTGCAGCCCCGCGTCCTTGGCGCATCTGAATCCGGTCTGTGTGTAATCAGCGCCGTTCGCTGGCCATCCCCGCCGGTAGGTAGTATTGGCACTCCTTGCGTCGCTCAGGTAGCACCCGCCGCGGATCACTTTCAGCCTGTTTCTTGCGTCCGGCGAGAATTTGTCTTCCGGGATGTTGCCGCCTTCGTAGGAGTGGATCGAGTCGGCCGTCCACTCCCAGACGTTGCCAGCCATGTCCTGCACCTCGAAGGGGCTGGCGCCCTTTGAGTGCAGCCCCACCTCGGTCGGTCGGCCGGGGCCGCTGCCTTCGGCGTTAGCGCCCGCGGGATCCCAGTCAACGCCCCAGGGGTAGCGGCGCCCGTCCGTGCCGCGCGCGGCGAACTCCCACTCCGCCTCGGTCGGGAGGCGCTTCCCGAGCCACTTGGCGTAGGCGCTGGCGTCCTCCCAACTCACCCCCGTCACGGGCAGCTTGTTCCAGCCGTCCGGGTACTTCCCGTTTCGCCAGCCCGGCGGGACCTTGTGATGCTTCTCCTCAACGAATCTCTGATACTGCTCACAGTTCACTTCGAACTGGTCTATGTAAAACGGGCCGACCTTGACCTCGTGCGCCGGGCGCTCGTAGTTGTCGCCGTCGTCGCGCCCCATCTTGAAAGTGCCCCCAGGGACATAGACCATCCCCTCCGGCGTCGTCGGCGAAGAGGGAGTGACCTTCTCCGCGGCGCCCGCCCCAGCACCGGCGGGCGTCACCGGCACGCCCGTGCGGGTGTCGACGTCCGCGGACGGACGCGGCCACAACAGGGCGACGATTATCAACCCTACGACCCCAACCCCGATTAGTAGCAGCACTCCCTTCGGCGACACCCTACGCGCACGTCGCTCCGCGGTATATTGAGACAGGAACGCATCTTCTCCCTTACGCGATTCGCTGACGGGGAAGGCGTCCGGGTTCACGGGCGCTTGGCTCGTGACTTTCGTCAACGCGGGCGCATCTTCGACCGCGACCTCACCCACCTCGCGGACACCGACATGGGTGTCAGCCTTCGAAACCTCGGGCGCCGTAAGAACCTCCTCCGCCGCGCCCCCCCCTATGTTCGAAACCTCGTCCGCGTGCAGGCCGGCCTGCCAGCCGTCGTCTTCCGCGGGGCTGACCTCTCTGATCATGTCCGGCGGCGGGCCGTCCGACCCTACGCCGACACCTGTGTCCTCCCACGGGAGCCAGTCCTCCAACACGTCATCCAGAGACGACAAAGCTCGCACGGCCGCTGCGGCCTCCGCTTCGTCCGCGCCCTCTTCCGGCGTTTCATCTGAGGGCCACGCGCTCTGACTCTCACCGCCGGCGTCGTCTCCCCAGATGACCTCCTCGCAAAAGGGGCAGAGGGGGCGCGAGGTAGCGAACGGCGTCCGGGCGCCTTCGCACTGGTGGTCCATGACGGGGGGGGCGACACTGTAGCAGCCGGGGCAACTTGGCTCGACGCGGCCCACGACCGAGATGCGACAGCCCCTCCCCCTCTGCGCTGTCTTCGGAGCGTTGCTCAGCACCATGCAGCGGTGGCAGAGGTAGCGCGCGCCGACGGGCTGCTCGCAGGCCGGGCAGTGCTCCCGCCCCTTGCCGCAGTGCTCCGCGTCCGAGGGCCAGAAGGTCTGGCAGTTGCAGCAGAACTCCCACCACTCCCCGTAAGGGAAGTTGTGCGCGAGCGCGTGCCCGTCGGCTTCGCACACGAGCGTACGCGACTCCAGCATCCGGAAGAGAATCCTGTGCTGCGTGCAGTGCACCCTCAGTTCCCGCTCGCCCTTCCCTGCTCTCATACGCTGCTCGCTTCGCATAACCCGGTCACCCGCCTCCCACACGTCGCGCGCCCGCCCTCACGCCCGAGCGGTCGAGCCGCTAGGGCGGCGCGGGAGTGAACGGTCAGGGCGCCCCGTCCTGCGGGCCCTCCTTCCCCTGCTACGGCTTCGTGGGCTGGACATTCGACTGCGGCGGGGCCGCGCTGTCGGGCGGCTGTTTGGCTGGCTGCTGTTGGGGTGCGGCCGGCAGTCCCGCCGGGGCCGGCATGGGCGTGGCGCCGGCGTGCGCGCCCTGCGTCGAGCCGGGCGTCTGCTGCACGACGACGATGTACTTCGGCGGCCCGGGCCTCCTCGGGCTGCCCCTAGGCTTCGGTACGACCATGAGCGTCGCATTGTCGTAGGCAAAGCCGCCGTCGTGGCCGTCCTTCACCGTCAGCCTTACCTCAAGCGGGACGGACGTGTACCGCGCCAGGTCCGGGGGGGTTATTATCTTGACCTGGCTGTGCCCGTTGTCATCCACCTGTGCGGCCCCGTTCACCACGTACCAGTCGTAATAAAGTTTGTTCCTGTCCTCCTTGTCGTCGTCCGTGGCGACTGCCTCCAGGGTGAAAGATTCGCCGGCGCGTACCTCCTGCCGCTCAGGGTTGCTGCGTATCCGCCTGATGATTTCGGGTTTGTTATTACTCTGCGCCTCGGACTCGACCGTGATGGTTATCGGAGCGGGTGGGTCTAGCGTGGTACCGTCCGAATCTATGGGAGTCAGGCTCACGGTTATCGTGTAGGGCCACGTGTGGCGTTCGCCGTCTGCCGCCTTCAGCGTCACGCGTTGCTGCCCGTTGTTGATAATCTTATTCTCGGGCGTCCAGTAATACTTCTCCGGCTTGCTGTCCTGCCTCAGAGTCTCCGCCCAGACGTCCACCAACGCCCCCTCGCGGACTACAGTGTGCTCGGCGGCGATTCGGGTCACGATAGGTATCGGACGAATCCGCCTCTTGTACACATCATAAGAAACCGCAACTAATAGACCGGCTACAACCGATACCGCAAAGCTGACTAATATGGCCCGCCAGTGCTTCTCGGCCCACCGTCTAAACTTTGTTAACATGTGCGCCTCCTGATAAGCAGAACGCTCTGCTGGCGGCCGTTCCGGGAGCGACGGGGGCATCGCTTCCGCGGCCGTGAGGTAAGTATTCTCAGGGTTATGTTCGGCATCTTTCGGTCGGTTGACTGTTGACGTTATGGTCTTCCTGCACAGTGGGCATGAAGTGCGTGGTGTTGCGAAAGCCACAACGCCCCACCTGGACAAGCTGTCGCAATCGTGCGCCCTGACTTTCGCCTCTGTCCTCAACAGACAGCCGGGGCACTTCGGGCTGGGGCCGCCGAGGCCGTGGTGGGAGAGGGAGACTTCGTTGCTCAGGCCCTCCTCCTCCCCCGACTGCGTCGTGAACATGTTGCACCGGTCGCACAAGTACCAGGCGTCCGCCTCACGTTTGCATACCTGACAATGGTTAAGGTTCAAACCCTCCTTGTTCCTAAAAGCCGCGACGTTGCTGTATCTGAGAGGGCTGAAAGTCTGGCAGTTGCAGCAGTACCTCCAGAAATCTCCGTACGGGAAGTTATAGCTAAGCGTGTGTCCCTGCTCACAAACCAGGGTTTCCGACCGCAAAACTTCGGGGAATACTACGCGGTGGTCGGGGCAATAAATTTTCAGCTTCTGCTCGTCCACCCTGACTCACGCTGTCCTGTTTCTGGTTGTGATGAAAGAACACTACGGCGGTGCATAGCGCACTGCCGCCTTACTGACCTTGTGAGTTGCGCGCGCGCGCGAGTTCCTGTTTGATCTTGTCGAGGTTCATTTCGGAAGTGCCGGCCGCCGAGGGGCTGAGGACGTGCTCGAACTCGCGCTCCGCCGTGGCGTAGTCCTTCTGGCGCATGGCGATGTCGCCGAGCCACGCGTGCGGCCGCGCCCAGTCCGGCGCGCGGTCGGCCGCCTTGCGGTAGTAGCCGGCCGCCGTCGCATACTCCTTCGTGTAGTAGAAGGAGGTGCCGAGGTTGTTGTAGGGGACGGCCCACGAGGGGTCGCGCCGGACGGCCTCCAAGAGGTAGGGCCGGGCCGCCACGTGCTCCGAGAGTTCGTTGTGGATGAGGCCCATGCCGTTCGACGGCAGCGCCCACGAAGTGTCGAGGTCGGCCGCGGTCTTCCAGAGGCTGAACGCGCCCTGCTTGTCGCCGCTCAGGTAGGAGACGCGCCCGCGGCAGTAGGTCGCGCGCGCGCGCAGCGTCGCGTCGCCCGGCGCGAGTTCGGCCGCCCACTCGAACATCTCCTGCGCCGCCTCCCACTGCGTGAGGCCCGGGTCGGGCGTGCCGGGCGTTGCGAAGGTGTCGATGACCTGCTGGCCGGCGGCCTTGAGCTTCGGCAAGAGCTGCTGCTCCAGGGCCGCGAGCGTGGGGCTGCCGGCCCCGGCCTGCTTGAGCTGCATGTAGATGTCGTGCGCGGAGCCACCCTTAGGCCTGACCAACGCACCGCGTTCGACGGCCGCGCGCAGCCTGCCCTCCGCAGAGAGGGACGCCGCCAGCCGCCTCACCAAGAAGGCGGAGCCCCACAGCACGACGACCGCCGTTAAGGCCAGCGCGAGAAACTTCCCCGTGCGCGAATTCGCCCGGCCGTCCCCCAGGTTCTCCGCGGTGCCGGCCGTCTCTTCCCGCGCGGACGGCCACGAATCCTCAACGGGCGCTTCGCTTTGATGGTCTTCCACGATGCCCGTCGTGTCTTGACGCGCGCGCGGTTCGGCGCAGGTCTCGCAGCGCGACTGGCCCGGACGCATCGCACGCCCGCACTCGGAGCAGGCGGGCGTCGACGGCGCCTCGGCTACGTCGTCAACGACGCCGGAAGGCGCGGGGGCGTCGGCGATGACTTCGAGGCGGCCCACCTCCTTGAGCGTCCAAAGGCCGTCCACCCTGCCGAACGTCGCGGGGCAGGTGATGACGACCTCGCCCGCCGCCGGGGCGTCGCAGGCGTAGCATTTCGCGTAGTGCTTCTGGAAAGACTGCGCGGAGTTGATGCGACTCTCACGCGGGAGCGCGATGGAGAGCTTCGAGCCGCTCGTCTTGAGCAACAGGAAGTCGCCTTTGGGCGAGGGGACGAGGGCCTTCTTCCCCGCGTCGAAGCGCACGGGCATGGCCGCGACGTGGGCGGCCTCGACGCGGCGCAGGTACTCGCCGAGCGCCGAAGGGAAAGGGGGCAACTCAACGACCGCCTCGCCGCACAGCGTGCATTCGGCGCGCGAGGTCGCGAAGATGGCCTTGGCCGTCTCGCAGTAGTGTTCGATGGGCGGCGCGGCCGGCACGAGATCGCAGCCTGGGCAGGCGGGACGCACGCCGCCGCGCGCGAGGCTGTAGGGCTTGCGCCGCGTCTCGTCCGAGTCGAGGGTGATGAGCTTGCACGCGGCGCAGATGAACCGCCGCGCCCTGGCCGAGCGTCGAGGGCCAGCAGCTACGGCAGTCGCAGCAGTACTCCCAGACCTCCGTGTCCGGGAACCGCTCGGCCAGTACGTGCGGCCCCAACTCGCACACGATGCGTCCCGAGCCCGGGCTCTCGAAGCTCACCCTGTGCGCCGGGCAGAAGACCCGCAGCCGCTTCTCCCCTGTCTCGATGACCGCAGACATAACCTTACTGCCTTACCTCCAGTAATCCCTTTTCGACCAGCCTCCAACCGTCCGCGACCTTCATCACCATAGCCGGCTTGTTGATCCAGACGTAGCCCACTGGTAGGTGGGAGCAGTCGAAGTATTTGGCGTAGTAAACAAGGTAGTCCTGCTCAGAGAGGAAGTAATCTATCGACGGCACGACGTATGATGTGCCGTCCCCCCCCGGTGGGTTCTGAACCAGAAGCAGCTTGCCCCTGTTCTCCAAGTCTTCGACCAGCACATTGTTTAAATAGTCAATCCTGATACGGAGCGCGTTGTCCTTAACCATACTCACGTATTCGCCCGCCAAGACCGGGAAGAGGTGGGGCCTGGTCTTCTCCGTCTTCACCGCCCCGCTAGGCTCGGCGGCCGGCGGCGAAGCAGCCGCGCCAGGCGGACGCTTGATCTCAACATACTCGCTCGTAACGCTGGGCTGCCGCGCCTCGTAGGACGAGTACGCGGGTTGGACGCTGCGTTTCAGCTTGCCCACCTCATCCTGTACCGAAACGACCCGCGCCTTCATATCCAAAAAAGCGTGCTGGAATTTCTCGAAGCGCCTGTCCGAAGATGTCAGGTAGTCACGTAGAGAGGCCAACTCCTTAGCAACCCGCCCTGCTTCGCGCCACACCGTCTCACGGCTGTCGGACTGCGACCTGAACTGCGCCCTGAGCCAGAAGAATTGCGACCCGAGGCCGAGGAGCCCGAGGCCGGAGACCGCCAGCAGCGCGATGGGCCACGGCGGCTTAAAGGCCGGGGCCTCTTCGGACACGGGCCGTGACGACCGTTCGGCCGCGAGCAGCGATGCGACCTCGTTCCTTAAGACCGCCTCTTTCTCATCCGACTCTTTGAGCGAGTCGAGGGCCTGTTGGGACAAGTCCGGGGCTCTGTTCAGAAGCTCCTCGTACTCCCTCGCCGCGGGCCCGCCCCTGTCCTTAATCGCCATCGCCCTCGCCTCGCGCAAACGCTTCAACAGTTCGTCAAGCTCGGAGAGCTTTTCGTGCAGCGAGTGCTTCTCCTGCGGGAGCGCCGTGACACTGACGCCGGGCGGCTGGCTCGGGTCGGCGTTGCCGCCGCCGAGTGGCGACAGGGCGCGGTAGGCGACGAAGGAGCCCAGCAGCAAAGCCGTCAGCAAGACGACGAGCCCGGCCGTACGCGCACCTGTGAACAGGTTTCGCGGCTTGCTGGCGGGCGCCACCTGCGCGACGCGGGC
>JBJMGP010000186.1:0-36460 GCA_045807865.1 Pyrinomonadaceae bacterium
CCAGACACCTGAGGTAAGGGTTGTCGGCGTAGTTGTTGTCGTCTTTCGTGAGGCCCGGCACGGTCGGGAGCATCACCCGGTAGTGCTCGCTCTCGGGGACGTACTCGCGCATCAGTTCGAGCGTGCGCGTCCATCTCCCGTTGGGCGCGGCGATGGTGCGCGCATCTTCGGGGAGTTCGGGCGAGAAATAGTAGAGCGGACGCAGCCGGCCGAACTCGTCGAACATGAACTGGCGCTCGTACTCGACGACGCTCTCGCAGTCCTCCAGCGGCTTGAGCAGGATCGGGCTGATGGCCGTGTTCGACTGCACGCCGGGAACCGTCTGCCGCCCCGCCGACTTGCGCGCGATCTCGATCCCGAGCGGCGAGTACGGGAAGAAGCGGATGCCGAGCGTGTAACCGATGACGGTGGCTTCGAGCCCGAGCGTGTCGTCGATGCAGCCATTGATGGTCTCGATGGTCTCGCCCGGCATGCCGAAGAGGATGTCGTGCATGACCAGCATGCCGTTCTCTTTGACGAGGCCGTTGGCCCGCTTCACGTCGTCGAAGTTGTAGTAGGGTCTGCCCTGCGAGTCGAGCTTGTCACCGTTAATCATCGCCGGCCGCGTGTGGTCGGTGCCGAAGTTGACGCCTGCGCCGCCGGCCGCGCGCAGCAGCCGGGCGAACTCGGGGGTGAAAGGGGTAGGCTGGCAATAGGCCCAAATCCTCAGCCGGTGCAGGGGCGAGTTCGGGTTCAACTCCTTCCGGTTGGCGACCTCCTCGAAGATGCGCATCGCGTACTTGGCGCCGATGTTCACCTCGCTGTCGGTCGTATGCACGTCGAGGACGCCCTGCGCCGCGAGCGACTCAAGCTCGTCCGCCACGGCCGACGGCACCCTCGTCTCAAGCTGGTTGCCCTTGGCGTCGGGCTCGACGCAGTGGTTGCAGGTGAAGGGGCAGCCGTTCTTGAAGAGGACGTTGGCGAGGCCGCCTTTGGTGTAGTACTCGAAGTTGTCCACCTTCAGCGGGGTGCGGGTGCGGCGCGTGTAAGCCGTCGTCTTGTTGACGACGTTGACCCGCCCCTTGTCTCTGTAGACAGGGCTCCCGTTCCTTCGCGAGCCGCCGATCCCGACCAGCGTGCCGACGCCCGCCAGCGCCGGGGCGGCCGCGGGGCTCTCCTCCCGCGAGTACTGGTGGCTGACCTGGCGAACCGTCCCGCCGTCGTTCAGGATGAGGCCGGGCACGGAGGACGGTTCGCCGCCTGCCGCCAGGACTCTCGCGAGGTTGGTAATGATGATCTCGCCCGGCCCCTTCGCCCCGAAGGGGATGCCGAAGTAATCGACCAGCGCGTACGGCATCGAGGAGAAGCCGACCCCCCCGGCGATGATCGGGGCGCTGGTGTTCAACTTAATCCGGCTGATGATTTCGAGATGGTCTTCGAGGAACACCCGCTGTTCCTGCGGGTAGATCGTGTCCGTGTTCCTGATCGTGATGCCGACGAGCAGCGGGTCTTTTCCCTTGAAATACTCGTCAATCGCCTCAAGACATCTCTCTCGCTGGAAGGTCAGGTCGAGCACCTCGACCGTAAAACCGCCCTGCTCCAGACTCGTCGTCAAAATGTCAAGGGCGATGGGGGGAATACCCGGGTGAAGTCTGTTCGGGTTCACCAGGGCGACTAAATCATTCTTCATATCCGGCGCTCCGTGGGTTTTAGCTCGGTGGGTTGATGGCTCGGAAGGGAGCGTCCCGACCGCAAGCCGGCCGCTTCGAGACGCGCCGGCCGCACAGCGGTAAAGCACCTCGTCGGTCTATCCTCGGAGGAGTATGTAAATTGAGACGCCTGTCCCGGACGGCTCGGGTCTCCGGCCGGCCCCGCCGGCGTTGGCGGGCGTTCATCTGACGCGACCCTCGCCGCGATGTCGTCTTCCCGGCAGTCGGGGCGAATCGTTCGTGTCGGACGTGGAAATCGTCTGGCTTGAGTGAGAGGGGCGTGGCCTGTGCTTCTCTGCGACCCGTTTAAATATCTGCGCCACGCAGTCTAACCTCATCCGTCTGGATTTGTCACCCATTTTTCGTACGCGCGGCCCGCGACGGGGAAAATTTATTCCGGCCCGTCACGCCCCTTCGGCACAGCGGCTAAGGGTCGTCGTCCTCGGCCACCGCGCTGCGCAGAAACGCCTCCAACTCCTCGGCCGAAAGGTCGTCAATCTCGGCGAGGAGTTGTTCGTGGCCGTTGCCATCGGCCCGCCTGATGGGGCCGTCGTCCTCAGCGGCGCGGCTGGTAGCGATGGTGTGCGCCATGCTCGCCACGGTTGGCTCCTCGAAGAGGGTGCGCAGCGGGAGGTCAACGTTGAAGGCGGCGCGCACGCGCGTGACGATCTGCGTGGCGAGCAGGCTGTGGCCGCCCAGCTCGAAGTAGTCGTCATAGACGCCCACGCGCTCGATGCCGAGCAGCTCCTGCCAGATGTTGGCGACCGACGCTTCGACCTCGTCCCTCGGCTCGACGTAGGGGTTGCGCAGTTGCGGCCTCGAATGGAGGGAGGCGGCCCCGTCGCCCGCGGCGTCGCCCGCCTGCTCGAATTTTATCCACTGCCTGATGCGGGCTTGCAGGTCGAAGGTCGAGACGGCGAGCCGCGGGGTGTCGCCGAACGAGAAGATGCGGTGGATGGTCTCCACCGCCTCTTTCGGGGTGATGGCCGGGGCGGCCGGCGGGGTGGCGGCCCCGGCGGCGGGGAGGTTCTCTTCGTTGAACTCCCACGCGTCCCAGTTCACGCTCATCCAGTGCGGCCCGCCGCCCTGATGCTGCCGGTCGGCAACGGCGTCCATAAAGAGGTTGGCGGCCGAGTAGGCGGCAAAGCCCAGACCGCCGAGGACGGAGGCGAGCGAGGATTGCAGGATGCAGAAGTCCAGCTCCCTGCCGGCAAGGAGGCTTTCGAGCGTCAGGACGCCTTCGACCTTGGGGCGAAGAATCTTCTCGCAGACCTCGCGATCCGTCTCCTGAATCAGGCGGAAGGCATCGGCGTTGGCGACGCCCGCGGAGTGGATGACGCCGTGCAGCGCGCCGAAGTGGCGGTCGATCTCGTCGAGCACCTGCTGCATCTGCTGCCGGTTCGCCACGTCGGCGCTGTAGACGAGCACCTCGGCGCCCAGCTCTTCGACCGCCGCCAACTTACGTATTTTGCTGCTGACGGGGTCGTCCTCCTGCTGCGAAGCGACCCAGCCCGCCCGCTCCTCGCGGCTGGGGAAGGCCGAGCGGCCGGTCAGGATGAGTTTGGCCCTGACCGTCCGCGCGAGGTAGGCGGCGAAGAGAAGGCCGATCTTGCCGAGCCCGCCGACGATGAGGTAGACGCCCCCTTCGCGCAGGCGCGGCGGTTTGCCCTCGCCGGGCGCGGGGCGCACCGCCTCGTAAGTCTGCACCCAGCGGTCGCGCCCCCTGTAGGCCACGACCGAGTCTTCCGGCCCCGACGAAAGCTCGCGCAGAAGGTTCTCGATCTGCCTCTGCTCCTGCGGGCTCTCGGGCACGGGTGGGACGAGGTCTATGTTGCGGCAGGTCAGGTTCGGGTACTCCTGCGGGATGACCCGGACGAGGCCGAGGGTGGCCGCCTGCGCCGGAGAGGTCGCCTCTTCGCCCGAGACTCTTTGCGCGCCGCCCGTCACGACCTCAAGCCTGACGGGGTGCGCGAACTTCTGGCGGGCGAGAGCCTGCGTGAGGTAGAGCAGGCTGTAGAAACCGTGGCCGAGCCGTCCGCTCTCCTCCCCGCCCTCGGGCGTGTCCGCCTCTTCGACGGCCGCCGCCCAGAGGTGGACGACCACCCGCGGCATCATCTCCCGGGCGCTCAGTTCAAGGAGCAGCCGGTCGTAGTCCGTCGGGCGGGCGGGGTCGATGGAGTAGGCCAGCTCGCCGGCCTCGCCGAACTGCGCCCCCGCCGTCACGCAGACCACCTCGTGCCCCTTCGCACGCAGGCGCTCGGCCAGTCGGGGGCCGAGGCCGTCATCGCCCGCAAAGAGCAGCCAGCAGGAGCCCCGCTCCTGCTCCTGCTCCAAGACGGGGGGCGTGAGAGAGCGCTTCCACGAAGGCAGGTAGAACCAGTCGGCGACTTCGGCCTTCGGCTCGCGCGTCTTCCGCGCCTCTTCGGCGGCCTGCGACCGCGGCTCCACCCAGTAGCGCCGACGCTCGAAGGGGTAGGTCGGCAGGGGGATGCGCGCGCGCTGCTCGCCCGCGTAGAGCGCGCCCCAGTCGAGGCGCTTGCCCGCGAGCCAGAGCAGGCCGGCCGCGTTGAGCCAGACGGAGAGGTCGGACTGCCCCTCCCGCGGGCGACGCATCGAGGGGATGACGGCCCTCTCGCGGGCGATGACCGGGTGCTGCCTGACGAGCGTGCTCAGGTTCCGCCCGGGGCCGACCTCTAGCAGGATGTCGTCCGAGTCCTTCAGCAGTTGAGTCAGCCCCGCGGAGAACCGCACGGTCTCGCGCATGTGGCGCACCCAGTACGCTGGGTCGGTCGCCTCCGCCGCCGTGATCCAACCGCCGGTCACGTTCGAGATGAACGGGATGCGGGGCGGGCTCAATTCGACCCGGCTCAATGCTTCCCGCAACGCGCCCGCCACGGGGTCGAGCATTTGGGAGTGGAGGGCGTGAGAGACGGCCAAGCGGCGGCAGTTTACGCCCGCCTCTGTGAGCCGGGACTGCAACTCGTCCACGTCTCCATCCGGCCCCGAGACGACACACTGCGCCGGCGCGTTGACGGCCGCGAGGCAGAGCGCGGGGGAACTCTCGCCCAGCACACGCAGGAGTTGCTCCTCGTCGAGCGCGACGCCGAGCATTGACCCGCCCGGCATGCCTTGAATCAGGCGGCCTCTCGCCGCGACCAGCGCGAGGGCGTCTTCGAGCGAGAAGACCCCGGCGAGGCAGGCGGCCACGTACTCGCCGAGGCTGTGCCCGATCATCGCCGCCGGGCGCCCGCCCGCCTCCATCCAGAGCCTCGCCAGCGCGTACTCGACCGCGAACAGGGCCGGCTGCGTCCATGCCGTCTGCCGGAGCAGGCGCTCGGACTCAGCCGCGCGCGCCTCGCCCGGGTAGAGAAGCTCGCGCAGGTCGAGACCCGTGCGGGGCTGCAAAAGCTCCGCGCAGGTGTCGAGCCAGTGTCGAAAGACGGGCTCGCCTCTGTAAAGGTCGAGCCCCATGTTCACGTGCTGTGACCCCTGCCCCGGAAAGATAAAGGCGACGGGACGGTCTTCGGACTCCTGAAAACTGGTCAAGACCCTCTGCGGGTCGGCGGTCTCAAGAGCGCGCGCACCGTCCTCTGCCCCACGGCAGACCAGCACGCGGCGATGACTCAACGCCCTCCGGCCGGTCTGGAGCGTGTGGGCCACGTCGGCGGGGTTGCAGCCGGGGTTGCGCCTCAGGTAGTCGGCGAGGTGCGCGGTGGCCGCTTCGAGGGCCGCCTCCGTCTTCGCCGACAGCACGAGCAACTGGTAGGGCTTCGCCTCGCCGGAGTCGGGCCGCGGGGGCGCCTCTTCGAGGACGACGTGCGCGTTGGTGCCGCCCATGCCGAAGGAGCTGACCCCGGCGCGACGCGGCGCGGTGCCGGCCTT
The DNA here is from genome assembly GCA_045807865.1 of Pyrinomonadaceae bacterium. Classification (GTDB taxonomy): domain Bacteria; phylum Acidobacteriota; class Blastocatellia; order Pyrinomonadales; family Pyrinomonadaceae; genus QHXN01. The sequence goes on from JBJMGP010000186.1 coordinate 5,571, forward strand.
CCACTCGGAGAGGACGGTGTTGACGCGGAAGGGGCTGTGCTCGAAGTCGATCTCGGGGTTCGGTCGCTCGTAATGGAGGGTCGGCGGGATGAGCTTGTGCCGCAGGGCGAGGGCCGTCTTGAGCAGGCCCGCCACGCCCGCGGCCGCGTCCGTATGGCCGATGTTGGTCTTGACCGAGCCGAGGGCGCAGAAGCCTTCCCGCTTCGTGCCGCCCCGGAACGCCTGCGTGAGGGCCGCGATCTCTATCGGGTCGCCGAGGGCCGTGCCCGTCCCGTGTGCTTCGACGTAGCCGACGGTCTCGGGCGAGACGCCCGCCGCCGCGAGTGCGGCCTCAATCACGCGCCGCTGCCCCTCGACGCTCGGGGCCGTGTAGCCCACCTTCAGCGCCCCGTCGTTGTTGATGGCCGAGCCCTTGATGACGGCGTAGATGGTGTCGCCGTCGGCGACCGCGTCTGCGAGCCGCTTGAGCACGACGATGCCGAGTCCGTCGCCGCCGACCGTCCCCCGCGCGCTCGCGTCGAAGGCCCTGCAATGCCCGTCGGGCGAGGCGATGCCGCCCTCCTCGTAGAGGTAGCCCGTCCGGCGCGGCACCGCGACGGAGACGCCACCGGCCAGCGCGATGTCGGTCTCGCCGTCGAGCAGGGCGCGGCAGGCGAGGTGGACTGCAACCAGCGAGGTCGAGCAGGCGGTCTGCACGTTGACGCTCGGCCCGTTGAGATTCAGCTTGTAGGAGACGCGGGTCGGCAGGTGGTCTTTGTCGTTGCCGATCATGGCCTGATAGGTGCCCACCGTGCCGAGGAACTCCCCGTTCCCGAACAGGTTGTAGAGCATGTACCCGTTGACCCCGACGCCCGCGTACACGCCGATGAGCCCCCCGTAGGTCGCCGAATCGTAGCCCGCGTTTTCCAAAGCCTCCCACGCCGTTTCGAGGAAGAGGCGCTGCTGCGGATCCATGACCTCCGCCTCCCGCGGGTTAATGCCGAAGAACTGCGCGTCGAACAGGTCTGCGCCGTCCAGAGCGGAGGCCGCTTTGACGTAACGCGGGTCGGCCAGTAGGGCGGCGTCCACGCCGAGTGCCTTCAGCTCGTCGTCCGAGAAGTGCCTGATCGACTCCACGCCGTCGCGCAGGTTCTCCCAGAACTCTTCGAGGTTACGCGCGCCGGGGAAGCGTCCGGCCATGCCGATGATCGCCACGCCCGATTCGCCCGCACCCTTCGCCGCCGGCCGCGCGGCGCGAAGCCCGGCCCGTGCGTCGGGGGCTGCGGCGTCCCCGCGCGAACTTAAGAACTCAGCCAGCGAACTGACGGTCGGGTGCCGGAACAGCTCGATGATGGGGACTTCCCGGCCGAAGAGCTCGCGCAGCCGGTCGCGCACCTGAACGAGGAGGAGCGAGTGGCCGCCCAGCTCGAAGAAGTTGTGCCGGCGGCCGACCTTCTCCACACGAAGCAACTCCTGCCAGACCTCCGCGACCAGCCGCTCGGCCTTGTTCTGCGGAGGCGCGTAGCCGTCGCCTGTCCCCGCCGCCCCGGAAGCGGGCAGCGCGCCCCTGTCCAGCTTGCCGTTCGAAGTCAGCGGCAGCGCGTCGAGCGCGACGAAGGCCGCCGGCACCATGTAGTCGGGCAGCCTGCCGCCCAACAGGGCGCGCAGCTCGCCCTCCAACCCCGCGCCGCCGTCCGCCACCACGTAGGCCACCAGACGCTTCTCACCCGGCCCGTCCTCGCGCGCCACGACGGCCACGTCTCGCACGGCCGCATGCTCTCTGAGGACGGCTTCGATCTCGCCCGGCTCGATGCGATAGCCGCGCAGCTTCACCTGCTCGTCCACGCGCCCGGCGAACTCGATGTCGCCACTCGCGAGGTAGCGGCCGCGGTCGCCGCTCCGGTAGAAGCGCTGCCCGTCGAGGGTGACGAACTTCTGCGCGGTCAGCTCCGGCCGGTCGAGGTAGCCGCGGGCCACGCCCTCGCCGCCGATGTAGATTTCGCCGTAGACGCCGACCGGCGTCGTGTTCATGTTCCGGTCGTAGATGCGCAGCACCGCGTTGTCGAGCGGCCGGCCGATGACGTGCCCCTCAACCTTCCGGTCCCTCGGGACGGGGTAGCTCGAACAGATGATGGCGGCCTCGGTCGGGCCGTAGAGGACTTCGATCCGGGTGCGCGGGAAGACCACCTTCATCTCTTCGAGCAGTTGCGCCGGTACGAGGTCTCCGCCGATGAAGATCCTCCGTAGGTGCTCGAAGCCGACGCCCGCGCCGCGCCCCCTGACGAAGCCGACGAGCTGCTTCATCAGGCTCGGCACCGTGTGCAGCAGGGTCACGTGCGCGAGCCTCTCGACGAGCAGGCCCGTGTCGAGCACCTCCTCCTTGTCGAGGGCGACGCAGGTGCCGCCGCCCGTCAGCACCATCAGCACCTCGAAGAGCGAGATGTCGAACGAGAAGGAGGCGATTGACGGCATCACGTCCCCGGCGCCGATGCCGAACCGCTCGCGGCTGCCGACGATGGTGTTGACGAGACTGCGGTTGTCGATCAGAACGCCCTTCGGCCGCCCCGTCGAGCCCGACGTGTAGATGACGTAGGCGAGATGGCCGGGCTCTGCGCACGCGCCGAGGTCTTCCGCCTCCTGCGCCGCGAGCAGGTCGCGCGACGAGTCGAGACAGAGCACCTGCGCCTCCTGCGCGGGCAGCGCGGGCAGTAACGCCTCCTCGGTGATCAGCACCTTCAGCCCCGCGTCGTGCGCCATGAAGGCGAGCCGTTCCTGCGGGTACTGCGGGTCTAAGGGCACGTAGGCGCCGCCCGCCTTCATCACGCCGAGCAGCGCCACGAACATCTCAGCCGACCGCCCGAGGCAGACCCCGACGCGCGACTCGGCCCCCACGCCGAGCCCGCGCAGGTGTCGCGCCAGACGGTTCGCGCGCCCGTTGAGTTCTTCGTAGCTGAGCTTCACCCCGCCGCACACGACCGCCGTCGCCGCGGGCGTGCGCGCCGCCTGAGCCTCGAAGAATTGGTGCAGACAGAGGTGGCGCGGGTAGTCGGTTGCCGTTTGGTTCCACTCGACCAACAGTTGCCGCCGCTCCCCCTCGGAGAGCAGCGGCAACTCGGCGACGCTCATCGCGGGCGTCTCGGCAGCGGCGGCCAGCAGCGCCTCGTAGTGACGGAACATCCTCCGGACGGTGGCGGCGTCGAAGAGGTCCGTGTTGTACTCGACGAGTCCGTAGACCTCGCCGCCCTCCGCCTCCGCCGTCTGCACGGAGAGGTCGAACTTCGCCGTCACGCCCTCCACGTCTAACGCTTCGAACAACAGCCCCGGCAGTTCCGCCGCCGCGCGGGTCGGCGCGTTCTGGAGCGCGAACAACACCTGAAAGACCGGCGGGCGACTCACGTCCCGCTCCGGCCGCAGCTCTTCGACCAGGCGCTCGAACGGCACGTCCTGATGCGCGTAAGCGCCCAGCGCGGACTCCCTCACGCGGCCGAGCAGTTGAAGGAAACTCGGCCCCCCGCTCAGGTCGATCCTCATCGCGACCGAGTTGACGAAGAAGCCGATGAGGTCTTCCAGCTCGCGGCGGGAGCGGTTCGCTACCGGCGTGCCGACGACGATGTCGTCCTGATGCGCGTGGCGGTAGAGCAGCACGTCGAAGCCCGCCAGCAGCATCATGAAGAGCGTCACCCCTTCGCCGCGCCCCAGACGCCTGAGCCGCCGCACCAGCCCGGCCGGGAGGACGAACCGCTCTTCTGCTCCTCTGTAACTCTGCACGGGCGGGCGCGGCCTGTCGGTCGGCAGTTCGAGGAGGGCGGGCGCGCCCGCGAGCTCCCCCCGCCAGTAGGAGAGCTGCCGCTCCAGCGTCTCGCCCGAGAGGTACTCATGCTGCCAAGCCGCGTAGTCCGCATATTGGGCGGGCAGCTCGGCGAGCGGCGATTCTTTGCCCGACGAGTAAGCCTCGTAGAGAGCCGTCATCTCGCGCACGAGCACGCCCATCGACCACCCGTCCGCGACGATGTGGTGCATCGTGAAGAGCAGCGTGTGCTCCTCCTCATAGAGCCGCAGCAGGGAGGCGCGCAGCAGAGGCCCGGCCGCGAGGTCGAAGGGTCTTTGCGCCTCCTCGACGGCCAGCCGCCGCGCCTCCGCCTCGCGCTCCTCCCGCGTGCCGCCCAGTTCCAGCAACGGCAGTTCGACCCTGAATCCTTCGTGGACGACCTGCTCGGGGCGCCCTTCGACGCTCGCGAAGGTCGTGCGCAACGCCTCGTGGCGGCGCACCACCTCCGTCAACGCCCGCCCCAGCGCCGCCACGTCGAGACGCCCTTTCAGCGAGAGCGCCTGATGGATGTTGTAGAAGGGCGAGTTCGGCTCCAACTGGTCGAGGAACCAGAGCCGCTGCTGTGAGAAGGAGAGCGGCAGCCCTCGGGTTCGATCCGCCTTTGCGAGCGGCGGGCCTTCGCCGACGCCGCCGTGCATCGACTGCCCGACGCGCTCGGCCAGTTCGGCCACCGACGGGTACTCGAACAACTCGCGCAGGCCCAGCCCCGGATTGAGACTCTGACGGATACGGCTGACCACCTGCGTGGCGAGCAAGGAGTGGCCGCCCAGCTCGAAGAAGTTGTCGTTGACCGAGACGCGCTCGACGCCGAGCACCTCCGCCCAGATGCTACACAGCACCTCCTCGACGGGCGTGCGCGGGGCGACGTGCTCGCCGCCCCCGCGCACGCCCTCGGGCGGCGGCAGCGCCTTGCGGTCAACCTTGCCGTTCGGCGTCAGCGGCAGCGCGTCGAGTGTGACGAAAACCGAAGGCACCATGTAGTCGGGCAGCCCCTCCTTCAGGTGTCGCCGCAACGCCTCCGCCGTATCGGACGCCCCCGGCTCAGCCACGACGTAGGCGACGAGGCGCTTGCCGCCGGGCGCGTCCTCACGCGCGACGACGACGCACTCCCTCACGCCGACATGCCTGATGAGGGCCGCCTCCACCTCGCCCGGCTCCACGCGGAACCCGCGAATCTTCACCTGTTGGTCGGCGCGGCCCAGCGGCTCGACGTTCCCGTCCGGCAGGTAACGGCCGAGGTCGCCCGTCCGGTAGAGCCTGTCGGCTTCCTCGCGCGTGAAAGGGTTGTTGACGAACCTCTCGGAGCTGAGTCGCTCGTCGCCCAGATAGCCGAGCGCGAGGTGGGGGCTGCGGACATAAATCTCTCCCGCCTCTCCCACCCCCGCCAGACGGCCGCCGGGCTTTAGGACGAGCAACTGCACGTCTTTTATCCCCTTGCCCAAACAGAGAATCTCTTTGCCCGGTGTCTGCCCCGCGTCGTTCCTCCACTCGGGTACCACGAAATAACTGACGGCGCGCTGCGTCTCGGTCGAGCCGTAGTAGTTGACGCACTCGACGCCGGGGGCGAGCCCGCGCAGCCTCGACACGTCGCTGCGGGTCAACACGTCTCCGACGAGGAAGACGCGGCGTAGAGTTCGAACTTCGCGGCCCGCTTCCGAGGCCCCCTCGGTCAACAGTTGGCCCATGGCCGGAGTCAGGTGTGCGACGGAGACGTGCTCCCGCTCCATCCAACCGGCCACGTAGCCGGGGGTAGTCATCTCCGCCGGGTCGGGAATCGTGATCGCGGCCCCGAGGCACAGGGGCGTGAAGATGTCCCTGTGCAGTGGGTCGTGCGACAGCCCCGAGAGCATGCTGTAGCGGTCGGTCTCGTCGAGCCCGAAGGTCTCGGAGAGCCACGGCAGAAAGTGCGTCAGCGGCCCCTGTCTGCCCAGAACTCCCTTCGGCCGCCCCGTCGAACCCGAGGTGAAAGCGACGTAGGCAAGGTCGTTTGGCCCGACTTCGACGTGCGGGTCTTCGTCCGACGCGGCTTCCGGCCCCGCCGCACGACCGACCTCAAGCCGGCAACCGAGCGCAAGGCTCTCGACGGCCTCGGCCAAACTCTTCTCCGGCTGCGCAGCCTCGGTGAGCTGCACCCACCCGCGCGGGCGCGCGATGCTCAGGTAATCTATCAGGCGCGCGGCGGGGTAGGCGGGGTCGAGAATCGTGAAGGCCGCGCCCGCTTTGAGCACGCCCAAAACGGCTTGCACCAGCGGCGCGCTGCGGTGGCTGTAGATGGCCACCACGTCCCCCGGCCGGATGCCGTGCGCGAGCAGGTAGTTTGCGACGCGGTTGCTGCGGCGGTTCAACTCCTCGTAAGTCCAAATCTGCCCCGCGTCCGCGACGGCCACCCGGCCCGGATGCATGCGCGCCCGCGCCTCGAACAGGCTGTGAACGGAGCCGACCCAGTCGGAGTTGAGTGGCTCCGCCGGGTCGGGCAGCAGCCGCCGCGCGCTCGGGGTCACGAGGGAGTAGCGGCCGACCGGCTCCTGCGGGTTCTCCGCCACCTGTGAGAGCAGGTACTCGAACTGCCGGAGCATTTCGGCCACGCGCGCGCCGTCGAACAGGTCAGTGTTGTAGACGAAGTCGAAGACGATGCGGCCCGCCTCTTCGTTGACGTAGAGGGTCAGGTCGAACTTAGCTTCGGCCTCTCCGACGGCGAGGGTTTCCAACGTCAGGCCGGACAGTTCCAAGCGACTGTCCGGCAGATTGAGCATGTTGAAGAAGACCTGGAACAGCGAGGGGCGGCTGAGGTCGCGCTCGGGGCGCAGCTCGTCGAGGAGCTTCTCGAAGGGGATATCCTGATGCTCGTAGGCCCCGAGCGCGACCTGCCGCACGCGCCCCAGCAGCTCGCGGAAGGTGGGGTCGCCCGAAAGGTCCGTGCGCAGAACCAGAGTGTTGAGGAAGAAGCCGACCAGACCCTCCACCTCGGGCGTGTTGCGCCCCGCGACCGGCGCGCCGACGACGATGTCCTGCTGCCCACTGTAGCCGCCGAGCAGCACCTTGAAGGCGGCGAGCAGCGTCATGAACAGGCTCGCGCCCTCGCGCCGGCTCAAATGCCTCAACGACCCGGACAGCTCGTCCGACAGCACGAGCCGCTGCCGCGCACCCTTGTAACTACGGACGGCCGGACGCGGCCTGTCGGTCGGCAGTTCGAGCGCGGCGGGCGCGCCCACCAACTGCTGCTTCCAGTAAGAGAGTTGGCCTTCGAGCGCCGCGCCCCGCAGCCAGCCCCTCTGCCAGACGGCATAGTCGGCGTACTGGACTGGCAGCTCGGCGAGCGGCGACGGGCGACCCTGCACGAACGCCTCGTAGAGAGCCGTCATCTCGCGCACGAGTACGCCCATCGACCACCCGTCCGAGACGATGTGGTGCATCGTGAGGAGCAGCCTGTGCTCCTGCGTCGAGAGCCTGATGAGAGAAGCCCTCGACGGAGGTCCGACCGCAAGGTCGAAGGGACGTTGCGCTTCTTCCACGGCCAGCCTCTCGGCCTCGGCCTCGCGTTTCGCCTCCGGCAATGCGCTGAGGTCTGTGACGGGAAGCGGGACGGGCGCGGGCGGAGCGACAACCTGCACGGGCTCACCCGCGGGCGCGAAGAAGGTCGTGCGCAGCACCTCGTGGCGACTGACGACCTCAGAGAGCGCCCGCCCCAGAGCCGCCACGTCGAGGACTCCTACGAGGCGCACGGCAGCGGGCATGTTGTAGGCGGAACCGCCCGGCTCCAACTGGTCGAGGAACCAGAGGCGCTGCTGCGCGAAGGAGAGCGGGAGGTCGCCCTCGCGCGGGGCGCGCCCGACCGGCGGAACTTCCGGCCCCTTCCCACCACGGCGGGCGGCCTCCACCTCGCGCGCAAGGGACTCGACTGTGGGCGAGGTGAAGAGCGCCCGCAGCGGCAGCTCCACGCCGAGCGCCACACGCCCGCGCGACGCCACCTGCGTGGCGAGCAAGGAGTGGCCGCCCAGCTCGAAGAAGTTGTCGTTGACCGAGACGCGCTCGACGCCGAGCACCTCCGCCCAGATGCTACACAGCACCTCCTCGACGGGCGTGCGCGGGGCGACGTGCTCGACGGCCGCCGCGCGCGCCGCGCCCGGCTCCGGCAGCGCCTTGCGGTCAACCTTGCCGTTGGGCATCAGCGGCAGCTCGTCGAGCACGACGAAGGCCGAAGGGATCATGTGAGCCGGCAGCCGCTCGTCGAGGTGGCGCCGCAACTGCGCGTCGGCGGAGTCGCCGTTATCTGGCGCGAACCCTTCACCGGAGGCCACCACGTAGGCGACCAACCGGGCGCGTTCCGCTTGGCCCTCGTCGCGCGCGAGCACGAGGCAGTCGGTCACGCTCGGGTGCTGCCTGAGCGCGACCTCGATCTCTCCCGGCTCAATGCGGTAGCCGCGCAGCTTCACCTGATTGTCGCAACGGCCGAGGTACTCCAACTCGCCGCCCGACAGGTAGCGCACCACGTCGCCCGTCCGGTACATACGCGCGCCGGGCTCGCCGGAGAACGGGTCCGGGATGAAGCGCTCGGCCGTCAGGCCGGGGCGGCCGAGATAGCCGCGCCCGACGCCGTCGCCGCCGAGGTAGAGCTCGCCGGCGACGCCGACGGGCACGGGCCGCACGAGAGAGTCGAGCACGAAGGTCTGCGTGTTCGCGAGCGGCCGGCCGATTGAGACGACTCGGTGCGGGCTCCGGCGCTCGCACGTGGATTCCGTCGCGGCGATGGAGGTCTCGGTCGGGCCGTAGGAGTGATGAAGCTCGGCGCCGAGCGTCTCGAAGAAGCGGGCCACGGTCGCGGGCGGCAGCTTTTCGCCGCCGCAGATGACGCGTCGGAGCGTGGTCGCACTCGCCGCCCGCGGGTCTTCGAGGAAGAGGCGCAGCATGCTCGGGACGAAGTAGACGCTCGTGACGCCGCGGGTGTTGATGGCGGAGACGAGCGCCCCCATGTCGGCCTGCTCCCCCGGCCGCGCGATGACGACGCGCGCGCCGACGGCGAGCGGCCAGAAGAACTCCCAGACCGACGGGTCGAAGTTGAGCGAGGTCTTGAAGAGGAAGCTGTCCGACTCGTCGAGTTTGTAAGTCTCCTGCATCCACAGCATGCAGTTGACGACGCCGCGATGGTGGAGCATCGCGCCCTTCGGCTGTCCGGTCGAGCCCGATGTGTAGATGACGTAGCAGAGGTGCTCCGCCGTGACGCCGCTCTCGAACCTCTCGCCGCCCTCCACGGCGAAGGTCGCGCGCGCGTCGTCAACAGCTATGACTTGACCTGCATACTCCACTAGCAACTCCGCGAACCGCTCGCGCACACGACGCTCTGTGAGCAGGACTCGCGCGCGGCTGTCCGACAGCATGAAGGCGAGCCGCTCCCGCGGATACTCGGGGTCGAGCGGGACGTAGGCGCCGCCCGCCTTCAGCACCCCGAGCAGCGCGACGGACAGCTCCAGCGAGCGCTCCATGAGGATGCCGACGGTCGCGTCCGGCGCGACGCCCGCGCGGCGCAGACGGCGCGCGAGCAGGTCGGCGCGCTCGTCCAATTCGCCGTAGGTCAAACTCTCTTCGCCGAAGACGACGGCCACGGCCGCGGGCGTGCGCGCGGCCTGTGCCTCGAAGAGTTGGTGGAGGCAGAGGCGGCGCGGGTAGTCGGCCGCCGTGCCGTTCCACTCGACGAGAAGACGACGGCGCTCCTCTGCGCCCAATACCTCAAGCTCGCCGAGCCGTGCCTGCGGGCGCTCGACGATGCTCGTGAGCAGCGCGACGAGGTTGTCGCACATCCGCCTGACCGTCTCCGCTTCGAGGATGTCTGTGTTGTACTCAAGGCTCGCCCGAAGGCCCCCGGTCTCCGCCGCCTCACGCACGAGCAGCGTCAGGTCGAATTTCGCCGTCCCCCACTCAACCTTCACCTCGGAGAGTCCCACCTGCCCGAGCCGCGGCGGCGCGGGGGCCTCGTGCTGCAAGACCAGCATCGACTGGAACAGCGGCGCGCGGCTCAGGTCGCGCTCGGGCTCCAGCTCCTCGACCAGCCTCTCGAAGGGCAAGTCCTGGTGCGCGTACGCGCCGAGGCACGTCTCCCTCACACGCCCGAGCAGTTCCATGAAAGTCATCGAAGGACTCAAGTGTGTCCGCAGCGCGAGCGTGTTCACGAAGAAGCCGATCAGTCCTTCGAACTCCCCTCTGGCCCTTCCGGCCACGGGGCTGCCGACGAGGATGTCCCGCTGCCCGCTGTAACGCCAGAGCAACGTCTGGTAGGCCGCCAGCAGCGTCATGAAGAGCGTCACGCCCTCGCCCCGGCTCAACTCCTCCAGCCGCTTCGAGAGCTCGGGCGTGAGGTTGAAGCTGTGGGTCGAGCCGCGATGGCTTTGCGCGGCCGGGCGCGGTCGGTCGTTGGGGAGTTCGAGCGCGGCGGGTGCGCCGGCCAGTTGTTCACGCCAGTAGGTGAGCTGCCGCTCCAGCCTTTCGCCCTGAAGGTACTCGCGCTGCCAGACGGCGTAGTCTACGTACTGGACGGGCAGCTCGGGCAGCCGTGCCGGCTCGCCTTTCAGTTCGGCCTCGTAGACGATTGCGACCTCGCGCACGAGGACGCCCAGCGACCAGCCGTCGCTGGCGATGTGGTGCATCGTGAGCAGCAGCACATGCTCCTCCGCTTCGAGCCGCAGGAGCTGTGCGCGCAGCAGCGGGCCGCGCGTGAGGTCGAAGGGCGTGCCGGCCTCCTCTTTCACGAGCTGCACGGTGCGCTCGCGGCGCTCGGCCTCGGCCAGCGTGGAGAGGTCTGTGACCTTTAAGAGAACCGACATCGGCTCGCCGACGATTTGGACGGGGCGGCCGTCGCGTGAGGCGAAGGTGGTTCGCAGTGCCTCGTGCCGGCGTATCACCTCGGTCAGCGCCGCCTCCAGCGCCGGAGCCCGAAGCACGCCGGAGAGCGCCAGCGCGACAGGGATGTTGTAGAAGCTGTGCCCCGGCTCCAACTGGTCGAGGAACCAGAGACGCCGCTGCGCGAAGGAGAGCGGGAGGTCGCCCTCGCGCGGGACGAGCCCGACGCGCACGTCCTCGATGCCTTCGCCGGCGCGCAAAGACTCCTCCACGTGCTGCGCCAGCCCTTCGACCGTCGGCCGCAGGAAGAGCTTCCGCAGGCTCAACTCGACCTTGAACGTCTCGCGCACGCGCGAGATGACCTGTGCGGCCAGCAGCGAGTGGCCGCCGAGGTCGAAGAAGTTGGCGGTGACGCTGACGCGGTTGCGGTTCAGGACCGCGGCGCAGATGCCGGCCACGATCTCTTCGACCGGCGTGCGCGGCGCGACGAAGCCGCCCCCCTCTTCGTCGGCGGGCTGTCCGGGCGCGGGCAGCGCTTTGCGGTCAACCTTGCCGTTGGGCGTCAGCGGCAGCTCGTCGAGCACGACGAAGGCCGAAGGGATCATGTACTCCGGCAGACGCTCGCCGAGGAAATCGCGCAGCTCTGCGGGCGAGAGCGCGGCGGCGGCGGGCGGAGCCGTCGTCAACGCGGTGCGGTGACCGTTCGCGGCGGCGCCCGACTCTGCCTGTTGCCGCGCGTAGAGCATGTAGACGCGCACCAAGTCCTGCCCTTCGTCGGCGACCAGCTCGCTCTTCTCGACGGCGAAGTCGAAGCCGCGGCGGCGCAGCAGCTCCGAGATGCGCTCAAGCAACTCGTCCGTGTGGACTTCGACGACGAGTTGACGAATCTTCGCCCAGTCCTCTTCCTCGACGCTTTCGAGCACGTCGAGCTCGCTCTTCTCCACGTCGAGCTTGAGGAGATCGATGCGCTCCAGGCGCTGCTCGCGGATGACCTCGGAGAGCGTCGTCAGGCGGCAGGCGTAGGACTCGCTCTGGAGGTACTGCTCGACGAACTCGTCGAGCCCGTAGGAGGTGCCGGCCGCCGGGCCGAAACGCTCAAGCCAGCTCCCGACGTTGGCCCGCGTCGCCTGCTTGTCCTCCTCGACGTGCGAGCCGATGCCGGACATCGCCGCCGCGTGCGGGTAGAAGGTGAAGGTGGCTGTCCCCGGGCGGCGCGAGAGGCCACACTCGAAGAGGTTGGCGTCGAGGCCGTAGAGTGAGACGTTGGCGCGCAGCGCCTCGAAGTTCGGCGGCAGCGGCTCGAAGGCGTAGACGCGTGCGCCGCGTGCGTGCTGTTTGACGAAGAGCGTGAAGAGGCCGATGTTGGCCCCCACGTCGAGCACGCAGTCGCCGTCTTTGATCTCGATGCCGTGCCGGAGGTAGACGAGGTCTTCGAAGATTTCGCGAAAGAGGCCGCTGGTCTGGAGGCTGCTGTGGCCGGCGACGACCATGCCGTTGGGGAGCTTGACGTGCTGGTGACCCGCCAGCGCACGCGCCCACTCCTCGCCGCTCAGGGGCGACCGCAGCGGCTCGGCCCGCCTGCGCGACGGCACGACGTAGGCGACGAGGCGCATGTCTCCCGGCGCGTCCTCGCGCGCCGTGACGACGCACTCGTCCACAGCCGGGTGGGCGTCGAGGGCGGCCTCCGTCTCGCCCAGCTCGATGCGGAAGCCGCGCAGTTTGATCTGATGGTCGCGCCGCCCGAGGAAGTCCAGCGCGCCGTCCTCGCGCCAGCGCGCGAGGTCGCCCGTTCGGTACATGCGCGCGCCCGGCTCCGCCGAGTAAGGGTTGGGGACGAACCGCTCGGCCGTCAGACTCGGCCGCCGGTGGTAGCCGCGCGCCAGCCCACTCCCCCCGATGTAAAGCTCGCCCGCCACGCCGACCGGGGCCGACTCAAGCCCCGCGCCCAACACGTAGACGTGCGTGTTGCCGACGGGGCGGCCGATGTGGGGCGCGTCCTCGTCGTCCCGGCTGACCCGTGTGTATGTGGAGTAGGTCGTGTCCTCCGAAGGGCCGTAGAGGTTGTAGACGTGCTCGACGTGCCCGAGCTCGTACAACTGCCGGACGAGGCGGCGCGGCAGCGCCTCGCCCGCGAGATTCACCGTCCGCACCGACGCGGGCAGCCCCCGCATCCGCACCAGCTCGGTCATGGCCGAAGGCACTGTGTTGACGAGCGTGACTTCGCCGGCGGCTTCGAGCAACGGCAGTTGCAGAGCGTTCTCGGCAAGGATCACCTTACCGCCCCGGCTGAGCGGGGCGAACAGCTCGAAGACCGAGAGGTCGAAGCTGATGGAGGTCGAGGCTAGCACGCCTGCGAGCTGTTCGTCGCCGAAGACCGTGCGCGCCCAGTGGAGGAAGACCACGGCGCTGCGGTGTGTGATGGCGACGCCCTTCGGCCTTCCGGTAGAGCCCGACGTATAGATGAAGTAGGCGAGGTTGTCGGCCGTCGTGCCGGCGGCTTCGACGCCCGGCACGGCTTCCGGCTCCCACCCGGCCGCGTCCTCGTCGAGATACATAACCTCGGCGCCCTCGACGGCCTCGGGCGGCAGACGTTCCAGCAGCCGCCGCTCGGTCAGCAGCACGCGTGGGCGCGCGTCTTCGAGCATGAAGCCCAGACGCTCGCGCGGGTACGCGGGGTCGAGCGGGAGGTAGGCCCCACCCGCCTTGAGGATGGCGAGCAGCGCCGCGACCATCTCCGCCGAGCGCTCGGCGCAGACCGCCACGGGCACTTCGGCACACACGCCCGACGCGCGCAGTCGTCGCGCCAGCCGGTTGGCACGACCATTCAACTGCTCGTATGTGTAGCGCCCGAGCCCGGCGACGAGGGCGACATGCGCGGGCGTGCGTGCGGCCTGCGCCTCGAACATCTCGTGGAGGAGTTGTGCGGGCGGCTCGATGCGCGGCCCGCCGCTCCACTTCGAGAGCAGCAGCTCGCGCTCTTCTTCGGCGAGCAGCGAGAGTTCCGACAGTCGCCGCAGCGAGTCGGCCGCGATACTTTCGAGCAGGCGCGCGAGGTGACGGAGCATGCGCCGGACGGTGGCGTCGCCGAGGCGGCCGAAGTCGTAGAAGATTTTAATGAGCAGCTCTTCGCCCGGCTCGATGGTGAGATTGACGGGGATGCCCGTGGCGGTGTGGTGGTGAACGACATCGTGCAGTTGCGCGCTCTGGTCGCGCCTCAGGAGTGAGTAATCGACGGGGTGGTTCTCGAACGAGAGGACAGTCTCGAAGAGCGGCGTGTTACGCGGCACGTCGCTCCAGCCGTGAACGCTCACGAGCGGGCTGTACTCGTACTGCCGCAGCTCGACCTGCTCCCTCTGAATCTCTTCAAGCCACCGGAGCACCGTCCGTTCCGGCTCGACCGAGAGACGCGCCGGCAGCGTGTTGACGAGCATGCCGACCATCGTCTCGACGCCGGCCAGCATCGGCGGGCGGCCCGAGACGGCGACGCCGCAGACCACGTCGCGCTCGCCGCTGTAGCGGCTGAGGAGGACGGCCCAAGCCCCGAGGCAGATGGTGTTGAGCGTGAGCTGCCGGCGGCGTGCGAGGCGCGTCAGCTCGCCCGTGATGCCCGGGGGCAGGCTGATGGCCTGCTCGCGGTAACTCTTCGTCGCCGCCTCTTCACGGTCGCGCCGCGGCGCGCCGCCCGCGTCGAAGCCGAGCGGCGTCGGCGCCGTGAAGCCCTTCAGCGCCCGCCGCCAGTAGGCTTCGGCCGCCGCCATGTCCTGCCCGCGCACCCAGTCAATGTACTCGGCGAAGGGGCGCGGCGCGGCGAGCTGCGGCTCGGCCCCGCGGCACAGCGCCTCGTAGGCAGCGAAGACGCTGTTGAAGATGAGCGAGCACGACCAGCCGTCCACGAGGCCGTGGTGATAGCACCAGACGAAGCGATAGGTCGCATCGCCGGTACGGACGAGGGTCACGCGCATGAGAGGCGGCTTCATGAGGTCGAACCCGCGCCGCCGCTCCTCCGCGAAGAGCGCGGAGAGGCTCTCGTCCTGCTCCCCGACGCTCAGTTCGCGCCAGTCGAGGTGCGTCATCGGGAGCCGCGCCCGCCGGCGCACGACCTGCAAAGGCTCGTCCACGCTCTCCCACACGAAGGAGGAGCGCAGCACCGGGTGCAGGTCAACAGCGCGCTGCCACGCCTGCTCGTATGCCGCGACGTTCACTTCGCCCTCGATGACCCACGTGATGATCTCGAAGTACATCGAGAACTCCTGCTCGTGCAGGGTGTGGTAGAGGATGCCCTGCTGTAAGGGCGAGAGCGGGTAGATCTCTTCGACGTTCCTCATCTTCACGATTGCGACCTCTTGAATAAAACTTCGCGCGGGTTCCCGGCAGATCGCCGGCCGCCCACCCGCGCGGGGGCGGCCGTCTGAAGTTGACGCGAGGGCCTTTAAGCCCGGCTCGTCAGAGGCGACGCCGCGGGCGCGGCGGGCGGCTCGGCCGCGGCCCCGAGCGAGCCGTAGTCGATGGCGCCGTCCGGCCGCAAGGGCAACGCGTCGAGCAGCACGAAAGAGGGGCCGGGGGCCGCGGCCGGCATCCGCTGGCTGACGAATTCGCCGAGCGCGCGGACGGCCCCGGCCGCCCTCGCGCCGTTGCCCGACGGCCGCGCGCCGGCCTCGGCCGAGGCGAGCCGCCGGAGCGTGTCGAGGTGTTTGAGACTGTCGAGCACGGCCCCGACGCGGACGCCAAAGTCAATAAAGCAGGCCACCTCGTTGACGCCGCTCTGGCGGAGACGGCCGACCATGTCGAGGCACTTCTCCGGCGTGCCGATGAGCGACGACGTGCGGTAGTAGCGCTCGAAGGCGAAGGCGATCAGGTCGTCGAGATACTTCTCCTTGTCCACGTTGACCTTGATATCGAGACTCTTCGTCATCGTCTCGATGAGCCCGACGTGGGCTTTGAGGTAGTCGCTGAGCGGGCCGCGCGCTTCGGCCAGCACCGTCCGCTCGTCCTCGGCGACGAAGGTGTGCATCATCACCGTCACGGCCCCGGCCGCCGGGTCGTGGCCGTGACGCGCGCGCGTCTCGCGGTAGAGCGCAATCTTGTCGGCCATCTCCTCGACCGACTGCGAGAGCAGCGCCGTGAGCACGTTGTGCCCCAGCTCGCCCGCCTTGACGAACATCTGTGGGTCGCCGCTGCACGTGAGCCAGATGGGCAGCTCCGACTGAATCGGCCGCGGCAGGATGCCCAACTCGAACTCCTTGCCCGCGCCGTCGCGCGCCGTGATCGTCTCGCCGCGCCACAGACGCCGCACCTCCTCGATGCCGCGCAGCATCGCGCCGCGCTTGTCGGCGTAGCGCTCGGGGAAGAAGGCGAAGTCGTTGGGTATCCAGCCCGAGGTGAAGGAGAGCCCGACGCGGCCGCCCGAGAGGTTGTCCACCACCGACCACTCCTCCGCGACGCGAATCGAGTGGTGAAGCGGGATGACGACGCTGCCCGTGCGCAGCTTGATGTGCTCGGTGATGGTCGCCAGCCCCGCGCTCAGAACCGAGGGACTGGGGTAGAGTCCGCCGCTCACGTGGAAGTGGCGCTCCGGTGTCCACACGGCCGCGAACCCGTGCCGGTCGGCGAACTTCGCCCCTTCGAGATAGAGGCGGTACTTGTCGGCTCCGGACTGCGAGTTGTCGGCGGCGAAGTAGAAGAGGCTGAAGTCCAGCGCTTCGTGCGCTGCGCCTGCGTCTGCGTCGAGGACGACGTAGGCGACCAGACCCTCGCCGGTCGCGCCCCCACGCGCGAGCACCGCGGCCCCACGCACCGACGGGTGCCCTCGCAGCACCGCTTCCAGTTCCCCGGCGCGGGCCGGCTGCGAAGAAGATGCAGCCGGGGAAGAGGCGGACGAAGTGGTCGTCGATGATGAGGTCGCGGCCGGTGCGGGCGCATCCTCGTCCTCCTCCTCATCGTCGTCATCGCCGAGCAGCTTCGAGAGCTTGTCGAGTTGGCGCGCGTCAAGCCCCGCGCGGTTGAAGGAGGTGCGCGGCGCGGGGCTCTCCGCGGCGGGCAGCGGCGGGGCCTCCGGCGTGGGCTCGGCCCCCGGCTCGGCGACCGCCGCAGCGGCCAGCCCGGCGACCGTCTGATGCTGGAAGATCTGCTGCGGCGTAATCTTCAGCCCGACTTGGCCGGCGCGGGCGATGACCTGAATGCTCAGTACCGAGTCGCCGCCCAACTCGAAGAAGTTGTCCTCGACGCCGACCCGCTCGACGCCGAGCATCTCCTGCATGATGCCGGCCAGCACCTCTTCGGTCGGGTTGCGCGGGGCGACGTACTCAGTCCGCAAGTCCGGGCGCGGGTGGAGCGTCCGCGCGACCTGTAGCTTCTCGATCTCGGCCGAGACCATCTCCTGTGTGAAGGCGTCGGCCCTCTCGATGGAGGCGCGCAGGTCGCGGGTCGAGACGACGACCTGCGGCACGGCGGCCCCGGCCAGCAGCCGCTCGAAGACCTCACTCCCTTCGCGCGCGGCGATGCCCTCGGCCATGCTGTGTTCGTAGAAGCTCTGCCCGCCGGCCGTCGTGGCGGCCGACTTCGCGGCCATCGCCCTGACCTGCCCCTTCAGGTCGTTGATGCGCTTCTCGCTGAACTCGCCGATCTCGACCAGTTCGGCCCCCTCCTCGTCCGTAATGAGCACGTCGAAGCTGACCGTCTCAAGGCCGGGGTCGCCGTACTCGACCTGTCTGATGTGCGCGTAGATGCGGCGCGGCAGCGGCCGCTGGAAGTGGAGGCGGCGGTAGGACATCGGCAGGTAGATGCCTTGCAGCTCCATGTAGAGCATGCCGGTGCCGGCCGCGCGGTCGAGCAGCGCGGGATGGAGCTTGAGCTGTTCAAGGTCGGCGGCGAACTCCTCCGGCAGCTCGAAGAGGACGAGGATTTCGCGTTCGTTGGCGTAGACCCGGCGGATGTTCTGCCAACGCGGCCCGAGGTCGGGGTCGCGCTCGTCGTCGTTCACCGCCAACTCGCGGAGCCCGGCCGATGCGATGATCTGTTGCAGGTCGTGGTGGCGCTGCGGGATGGGCGCGGCGCGGCGGATGAGGCCGACGGCGTGCTCGATCCACTCCGCGCCCTCGTCCGATGCGGGGCGGCTCGAAGCGCGGAAACGGAAGCCGTCGCCGTTCGGCTCGAAGACCATGCGCACCTCGCGTCGCTCGTCGTCGCGGATGGTCATCGGCGAGATGAAGTAAACGTCGCTCAGCTCGACCGGCCCCGCGCCGGCGTGCCGCTCGAAGGCGGCGCGGGCCATCTCCAGATAGGTCACGCCGGGCAGTACGGCCGTCCCGCCAATGCGGTGCTCTTCGAGAATCCAGTGGTCGGCGACGCTGAACTGCGTGATGAAGGTCTCGCCCCCCGCGGGCTCTCCCAACTGCCGGTCGAGGAGCGGGTGGCCGCCCGCGCGCGCGGGCGACGCCGCCGCCGGCCCCGCGCCGACGCCGTACTGCGCCGCCGCGTTGACGAGCATCCCGACATCCTGCCAGCCGTCCCAATCGACGGAGAGCGTGAACGTCCCCCGCCGGGCCGTGTAGTCGTGGGCGAAGGCGTCGAGGAAGGCGTTGGCCGCGCAGTAATCGATCTGCCCGAACCCGCCGAGGATGGAGCTGCGCGACGAGCAGAGCAGCATGAAGTCCAGCTCGTCACCGGCGAACAGCTCGCCGAGGACGCGCGTGCCCTCGACCTTCGGCCGGAGGATGGCCGCGGCCTGCTCTTCCGTCTTGAGTTGCAACATCCCGCCGCCCGCGACTCCCGCCGCGTGGACGACGCCGTTGACCGCGCCGAACTGCTCGCGCACGCGCGCCGCCACCTCCGACATCTGCGCGCGGTCGGACACGTCGGCGCTGAAGACCTCGACGCGCGCGCCGAGCGCCTCCAACTCTTCCAGCCGTCGAATCCGCCGGCTCGTTTCGTCCTCCTCCGGATGCGACGCCACCCAGCGCCGCCAGCGCTCGCGCGCCGGGAACGACGAGCGCCCGACCAGGGCGAGGCGCGCCTGCACGCCCCGCGCGAGGTGTTCGGCCAAGACCTGCCCGATGCCGCCCATGCCGCCGGTGATGAGATAGACGCCGCGCTGTCGCAGTCGCGCAGGCGCCGATGTTGCTGGCCCGAGCCGGTGCGGCTCGAAGCTCTGACGCCAGCGCAGGCCGTGGCGGTAGGCGACGACCTGCTCGGCCTCATCCGAGAGCAGTTCGCCGACGAGGTGTTCCAACAGCCGTTCACGCTCGCGCGGCTGCGGCGGATGCACGAGGTCGATGTGGCGTGTCGCGACGTGCCCGAGTTCCTGCGGCACGACGCGCACTGGCCCTGTGACGAGCGACCTCTCGGGCCGCAGACTCTCGTCCCCCGTCACGCGCTGCGCGTCGCTCGTCACGATGTTGAGCCGGACGGCCGCGTCGCCCTCCGCGCCGAGCGCCTGCGCCAGCGCGAGCAGGCCGTAGAAGCTCTGCCCCATCTCGTCGCCGCGCGCCGCGCTCTCCGGCGAAGCGTTCCACAGGTGGACGATGTCCGTCGGCCGCCGGCCGTGCTCGGAGAGATGCCTGAGGAGGGCTTCGTAGTCTTCGCGCCGACGCGGCCGGACGGTGAAGTCGCGCGCGCCGCGCGCCGCGAACTCCTCGCCCGCGAAGGCGACCGCGACCTCTGAGCCGAGCCCCTCGATCCGCGCGGCGAGGCGCGTGGAGAGTTCGCCGCCGTCGCCGAAGAGAAGCCAGCGCGGGTGCCCCTGAGCGGCGGCGCGCGGGTCGAAGTCGAAGCGCGGCGCAGAGCTCCGCCACGAGGGCACATAGAACCAATCCGAGATGTCCGCCTTCTTGCGCAGAGACCCGGCCGCGGCCACGTCACCCTTCGAGTGTCGCGCCTCGATCCAGTACCTTTGTCGCTCGAAGGGATAAGTCGGAAGTGCGACGCGGCGGCGCCGCTCGCGCGCGTAGAACTTTTCCCAATCCACCTCGACGCCCGCCAGCCACAGTCGCCCCAGTCCATCCAGCGTGGCCGTGAGGGCCGAGGTCTGCTCGTCCCGGTGCGGGAGCGAGGTCAGGACGGCGTGCCCTGCGCCCTTCTGTGGGTGCCAGCGGGTGAGCGCCATCAGCGTCCGGCCGGGGCCGACTTCAAGCAGGATCGCGTCGGGCTCTTGGAAGAGCTTGGCCACGCCGTCGCCGAAGCGCACGGCCTGACGGAGATGCCTGACCCAGTAGTCCGGGTCGGTGGCTTCGGCGGCCGTGACCGGCGCGCCCGTCAGGTTCGAGGCGTATGTGAGGCGAGGCGCGCTCAATTGCACGCGCTCGACTTCTGCTCGGAACGCGCCGAGGATCGGCTCCATCATGTGCGAGTGGAAGGCGTGCGACGTGTGGAGGCGGCGGCACATCGCGCCGCGTTCGTCGGCCCGCGCCTCGAAGTCTGCGACAGCCTCGAACGTCCCCGCCACCACGCACTGCGAGGGCGCATTGACCGAGGCCAGCGAGAGGCCCGGCCCGAGCAGCGCCAGCACTTCCCTTTCCGGCAGCCCCACGGCCGTCATCGCCCCCGGCTCCGCGCTCTGCATAAGCCGCCCGCGGGCCGCCACCAGCGCCAGCGCGTCGTCGAGCTTGAAGACGCCTGCGAGGCACGCCGCGACGTACTCGCCGATGCTGTGCCCGACCATCGCCCACGGCCTGACGCCCCACTCCATCCAGAGCTGCGCCATCGCGTACTCGACGACGAAGAGCGCCGGCTGCGTCAGCGCGGTCTGTGCGAGTTGCGCCGCCGCCTCGGCCTGCGCCTCGGCCGCCTCGGCCGGCGGGTAGAGGACCGCGCGCAGGTCGAGCCCGAGGAGCGGCGTAAGCCGCGCTGCGCAGTCATCCACCGCCGCGCGGAACGTGGCCTCCGACT
The DNA here is from genome assembly GCA_045807865.1 of Pyrinomonadaceae bacterium. Classification (GTDB taxonomy): domain Bacteria; phylum Acidobacteriota; class Blastocatellia; order Pyrinomonadales; family Pyrinomonadaceae; genus QHXN01. The sequence continues at coordinate 26,092 of JBJMGP010000186.1, forward strand.
CGTACAGCTCACGCCCCATCCCGACGTACTGCGACCCCTGCCCGGGGAACATGAAGACGACGGGGCGTGGCTTCGGCTCGCGGAGCCCGGCGACGACTCGCCGCGGGTCGAGCGATTCCAGCGCTTCGACCGCGTCCGTTCGGTCGCGGCAGACGAGCGCGCGCCGGTGATTGAAGGCGCGGCGGCCGACCTTCAGCGTGGAGGCCACGTCGGCGAGGTTCACGTCCGGGTTCTGGCGGAGGTGTGCGGCCAACTGCGTCGTCGCCGCCTCCAGCGCCGCGGGCGTCCGCGCCGAGATGGTGAGCAACTGGTGGGAGCGCGACTCGCTTGATGGCGCGGCCTCCGGAGCCTCCTCGACGACGACGTGCGCGTTGGTACCACCGATGCCGAAACTACTGACGCCCGCGCGGCGCGGCCCGCCCTCGCTCTTCCACTCGGCCAGCCGCGTGTTGACGTAGAAGGGCGAGTCGGAGAAGTCGATCTCGAAGTTCGGGCGCTCGAAGTTGAGGCTCGGCGGCAACTCGCGGTGGCGCAGGGCGAGCGTCGTCTTGATGAGCCCGGCGACGCCAGCCGCCGCGTCGAGGTGGCCGATGTTGGTCTTGACCGAGCCGATGGCGCAGAAGCCACGCTTCGCCGTGCGCTCGCGGAAGACGCGCCGGAGGGTCGCGATCTCAATCGGGTCGCCCAGCTTCGTCCCCGTCCCATGCGTCTCGATGTAGGAGATCGACTCGGGCTCGACGCCGGCGACGGCGAGCGCCGTCGCGATGACCTCCGACTGCCCCTCGACGCTCGGCGCGGTGTAGCCGACTTTGGCCGAGCCGTCGTTGTTAATCGCCGAGCCGCGGATGACGGCGTGAATCTCGTCGCCGTCGGCGACCGCGTCTTCGAGCCGCTTGAGGACGACGACGCCGACGCCGTTGCCGACGACCGTCCCGCCCGCGCGGTGGTCGAAGGCGCGGCAGTGCCCGTCGGGCGAAAGCACACCGCCCTCCTGATAGTAGTAGCCCGACTTCTTCGGGACGCTGACGGTGACGCCGCCGGCCAACGCCATGTCGCACTGGTAGCCGAGGAGGCTCTGGCAGGCGAGGTGGACGGCGACGAGCGAGGTCGAGCAGGCCGTCTGCACGGTGACGGCCGGCCCCTTCAGGTTGAGCTTGTAGGCGACGCGCGTCGTGAGGTGGTCGGTGCGGTTCGGGATGGACGACTGGAGGATGTTGGCGGCGTCCACCAGCCCGCCGGCCGACATCAGGTTGAGCAACAGGTAGCTGTTGAGGCTCGCCCCGCCGTAGAGGCCGATGAGCCCGCCGTACTGCTCGCTGTCGTAGCCTGCGTTCTCCAACGCCGTCCACGCGCACTCCATGAAGAGTCTCTGCTGCGGGTCGGTTATCTCGGCCTCGCGCGGCGTGATCCCGAAGAAGGCGGCATCGAAGTTCTCAATCTCTTCGAGCATCCCCTTCGCCCTGACGTAGCCGGGGTCGTCGAGCACGGAGCGCTCGACTCCCTCGGCCAGCAGCTCCTCCTCGGTGAAGAAGGAGACGGCCTCGACGCCGTCGCGCAGGTTCTGCCAGAACGCCTCCACGGCCTGCGCGCGCGGGAAGCGGCCCGCCATCCCGATGATCGCGATGCCCGTCAGCGCCTCGTGCGAGTCTTGGTTGCTCATACGCCTGTTTTCGCCCTCTTTCTGTTCTGCTCATGGCGGCTCAAAGCCCCCTTCTGCCGCGCGGCCCGCCTCCGCGCCTCGTCGAAGTTCGGGGCATCCGGCCCCTCAAGGCTCAGGTGCGCGGCCAGCGCACTGACGGTCGGGTGCTGGAACATCTCGACCATCGGCAGGTCGCGACCGAGCGCGGCGCAGAGGCGGCTATGCACCTGCACCATGAGCAGCGAATGCCCCCCGAGGTCGAAGAAGTTGTCGCGCACGCCGACCCGTTCGACCTGCAACGCCTCGCGCCAGATGTCGGCGATGGTGCGCTCCAATTGGCTCTGCGGGGCGACGTAGCTCTCTTCGGATTTCAGTTGCAGGCTCTCGGGCGCGGGAAGCTGACGGCGGTCAACCTTGCCGTTGCGCGTCAGCGGCAGCTCCGCGAGTGGGACGAAGGCCGAAGGAATCATGTAGTCGGGCAGCTCTACCTTGAGGCTCTGGCGCAGGTCGGCGACCGTGATGACGGAGGGGCGCGGGGCGGCCTCGGCGCGTCGACCCTGCGGCGGCGCCGGTGCGCCGCGCCGGAACCCGGCCACGCCGCGCGCCGCGTAGAGGTTGTAGCGGTCGGAGCCGCTCAGCGCCTCGTCCTGCTCGACGATGACGCTGTAGCCGCGCGCTTCGAGCAGTTCTGAAATCTCCCGTGTCCGTCCCTCGCTCGGCTCGCCGGGCGCGTCATGTACCTCCAACACAAGCTGGCGAATCTTCGGCCAGTCCCCTTCCTCGACGCCGCGCAGCACGTCGAGCTCGGCGCGCTGCACGTCGATTTTGAGCAGGTCGATGCGTCCGACACCCTCCTCGCGGATGACCTCCGAGAGCGTGCGCAGGCGGGCCGGGTAGTCCTGTCCCTCGAAGCGCCCGGCGAGAATCTCTCCGGCATGTTCGAGCAGCAGGTCAGCCCCGCTCTCGCCGTCGCGCTGCTGGTTGCGCAGGTACTTCTTAATCACCTCCACGTCGCCCGCGGCCTGCGCGTATTCGCTCTGGCCCGACATCATCGAGTACTGCGGGTAGTAGGTGAAGGTGGCCGTCCTCGCACGGTGCGAGAGGCCATGGTGGAAGAGTTTGACGTTCGAGCCGTACAGCTCGACGTTGACGCGCAGCGTCTCGAAGATGGGCTGGATCGGCTCGAAGGCGTAGACGCGCGGCGCGCGGCAGCGCTCGCCGACGAGCAGCGTGAAGAGGCCGATGTTGGCGCCCACGTCGAAGACGCAGGCTTCGTCGGGCAGCTCCAGCCCGTGGCGCAGATAGGTCTGGTTCTCGAAAATCTCTTGATAGAGATAGTCGGTCTCGTTGCGATTCTGGTGGACGACGGCCATGCCGTTCGGCAGTGTGTATCGCGGTCGCCCGTCAACGGCCGGCAGGTAACGTCGCTTGATGACGACGTAGGCCACGAGACGCACGTCGCCAGGCACGTCTTCGCGCGCCGCGACGACGCACTCGCGCACCGCTGGGTGCTGCCTGAGCGCGGCCTCGATCTCGCCCAGCTCGATGCGGAAGCCCCGCACCTTGACCTGCGTGTCGGCGCGCCCGAGGTATTCGAGGCGGCCGTCGTCGAGGTAGCGCGCGAGGTCGCCGGTCTTATACAAGCTCGCTCCCGGCTCCGCCGCGAAAGGGTCGGGAACGAAGCGCTCGGCCGTCAGACCCGGCCGCCGGTGGTAGCCGCGCGCGACCCCCGCGCCGGCGATGTGCAGCTCGCCGGGCGAGCCGACGGGGACGGGACGAAGACGAGAGTCGAGCACGTAGGCTCTCATGTTCGAGAGAGGGCGGCCAATGCTCGGCGCGTCGGACTCGGTGAGCAGTTGTGCAGTGGCGTCGACGGTGCATTCGGTCGGGCCGTAGACGTTATAAAAGTCCGTCCGACCATCTGCCGCCAGTCGCCGCCACGTCTCGGCGTCGAGCGGCTCGCCGCCGACGAGCATCAGGCGCGGCGCGGGCCGCGGCCAGCGCCCCGAGGCCAGCATGAGCTTCAACTGCGAAGGCGTGCAGTCAAGCGCGTCTATCTGTTGGGCCTCGACGAAGTCGAGGAGGGCGTCGCCGTCGGGCCGCACCTCGTCGGGGACGACGACGAGCGCGTGGCCGTAGACGAGCTGGATGAGCTGCTTGACCGAGGCGTCGAAGGCGAGCGGCGCGTTGAGACTCACGCGCAGAGGCCCGCCGTACTTTTCATAGACGTGTCGGCGCAGCGCGTGCGCGAGGTTGACGACCGCGCCGTGGCGAATCATCACGCCCTTCGGCTTCCCCGTCGAGCCCGAGGTGTAGATGACGTAGGCGAGGTTCTCCGGGCTCACGCCTGCGTCGGGGTTCTCCACGCCCTCGTCGGCGAAGTCGGCTTCGTCGAGGCAGACGGCGCGCGCCGTCTGCTCCGGCAGCGAGTCGAGCAGCCGCCGGCTCGTCAACCAGACCGGCGCACGCGCGTCTTCGAGCATGAAGGCGAGTCGCTGCGGCTGCTGCCCCGGGTCGAGCGGGACGTAGGCGCCGCCCGCCTTGAGCACGCCGAGCAGCCCGACGACCATCGCCGCCGAACGCTCCACGCAGAGCCCGACGGGCACATCCGGCCCGACGCCAAGGCGCCGCAGGTGATGGGCCAGACGGTTGGCCCTCTCGTTCAGCTCGCGGAAGCTCAGGCTGTCTTCGCCCGAGACGACGGCCGTGGCCTCCGGCGTGCGCTCGGCCTGCGCCTCGAAGAGCTGGTGCAGGCTCATGCCGCGCGGGAAGTCGGCCGCCGTCTCGTTCCACTCGGCGAGCACCAGCCGGCGCTCTTCGGGGTCGAGGACGGCGAGGTCACCGACGCGCGCCGACGAATTCTCGACGGCGTCGCGGAGCAGTGTCGTGAAGCGTCTGGTGAGACGCTGCGCGTCGTCGGCCGCGTGCCGCGCGGGGTCGTAATGCAGTTCGAGGTCGAGCCGGCCCGCGCGCCGCCGCGCCGACAGTTTCAGCTCGAAGCGCTCACCACAGGTGTAGATGCGCTCGGCCGAAAACTTCACGCCGCCGGCCGTCTCCGCGGCGGGCCACTCGGCGAACTCGAACTGATGCGAGAGCAGGGCGCGGGTCGCACCCTTCACCGTCGCGCCCCACGCGGCGGGCGCGTAGTACTCCTGCCGCGCGTAGTTCTCGCGCGCGGCCTCTGCGTTGCGGCGGAGCACGTCGGCGAAGGCGAGGTCGTCGGCGAAGCGGCGCGCGAGCGGGAGGTATTGCGCGTGCGGGCCGAGTGCCGAGCGAAGATGCTTGATGCGGCGGCCGTCACAGAGGTGGCCGACGACGTGCTCAGTCCCCCCACCCAAGCGCCACAGAAGCGTTTGCCAGCAGGCGAGCAGAAACTCTTCGGCCGACGCGCCCGCTCGCCCGGCGGCGGCTTCGAGCTTTGCAGTCAACTCTTTGTCAAGGCCGAAGGCACACGACTCGGGGTCGAACTCCGCAGGCTCTTCGTCCGACGCCCGCGGCCTCTCGGCCGGCAGCGCCACCGGCTCGACCGCGAGCGCGGCCCGCGCCTGTCGCTGCCAGCTCAAACGCTCCGCCACTTCGTCCTCTGCGCGCAACAGCTCGTGCTGCCATTCGGAGAAGTCCGCGAACTGGACGACCTCCGCAGACTCCCCGACGCCCTCGGAGCCCTGCGCTATCTCGGACAACAGGAGCCCAAGCGTCGCCTCGTCGCCACAGAGCGCCGGCAGCGCGAGCAGCAGCAGCCACCCGGCATCGTCGAGCCTCAACAGCGTCGCCCGCAGAGAGGGCGCGGCGCTCAGGTCGAAGGGCGCGCGACGCGCCTCGCGGAAGAGCTGGTCGATCTTCTCTTCGCGCTCGGCGGGCGGGAGGCCGCGGAGGTCTATCTGCTCGAAGGCGAGCGCGCCCGCGTCCTCGGCGATGACCTGCACGGGGAGATTCATCCCCGGCAGAGAGCGGAACGCGGTGCGCAGGATTTCGTGGCGCGCAACCGCCGACCGAAGCGACTCGCCGAGCGCGTCGGGACGCAGCTCGCCTTCGACGAGCAGCGCGCACTGCGCGCGAAAAGCACTGCCGGGCTGCCCCTGCGACCAGAGATACTTTTGCTGCGCCGCCAACTCGAAACCTTCGAGCACCTCCTCGGCCATGGGTTGCGTCTCCTGTTTAGAGGTCATCATTCGTGTACAGCTCGGCCATCGCCACCAGCACCCGGCGCGGGCCGGCGAACGGCTCGCGCCCGTGCGAGGCGAGGAAGTTGTCGAGGAGCAGCACGTCGCCCTCGCGCCACTCGAAGGCGACGGCCGCATCGCGGTAGACCCGCCTGATCTCCGCCAGCACCTCGGCCTCAAGCGGCGAGCCGTCGCCGTAGAAGGCGTTGCGCGGCAGCTCGTCCTCGCCGAAGCGCGCGAGCAGCGCGGCGCGGACTTCCGGCTCGACGTTGGAGATGTGGAACATGTGCGCGTGGTTGAACCAGAGCGTCTCGCCGGTGCGCGGGTGCGTGGCGACGACCTGACGGACGGCGCGCGTCCGCAGGCGGTCGCCCGGCCGCCACTCGAAGCTCATGCACGCCTGCCGGCAGTACTCCTCGACCGCCGAGCGGTCTGCGGTCTGGAACGCCTCGCGCCAGGAGAGGTCGAGCCCTTCGCCGTAGTTGCGGACGTACATCACGCGCTTGCGCAGGAAGGTCTCTTTGACGGCCGGGTCGAGCATCGGGAAGACCTTCCGGTCGCTGGCGATGGGCGTGGCTCCGCCCTCGCGGGCGGGCTGCGCGCAGTAGAACCAAATCTTGCTCGGCCAGTTGTGCGAGTAGGACATCTCGTGGTGCAGCGGGATGGCGTGCTCGGGCGGGTACTCGGTCGAGGTGTAGATGTTGTGGCCGACGCTCAAGCGCGGGGCTGCGCGCTCGTGATACTCAATCAGCTCGGGCGTCACGGCGCGGGCGACCTCTTCGAAGCCCGTGACGGAGTCGAGGCCGAAGCCGCGGAAGAGGACTGCGCCGTGCTTGAGCAGTTCCGCCTCGACGAGCCCGCGGTGCGCCGCGGCCCACGCCGCGAGGTTGACGCCCGGCGCGTTCGGCTCGACGACGAGCGGGAAGCTCTCGGCGTCGCCGGGCAGGTAGCCGGTTCGGACGAGCGTGGCGTCCGAGAGTTTGACGGCGCGGCGTCTGCCGGGTGCGAACTCGCCCGGGCCGAGTTGTGGGTCTTTCGTGTGGCTCACGGCTGTGCCTTCATTCTTCGCCGGAGGGGAGCCGGACATCTTCCCAGCGGCGCGGGTCGGCCATCCCGGCCGTCACCAGCCGCGGGCCTTCGAAGGGCTCGCGCCCGTGTGAGACGAGCATGTTGTCGAGCAACAGAATGTCGTACTGCCGCCACGTGAAGACGGTCTTCTCGCGGAGGTAAGACTGGCGCAGGTGCTCGGCGACCTCGGGCTCGATGGGCGCGCCGTCGCCGTAGAAGGTGTTGTTCGGCAGTTCGTCCTCGCCCAGCCCGGCGAGCAGCCGCTCGCGGATGGCGGCGTCGAGCGTCGAGACGTGGAAGAAGGTCGCGTGGTTGAACCAGACGGCCTCGCCCATGCGCGGGTGGCGCGCGATTGCCGGCCGCGTCTGCCGCGTGCGCAGCCGGCCGCCCGACTTCCACTCGAACTCGATCCGGTGGCGGCGGCAGTACTCCTCGACCTCGGCGCGGTCTTCAGTCTGGAAGGCCTCGCGCCACGGGAGGCCGAAGCCGTCGCCGAAGTTGCGCGCGTAGACATAGCCCTGCTCCGCGAAGCGCCGCCGCACGTCGGGGCGCAGCGCGGCGTAGACCTTCCGCATGTCGGCGATGGGCGTCTCGCCGCCGCGCGCGGCCGGCGTCAGGCAGAAGAAGTAAATCTTCGACGGGAAGACGAGGTTATAGGACTGCTCGTTGTGCAGGAAGATGCTCTGCCCCGGGGGGTGGTCGGTCGAGGTGTAGATGTGACCGGCGACGGGGCTGCGCGGCGACGAGCGCTCGTGGTAGGCCAGCGCCCCGCCCGAGGTGGCCGCGATGAAGCGCTCGAACTTCTCGACGCTGTCCACGTCGAACCCGCGGAAGAGCAGCGCCCCGTGTTGCGCCAGCCGCTCTTCGAGCGTCGCGCGCCGCCCCTCGGCCCAGTTGACGAGGTTGACGCCCCCGGCCCGCGGCTGTGCGACCAGCGGGATGGCCCCGCCCTCCGGGGCCGACCACTCCACCAGCTCCTCCGCCGTGATGCGCAAGCCCCTGCGCCCGACCGGCCTGAACTCGTAACCGTCCGTCACTTCATCCCCCCGTCCTTGCAAGGCGTCCGCTCGGTCTCAGGCCGTGCTGCCGGGGCGGGGCCTGATGGCCCGCCTCTTGACCGACGCCAGCCTGCGCGCGTTCAACTCCTCGCGCTCGGCGAGCAGCCTCTTCTCCTCGGCCGTGACCATCTCCAACTCGTCGAGCCGCGCCTCGGGCCGTGCGACGGCCGAGCGCAGCAGCGTCTCGAAATGCCGGTGCATGCGCTCGACGGTCTCGGGCTTGAAAAGCTCGGTGCTGTAAGTCCACGAGGCCGTCAGCCCGTCGGCCCCCTCGATGACCCAGAGCGTCAAATCGAAGCGCGCGATGTCGGCGGTGAAGTCGAGCGGGCTGAGCTTGAGCCCGGGCAGACGGAACGACTCGACCGGCGCGTTCTGGAGCCCGAAGGCCACCTCGAAGAAGGGCGTCTGCGAGAGCGCGCGCTCGGGGCGCAGCTCCTCGACGAGCTTTTCAAACGGCACGTCCTGATGCGCGTAGGCTTCGAGCGCCGTCTCGCGCACGCGCCCGACCAACTCGCGGAAGGTCGGCGCGCCGGAGAGGTCCGTGCGCAGCACCAGCATGTTGATAAAGACGCCGATGAGGTCTTCGATTTCGGCGCGCGTGCGCCCGGCGATGGCCGTCCCGACCAGCAGGTCTTCGCGCCCCGTGTAGCGTTGTAGCTGCGTGAGGAAGACGGCGAGCAGCGTCATGTAGAGCGTCGCGCCCTCGCGCCGCGAGAGCACGCCCAGCGGTTCGTAGAGCTCGGCGGACAGCGCGCGGATCAGCTTCTCGCCGCGCAGCGCAGGCGGGTCGGGCCGCGCATAGTCGGCCGGCAGCTCCAACGGCGGGGGCGGCGCGCCGAGCGTGCGCTTCCAGAAGTCGAGCTGCGCTTCGAGCGTCTCGCCCTGCATCCACTCGCGCTGCCAGTGCGCGAAGTCCGCGTACTGGACGGGCGGCGGCGGGAGCGGCGAGGGTCGTCCGGCGCGGAACGCTTCGTAGAGCGCCGCGACTTCGCGCACGAAGATGCCGATTGACCATCCGTCGGCCGCGATGTGGTGCATCGTCACGAGCGCGACGTGCTCCTCCTCGCCGGGGCGCAGGAGCGTGACGCGCAGCAGCGGCCCGCGCGCGAGGTCGAAAGGCTTGCGCAGCTCCTCCACGGCCGTCTCCCTCACCCGACCCTCGCGCTCCGTCTCGGGCAGGACGCGCAGGTCGCAGAGCGTGAGTGGTACGGGCTGCGCGGCGGCGACGACCTGCATCGGACGCCCGTCCACCGTCGTGAAGGTCGTGCGCAGAGCCTCGTGGCGGGTGACGATCTCGTTGATGGCCCGCTCCAGCGCGGACACGTCGAGCGCGCCTTCGAGGCGCATCCCGCCCAAGATGTTGTAGGCGGCGCTGCCCGGCGACAGTCGGTCGAGGAACCAGAGGCGCTGCTGCGCGAAGGAGAGCGGCAGCGGCACGTCGCGCGCGACGGGGAGCACGGGCGGGGCTGTCAAGTTCTGTATCGCCTGCCGGAAAAGTTCGACGCGCGCGGCCAGTTCTTCGCCCCCGGCCACCTCGCGCGGTGACTCGGCCGGGGCCGCGGCGGGCAGGACGGGCTGCGCCTGGGCTGCGCGCAGCGCCGGCTCAAGGCGCTCGGCGAGGCGTGCCACCGTCGGCGTCTCGAAGAGGCTGCGCAGCGGCAGCTCGACCTCGAACCGCTCGCGCACCTGCGAGACGACGCGCGTGGCGAGCAGGCTGTGTCCGCCCAACTCGAAGAAGTCGTCGTTGACGCCGACAGGCCCGACGCCCAGCAGGCGCGACCAGATGTCGGCCAGCACCTCCTCGACCGGCGTGCGCGGCGCGAGGTACGCACTCCCGGACGCCGTCTGCGTCTGCTCGGGCGCGGGAAGCTGACGGCGGTCAACCTTGCCGTTCGGCGTCAGCGGCAGGCGGTCGAGGATGACGAAGGCCGCGGGGATCATGTAGTCCGGCAGCGGGTCTTTGAGGTGACGCCGCAGCTCGGACGCGACCGGGGCCGTGCCGGGCCGCGCCACGACGTAGGCCGCCAGATTCAACTCGCCTTCATCGCTCCGCCGGGCCACGACGACCGCATCCTGCACCTCCGCGTGCCCGGCCAGCGCCGCCTCGATCTCACCCAATTCGATGCGGAAGCCGCGCACCTTGACCTGCGTGTCGGCGCGCCCGAGGTATTCGAGCTGCCCGTCATCGAGGTGGCGCGCCAGATCGCCCGTCCGGTACAAGCGCGCGCCGGGGCGAGCGGCGAACGGGTGCGGGACGAAACGCTCGGCCGTCAAGGCGGGGCGTCTGAGGTAGCCGCGCGCCAGCCCCTCCCCGCCAAGGTAGAGCTCGCCCGCCACGCCGACGGGCACGGGCCGCAACCCCGCGTCGAGGAGGTAGGCCTGCGTGCCGGCGACGGGCCGCCCGATGGGCGGAGGGCCGGAGCTATTGCGCTCGATGACGG
>JBJMGP010000187.1:0-14097 GCA_045807865.1 Pyrinomonadaceae bacterium
GTACATCAACCTTCGGAGTGTTCCGTGTCTGACAGACCCCCCGCCCGCCTCGCGCTGATCCTTCTCCTGTTAGCCGCTGCACCCTTCTGCATCGCGCAGCAGCCGCCCGCGCGCGAGGAGCAGGAGCCCGTCAAGGTCTATTCGGAGGAGGTGCGCCTGCCCGTCGTCGCCTACGACGACCGCGAGCGCTTCGACCCGACGCTCGCGGCCGACGACGTGCTCGTGCTCGAAGACGGCGTGCCGCAGCGCGTAAGGAGCGTGCGGCGTGTCCCGGCCAGCGTCCTGTTCGTCTTCGACATGGGCGGGCAGGTCACGGCGACGGGCGCGGTCAACGCCACGCGCGAGGCGGCGCTCCGGTTTCTGGGGCGTCTGGGTGAGGGCGACCGCGTGGCCTTCGTCCAGAACGTCGGCCGCAGGGTCGAGGTGCTGCAAGACTGGACGGAAGACCGCGACCTGGCGCGATACGTCCTCAGGTGGAAGCTCTTCTCGGCAAACCGCTCGCGCCTCTCTGAATGTTTGACGCTCGCGGCGGCCAAGCTGGGCGAACGCCCCGTCGGGAACACGCACGTCGTCGTCTTCACGGACGGTCTGGAGGCGCAGTCGCGCAACGAGATTCGCGCGGACGACATCCCGAAGGAGGTCGTGCAGAACCTCGTCGCGGCGCAGGCGAGCGTGCACGTCTTCGGCTTCTCCTCGCTCGTGGGGGAGGTGTTGAATTACAAGAAGAGTATCTTCGGCGGGGGCGTCATCGACCTCGATTTTCAGATGCGCCGCTGGTTCAAGAACTACGGGCTCGCGACGAAGAGGCGCGAGGGACAACTCCACGCGTTGGCGCGCGAGGTCGGCGGGCGCGTGCTGCTGCCCTCCACGCCGGACGAGGTGCCGGCGCTGGCGGAGAAGGTCGCGCGCGACGTGGGCGCGCAGTACGTCGTGACCTACACGCCGCTCCGGCCGTTCGCCGAGGGCGGCACGGGCGAGCGCAGGCGCGCCGAGGTGAGCGCGCGCCGCATGGGGCTGCAACTCTTCACGCTGCGGAGCGTCGTCACCGCGCCGCGGCGTGCGACACAGGACGAACGGTAAGCCGTAGGGGAAATGGTGAACAGCAAGTTGAAGGGCAAAGGCTTTACGGTCGCGGTCGCGGTCATCGCGCTCGCGTTGGGATTCCTTTTGGTGGCGGCGCTGATGCGCGGCTTCGGGTCTGCGGGCAATGCGAACCAGGGCGGCCCGGCCGACCCCACCCGTTCCGAAGCACAGACCCAGCAGACGGCGCGCGTGGCCCCACAGGGGCAGGAGGCGCCGCGCGGGTCTGAGCCGGCTGCGGCGCAGCCGACGCCCGCGCCCGCGCGCGACTCGTCGGTACTCACGAGGATTTTAGGCGACAGCCGCACGCCGCAGCAGCCCACGCGCGAGAGTGAGGCGAGCGACTGGCTGATGACGTTTGCTACCGTCACCGTGCGTCTGACGCTGGCGGCCCTGCTCGCGGCGATGCTGGCCTTCCGCCCGCGACGGCTGGCGCACGCGATCAAGCGCAACCCCTTCGTGGCGCAGACGCAGATCCTGATGGCGGTCGTCGCTTCGGCGCTGATGATGGTCGTCGGCGACTCGGCGGCGCGCGCCTTCGGCATCTTCGCCGCCGCCTCGCTCGTGCGCTTCCGCACGAACATCAAAGACCCGAAGGAGATCACGGTGCTGCTCGTGAGTCTCGCCATCGGGCTGGCGACGGGCGTCGGCCGCTGGGAGCTGGGCGTCATCATGGCCCTCTTCGTCCTGCTGCTCCTGTGGGGCCTTGAGTACCGCGAGCGCGAGATGGTCTCGCGCTCGATGGAGCTGACGGTCAAGACGCACAACATCGGGACGACGCAGGACGCGCTCCTCCAGCTCTTCCGCAGGTACGACTTCCACGCCGAGATGCGCACCATCGACCGCCCCGACCGCGAGGGCGAGACCGGCTGCATCATCTACTACGTGGACATCAGCCAGCAGGTCAGCACCGACCGTCTGAGCGAAGAGTTGCTCGCCGCCGACCCGCGCAACATCGACAGCGTCGAGTGGGACCAGCAGAAGAACACTTCGTACTTCTATCAGTAAAGGCAAGTAGCCAGTAGGAATACAAAGCGGCGCGGGCCTCTTCATCGACTGAAGAGACCCGCGCCGCATGTTTTTCTACTGCCTACTGCCTACTGGCTACTTGTTTTCAGTTCTTGCCCGTGAAGACGGCCTCGGCGGAACCCGCGTGCGCGGCGACCGTCCTGGTCGCGGGCGCGTCGTGGCGCGCCTGCATCTGGCGGGCGTAGTCCTCGACGAAGGTCTTGAAGTCGCCGTGCCCCCAGGAGGTGTAGAAGTCATACTGCTTCATCTCGGCGTAGACCTGGTCGTAGCCCCAGCCGTACTTCTCGAAGCGGTAGACCGCGCCCATCGAGCCCGTGCGGTGACGGCCGCCCGCGCAGTGGACGTAGAACTTGCCCGTCGAGGGGTCGTCCACCGTCTTGAGGAACTGCGCGACCCACTCGGGGCGGGGGTACGCCTTATCGACCATCGGGATGTTGACGTAGCGCATCCCGAGCGACTCGACGTTGGCGCGCTCGGTGCGCTCGGGCTTCTCCTGGAGGTCGATGACCGTCTTGATGCCGAGGTCTTTGAGCGCCTGAATGTCTTCGAGGCCCTTCGGCTCGGCGCCGCGGTAGAAGCGCTCGTCCATCTGTCCGAAGTTCTTGATGTGGACATTGGGGAACGCCGCGTTCGACGCCTCCTTGGCGGAGGCCGCGACCGACAGAATCAGAACGGCGAAAAGGGAAGCGGCGACGATGCGCAGGGGATTACGGCTGTACTTCATTATGAATCCTCCGTGGGTCGTAAGAACGGAAACCGAATTGTACGTGTTTCAACTGAAGGGGAACGTATCCGCGTCGGCCGAGCGACGGTTCAGACCCGCTTTGCGAATGTGAACCTCGTCAACCGGAACATTAGATTCGTCAGGGTACACCCGAGTTGTACCGGCGCGGCGCGAGGCGCGGCCTACGCCCGTCGATTTGACCGTCCAGATTTCGCGCGTGCCACGGCCCCAATCTAACACTCAATTTGACTCGGAAGCGACCCGAAATAAGGCTTCACAAATCAGGCAGGGGGGTGAAGTAGATTTTGGGCAGCTTGCCCTCCAGGAGCGACTTGAACTGCTGTGGGTCTTCGACGGCCAGCTCCACAAGGTTCGCGGGCTTGACGCTCGTGCTGACCAGTGACACGCCCCGCTCGAAGAGCACTTCGGGCAGGATGGCCGCGCTCTGGCCCTGGACGATCACGGTGCGGCAGTTGCGGGCCGCGTCGAGCAACCCGTCCATGGTGCCGGTGCAGAAGGCGGAGCCGGTGACGGAGACGAGGTCGGCGCCCGCGAGACGCTCGCGGTTGTCCGAGCCGTCGGAGAAGGTAAGCTCCCTCCCGGGATATTTCTCCTTGAACGATTCGAGACGCCGCCGGACGATGCCCGCCCGCTGCTGAACCCACAGGTCGCTGACGTGAATCCTCCGGATGTCCGTCATGTAGATCAGGTAGTCCATGTAGCCGCCGAACCCGATGACCATCGCCGATTCGGAGGGAGGGAAGAATCCCGGGTCGAAGCGGTCGGTCACGCGGAAGCTGTCGGCCCCCGCGAGCAGCCTCTGCGAGAGGGCGCTGACCACGCACGCCTTCAAGCTCAGTCGCAGCAGGTCGGGCTCGCCCTCCGCGCCGAGGTAGTCCAGCAGCAGCGGGTCTTCCTCTGACTGTCGCCGCAGGCGGTCTCGCGTCTTCGCGGCGGCCTCCTCGGACTTGAACCTGAAATAGTTCATCGAGGCCGCCGTCGAGCCGTCGCTCAGCCGGAGCACGTTGAAGTAGTTGCTGAGGAAGATGGCGTCAATCTTCAACGCATGCACGTCGATGCGTAAGCACAGGCGCGTCAGGGTCTCGTCGAGGATGGCGCTGGTGCGCGTCTCCGTCCTCAGGCCCCCCGCCTCACCCTTTGAAGCCTACAAAGACGGCAACGGCGAGGAGGCTTGCGGGCGTTCGCCGGCCAGGACGTTCAGTTCGCGGATCGGATTCGACAGTCCCTCTTCAAAACCTCTGGAGGCGGTGACCCTGGCGGACTGAGGCGGCCGGAAAGGGAAGTGGATGCCCTCGAAGCAGAGGCGCGCGATGGCCGCCTCCGTCCGCGCGGTGTCGGCGCGCGTCTTCTCCAGCGAGCCCGACCAGCGCACGTCGTTCAGCTCGCCCGGCCCGTCGACGGAGATGCCGACGCGCACGTTGTGGCGCTTGAACATGCGGACGTGCGCCTCGTTGATGAGGGTGCCGTTGGTCTGGACGCTGTTGCGGCCGAACTGTTCGAGGCCCCACGCCCAGAGGTCTTCGAGGTCCTCCTCCGGAATCAACAGCGGCTCGCCGCCGAAGAGCGTGAAGGGGCCGCCCTCTTCGAGGACGGCGCGCTTCATCACGTCGAGGTCGTACTGCCGGCCCGTGTTCCCCGCGTCACGCCCAGCGCCATCTCGCGGTGCATGTCGAGGATAAAGCGCTCGTTGGGCGAGTGGGAGGCGATTGACCCCTTGGCCGCGACGTGCGCGTAGTTCTCGTTATGCGTGGCCAGAAGCCTGCGCTCCAGCGGCGAGAGGCCCGGGAAGGATGACTCGGAGACGGCCTCTCCGGGCGACTTGCGGTAGAGGTCTTGCAGCGGGACGTTCTGCGTCAGCTCGACCAGGAATTCGCCGGCGCGCGTCCGCGGCTGGTACTGGTATTCGTGCGGGACGCGGAAGTGCTCGAACTCTTCGATGGCCGCCAGCTCCCGCGGCCCGTAGTGCGCGATGCCCCTGGCCGGGCTCAACTGGGCCAGCCTCTGCCCGGGCTTGGGCACGAACCCGAGCCGCTTCGCCATCTCCAGGTCGGTCTGCGCCGCGTCCTTCGGCGGGATGTAGAAGGTCGAGATGCCCGTGAAGGTCGCGCGCACGCGCGGGTCGAGCATCTCGCTCAGCTTGTAGACGGCGATGGTCGGCTCGAAGGTGGCGTGGCGCGCGCCGACGTAGTGCGTGACCTCGTAGTCTTCGCCGTAATACTCCTGCAAGTACTCGACGAGGACTGGGAACTTGTCGTTGATGAAGCCCTTGCGGCGGTAGCCCTGCTCGCCGATGAGGCCGACCTGCCACAGCACGACGTGCACGGTGGTGTCGAGCGGGCGTTTGCGCAGGAGCACTTCGCTGGCCTCGAAGGTTGACATCCCCGGGTACGCGGGGTCAACGCCGAGGTCTGCGCACAGGCAGTCGAGGGCCGAGATGCCCGGCTTCATCACCGCCTCGTGCCCCTCGCGGCGCGCGATGGCGATGGCGCGGTGGGTCGAGAGCACGAAGACGCCCGGGTGGCCGTAGTAGATGCCGACGACCCTCTGCCCCTTGCGCACGTAGTGGAGCATCGCCTCGGACATCTGCATGTAGGTGTGGAAGCGCGGCTTCGTGTCGTCGTAGAAGACGTAGAGGTCGTAGGCGTCCGGCCTGACCTTAAAATTATTGGAGACAACCAGCCTCGCCACAGAAGTTGCATGGTTCAGGGCGCAACTTTACCGTTCGCTAACAACATGTTCACGAGCGATTAATTCCAAGGGCAACCTATGCACTTTCAGTGCATAATGGTTTAGTCTTATGACGATGAAAAGAATCTTGCTCGCGGTCGTGACTCTGGCGGTGCTCATCTCCGCGGTCGGCTGCTCGCGCTTCAACAACGCGGCGGGCGACTCGAAGGCCGAGCGCCTGGTGGTCATCTCGCAGACCTACAACGAGATCATCTGGGCGCTCGGGGCGCAGGGGAGCGTCGTCGGGGTCGATTTCTCAAGCACCTACCCGCCCGACGTGAAGAAGGTGCAGACCGTCGGCTACCACCGCGCTTTGAGCGCCGAGGGCATCCTCTCGCTCCACCCGACCGCCATCATCCACGACAACAACATCGGCCCGCCGCAGGTCGTCGAGCAGCTCAAGGGCCTGAACATTCCCATGAAGACCTTCGAGGCCAAGAACGATTCCGTCGATGGCACGAAGGCACTCATCCGCGAGCTGGGCGCCTACTTCCATAAGGAGCAGCGGGCCGAAGAGTTGTGCAAGACGCTCGACTCGCAGATGGCGTCGTCCCTCGAAGCCGTCAAGAAGTACACGGACAAGCCCAGGGTCGCGGTCATACACTTCGGGCGCGCTTCGAACGTTTATCTGGTCGTCGGCAAGGGAGAGGGAACGGGCGACGGCAGCGCGGCCGGGCGGATGATAGAATGGGCGGGCGGCGAGATGGCGATCAACTCGGGGAGGATGCAGCGGATGGAGTCGCCCGAGATTGTCGCGCAGGCGAACCCGGACGTGATCCTCGTCACCGACTACGGCTTCGACCGCGCCGGCGGAGACCTTGAGCAGATCAAGGCGCTGCCCGGCGTCGCCACCTCGAACGCCGCGAAGAACAACCGCATCTACCGCATCGAAGAGAACCAGCTCATGTACTTCGGCCCGCGCTCCGGCGAGAACGTCGAGAAGGTGGCCGCGGTCATCCATCAGAAGTGAAGAAACAAAGTGGGCACCGCGGGGCCATCCTCGTCGCACTGGCTTGCACGACGCTCCTCGTGCTGGCCGCGTCGATCCGCTACGGCGCCATAGACTTTTCCGTCCCCGCCATCGGCGAGGCGCTCGCTTCGCTCCTGCCCGGCCACCCCGCGCCGACTCTCGACCAGCGCATCTTCCTTGAGCTGCGACTGCCGCGCGCCGTCCTCTGCCTGCTGGTGGGCGCGAGTCTCGGCGTCGGCGGCGCGTTGATGCAGGCCCTCTTCCGCAACCCGATTGTCGAGCCGGGGCTCGTCGGGACTTCGAGCGGCGCCGCGTTCGGCTCGGCGCTCTTCTTCGTTCTCGGGGGCGTTCTCAATCTCGGCGCGAGCCTCTGGAGTCTGCCCGCCGCAGCCTGTCTGGGCGGCGTGCTTTCGACCTACCTCGTCTTTCTCCTCGCGCGCTCGCGTGAGGACGGGCGCGCGTCGGTCGTGACGCTGCTCTTGACGGGGCTCGCGGTCAACGCGCTGTTTATGAGCGGCATCGGCTTCCTCTCCTACATCGCGCGCGACCCGCAGGCGCGCTCGATTACCTTCTGGAGTCTGGGCACGCTCTCGGGCGCGAGCTGGCGCGCCGTCGAGGTCGTCGCCGTCTCGACGCTGGCGGGTTCGGCCGTCGCGCTCCATTACGCGAAGCAGCTCAACGCCCTGATGATCGGGGAGGAGGAGGCGACCTACCTCGGCGTGAACGTGAACCGTCTGAAGTGGGTCATCCTCTCGGTCAACGTCGTCATCGTCGCCGTCGCGACGGCCTTCACGGGCGTCATCAGTTTCGTCGGGCTCGTCGTCCCGCACATCCTGCGGATGCTGGGCGGGGCCGACAACCGTTACCTCATCGTCGGCAGCGCGCTGACGGGCGCGACGCTCCTGAGCCTCGCGGATCTGATCGCGCGCCTCTCGCTCCGCCCCGCGGAACTCCCCATTGGCATCGTCACCTCTGCGGTCGGCGTGCCCGTCTTCCTCCTGCTGCTGCGCCGCAGGCAGTACGTCTTCTAAAGATGCTCGAAGCCCGCGACATCACCTTCAAGGTCGGGGAGACGGCCCTCATCGCCGACGTGTCGGTCAGGTTCGAGCCGGGCCGGCTCCACCTCGTCATCGGCCCGAACGGCGCGGGCAAATCGACGCTCATCAAAGTGCTGGCGCGCCTGCTGCGCCCGCACGCAGGCCGGGTCCTGTACGAGGGAGCGGACGTAGGCCGCGCGAGCGAGTTCGACCTCGCGAAGCGCCGCGCCGTGCTCTCGCAGGCGGTCGAGGTCGCATTCCCTCTGACCGTCCGCGAGGTGGTCATGATGGGCCGCCACCCGCACTTCGGGAGCCGCCCCGGCCCCGCGGACGAGAAGGTCGTCGATGAGCTGATGGAGTTCTTTGACGTGACGGAGTTCGGCGGGCGTAACTACCAGACGCTCAGCGGCGGCGAGCGCCAGCGCGTCAACTTCGCGCGCGTCCTCGCGCAGCTGTGGCGCCCCGGCACTTCCTGCCGTTACCTCTTCCTCGACGAGCCGCTGACCTTCCTCGACATCCGCCACCAGATCGAATTCATGAAGAAGGTGCGCGCCTTCGCGGACGCGGCGGACGTGGTCACGGTCGGCGTCGTCCACGACCTCAACCTCGCCGCGCGCTTCGCCGACCAGATCGTCTTACTGAACGACGGCCGCGTCGTCGCCAACGGCGCCCCGGCCGACGTGCTCACGCGCGAACGCATCCGCGCGGTCTTCGGCGTCGAGCCGACCTTCGTCCCGGCCGGGCCGTCCGGCCTCCACCTCATCTTCGATTGATCCGTCAGGGCAGGAGGTTGGAGATCAGTTCGCCGAGCCATTCGAAGTCGATGGGCTTGGTGACGAAGGCGTTGCAGCCAGCGGCGAGGGCGCGGGCGCGGAGGTCCGGGTCCTGGTGGGCGGTGACGGCGACGATGATCGCCTCTTTGAGTTCGGGGTTGGTGCGGATGCGCTCGGCCGCGCCGAAGCCGTCGAGCACGGGCAGGTTCAAGTCCATCAGGATGACTTCGGGCCGGACGCGCTCGGCGACTTTGACGGCCTGTGCGCCGTCCGAGGCTTCGAGGATGTGGTACCCCTTACGTTCGAGCGCCAGCCGCATGGCGAGGCTCGTGTCCTCGTAGTCTTCGACGACGAGGATGGTCAGGTCTTCGGGCCGCCTCTCAGGCATTCCTAAATGATTCCTTAAACTGTTATTCTTATCAACCGGAGGGCGGCAAAATAATAGTTCTGCAACGACAATGCAACTCCGCCGCGTTACCCGCGTGGTAAACAATGACCGGCGCCGCACACGCGAGTGCTAAGCCCTCCCATCTTTGCTAATAAATTCAACAGTACTTTATAGAGGTCACCCGACTTGAAGAGCGAGCAAGATTACCGTGTACGCGAGTGCATCCACCGCGCGGCCGGCGCGCCGGGCCACTACTACGAAGGCCGCACCTACGTCAAACACCTTCAGCGGCTGCCGTCTCAGGCGGCCGTCCGCGCCGCCGCGCGCGTCACGCCCTTCTTCTGGGCCGACGCCGCCCACATACACGTCTGGCTCTGCCGCGACTGCGCCGAAGAGCTCGGCCTGACGGAGAGAGAGTCTGACGCGGCGTGAAGCGAGGGTAAAGGGTAAAGGGTAAAGGGAAAGGTTTCAGACCCCTACCCTTTACCTTTTAGCCCTTCCCCTTAGCTCGTGAGCGGCTTGCCGCAGCGGTTGCAGAAGCGTGCGGAGGGGTCTTTCTGCTTGGCGCCGCAGGAGGCGCAGGTGTGTTCGACGCGGAGGTTGGCGCCGCAGCCGGAGCAGAAGGTCGAGCCCGAGGTGACGACCGAGCCGCAGGTGCCGCAGCGCCCGGGCATCGGCGGGACGTAGCCGCCGGCCTTGCGCGCGATATGAGCCTCGGTGACCTTCCAGGCGTCCTCGGTCAGCTTGTGCTGCCAGTAGGCGCCGAGCGCGGGCAGCGCCATCAAAGGGGGGAAGACGACAAAGGCGACGGCCGCGACCGCCGCCTTGTCGAACCACTTCTGCATCCCGATCTCGACGCGGGTGCCGCCGTGCTCGGGCGTGATCTTGACGGTGAGCGCGGCCGAGAGCCCCGTCAGGTCGCGCAGCGTGCCGGTCTTACGCGCCTGCAGGACGGCCGTCGCCGAGACCTGCATCGTCTGGATTTCATAAGCCTGGTCTGAGTCGAACAGAGTGCGCAGCTCGCCTTGAAGTTTGGCCGAGTCCGCCTCGACGCCCGGGTAGAATCTGCTCTCCATAATCTTCCTTCACAAATCCTTTCGCGCCCTATTCTACGACACAAACCGTCGCGTTGTTCGGCGCGGACAAACTAAAAAGCGGCGCGACTCTCTCAAGTACGCGCGCCGCCGGGTCTCCCCACAGATTTTCGAGTCCGACCTAATCGTTCTTCTTCGCCGTCTTCGCCTTCACCTTGAGGTCTTCGGCCGTGACGCCGTGCGCTTTGGCCGCGTCCGTGATCTCGCGCGCGGTCTCCAGGGCGCGGTCGAGCTGGTCGGCCTCGGCCTCGTTCGGGGCCGCCTCGCGCAGCTTCGTCAGTTCGGGCAGCATCCTGGCGGTCGCCTCCGAGAGCATGTAGAGCGACTTGCGCAGCAGAGGGCTCTCCGGGTTGTGCTCGGCCGCGTCGTCCACGTTGACGACGGCCTCGTCGAGTATCTTCGAGATGTCGTAGATGAGCTGGACGCGCGAGCCCTGCACCTCGCCCCACTTCTCCTTCTCCAGCGGGGCATTCTTCGCGGACTCGGCCGGGTTGGTGACCGCGAGCAGGCGCCGCTCTGCGGCCTTGATGAAGACGCCGGTGCGCAAGTCCAACTCCTGGTTGTCGCGCACGAGTTCGATCTCTTCGGGCGTCAGGTGCTCACGTCTCTGCGCGGCGGCCGGCGCGGCGAGCGCCAGGCAGAGGCAGAGGGCGAAGAGCAGAGAGGCGGCGCGCGCGGGAAGCTTGCGGGAGGTCTGGGGGCTGTTCATCGGTTACTGATGTTGCTGGTTCGGCTTCTTCTCGGCCTCGGGCTGTGCGGCGGTGTTGGTGGTGGCGCGCTCGCCCTCGGGCGTGGTCGATTCGGGGAGCCGCGGCTCGCGCAGAACCGAGTCGGAGTAGAAGGCGCTGAGCGCCTGGTCGCGCCGGTCGCGGACAAAGTCGATGGCGTCCTTGACGTAGACGGCGTGGCGCTCAGGGAGCATGCGGCGGATTGTCTCCAGCCGCGTGATGTGCGAGCGCAGGGTGATCTCGATGCGCTTGAAGATGTCGCGGAACTTGTTATTGACCTTCCCCTCGCCGCTCGTGGTGTGCAGCGTGCGGACGGTGTCTTCGACGACGGCCTCGTAGACGCCGATCTCGGCGGTCGAAGCCGCGAACCTGTCCTCGTCGGCGAGCTGCGCGGCGCGCGCCAGCCGCTCCTCGGCGATCTCCATGCTGAGGCGGGCGCGTGCCTTCGAGTCCTTCGTGCCGTCGAGACGCTGGCGCACGTCCGGCGGCATGTAGAGCAGTGGCGGCGGGCCGTCCTCGCGTTGCGGCTGCGGCGGCTGCGCCGCCCCGTCCTGCGCCCGCGCGCCCGCACACGCCAGCATGATGAAGATGAGAACCAGCGTTACCGAAGCGCGCCTGTCGATAGTGCGCGCCGCGTTCTTCTGCTCCGCGCTACGATACGTGTCCATCACTGCGCCCTCTTGTCTTTCTTCGCCCCTTCGCCGCGCTTGATCTGGTTGCGCAGCGAGGGGAGCCGCAGGTTGACTTTCTCGATCTCAAGCTGATTGACGCCGGCGTCGGCGCGCGCGAGGAACGTCTCGTACTCGGCGAGGGCCTCCTCGTACTCGCCCAACCGGTCGTGCGCGATGGCGACGAAGAAGTGTACGACCGCCAGCTCGGGCTTCGCACGCTCGATCCATTTGTATTCCGAAACGGCGCGGTTGTAAAGCTTTAACTCGAAGAGGGCGGCGGCGAGATTGGCGTGCGCCTCGTAGTGCTCGGGCGCGACCGCGATGACGCGCTCAAGGATGCCGACCGCCTCCGCGAATTTACGGAGCTGCACGAGCGCCGCGGCATAGCCGACGGCCAAGTCCACGTTGCGCGGCTCGGCCTCGGCCGCGCGCCTGTAAAGCTCGGCGGAGCGCTCCGGGTTGTGGGTGCGTTCGAGCTTCCCGAGGCAGGCGAGCGCCGCCGCATTCTTCGGGTCGTTGGTGATCGTCTGTTCGAGCGCCGCACGCGCCTCGGGCGTCTCTTCGCAGGGCAGGTCGGTGAGCGCCGCGTCGAGTTCTCGTCCCTCTTTGGACTGCCTCGCCTCCGCCGGGAGCGACTCGTAGATGCGACGCGCATCGTCCTTCTTCCCGGCGAGGCCGTAGCGGTTGGCGACGGCGACGGCGAGCTTCCAGTCCGATTTTGCGAGAGGTTCTAAGGCACGTACGTCTTCGAGTGCTCGCTCCTTCTCGCCGGAACTGATGAGCAGGTCGGCGCGGCCGAGCCTTGCATCAACGTTCGCGGCATCGACTTCAAGCGCACGGCCGAAACTCTTGAGCGCGCTGGCCGAGTCCTTCGCGCTAAGTTCGGCGCGAGCGAGCGAGACCCAGAGCGAGGCGTCGCCCGGCTTCAACTCGGTCGCGCGGTGCCAGAGTGTCGCACTCTCGGTCGCGTCGCCCGCGCGGGCGCGCAGCTCTGCGAGCGCGACGGTCGCGGTCAAATTCTTCGCGTCCAGTTCGAGCGCGCGGCGCAGGAGCGGCTCGGCCTCCTTCTCGCGCCCGTTCGTCCGCACGAGCAGTAACCCGAAGGCCGCGGGCGGCATGGCCCACGTCGGGCGCAGCTCCATCGAGCGGCGGTAAGATTTCTCGGCCTCGGGCAGACGTTGTAAGGCGACGAGCGCGGCGGCCTTCTGAAACTCCGCCTCGGCGAAGTCGGGCTTGATCTGCAAAGCCTCTTCGTAGAGTTCGAGCGCGCGCTCGAACTGCTTCTTCGCGTGCGCCTCCTGCCCGCGGTTGAAAAGCTTGACGGGGTCGGCCGTCGTCTCGTCGAACTCGTCCCTCTCCTGCGCGGGCGCGGCGTGCGCACACACGAGCAGGAGCGCGAAGGCGAGCGCGACGACGAGACGACGGTGTCGAAAGCCGTAGAGCATCGGAGCGGTTGTCACGGGGAAAAGGTGCCAGACCGAAACTGCCCACGTTGGGAGACGCAAGCGTGAGTTTCGCGCCGAATATAGCACGCGCGCTTTCAACCGTCACCCCGGAACGTGATCTGAAATTTGAAAATTCGAATTTGAAGTTATTAACCCTTCGTCGCGTCGGTCTGGGTTGCGTGGCCCGCGCGCGTGAGATAACATTCGCGGCCGGTAAGCTTACTTAAACCAGAACAGTTCAAGACAGTTGCGAGAGCCCGCGGCGGCACCTGCGTTAGTGCGTGCGCCGGGTCTGAAAGGTGAGTGTGAACAGTCAGGCCGTCGAAGAAGAGGTGCGGGGCGGGGAAGTCGTCGGGGCCTCGACAACCGCAGAGTCCGAAGCCCTTTTGAAGGAGGAGAGGCTGAGCGCCATCCTCCACGAGATGGGCTCGGCGGTGGTCGCCTTCTCGGGCGGCGTGGACAGCACGTACCTCGCGCACGTCGCCAACGGGGTGCTCGGCGCTCGCGCACTCTGCGTCACGGGCGTCTCGCCGAGCCTCGCCTCGAACCAGCGCGCGGAGGTCGCCGCGCTCGTCACCGGTCTGAAGCTCAACCACGAGTACATCGAGACCGGCGAGATGGACGACCCGCGCTACCTGCGCAACGAGTCCGACCGCTGTTACTTCTGCAAGTCCGAACTCTATACGAAGCTCTCGCCGCTGGCCTCGGCCCGCGGCTTTGCTTTTGTGGTGGACGGCTCGACGACGGACGACCTCGGCGACTACCGCCCCGGCCGCGCGGCCGCCGGCGAGCGCGGAGTCCGCAGCCCGCTCGTCGAGGCCGGCATGGCGAAGCGCGACGTGCGGCTTTTAAGTAAGCGCGCGGGGCTTCCGACCTGGGACAAGCCGGCGAGCCCTTGCCTCTCCTCGCGCCTCGCGTACGGCACACCCGTCACCATCGAGCGCCTGCGCACCGTCGACACGGGCGAGCAGGTCATGCGCGACTTGGGCTTCCGCGAGTTCCGCGTGCGACACCACGGCGAGCTGGTCAGGCTCGAAGTCGCGCCCGAGGAACTCGACAAGGCGCTCAGACGCGAAATCGCGGACGAGCTGGCGCGCCGCTTCCGCGCGCTCGGCTTCCGCTACGTCACGCTCGACCTGCACGGCTATCGCACGGGCGCGATGAACGAGATTTTAAAAAACAGGGAATCAGGAATCAGTAGCCAGTAGTCATTAAGGAGCGGAGGCCGGCAGACGCCTCTGCTTTTTTCTTACCTCGATTCTGGCGCGCGACTTCTGACGACTCCTGATTTCTCGGAGAAGACTAATGACCAAGGCAATGATGGACGACCCGCGGCGCATCAGGGAGGAGAACCCCTTCGAGTCGATGATGGAGCGCTTCGACCGTGCCGCGCAGTTGCTCAACCTCAAC
>JBJMGP010000188.1:0-29519 GCA_045807865.1 Pyrinomonadaceae bacterium
ACGGCAAGTACTGGTTCCCGACCTACAGCTACGCCGACGACGAGCTGAGCTTCAAGTCGGGCCAGTCCGTCCACCTCCGCATGCGCATCAGGTTCACAGACTTCGAGCGCCTGCGCGGCCGCTTCCACGAGGTCGAGCAGGGCGACGAACTGAAAGACAAGACGGAAGACCCCGACAAGCCCGCGCCGAAGCCCACGCCCCCGACATCGAAGCCGAAGCCCTAAGAGATAAATTCAAAGTAAGAGGGCTGCGTGAACGCTTGGATTCACGCAGCCCTCTCTCTCTGTCTCGCAGAATAAAAAACTTTACCCCGGAATAGATTTGTATAAATCAAGCTACTTCTCGTCGTCAATCGTGTCTTGAGAGAGATCGAAATCTTTCATGATCTCTTCCCACTCGGCCATCTCCCGCGGGTGTTCGGTGTAGACCGAGCGCACGAAATCGTCCATCTTACGCAGGTCATCCACGGGCTGCTTTCCCTCGGCTACGTCGCGCGCGAGCGACTTCGCCGCGCGGAAGCAATCCCTCCTGAAGCGGCTGAGCGCCGCCTCAAGGTTTGACCTCGCCAAATGTACCGACGTATCGAAGAACCTGTCGTCCAGCTTTTCGTCCGCCATTGTTAACCTCCCCCTCCTCCTCACGACGTAAGTCCGAACGCCGTAACCTTCGTCTCCACCGTGACCGGCGATTCTCCACACATTTCGACGCCGCGGCGGGGAGAACATCGCACCGCCCGGCATAGGTTTGAGATAGCGTATTAAAAGTCGGGTCGTGCGACAAGGCTTTGCGTGCCTCTGGCGGGTCTGTCTGCGAGGCGGATGGGGGTTTAATGAGACCCGCGGGGGTTCAGGGTCACTCTAACCTCGGCCGCCGACCCCCAACTCTTCGGCGATGGCCGCGCGCGCGCGCGCGGTGAGGCGCTTCACGTCTTCGCCTTTCAGGCCGGCGGTCTCGATGGGCGGGAGGACGACCATCTCGGCCGCGCCGGGGCGCGCGACGCCCGTCCCCTTCCCCATCAGGTCGTCTGTGTACTTCATGGCGACGGGGACGACGGGGACGCCCGCCTCGACCGCCATGTAGAAGCCGCCCTTCTTGAACGGAAGCAGCTCGCCCGGCCGCGCCCGCGTCCCTTCGGCGAAGACGCCGAACGAGATGCCGGAGCGCAGACGGTCGGTCGCGGCCTTCGTCGTGCGGAAGGCGCTCTCGCGGTTCGTGCGGTCGATGGCGAGGATGTTGACGAAGCCCATGCCGTAGCCGAGGATGGGCACCTTCAGCAGCTCCTTCTTGGCGAGGAGGCCGATGCGCCGCCGCAGGTGGTAGAAGAGCATCGCCGTGTCGAGGAAGGAGCGGTGGTTGGCGATGAAGACGTAGGACTGCCGCGGGTCTAAATGCTCAAGGCCGCGCACGCGGACGCGGACGCCGCTCAGCCGCAGCCAGTTGCGCGCCCCGAAGAGCGCGAAGGGGTAGAGCCAATGGCGCCGCCCCGCGATGAGTGAAGCGGTAATCGACGGCGGGCCGATGACGAGCAGCAGCATCGCGGCCACGAACAGAGACCACCAGTACCACAGCCTCCCCGCGAGCGAACGCCGCGCGCCTGTGCTAGACTCGGCCTTCGTTAAACCCACACTACGGTCTTGGCCTTCAATCTCTGTCGGAAGACTTTCAGGATGCATCCAGCGTTCCTTCGCCGTCCTTCTCTCTACGCCGCCGCCGCGCTCTTACTCTGCTCTCTGATTACAGCGTCCGCCCAGGCCCAGCGCCGGCGCCCAGCGCGCCCGCCGCAGACGCCCGCGCCCGCGAGTGTCGGGACGCCGACGAATCCCGCGGGCCGCGTGCCCTCGCCGCGCGACGTGCTCGGCTTCACGCCCGGCGACGACCGCAAGCTCGCCGACTGGAAGCAGATTACGGACTACCTCGGCCGCCTGGACGCGCGCGGCGGGCGCGTCCGCGTCCAGACCATCGGCGAGACCACGCTCGGCCGTCCGCTCATCGCGGCTTTTATCAGCTCGCCCGAGACTATACGCGAACTCGACAAGTATCGCGAAATCCAGCGCCGCCTCGCAGACCCGCGTCTCGTCACCTCGGACGCGGAGCGCGACCGCCTGATCCGTGAAGGCAAGACGGTCGTCGTCGTCTCCTGCTCCATCCACTCGACCGAGATCGTCGCCTCGCAGATGTCTCTGCAGCTCGCCTACGAGCTGGCCTCGGCGCAGGACGCCGAGACGCGCGAACTGCTCGACAACACCATCCTCGTCCTCATCCCCTCGCCCAACCCCGACGGCATCGACATCGTCGCCGACTGGTACCGACGCTCTCTGGGCAGACCCTTTGAAGGGTCGGAGCCGCCCGAGCTTTATCACGCTTACGCCGGCCACGACGACAACCGCGACTGGTTCATGCTCAACCTGAGGGAGACGCGCGCCGTCACGCGGCTTCTGTGGAAGGAGTGGTTCCCGCAGATCGTCTACGATGTGCACCAGCAGGGCTCGACGGGCTCGCGCTTCTTCGTCCCGCCCTTCTTCGACCCGCCGAACCCGCACATCGCGCCGCTGCTCCTGCGCGAGGTCGGACTCGTCGGACACAAGATCGCCGCCGACGCAGAGGCCGCCGGCTTCCGCGGCGTTGTCACCAACGCGCTGTACGACACGTGGTGGCACGGCGGCTTCCGCACCGCGCCCTACTACCACAACTCGGTCGGCATCCTGACCGAAGCGGCCAGCGCGCGGCTGATGACGCCGGTCAAGGTCACGCCCGAACAGCTCCGGCGCGCCTCCACCCGCGGCATGCCCACGGCGCTGCCCGAGAGCCCGACGACCAACTTCCCGGACCCCTGGCCCGGCGGCGAGTGGCGCGCGCGCGACATCCTGAACCTTGAGCTGACCTCGGCGCGCTCCGTCCTCTCGTTGGCGGCGAAGTACCGCGAGCGCTACCTGCGCAACTTCTACGAGCTGGGGCGCCGCGCGCTCGACTGGCCGCCCACCGGCCGCGACGACGTGCTCGCCTACGTCATCCCCGCCGGACAGGGGAAGGACGAGGCGGTCGCCAAGCTGGTCACGCTCCTCGTCGAGCAGGGCGTCGAGGTGCACCGGATGGACTCGGAGTTGCACCTGACGCTCGCGGGCTCGCACGGCACCGTCTACAACGACATGAAGGACGCGCCGCCCGAGTGGCCTCTGGGCAGCTACCTCGTCTACCTGCGCCAGCCGTACCGCTCGAACGTGCAGGCGCTCTTCGAGCGTCAGGACTACCCCGACCGGCTCGCGGGCGGCGCACCCGAGCGCCCCTACGACGTGGCCGGCTGGACTCTGCCGATGCAGATGGGCGTCGAAGCCTACCCCGTCCAGAGCATCCGCGAGCCGGAGCCCGAGCGGCGACTCACACGGGTCGGTAGCGGCGACCAGGTGCGGCACGATCTCGGACTAAATATCGCGCTCGACCCCGAAGGGGAGCGCCGCGCCTACTCACCCATCCGTAACCCTTTAAGGCGCCCCGTCCGCCTCGCGCTCTACAAGAGCTGGACGGGCTCGATGGACGAGGGCTGGACGCGCTGGCTCTTCGACACCTTCAACGTGCCCTACACCTCCCTGCGCGACGCCGACGTGCGGGCCGGTTCCCTGCGCTCGAAGTACGACGTGATCGTGCTCCCCTCGATGCGCCTGCGCGAGATAGTCGAGGGGCGTGGGAAGGAGACGGCGCCGGCTGAGTTCACCGGCGGCATCACGGAGGCGGGCGTCTCGAACCTCCGCCGCTTCGTCGAGGAGGGCGGCACGCTCGTCTGCTGGGACGACTCGACCGAACTCGCCATCAAGCGCTTCGACCTCCCCGTGCGCAACGTGCTGGAAGGCGTGCGCCCCGCAGACTTCTACTGCCCAGGCTCCGTCCTGCGCATCGAGGTCGAGACCTCGCACCCGCTCGCGCGCGGCTACGGCGCGCAGGCCGACGCATACTTCGTCAACAGCGCCGCCTTCGAGGTGACCGACCCCGCCCGCGCGCACGTCGTCGCACGCTACGCCGGCAAGGAGGAGATCTTGCGCTCTGGCTGGCTCCTCGGCGCCGACAAGCTCGCCGGCCGCGCCGCCCTCGTCGAAGCGACACTCGGCCGCGGCCGCGTCATCCTCTTCGGCTTCCGCCCACAGCATCGCGGCCAGACCTGGGGCACCTTTCCCTTCATCTTCAACGCCATCGAGAGCGCCGCGCGCTGAACAGGGGGAAGGGGGAAAGAGTAAAGGGGAAGGGGAAAAGACTTTCAAACCCTTTCCCCCTTCCCCTAAAAAAATTGGCATCCGTGCGGGCATCACACACGTCAAAGGAGGGCGCAAGCCTGCGCCGCCGGAGAAAATGCCGTGAAAAAGCTCGTACGCCTGTCCCTGACCCTCGCCCTGCTCGCGTCTTCCGCGGCGCCTTTGGCCGTCGCGCAGACGCGCCCGCGCCGCGTCGGTCAGACGCCGACCGCCGCGCCCGCGCCGGCGCCCGCCCCGCCGACGACGAGGCGCGCCCCGACGTTGGAGGTTCCAGCGCCCACGACCCCTCGGACGAACGAGCCGCAGACCAACGGGCAGGTCGCAGAGGAGGTGGGCGAGGACGAGGTCGTGCGCGTTAACGCCACCCTGGTGACCGTGCCCGTCTCTGTGCTCGACCGCGACGGCCGCTTCATCGGCGGACTGCACCAAGAGGACTTCCGCGTCCTTGAAGACGGCGTCGAGCAGCGCATCGCCTACTTCGCGCCGGTCGAACAGCCCTTCACCGTCGCGCTCGTCATCGACACGTCGGGCTCGACGCGCTTCCGGCTCGAAGACATACAGGACGCGGCCATCGCCTTTCTCGACCAGCTCCGCCCGGACGACCGCGTCATCGTCGTCTCCTTCGACGAACAGGTGCGCGTCCTCTCCGAGGCGACGAGCGACCGCAACCAACTGCGCAACGCCATCCGCCGCACGCACACCGGCGGCGGCACGCGCCTCTACGACGCCGTAGACCTCGTCATCAACGACCAGCTCAGCCGCGTCCAGGGTCGCAAGGCCGTCGTGCTCTTCACGGACGGCGTGGACAGCACGAGCAAGCGTGCCAGCTTCGAGAGCACGCTCGAAGAGGCGGTCGAGCTGGACGCGATGATCTACCCCATCCAGTACGACACGTACGTTGACAACGGCAACGGGGGCGGCGGGGGCGGCTGGCCCGGGCCGAACCGCTACCCGCGCCGCCGCGGGGGCGGGGGGCGCAACCCCGGCTGGGGCGACATCCTCGGCGGCATCATCCTCGGCGGCGGCAACGTCCGGATCGGCAACGGCGGTGGAGGCGGCGGCGGTGGCGCCGGGACGACGCGCGCCGACTACGACCGCGGCGGCGAGTACCTGCGCCGGCTCGCGGAGGCGACCGGCGGGCGCAGCTACGACGCGCAGGACATCAGCTACATTGAACAGGCGTTCACGAACATCGCCGAGGAGCTGCGGCGCCAGTACAGCCTCGGCTACTATCCCTCGCGCCAGTCGCAGGCCGAGGAGCGGCGCCAGATACGCGTCCGCGTCCGCCGCCCCAACCTCGTCGTCCGCGCGCGCGACAGCTACGTCTATCGCCCCGACGGCGCGGGCGGCCCCGACGCCACCACCGCGCAGGGCAACAACGCCCCGCGCCAGTCGCCGCCCGTGCTGCGCCGCAACTTCGACCCGTTCGGCGGCATCCACGATTGATGAATGATGAATTGACCGATCCGGAACGGCGGGTCATAAAGGACGAGGCCGGAAGTTGAGCATGACAACTTCCGGCCTCGTCCTTTATGTATCACTCGTCGTTCCCTAGACCACCGTGCCGTCGCGGACGACGCCGTTCTTGGGGACGATGATGATGCCGTCGCGGATGAACCAGCTCCCTTCGGGGTCTTCGGCGTCGGCGACGCGGCGCTCGTTGACGAGGCGGACGCCGGCGCCGATGCGCGCGTTCTTGTCCACGATGGCGTTACGGATGACCGAGCCCTCGCCGATGCCGATGCGCGGCTTGTCGTGGCGCACGTCGGCCTCCATCTCTTCAATCGACTGGTAGTAGTCGGCGCCCATCACGTAGGTGTCCTCGATGCTCGCGCCGAAGTCGATGCGCGTGCGCACCCCGATGAGCGAGCGCGTGATGACGGCCCGGCTGATGATGCAGCCCTCGGCGATGATCGAGCTGTTGATGTGGCAGTTGTTGATCTTCGACGGCGGCAGGTAGCGCGCGCGCGTGTAGACGGGCGCGTCCGTGTCGAAGAGGTTGAACTTCGGGATGGTCGCCGTCAGGTCGAGGTTCGCCTGGTGGAAGGCCGAGATCGTCCCGATGTCCTCCCAGTAGTCGTCGAACAGATACCCCTGCACGTTGCCGGTCTCGATGGCCGCCGGGATGACCTGCTTGCCGAAGTCGTTCCAGGTGGGGTCGCGCCCGAGCAGTTCGACCAGCCAGTCGAACTTGAAGACGTAGATGCCCATCGAGGCGAGGAACGGGCGGCGCGCCGCCTCCTCGGCCGAGAGGCCGAAGGGCGTGGTGTCCACCCTCATCTCTTCGAGCGCCTCGCCCTTCGGCTTCTCGCGGAACTCGGTGATGCGCCCCGTCGGCTCCATCTTCATCAGCCCGAAGTCCTCGGCCTGCTCGCGCACGAACGGGACGACCGAGATGGTCACGTCGGCCTCGGTCTCGAAGTGGCGCGCGATGAACCTGCGGTAGTCCATCCGGTAGAGGTGGTCGCCCGAGAGGATCAGCAGCGTGTCGATGCCCCAGTCGGAGATGTGCGGCAAGACCTGCCGGACGGCGTCGGCCGTGCCCTGGAACCACTGCGGGTTCTGCGGCGTCTGCTCGGCGGCGATGATCTCGACGAAGCCGTTCGAGAACTGCGAGAAGCGGTAGGTCGTCGCGATGTGCTTGTTGAGTGACGCGGAGTTGTACTGCGTCAGCACGAAGATCTTGAGGATGTCCGAGTTGATGCAGTTCGAGATCGGGATGTCCACGAGCCGGTACTTGCCGCCGAGCGGCACGGCCGGCTTCGAGCGCAGCAGCGTCAAGGGCGATAGGCGCGTGCCCGCGCCCCCGCCCAGGATGACGGCGAGTATGTTCGGTCTCTTCGGAGCCATCGCCTACACCTTCCGTGGTCGAGTTGTAAAGCTGAATGGCCCCGAGCATAGACCCGAAGCGGCGCGCGTTTCAAGCGCGCGCGTTAAGCGAAAGGTTCTCTTACTGTTACAAAAGAATGTCCGTCCGCCGCCGTACGCGGACGTAGAGGCCGCCCGCTTATTTGAAAAGGGCTTGCGGGTAGGCGAGCTGCACGCCCTGCTTGCGCAGCTCCGGGTTGACGAGCTCGACGCGCAGCTTGAGCGACGTGCCGGGCTGCATCGGGGGCGCGGCGAACTTGAGCGTGTAGGAGTCGAGCAGCTCGCGCTGAACCTGCTCGAAGGCCGACGGCAGGTCTTTGGACTTCTTCGGGAAGAGGGCGCGCCCGCCCGTCTGCTCCGCGAGCTTGCGCACGACCTTCCTGTTCACCCCGTCGAACTCCTGCTCGTCGCCGATGCCGATCCCGTAGACGGCGACGCCTTCGCGCAGCAGGCGCTCGACCGCCTCGTTCAACTTGAGGCGGCTGCTCGTGTCCACGCCGTCCGTGACGAGGACGACGGCGCGGCGGCCCGGCTTCGCGCGCGCGAAGACCTCGTTGCAGACGTTGACGAGCGCTTCCCAGATGGCGGTCTCGCCGGCGCGATAGGCGGGGTCGTTCGGATTGGGTCGGCCGACGAGAACGCCGCCGCGGATGTATCCCGGCGGCGGGACGAACTCGACCGTGGCGATGGCACGCCGCACGGTCGCCGCGTTCGCCGTCAAATCTTGCACGATGGTCGTGCTCCCCGTGAAGCTGACGACTGCCGCGTCGTTCCGGTTGGGTCGCTGGAGGAGCGCCGGGACGAGTTGGTCGGCCGCGTCCTGCACGAGCGGCAGCAACTTCTCCTGCGACGCACTGGCGTCGAGCATAATGACGACGTGCAAAGGCTCGTCCGTCCGGCGCGAGAAGTAGCGGAGGTTCTGCGGCTGCCCCTCGACCGTGACGCGCAGGTCTTCGGGCTTGAGCCCCTCGAAGGGTCGCCCCTCCTTGTCCACGGCGCCGAGCGGGAGGACGACCTCCGGGCGCTCCGGGTGAACGCCCTCCTCGCCGCCGTCCTGTTGCGCCGACGAAGCTACCGCCGACAGGAGCAGAACGGCGACGGCGAGCAGAGCCAATCTCAATTTTGAACTTTGAAACATCGAATCATCAGTAGGCGGCCGCCGAGGCGGTCGTCTTCACGCCCGAAGCCTCCTGCGCGATCTTGACGCCGACCGAGGCACCGATGCGCGTCGCGCCGGCCTCGACCATCGCGCGCGCGTCCTCGATGCCCTTCACGCCGCCCGCGGCCTTCACGCCGAGGTCAGGCCCCACGGTGCGCCGCATCAGCGCCACGTCCGCCACGGTCGCGCCCGACTTGGCAAAGCCCGTCGAGGTCTTGACGAAGTCGGCGCCCGCGCGCTTCGCGGCGAGGCAGGCGCGCACCTTCTCGTCGTCGGTGAGCAGGGCCGTCTCGATGATGGTCTTGACGAGCACGCCCGACTCGTGCGCCGCCTCGACGACCGCGCGGATGTCGTACTCGACGGCGCAGTCGTCGCCGCTCTTCAAGGCGCCGATGTTGATGACCATGTCGATCTCGCGCGCGCCGTCGAAGATGGCGCGCCGCGTCTCGTACGCCTTCACATCCGCGAGCGTCGCGCCCAGGGGGAAGCCGACCACCGTGCAGACCGGCACGCCCGACCCGCGCAGCACGCAGGCGGAGGTCTTGACCCACGAGGGGTTCACGCACACGCTCGCGAAGCCGTACCGGGTGGCCTCCTCGCACAGACGTGTGATGTCGGCCTCGCTCGCCTCGGGTTTAAGTAGGGTGTGGTCAACCAGGCTCGCCCAGTCGCGCGCCGTCGCCGCGTCGCCGAGGATGACCCCGATGCGCGCCGCCCCCGCGTCCAGAACCCTCTGCATCCGCTCCGGGCAACGGTTGAAGCACGCGCTCCCGCACCCGCACGCCCCGTCCTCGCCCGCGCCCCCGTTCAGCCGCGCCACGATCACGTCCGTGATCTGCTCGACCAGCCGCTCGAAATCCCCGTTCTGTGAATAAGCCATGAGCTGATGCTCCCTCTACGACCTCTCCGAATCGTCCGGCGACTCTTCGACCTGAATCTCCTCCGCCGGGATAATGACGACCTTGCCGTCCTTCCAAGAGGCGACAGGGTTGCCGGCACGCTTGTGCGTGAGCAGCGCGTGCCGCACCGCCCTTCGCACCGCCGCGTCCACTGCCTGCTCTTCGGCGATGAGTAGGTCTTGAAGGTTGTCAGTCTTAATTTTCACTTAGCAGCCTCTTTAATTCGCCGCCACAGAGCCGCGTCAAGAACTTTTTCCGTCTTCAATCCACGTCCCTGCGCGACACGAGGCACTGTTCCTGATGTGGAATTATCATACACGACCCACGTGTCTGCCAGCGGCACGTATAGCCTCAAGAAGTTGCCCACGCCTTTCGCGTACCGCCTCCGAATGATGTGCTCCGGCACGTCGTGCCCGCCGGCCGACACCCTTTCCCCGACGCGCCTCAGCGCGAGTTCGGGGCTTTGCAACCATAAAAAGATGAGGTGGAAATTATACCCCTCACGCTTCAACCGCCCGAGCCACGTCGCATAGGAAAGCGTCGAGAGGGTCGTCTCGAAAGCGAAAGTCTCTTTCCGGCTCGCAAGGTCGCGCAGACGCTTGAGCATGATGCGACCAGACTCGATGGCCGCCGCTTCGGGACTGAAGGCCGAAAGACCGTGTGCGATGGAATCAGCGTTGACGTACACGGTCAACCCGAACGTGTCACGCAGTAAGAAGGGCGCCAGTGTTGTTTTCCCCGCCCCGTTCGGCCCCGCGATGACAACAACCTGCGGACTGCCATCTGCCATTCTCAGCTCCGGTACTGGCGCTCGACGGCGTCGATCTTGGCGACGCGGCGTTTGTGGCGGTCTTCGGTGAGGTCGGCGGAGAGCCAGGCGCGGACGATGTCGCGCATCTCGGAGGCGTTGATGGTGCCGCTCCCCAGGGTGAGGACGTTGGCGCCGTTGTGCTCGCGGGAGTTGACGGCGACCTTGACCGAGTAGCAGGCGGCGGCGCGGACGCCGGGCACCTTGTTGGCCGTCATACATGAGCCGACGCCGGCGCCGTCGATGACGATGCCGAGGTCGGCCTCGCCTTCGGAGACGGCGCGCGCGACCGCGTGCGCGAAGTCCGGGTAATCGACCGCGTCCGTCGAGTTCGTGCCGAAGTCGCGCACGCGTTGGCCGAGTTCCGTCAGGAGGCTTTTCAGCTCCTCCTTCAAAGGGAAGCCGCCGTGGTCTGCGCCGACGGCGATGATCTTCTCGGCGCGCGAGCCGCGGCGCGGGACGCGTCTGACCAGTTCGATGCGGCGCTCGCGGACGATGTCGGCGGCGAGCGGGGTCAGCCGCGCGCCTTCGGCGACTCGGACACGCGCCCCTTCGGGCAGGCCCCGCACGTCGTCCTCGGTGATGACCGACTTGGAAGACTCGTCGCGGTCGTACTCCTTCTCGGCCGCGGCGGGCTTCGCCGCCTCCAAGGGCGCGACGTTGATGACGCGCGCGAGTGGCGGACTGCCCGCGTCGGCTCGCGGCCGAGACTCGGCCGAAGCCTGAGCAGACTGAACGGCGCCGTTCTCCTCTTCGGCCGGGGCCGCGTTCTCTAAGACTTCGCGCACGAGCGCGCGCACGCGGTCGCGAGTAGATTCCGTGGGTCGTTCGTCCGCCATAAAAGACCGCTGAACGCCTTCCATTTGACCTTGAGTATCGAGCGCGCATAGTATGTCGCACCACGGCGGCCGCGCGCAAACAGTTCAAAGGCCGTCGCCCCGCGGGCCTATTTCTTAAACACACAGGAGGCCGACCTTGTCTTCATCCGCCGTCGCAGTGTCGGAGTTCAGTAACCCCAACCTGGAGCCGCTCTTCACCTCCGAGCAGATACAGACGCGCGTCGCCGAGATGGGCGCCGAGATCGCGCGCGACTACGCGGGACAGACGCCGCTCCTCATCGGCGTCCTCAAGGGCGCCTACATCTTCCTGAGCGACCTCGTGCGCGCCATCGACCTCCGCCTCGGCGTCGAGTTCATGGCCATCTCAAGTTACGGCTCGGGCATGCGCTCGACGGGCGAGGTGCGCATCGTCAAAGACCTCGACGTGCCGGTGGACGGCCGCGACATCCTCATCGTCGAGGACATCGTGGACACGGGGCTCACGCTCTCGTTCCTCATCGGGAGCCTCCACCAGCGCGGCGCGAAGAGCGTGCGCTTAGCCGCGCTCCTCGATAAGCACGAGCGGCGCGAGCGCGACGTGAAGATCGACTACTGCGGCTTCCAGATACCGGACGCCTTCGTGGTCGGCTACGGCCTCGACTACGCCGAGCGCTACCGCAACCTCCCTTACATCGCCGTCATCAAAGACCCCAGCCTCAAGGACTGAGCCGGCCGTAAGTCAGAAAGAATCTTACCCACCGCAGACACAGAGGCACGGCTTGTTGAGACCACCTCAACAAGCCGTGCCTCTGTGTCTGCGGTGGTTAAATTTCAACCGGCGACGAGTTGCAGGAAGCTCTCGCCGGCTTTCAACTTCAGGCCGAAGTTGTCGGCGATGGTCTGGCCGATGTCGGCGAGCGAGCCGCGGTCGCCGAGGTCGACGCCGGCGCGCGCCGAGGGGCCGTAGACGAGCAGCGGGGCGTACTCGCGCGTATGATCCGTGCCGCGGTAGGTGGGGTCGTTGCCGTGGTCGGCGGTGATGACGAGGAGGTCGCCCTCCCGCATCGCGCCTTCGATCTCGGGCAGGCGCGCGTCGAAGTGTTCCAGCGCGCGGGCGTACCCTTCCACGTCGCGGCGGTGGCCGTAGAGCATGTCGAAGTCCACGAGGTTCGAGAAGATGAGGCCGCGCCCGTCGCCCCTCAGGGCCTCGATGGTCTGATCAATCGACTGGTCGTTGTTCTTACCGGGCAACTCCTGCGTCACGCCCGACGCGTCGTAGATGGAGGAGATTTTGCCGACGGCCACCACGTCGAGCCCCGCGCCCGAGAGGACGGGCAGGAGCATGTCGCGCGGCGGCGGCACGGCGTAGTCGTGGCGGTTCTCCGTGCGTGTGAAGGCGCCCGGCTCGCCGACGAAGGGGCGCGCGATGACGCGGCCGACCTCGTGCTCGCCGCGCAGGAGACGGCGCGCCGCCTCGCAGATTTCGTAGAGGCGCTCGACGGGGATGACCTCCTCGTGCGCGGCGATCTGGAAGACCGAGTCGGCCGAGGTGTAGACGATGGGCTTCCGCGTCCGGACGTGCTCCTCGCCCAGTTCCTTGATGATCTCCGTCCCCGAGGCCGGGTAGTTGCCGAGGATGCCGGGCACCTCTGCTTCCCTGACGAAGCGTTCGAGCACGTCCTCGGGGAAGCCGTTCGGGTAGGTCGGGAAGGCCTTCTCAAGGATGATGCCGGCCATCTCCCAGTGGCCCGTCGTCGTGTCCTTTCCGTTCGAGCGCAGCGCGCAGCGGCCGTACGACGCGCGCGGGCTCTCGACGGGCGCGACGCCGCTCAGGCTCCGCACGTTCCCCAGGCCCCAGCCGCGCAGGTGCGGCAGGTTCACCTGCCGCGACTCGCAGATGTGCCCCAGCGTGTCGGCCCCCGCGTCGCCCCACTCGGCCGCGTCCGGCATCTCGCCCATGCCCAGACTGTCGAGCACGATCAGCGTGATGCGTTCAAAAGCGCGCCTCTCATCAGTCATCAGTCTTCATCCCTCTTGAGTGTCACAAGGTCTTAATTTGAACTTTCAAATCTTCAACTCCGCGGGGCCTGGTAGCCCTCGCGGGCGCGCACCTGCGCGTCTTTGACGGTGCGCACCTGGACGTTGATCTTGCGGAACGTGCCGTCGCGCGCGGTGTTGGTCGAGTAGTAGCCGATGCTGTACTGCGTGCCGATGTCCTCGGCCACCTGGCGGAAGGCACGGCGCGCGTCGCGGAGGTCGGCGGCCGGGAAGGTCTTGCCCCCGGACTCGCGCGCGAGGCTCGACATCTCGGCGCGCGCCATCTGGTAGAGCGTGCGGCTGGCGTGCATGCGCTCGAACTGTCCCATGCGGCAGAAGTTCGAGAAGTCTTCGGCGGCCGCCCCGGGCGCGATGACGCGGCGGTAGCGCTGGAGCTGCGTGTTCGAAAGTCTGAGCGCGCCGTCGTCCTCGCAGTCCTGCATCAGACGGTCTTCGACGTAGTCCTCCGTGTTGACGAGCACGAAGTAGGAGACGACGCCCGCGCGCTTGAGCTGTTCGCGCACCTCCTCGAAGGAGGACTCGCTCGTCGAGTCTACGCCGTCGGTGAGCGCGACCAGCGCCCGGCGGCCGCGCGTCTGCTCGGTCGGCCTTTCGCGGAAGACCTCCTTTGCCACCTTCGAGAGGCTGTCGTAGAAGGGCGTGCCGTTGGAGGCCCCGACCGACTCGACCGCGTCCTCCAGCAGCTCCCGGTCGTCGGTCAAAGGCGCCTTCAGCTCGACGGTGGCGAGCGAGTCGCTGCCCTCCTTCTTCGTGTTGAAGGAGAGGATGGCGACGCGGTCGCCGGGGCGCAGGGCCTCGATGAAGGCGCGGGCGGCGGCGCGGATGAGCCCCACGTCCTCGCGCGTCGAGCCCGAGGTGTCTAAGAGGAGCGCGACCTCGAAGGGCGCCTCGGTCGTCGAGAAGTTGGCGATCTTCTGCGGGCGTCCGTCCTCGAAGACCTGGAAGTCGGCGGCCGAGAGCCCCGTCAAAGGCCGACCCGTGCGGTCGGTGACGACGGCGGGGACGGAGACGAGCTGCGTCTCGATGCGGACGACCTCGTCGTCGTCAACCTCCTCGGCCGCGGCCTGCTTCTGCGGCGCGGCCTTTGGCGCGGGCGCGGCCTGCGGCGAAGGCGTGGGCGAGACGCGGCGCGGTCGCTGGCGCACCTCCTCCTGCACCTGCGCGCGGCCGGCCGAGGCAGAGATTGAAAGGAGCGCGAGCAGCGCGGCGGACGCGAACGTCTTTAAGCTTGCGGGGAACTTCAGCACGGTCTTAAACTCTCGCGGGTGGAACTTTCGCTGTAGAATATAGCCGCAAACGGCCGCGGACGGAAAGGACGAACGATGCCGGTCATCGGGAGACTCGACGGACAGG
Source organism: Pyrinomonadaceae bacterium (assembly GCA_045807865.1). Classification (GTDB taxonomy): domain Bacteria; phylum Acidobacteriota; class Blastocatellia; order Pyrinomonadales; family Pyrinomonadaceae; genus QHXN01. The sequence continues at coordinate 14,205 of JBJMGP010000188.1, forward strand.
TTGAAGAGGTCATCATCTCGCCCATCTCGCGCCGACGGCGCGGAGACGATCCACATCCATCACCTAAAAACGACGAAGCACCCACCCCTTCCGACCGCACCCCGTCTCAAACGCCCGACGTGGATGAGAGTTCCGCCGACACGGGCGAGTTGCCCGTCTGGCTTTTATGAGAACACGGCGAGCGGCATCTCGGTAAGAACAATTAACAGGGATGGACAGGGTGTGCAGGATAAAGATTTAAACCCTTATCCTGAACATCCTGTCCATCCCTGTTAATTCATTCTCCCGCTACACGGCCCACTCGCAGAGCAATTCACTTCCAGATGCCGGCGGCGCGCCACTGCTCGCCGACCTTGGTCTCGTCGGCCATGCGCCTGACCTCATCGTGGTTGAGGCGGCGTCCAAAACGCTCGGGGCGGTCGGCAATCCGGTAGGCGGTGGCGGCGAGCGTCGCCACCGAGGAGGCGTAGTCACGCGGGTCGATCTTGTCGGGCGTGTCGGCGATGGTGTGGTGGACCGGGAAGTAGGGCGTCTCGTCCTGCAAGAGGATGAGGTTGGGCACGCCCTCGGCCATGAAGGGCGCGTTGTCGGTGGCGGCAAACGCCGCGTGCTCGATGGCAAAGTCGCCGAACTGCGCGAGCGTGCGCGACAGCTCGCGGATATCGGCGTCGAGGTCTACTCGGCCCATCGAGAACCACCCCGCGGGTCGCCCGGCCCCGATGTCCATCACGAGCGCCGCGACCGTCCTGTCCAGCTCCGCGCGGTGCCGCTCGACGTACGCGATGGAGCCGACCATGCCCTCCTCCTCGCCCGTGAACAGGACGAAGCGGAGCGTGCGCCGCGGCTTCAGACCTAAAGCTTTAACGGCGCGCGCCGTCTCAAGCACGGCCGCGGAGCCGGCGGCGTTGTCGAGCGCCCCGGGGCCGAGGTCGTTCGAGTCGAGGTGCGCGCCGACGACGACCAACTCCTGCGCGAGGTCTGTGCCCTCTATCTCGCCGACGACGTTCGTCGCCTCGAAGGCCGCGCCGATCTTGTTGCGCACGTCGAGGCGCACGCGCGGCGTCGCGTTCTGCGAGAGGAGACGGCGCAGAAGCCCTACGTCTTCGCGCGCGAGCGACAACGTCGGCAACGCGGCCATCCTTCCCGTCGCCGTGAACTCGACGGGCGCCGTGTACTGCATCGCGTGCGGCTTGTCGGCCGCGACGAGGACGGCGAGCGCGCCCGCCTCCTTCAACTCTTTAACCAGCCCCGGCGCGCGGTAGAAGTTGTAGATGACGGCGCCGAGGTCTGCGCCCTCCGGCACGACGAGCGCGACGCGGCCTTTCGCGCGCGACGCCACGCGCGCCACGTCCTCGGGCCGTCCAGCGCCCACGTCCAACACCTCGCCCTCGACCGCACCGTTCGTGCCCGGCGTCCAGGTGTAAGAGGAGACGGCCAGCGCGCGCGTACCCGACTCGCTGAGGAGCGTGGCCGCGGCCGGCCCGCGCTCCCAGGATGCGGCCATCGTGTACGGCTCGCGCTTCACGTTCGAGAGCCCGAGTCGTTTCAACTCGCCTTCGGCCCACTCCTCCGCGCGGCGCGCGCCGGCCGAGCCCGTCAGGCGGCTGCCGATGCGGTCGCACAGGGTGTTGACGTACTCCAACTGCCGCCCCGCGGCGAAGACCTCCCCGATGATGCGCGCGGATGAAGCGTCCGCGGGCGGCGTCTGCGCGCCGGTCGGGGGCAGCAGGAGTATGGACGTTGCCAGCAGCAGGGGCAGGGGGAAGAGTCTGCGAATCATCTCGATGGGTTCTCCTTCGAACTGTCGGGGGCGGCTGAGTGGAGATAGCACACCGACGACTACGTTGAAAAGAGCGCGGGAGGATTTACGACGGCGCGGGCGCTTGACAGACGGGCGCGCTTCTCTTAAATTTAACCCCGGTTAAGGCGGTTCTTTTCAGGCACGTATGTCAACGGTAGACGGCCACCCTTACAAGGTGGAGGTTGGGGGTTCGAATCCCTCCGTGCCTACCACATACGCGCCGACCTTGAAAATTTAAGGTTCTCGCGGAGTCGTAGTTCAGTTGGTTAGAACGCCGGCCTGTCACGTCGGAGGTCGCGGGTTCGAGTCCCGTCGGCTCCGCCATTAACCAAGTAAGCGCCTGTATCTTTCTAGATGCAGGCGCTTACTTTTTACCGCGGTTTTGCAGCCATTCTCGAACGGTAGAACATTTGGCTCCGTGCGCCTGACTGAAGCTATTACGCCCTCTCTACTCCCCTGAGTCCCGTCAAAATTCCCGCCGCTGCCACGAGGCATAGCCCCTCCTGCTTTAACTCAGACAGGAATCAATAGGCTCTCTTTTGTTTTTTTCGTGCAGAAGGATTGTCTGAACAGCCCGAACTCCCGACCTTGGGGTTATGAATCCCAGAAAAAGTGGCCTACTAAGTCATACCTGAGTACATATGAAGTGATTTATACAGGTTGCAGCCGCCCGAATGCACACAGTGAATCTTAAACTTTTCCACCTAGCTTCAAAACATTACGCCAAGTTTTTCCCAAACCCAAGTGCGCCAACGCATCAGGTGGTAGCTTGTTCCTCACCGCTACGCATCTTCGCCATCTCGGCCGGTGAGGCCAGTGGCAGCTTGACTCCTTCTTCCATTCATTCCTTCCGACCTCCTGCCTCCGCTGCTCGCGCCACTCGCCAACAGTGTCCTGTTCTACCGGGGGTAAGACTTCCGTGCCATACCAATGTTGAGTTATAGTTGCGCCAGTCGCGCATGTGGCTCCGACGCCCGCACCCTTTGTTCGCGCGTCGAAACTGGCGGGTTCACCGTCTCCGTGGCCTCTTACGCGATGCCGCCGCGGGACAGTCTAACCGCTTATTGCATGTAACCCGCGAGAGCATAGCTCTCTTCGTCATCCTCTCCGTCACGTCAGGATGCCGCTTGCGCGGGCCGTTGAATTTGGCGTCTGGCCGTGGAAGCGGTCGCGCCGCGAGGCCAGAAGATGAAGCGGCCTCTTGGGAAAAAATCGAAAGATATACTAATTAATCAGCAGACAGGGTGATAGTCATGCCCCTACTTGAAAGTCCTTTGCACGTCTTTTCCAACGCCACCTTCGAGCAAAACCAAGTTCACCTAAGATTAGAGATGCCCTGGCCGCTGCCTTGGGGTGTCGGGGCGTTACGTACCGCCTTAGCGTGGGAATTAGCCGCATCCTGCGAACGGCATCAGCAACTCATCCCGAGGCTGACGAGCAATGCGCTAAACTCTCTCGCCGACCTGAAAACTGAGATTAGTGATTACGGGTGGCTTGACGGGGCCTTTAGCCGTAATGCGGACAGGATACTCGCACGAATCGCGGAGGACATTTCAAGGGTTCAGCCAAAACCGACGATGACAATTATCGGCCCTCTGCCAGACGCAGAAGACCTTGAAGCGCTCGGCGAATTGGGGGAGTATTTGGGCATCGTCGTCAACTGTACGGCCAAGCCTCCGGACGGCGTTACCACAGCGGAGGCCGAGGCGGCGCTGTCCCTGCTCGGTAGCGCGGGACTCGTGAACGTCGGATTAGGCAAGATGTTAATCAGGGCGGCTGAGGAGGCCGGGAACGCCCCGCTGGTCGCCGCGTTGTCGGACGTGGTCGGGGGAGAATGGGAGGGGTGCCGAATCTTTAGCGCTTATGACGTATCACCGAATTACGAATACCTCGCCCCGGTGTTGGCCGCGCTAGGTCGAGTCGCGTGGCCCGACACTATTCCCGATTGGCACGACCTCGACCTACCTTACCTGCTGGAGAATCTCTGGGTTCGTCCGCGGAACACGCTCGACCGTCTCCGCTCCGACAGCGCGCGACTGGGGAAGACTTCTCGGAACGCATTTCGCGTTCGTCTGTGCATTGCGCGCCACTTCCTGAAGTGCTTTTTAGGCGACAGCGGGCTGGCCGCCCCCCTCGACCTGCTCGACGCCTCCACCGCTTTGCGGAACAACCAGCCGGTGCGCGCGTGGCAGTTGCTCGCCCCACACGTGAATGACCCCGAGTTGCTACGAGACGCGGCCCTCGCGGCGCACGTATACGGTCACGCGGGTCAGGCGGCGGCGAGGCTCGACCAGCCGGAGGATGCCCTCGCGCTCTACGAGAAGAACTTGGCTTGCCTTGGGCGTGCGTTCGGCACCAGCACCAACCAGTACCGGAATGCGCTAGCCAGCCTCCACCATAAGATCGGACAACTGCTGCGTGAACACCCCAAGTTGCCCGGCGGTTTTTCGCAGGCGCGCCACCACTTGGAACAGAGCCTCGAACTACACAAACTTCTTGACCGGCCGGGCGGCGTCTCCATGTGTCTTAATGATCTGGGCAAACTTTCGATGGAGGAAGGAGACTTCGAGGGGGCCAAGGCTTGGCTCGAGGACGCGCTCGAACTCGACCGCAGGAATCGAAATAGTCTGGGCGAGTCCAGAATTCTGCATGACTTGGCAATCCTGCACGAGCGCACCGGGGAGTTCAGTAAGGCGCTGGACTACGTCGAGCAGTGTGAACAAGTCCAACAGTCGGCGGGCGTCGGCGGCAATCTGCGCCAGCGGCTGTTGAATACGCGTACCCGATTGCGCGACATGCTGGGCATCGAGAACGAGAGCAAACCGGAGACTCCGCTGGAAATACTTAACAGCATCTCCAGCGACGAGCCGCGGACTTTCTGTACTCTCGTGAGCCAGAGTTCCCGAACCCTGCGTCAGCAGAGCCGCTACGCGGAGGCAGAAGCGCTGTTGACGGAGGCGCTCAAGCGCCCTATCCCGGAGGCGCACCGCCAATACCTTCGGCTGGCCATGGTCAATCTGCTGCTCGACCTGCGACGTCAGGACGAGGCGAGGGAGATGCTTGACGACATAGAGCCTCAGAGTGAGAGGACGAAGGATGAGTTGGCACTGCTGAAGGCGCGCCTCGAATGCCAGGCCGGGAACTACGAGCAGGCGGACACGATCATCACGGCCATAAGCGCCGACAATCAGCCAGAGGTTTTGGCGCGCGTCCACCTCACGCGGGGGCATATTCTTTTTCAGCAGGGCAACTTCGCGGAGGCCGCCGCCCAGTTCAAGGAAGCGCGCGGGCACAGCCAAGGCTCAATCTATGCCTCCCGTCTCGCGATGGAAAAAGAGGCGCGCGCTTACATCGCGATGGGCGAGTACCAGAATGCCGCTGACCTCGCGGGCCACTTGGCGGAAGCAGCGGCGACGGGTAAGTGGAAATTGCGTCAGGTTCGCGCGGCGATGATGCTCGGGGACGCACTGCTTTGTCTCGGCCGCGCCCGCGAGGCCGCCGACGAATTCGAGCGTGCGCTCAAGCTGTCCAGGGCCAGTGAAGGCACTGACACTTCTCGGATGGTAGCGCTTGAGCGGCGCGCGGCGCGCGCGTGGGGCGCCGCAGGCAACCCCGACGCGGCGCTGGCACACATCCGCATCGCGCAGGAGATGTCGGAGCAGGAGGACGTTCAGCTCGATCAGCGCGGCTGGATATACCACCTGGCTGCCCACTTGCACCGCGCCAGCGGCGATGTGTCGGGGTATGAGGCCGCCCTGCGTGTTGCGGAGCAGTGTGCCCTAGGCAGCGGCAGCAAGCCGTTACAGCAGGCGGTAATCACCATGAAGCAAGGCGACTGGCGGCAAGACGATTGGACGATGGATGACTTCGACTGGGAAGAGGACGGCACCCCGCGAGTCGCCATCGGCCGCGCGCGTCGGCTGCGCATGCGCTCGAAACTGGACGAGGCCCTGAGCAGCCTGGCACCTTTCGAGGGGGCCCAGATGGACGAGCCGGTTCGGCGGGAGATTCAGGAACTCAAACTCGGCATACAGCTTGACCTCCACGAGAGGGGGAGCGAAGTCGATTTCCGTGGGACACTCACGCAACTCGTGGCGGGCCGTCCCTACGACGAACTCTCCTCTAAACTGCTACTGCTGATGGCTCGCGCCGACATGCAGGAGCGCAGGTTCGAGCCCGCCATCGACACGGCCCTGCGCGCCTATGGGAAGGCGAGCGAGATGGGCGAGTTCTACTCCGTGGCGCGGGCGGGGGTGATTCTCTCCAAGTCCCTCACCGAAATCGGTCGCCAGTCGGAGGCAATCAACATACTGCAAAGAATTGCCGACTACATGCAGGAGCACGGGCGGCAACAATTCGCGTTCGACGCAAAGTATTCGCTCAGTCGCCAGATGATTGGCGCGCGGAGGTTCGATGAGGCGCGGCAGTACCTACGACAGCTCAACGATGGATCTTCGAAGTTAAGCTTGGCCGACTGGGTGCGGTTGGAGCTCGCCCACGCAGAGATCGAGCGCATAGAGTTTAAATCCACCGAGGCCATCGCACGCCTCAACGAAGTTATCAGGCGCGTGGAGGCGGAGGGGCGGCCGGAATTGAAGGCGGAAGCCACCCGGCTTCTCAACGCGATACTGCTCGACAACGGGCAACTCCGAAGCGTGCAGTCGTCGCCGCGAGACGACAGTTCCCGCGGCCTGAGCGCGACTAAAAGCACCGTTGCCGCAATTAAAGAGCTACAGCAGAGCGGCCGTCACCAGGAGGCCATTGCCCTGGCCGAGCAGATCTTGGAGAAGGAAGGCTCGGCCGCATCGCGCACGCGCGCCATCGTGCTGCATCAAGCGGCGAAGTCATACTTTAAGGGGAAGAACCGTGACAAGGCGGCGGATCTCTGCCGGCAATCGTTAGAGCTACACACGAGGCTCGGCATGAACGGCACGCCGGGTGTACGGGTAACTCTGGCTGACATTCTCGTCGTCGAGGGTCATGACGAAGAGGCGCGGCGGCAGTTGCTCCTGGCCTTGGAAGAGAACCGCACGATGCGAGACGAGCGCGGCGTCCAGATTTGTCAGCGACGTTTGGAGCAGTTCTCCGGTCACATTCCAAGCGCAGGCCGCGTCGCGACCGCGCGCGACCTGTTGAGCCATGCCCAGACGCTGCGGCGCAAAGGTCTGTTCGTCGAGGCGCTAAAGGCGATTACCGAGGCTCTCCAACAGGCCCGCGCGGAGCAGGATGAATGGGCGGAGGCTCAAGCGCTGGGCGCGCTCGGCATCAACAGTTTTAAGGCGAGAAATTTTCTACAGGCTGAGCAGTATCTTAAAGAAGCCGTCGCGATGCATTCCCGGCTGAACTCGGCGAACCTCGGGGAGTGTGTAAGTTATCTGGCCCGGGCCTACGAGAGGCTTAGACGTGTCGAGGAAGGACGTGAGTTAGTCAGACTGGCCTTAGGTAGTAATTTGAGGCCCGACGAGCGCGAGAAAATGCAGAACCTGCTTGAGTGGCTGGAAGGACGGAACTGAGGGGCGAAATGAATCGTCACCCTGAAGTTCAGTACGACGGACTCTGGCCTAACGAGCAGGTTATTAGTTGGCACATCCCCGTGCGCTGCCGCTCGGGCTTCGACGGCCAGCTCCCCCTGCCAAAGGAACTCGTGCCCGATGCCGATGCTGTCGCCGCGGTCATACAGGCGTTACGCAACCCGACTTGTAATGTGATCGCGGTGGTGGGCGCGGCCGGGACGGGCAAGACTACTGCGTTAGGCTGGCTCGTACGCGCCTTGCAGCAAGACGAGGCGGTGATGAGCTGCGTCGCCTTCCGCTGTTCGTCCCGCACCGATGCCGAGCTACGTGAGTTCCTCGCCCGAGAGCACGCGCCGGGCGAGACGCGGTGCTTTGTCATAGACGGTCTCGACGAGCTGCGCGGGGGGACTTATAACTCGCTCGACGAGTTGTTAGGGCCGGTTATCCCGAGCCTGCGCGATTATACGGCTCGCGTCGTTTTTTCCGTGCGCCCTGACGTGGGCCGGCTCCTCCTTGAGCCGCCGACGGAGGGGCTGACGGGTACGCGCGAGTGGGACGATGCGTGGTCGGGGGTTGAAACCGTGGCCGGCATGCGGGTTGCGATTTTGCAGCTGCAAGACTTGCGTAGGCGTGACGTTGAATTATACGCGGAGCGCCGCCACCTCGGGGCCGATTTCGTGTCCCACCTGCGGGGCCTGTACGACCTTCAGGAATTGGTGCGCAGGTTCTTCCTGCTGGTGAAGTTGTGCGACCTGTCGGAAAAGCTTCCGCTCGAAGAGTGGAGGCGAATCCGAAGGCGTAACGAACTCTACGAACACCTCTTAACTAACTGGCTCACCGCGGAGCGGGAGCGCGGCCCCCACCGGCTGCCCCTGCGGGCGGCCGATTTATTGGCCCTGCTTGAGCAGGCGGCGCTTCACACAGACTACTGGGCGACCGGCGGCGACGCTCAACTCGTGACGCGACTCGGCGGCATGCTGCGCGGCGTCGGGAAGACCGACCTGCGGGGCGCCGACGCTGACGCCATCGCGGCCGCACTGGTACACGCTGACATCGTCTCCGAAGTCGGGTTCGCGCATAAGTCGATCGAGGAATACCTGCTGGCACGGCTCCTATCAGATTTTGTGCAAACGGGTCAGGCGGAGCCTCTGAACCCGACACGCATTACCGACGACGTGATCGGATTTCTTGCAGAGGACGAGGGCCTACGCACATGGCTCGACCTGAATCAGACCCGGCTTGCGGAGACTCACAAGGACTACCTGCCGTACCTCGTCAGGCTATTCTACCGGCAGGGGCGAACCGTGCCCAACCTTGACCTGCAAGGCGCGCAACTGTCCAGCCTTGAGTTGCATGGCATAAGGTTAAGCGGCGCGAACCTGCGCGACGCGAATCTGTCGGGCGCGCAACTGGGACCTGCGGATTTAACGGACGCAGATTTGCGTGGGGCGAATCTCGAACATGCCGCCGTCTGGAACGCGCGGGAGGCGTCCGAGCTATACGCTTCGGCCGACGGGACAGACCACGTGTGGCTAATCCACCCGTCCGCCAGCCCGCTCGAAGAAGACTCCACCAGAGGGCTAGCGATACTAATCCAGATCGGCTTCGGTTCGGGCCGTGTCGCCATCTGTCATAAATATAATCCCGGCTCCGACTACCTACGTTCCGACGGTCGCTCGCTGTACCTGACGAGGTCTGAAGCCGGAAGGGCGACCGAGGTAACGGTCACGCAGTGGCGCGGCGAGTCTCTACCGTCCGAACACTGGCAGCTGCAACAGGGCGGCCCGGTGTTACCTTCCAACAGCTTTCAGGGGGCCATCTGGCAGTTCGGGGAAGACGGCGCCGCCTTGTACATGGACGGCGAGCTGTTGGTATCTTTCCCCGAACTTAGCGGCAATGTGCGGGGCGCGCTCGCCGTCCCGAAGGGCGGCGAATTTTCACGAAACGACGTTGACGGTTTCTGTCTCATCGGCACGAGACTGTGGGCTGTCAGCCACCGGTCGCCCTTCCCCGTCGGCGAGTCGATTCTGCCCGGAGAATCGTTGATGCAGGTCGCCGCAGCTGACGAGATGCGCGTCATCTTCAAGAGCAGTCGGGGGTGGCATACATGGTCGTTCGGCGAGGAGCATGCCCCTCTACTTTACGAGTTCGCTGGCGTGGGCCGTGTCGTCGCTTTGCCGGGGGGCGGCTTCGCGCTACTTCGTTCTGAAGTAGTTGACTTCGTTGACGGGGACTTGGGCGCGGCGGTCACTTGCCGCTCCAGAGTGAACTCCCGGTCATACGTCGCGGGAATTCTGCGAGGAAGAAAAAGGGCGATCGTCGTACTTGAGCCGCAGGAGCTCCGTCTCATCGACGAGCAGACGGGCTATGAATCCATGGATTGGCTCAACCTTCAGGCCAGAGGTGCGCATTTTGATAAACAGACGGCACTGGGCGATGGTTTACGCATCGCGCTGACCAGCGCGGGCGCGCGCGACACATCCCTCATCGCCCGGGCCCCGTCTCTCGGAAAGATTATGAACAACACCTCTTCGCCCGCTCAGCTACACTTCGACGTGCTCATGATTACCGTCAACCGGCACGAGTTCGACGCCGTCTATAATCTGGCTTCTGAGCGTCTCGGGAGGAAACCCGAACTCGTTCACAAACCGAAAAGAGACTACTTCGATCTGGGCACGCACGGCGGGGTGCGGGTCGGGATGGTGCGCGCGCAGATGGGCAGCACCCAGCCCGGTGCGACCGCCACGACAACGCTGCAAGCCATGTACGAAGTGTCTCCGCGTTACATCATCGGCGTGGGCGTCGCCTTCGGAGTAGACCCCGTCAAACAGCCCATCGGGCAGATTCTTTTTTCCGAGAAGTTACAGACCTACGACTTGATAAAGGCGGCCACCGACGAGCAAACGGGGGCTCCTCTTATCATTCCGCGCGGTGACAAGGTCTCCCCGAATCCAACGTTCCTGAGTCGCGTACAAGGCGCGGCAGACCTCTGGAGGTTAGAGGGGAATCCCGTTCCCATCTCGCCGGTGCTGCTGCTGTCCGGAGACACGCTGGTCGATAACCTCGACTACCGCGAGCAGCTGTCGAGGCTTTTCCCGGAGGCCCGCGGGGGCGAGATGGAGGCAACGGGCATCTACTCGGCGAGCCGTGAGAACGAAACGCCGTGGATGATAATCAAAGCCGTCTGCGATTACGCCGACGGTAATAAAAAAGAGAATAAAGAGGAGCGCCAGAGGCAGGCGGCTAATAACGCCGCGAGCTTTGTGTTTTACCTCATCGAGCGGGGCAGTCTTAACGACCACGGTAGTTTATGAAATAAAAATTTCGGTAAAGCACTTCAATGGAGCCACGTCCTCACGAACGTGGAAACACGCCCTCACTTGTAAACCCCGGCCCTAAAGCCTCCCTGGATTGCTCTTGCATGGCAAGCCCCTGACCCTCACCCGCCGGGACGAAGGTCATCAACCGCCCATCACGAACCGGGAGGCGGAAGACTTCGGCAGGCGGCTCGTCAACCACTTCGACACCGCGCGAACGCAGTGCGCGGTCATTGAGCGGCGGGCTGTTGCGCCCCCCTTAATCGAGCAATTCCTCTCGCGAGGCTCCAAGTTTTAAGCGGACTTGCTCTTCCGTATTCGACACCATCCCATCATCCAAATCCGTATCACACGAATCTAAAGCGCCGCACTCCAGTGATTTTAATCTACGAAGCTGGCGGCTCGAGATTGACTCGAAGCTCCTCCGCAACCCGCTTTACCTCAGATTCCGGGAGATGGGCAAGAAGATAAGCGGCCAGGTCTTCCTGTCGGGACTGCCCGAACACCATTCGGTAAACGGCCAGAGACCGGCGCAGCGCCGCAAATCGCTCCCGATCGCTGCTCAGAGGCAGGGCGGGCACATGGCGTTCAATCCGGGCACCTCCGTCAAGGGTGAATACCCAGAAAGGCACGAGGTCGGAAGTTTCGGCCGAGCGCTCATTTTTCCCCGTGGTGAAGAGTTCTTCCCAAGGATCATGACTAGCGCCGGAAAACTCCGTCGTCCCGTACTTGAGCACGAGATTCTTTCGCACCGCGTGCCCCTTGTAGCGGTGCACGCGTCCTTCACGCTGTTCCAGATCGACCGGATTGGAGGGCAGGTTCCAATGCATGACCGCGTGGCAGTAGTGGTGGAAGTCGAGCCCCTCCTGGCCGACGGAAGTGGTGGCGAGCACGAAGGGCCAGAAGGGCGAGTTGAAGGCCTCGCGCACCTGTTCGGCGCGCGTCACGTCCTGAGCATCGTCGTTCTTCTCTTCGCCGAAGCGCATCGCAAAGTGGATGCGCATTCTTCGGCCTCTTTCCACTTTAACCGTCGCGCGCGACGGGTTGACCCTGACGTCATCGACGCCCACGGTCGAGGTGCGCAACGAGAGCGCGCCCTGCACGGCCCCGGCGATTTTGCCGGCGGTATCCTCGGCCGACTGATCCAGCAAACCGAGTGACTCGCGGAGAATGTGCGCGTACTCGTCGAGTGTCGATTGCAGACAGCCGCTCACGCAGTATTCGACCACGCGACGCCAGTAAGGCTCCGAGGGATTCATCCCGCGCAACAGCGCCATCGCTTCCGGGAGATTGAACAGGCGGCGGAAAGACCAGCCGACTTGCGCGGCGCTCGACCGAAGCCCGGGGGGCACCTTACTCTTCAACCCGCCCGTGACGCGGGATAGTGCCCGCAGGGCGGCGGTGCCGGGGGCGGCGAGCGCCATCTGAGCGAGCACGAGAGCAAGATCTTCCGGCGGCCTCCCGAGGCGGAGGCGGCCCGCTATCAACTCGCGCGCGTATTCGACGTGCTCGGCCCAGTGAGACCGCTCTCCGTCCTCCTCCTGCACGCCTGTCTCGCCAGACCAAACTTCGGCAAGGCCGGTTTGCGAAAACCATTCGCCGGCCGCCTTCTTATCGAACTCAAGATCAAGAAGGATCGGGGCGGCCCAGTACCACGCCTCGTCTTCCGCGCCTCTCGTGCGCTTGTTAACGATCTTCGGGAGCAATCGCTCGACGCGGTCCTTCAATTTTTCGATGACCTGCGCGAGGGACGGCGGTTCGGCCGTCCCTCGATCCTCTACGACAAGCCGCAGAGGGTCGCACTCGCGCGCCAACGTCACACATGGGTAGAGCAGGCCGAGCACGGGCATTCCCGTCAGGCGATTATCCGCCCGCGCGAACCTCAGCAGCGGCCTCCTGCGCTGGCGCGCTTCGGGCGTATTCTCGGGAGACTCTTCGAAGGAGCGCATCATCAGACGCTCCGCCTCGTAGCTGAGGAGGGTCGAGATGACCTTCGGCACAACCTTCCACGAAGAAAAGACCAGCCGCTTGGTGAACCGAGCCGGAGAGACTTGGGCGAAAGGCCTGTCGAGCCGGTAGTAGGGGAGCGAGGGCGGCACCCACAACAAACGCCAAGCATCTGCCCCGACGGTGTCGTCAAGCAACCCGCGCAGGCGCGCGTTTCCCGGATCGACCCGCTTGTATCTCACGATCTCTCGCCAGTTGAGTAACAGGCCATCTTCAACCCCTATAGCTTCGGCAAGGTTTGCCTCAAGCCCCGCGACCTGCAGCGACTCAACGAACGCGCTCTTGAGTTTGTAATCGTCCATAAAGTTCAAGAGGTAGGGGGCCGACTTCCAGTACTCCAGCGTGTCCGCCTCGCCGAGCAGGCGGGCCGTTTTTTGTAAGGCGAGGTACGAATGTAAATCCTTCGGTTCGAGCCTCGTCGCGGTACTCGATACCTCCTTCAACATGCCGTCACGATCTTGAGAGACGGCCAGCTTCTCGGTCCGCACCATCACCCGGCGCAACTCTTTCTCTAACTCGTCTTTAATGACGGGAAGCCGTCCTCCGCCGTTCCCGAGGCGGAAGAGTTCACGCCGGTACTCGTCAAGAAGTCGCTCGAACCCGACCGCGCGGCCGGCATCGTTCTGTAAAAATCGCAGCGTCCTCAGAAAATCCTTGTAGTGATCGTCCGTCTTCTCCTCGTCTGCCAGCGTATACATCTTATAAGGGGTGGCGGAGAGCAGGAGCACTCGCGCCTCCGGGTATTCGAACAGGCCGCGCGCGAGGTCGCTGGCCTTGTCCGTCCCATCCAACAAGTGTTTGAAGCGCTGGAACTCGTCGAGGATGATGAGGTCTGGCTGAAGGGCTACCAGACACGTGGCGGCGAGCAGGCCGCGGAGTTCGCCGATCATCAGCGCCCGCTCGTGCGCGTCGTCGCGCGGGATGTGTTTGCGAGTGCGGCCGAAGCGCCGGCAGAGTTCGTCGAAGCGGGAGCGTATGTCCGTTTCCCTCTTCTCCCGCGCCGCCGCGACGTGCCTGTCTAGGGCCCGCGCAAACTCGCCGGCCAGCGACTCGTCGATCTGGTGGTTGTGGTTGAACGAATTTACCCGGTGCCGGAACCCCTCGACCCCGGCATTCCCCTGTAAGAGGTTAAGGGGGCCGGTGCCGCTCAAGTGCCACGCCCTCTTCAGCAGCCAATAGAGCAGGGCGCGCTCGCTGCCGATGCCGAGATTCTTCTTCAGGTCGAACGACGTGCCCGGCGTAAAGGAGATGAAGTTGAGGGGTTTATGCTTGAGGTCATGCAGCATGATCGGGAGCAGCGTAATGCGGGAGGCCAATTCGAAATCTTCGCCGCCCGTGACGTTCAGCCGGTTGATATTCTGGCGGGCGATGTCGGCGTTGGAGCAGATGTAAACTATGTCGATGCGCGAGACCTTACCCCGCAGTTGCTCGATGGCCTTGGCGATTACCCCCCTGGCGACGAGCGTCTTACCGAGTCCCACCTCGTCGGCGACCAGGAAGCGCCGCGCCGGGGGGTCGTCGAGGTAAAGCCGGCGGAAGACGTAGTCCACCGTCCTTCGCTGAAAATCTTTCAGCCCCTTGAGAACGGAATCGGCGTCGAGGCGAGGGGGGTTCGCTTTCATCTGCTCAACCTTTCGCGCGCGGCCCAGACCGGCTCCCACACGGAATCGAATCCTTCGGGCAGGAGTTGCCGTCCCTCCGGAGATTTCCGCAAGTCGTTTACTAGGCGCGCGACCTGATCAAGCTTCGCCGGATCGCGGTCTAAGGCACGCACTAAAATTTCAAAGAGGGGAAACTCGAAGCCGTTTCCACCCCGGCTCTCTTTTCCCGAAAGCTGCGCGCGGGCAGCGAGCAATATGGCCGCGGCGTCCGCCCCTCCTTCCGCGAGGAGGAAGAGGATGAAGCGGAGGACGCTGTCTTTGCTCTTCAGCAACGAGCGCAAAATGCGTTCTTGTCTGTCGGAAGGGGCGCCCTCCAACGGGACGTTAAGCGCGAAGCGGGCGGCCGCCTGCCGCTCGCCGTCAGTCGCCAAAACTTCAAAAGCGAAGAATGAGGTGATGGCTTCGAAGGAGACTGGGCCGAATGTCGCCACCTCGCCCGAAGCCGCCGTCAGGGTGATCGACGCCGCCTCGTGCAAGGTGATGGGCCAGCACCGCGTCGTCGTCTCGGAAGGAAAACTCAAGGAAGCACCTTCCCGTAAACGCAGTGACACTTGATAAGCGTCCGCCTGATCAGACGGGCTGATGTGTGCTGTAAACCCGGCGGTGGCTAATTCTCGTCGCGCCCGGTGGGCCAACCGCTCGAGCCGTCTCATTTCCGAGTCGGGCGGCTGCTCAGACGGGGTGAACTCTTGCAGCATGTCCCTGAAGCTGGTCTGGCCCTGCGCTTGGGAGAGGAAAGCGTTGACACCGCACCCGCTCTTTTCCCCCACGAGTTCGACGAGGAACTCGACGTTACCGTTGAAAGCCGCGTCGGTGGCGTTGGCGGAGCCGGTCCAGACGCGCGCCTTCCATCCGGCGTCGGCGACATACAGTTTCGCGTGGAGGCCGGAGAGGGATTCCTGTACCGCTTCCGCCGCCTCTTCGTCCGGCTCTTCCTGCAAGTCGGCCGCGGGGCTTAACACGTAGGCTCTTTCGAAATTCTCCAAGCAGCCAGGATCGAGCGCGTCGAGCTCCTC